>QFNI01000023.1 GCA_003240775.1 Mesorhizobium amorphae | reverse complement strand
ATTCTCGGGCTCGACCCGAGAATCCATGCCGTGACGTAGGCGAGAGAGGCAACGGCTCCCAACGCTCACCGCACGATAGCCTGACGTGGCAACGAGCCCCGCGCGTTTACCCCATCATTGCCGGAAACCCTCCGCCTCCTTACATCCGGCCCGACACGCTTTCCCAGATAGGCCCGGCATGACCACGAAGCTTCTCGACCAGTTCGACATTTCCGCGGACGCCGTGCGCGCCATCGTGGCCGACACGGTGAAGGGCGCGGACGACGGCGAGCTCTATCTCGAATACAGCGAATCCGAAGCGCTGATGTTCGACAACGGCCGACTCAAGACCGCGAACTTCTCCACCGACCAGGGTTTTGGCCTGCGCGCGGTTGCTGGTGAGGCGGCGGGCTATGCTCATTCGAGCGAATTGTCCGAAGCGGCCCTGCTGCGCGCATCGGGTGCCTTGTCCGCCGTGAAAGCCGGCTATTCCGGCACGCTGTCTGATGCTCCCGCCCGCACCAACCGCCACCTCTATGGCGACGAGAACCCGATCGGCGAGCCCTCCTTCGCGGCCAAGGCCGAGCTTTTGACCGAGATCGACGCCTGGGTCCGGGCCCGAGACCCCCGCGTCCGCCAAGTCACCGCCTCGCTCGCTGCCTCCTGGCAGCAGGTGGAAATCATCCGCGGCGACGGCCAGAGCGTTTCCGACATCCGCCCGCTGGTTCGGCTGAACGTCTCGGTTGTCGTCGGTGACGGCGACCGCCAGGAAACCGGCTCCTATGGCATGGGCGGCCGCAAGGGCTTCGGCGAATTCGTCGCGACCGAGGCCTGGCAGGACGCGGCACGCGAGGCGCTGCGCCAGGCGCTCGTCAACTTGGAAGCCGTGCCCGCCCCTGCCGGCACCTTCGACATCGTGCTTTCGTCGGGCTGGCCCGGCGTGATGCTGCACGAAGCCGTCGGCCACGGGCTGGAAGGCGACTTCAACCGCAAGAAGACGTCGGCCTTCGCCGGCCTGATGGGCCAGCAGGTGGCGAGCAAAGGCGTCACCGTTGTCGACGACGGCACCATCGGCGAACGCCGCGGCTCGCTCACGATCGACGACGAAGGCACCCCTTCCGCCCGCAACGTCCTGATCGAGGACGGCAGGCTCGTCGGCTACATGCAGGACCGCCAGAATGCGCGCCTGATGGGCGTCGCCGCGACCGGCAACGGCCGCCGCGAATCCTACGCCCATCAGCCCATGCCGCGCATGACCAACACCTTCATGACCGGCGGCGACAAAACGCCCGAAGAGATCATCGCCTCCGTCAAGCACGGCATCTACGCCGTGTCCTTCGGCGGCGGCCAAGTCGACATCACGTCGGGCAAGTTCGTGTTCGGTTGCACCGAAGCCTACATGATCGAGGATGGCGTGGTCACCCAGCCCATCAAGGGCGCCATGCTGATCGGCAACGGCCCCGACGCGATGCACCGCGTTTCCATGATCGGCAACGACCCCAAGCTCGACACCGGCATCGGCATGTGCGGCAAGGCTGGCCAGGGCGTGCCGGTGGGCGTCGGCCAGCCGCATCTGCGGATGGATGGCATCACGGTCGGCGGCACGCGGGTATGAGGCGATGACGCTCGTTTATCTGGTCGTGGTCGCCGTGCTGTTCCTCTAGCGCCGGGTTTTGGGCTTTTCCAACAGCGCCACCGCCTCCACATGGCTCGACCACAGGAACTGGTCGAGCGGGGTTACGCTCGTGAGGCGATAGCCAGCGGTGATGAGGAGCTTGAGGTCGCGCGCGAGTGTGGCGGGGTTGCAGGACACGGCGGCAACGCGCGGGACGGGGGATTTTGCGATTTCGCGAGCCTGGGCTTCTGCGCCCGCACGCGGGGGGTCGAAGACCACGGCGTCGAAGGCCGACAGCTCCTTGGCCGTCAGCGGGCGGCGGAAGAGGTCGCGGCGCTCGGGCGTGATGGGCTTGAGGCCGGGGGTGGAGCGCGCGGCGCGGTCGAGCACCGCGATGGCCTGCGCGTCGGATTCGACCGCGTGTACGCGCGCGGTTTCGGCTAGGCGGAAGGTGAAGGCGCCAGCACCCGCGAAGAGGTCGGCCACGTGGCGGGCCTTGGCGAAGTGGGCCGTGACGAGAGCGGCCATCGCGTCTTCCGTCTCGGCCACCGCCTGCAGGAAACCGCCAGGTGCCAAGTGAACGGCGGCCTTGCCCATCATGACCACGGGCTTGCGCGGTTCGAGCACGATCTCGCCGTCGACCGTCAGCCGCGCGAGCCCGATTGACACCGCATGATCGGCTGCCACCCGGCGGGCGCGATCGTCGAGCTTGCCCGACCCTTCGGCCGCGACATCGAGCCCGGAAGCGGTGGCGGTGACGGAAAGGCGGAAGCTGTCGCGCGTCTTGGCGATGCGCTCCACCAGCGTGCGCAGCGCGGGCATGGCGTCGACGATCTGCGGCAGCGCGATCCAGTTCTCGCCCAGATCCACGATGGCGTGGGACCGCACGCGGTTGAAGCCGAGCAGCGCGCCCTTTTCCACCAGCCGCGCGGTGAAGGCCACGCGGCGGCGCGAGCGGGGCGCGCAGGGCACGAGCGGCGCCACGTCCGCCTCAATGCCGGCGGAGGCAAGCGCCGCCACCACGCGCTCGCGCTTCCAGGCGCGATAGCCTTGTTCCTCAAGGTGTTGCAGCGAGCAGCTGCCGCAATCCCCGAAGTGGCGGCAGACGGGTTCGATGCGTTCGGCCGATGCCTCGCGCACGGAAAGAAGCCGAGCCCCCTCCCCTTCACCTTCCACTTCAACGAGTTCACCCGGCAGGGCAAAAGGCACGAAGACGGGTGAGCCGGCGCGGTCGGCCACCCCGTCGCCGCCCGAGCCGAGACGCGCGATGCGCAGGAGTTCGCTCATCGGTCTTTCCTTCCGCCGAGCAGCCATTCGCGGTTGCCGTCGCCGCCCTCGACGGGCGAGGGATGCAGCCCGAGCGAGCGCCAGCCGGGCCGGGCGTCGAGCCAGGCCGCCAGGCGCTCGGCGGTGCGCGGGCCGTCTTGCGCGTCGCGCAGGAGACCGCCTTTGCCGATGCCCTCGCGGCCCACCTCGAATTGCGGCTTGACGAGCAGCACGGCGGCAGCCTGAGGCGCGGCGATCTCGAGTGCCGGGGGCAGCGCCAAGCTGAGCGAGATGAAGCTCACGTCGCAGACCAGAAATTCCGGCCGCTCGCCGCCGCAATGCGCAAGCGTCACATCGCGGGCGTTCAGGCCTTCATGCAGGGTGACGCGCGGATCCGCCAGCAAAGCCCCGGCCATCTGGCCGTGCCCGACATCGACCGCCGTCACGCTTGCTGCGCCGCGCTCCAGGAGAACCTGCGTGAAGCCGCCGGTGGAGGCGCCGATGTCGAGCGCGCGGGCGCCCGCGGGATCGAGACCGAACGCGTCGAGACCCGCGATGAGCTTGAGGGCGGCGCGGGAAACATAGGCGCCCGCGGGGTCATCCACCTCAAGCGCGTCCCCCTCGCCCACATGGGCCGCGGGCTTGCGGCAGACCGCAGCACCCAAGCGAACGGTGCCGCGCAGGATGGCGTCTCGCGCACGGGAGCGGGAGGGCGCGAGCCCGCGGCGAACGAGCGCCTCGTCGAGCCGCATGGAGCGATCAGGCGAGCTTGGCGTGCGCTGCGGAACCGAGTGCCGCATGCACGGTGCGCACGATGCCGGCAGCATCCAGCCCGGCATCCGCGAGCATCTTTTCCGGCTTGGCCTGGTCCACGAAGCTGTCGGGCAGCACCAGCGTGCGGATGCGAAGGCCGCGGTCGAGCAGGCCGGCACCTGCGAGGAAATGCAGCACCTGCGCGCCGAAACCGCCGGTCGAGCCTTCCTCTACGGTGACGAGCACCTCGTGGTCGCGCGCGAGGCGTGCGATCAGCGCCTCGTCCAGCGGCTTGGCGAAGCGGGCGTCGGCCACCGTGGTGGAAAGGCCCGCCGCCGCCAATTCCTCGGCCGCCTGCATGCAGTCGGCCAGCCGCGTGCCGAAGGACAGGAGAGCCACCTTCGAGCCCTCGCGAAGGACGCGGCCTTTCCCGATCTCCAGCACTTCGCCGCGCTCGGGCAGGTCCACGCCCACGCCGTTGCCGCGCGGGTAGCGGAAGGCGATGGGGCCGTCGTCATAGCTTGCCGCAGTGCGCACCATGTGGCGCAATTCGGCCTCGTCGGCGGGCGCCATGACAACCATGTCGGGCAGGCAGCAGAGATAGGCGGTGTCGAACGCGCCGCAATGGGTCGGCCCGTCGGCGCCCACGAAGCCTGCGCGGTCGATGGCGAAGCGCACGGGCAGCTTCTGGATCGCCACATCGTGGACGAGCTGGTCGTAAGCGCGCTGGAGGAAGGTGGAATAGATGGCGCAGAAGGGCTTGTAGCCCTCGGTCGCGAGGCCGGCGGCGAACGTCACCGCGTGCTGCTCGGCGATGCCGACATCGAAGGTGCGCTTGGGAAAGGCCTGACCGAAGAGGTCGAGCCCGGTGCCCGACGGCATGGCCGCGGTGATGGCCACGATGCGGTCGTCGGCCTCCGCTTCCTTGACCAGGCTTTCGGCGAAGACGCGGGTGTAGCTCGGCGCGTTCGCGGGCGCGGACGCCTGGGCGCCGGTGATCACGTCGAAGCGGTTCACGCCGTGATACTTGTCGGAAGCGGCTTCGGCGGGCGCGTAGCCCTTGCCCTTCTGCGTCACCACATGGATCAGCACCGGCCCCGTGCCGTTGTCGCGGACGTTCTTGAGCACGGGGATCAGGTGCTCGAGATTGTGCCCGTCGATCGGGCCGATGTGGAAGAAGCCGAGTTCCTCGAACAGCGTGCCGCCCGTCATGTAGCCGCGCGCGTGTTCCACGGCGCGCGTGATGGCGCGGTCGGCGCGCTTGCCGAGATAAGCGGTCAGCCGCTTGCCGATGTCGCGCAGCCCTTGTGCGGCGCGGCCCGAGCCCATGCGCGCGAGATAGGCGCTCATGGCGCCCGTGGGCGGGGCGATCGACATGTCGTTGTCGTTCAGGATCACGATCAGGCGGGCATCCAACGCGCCCGCATTGTTCATGGCCTCGAACGCCATGCCGGCCGACATCGCGCCGTCGCCGATCACCGCGATGACGTTGTTGTGCCCGCCCTCCAGATCGCGCGCCACGGCCATGCCGAGGCCGGCCGAGATCGAGGTCGAGGAGTGCGCCGCGCCAAAGGGATCGTACGGGCTTTCCGCGCGCTTGGTGAAGCCCGACAGGCCGTTCTCCTGGCGGAGCGTGCGGATGCGGTCTCGGCGCCCGGTCAGGATCTTGTGGGGATAGGCCTGGTGGCCGACATCCCAGATCACGCGATCAGCGGGCGTGTCGAAGACGTAGTGCAGCGCGACCGTCAACTCGACCACGCCCAGCCCCGCGCCGAGATGCCCGCCCGTGCGTGAAACGGCATCCACCATCTCCGCGCGCAGCTCGGTGGCGAGCTGGGGAAGCTGGTCTTCGGGGATCTTCTTGAGGTCCGCAGGGATGCGGACCTGGTCGAGAAGCGGCGTTTGCGGGGGTGAAGTCACCGGCTGCTTGGGCCTCGTCAAATCGATTGTTGCCTGCCGAGATAGGCGCGCGCGGCAGTTAAGTCCATGCGCGCAAAGGTCACTTCGGCGGCAAAGGGCTCACTCGGGGTCGAGCGGCTCCGTGCCAACCGGCTTGCCCTCGCGCGACAGCCTGATCTTTTCCACCTTCTCCTCGGCCGAGCGGAGCAGGCGGTCGCAATGGGCCTTGAGCGCTTCGCCGCGCTCGTAGATGCGGATGGATTCGTCGAGCGGCACCTCGCCGCGCTCGAGGTCGTCCACTATGCGCTCCAGCGCGTCGAGCGCCTGCTCGAAGCTCATCGCCTTCACATCGGTGTTCGGTGCTTCCGCCATGCGCTTCACCCCTTCATCAGCCGGGCCACATGCGCGGCAGAGGAGCGCGCGAGGCCTTCCAGATCGTAACCGCCTTCGAGAATGGAAACGAGCCGCCCGCCCGCATGGGCGTCGGCCAGGTCCATCAGCTTGCCCGTCGCCCAGGAGAAATCCTCCTCGTCGAGCATCAATCCGCCCAGGGGATCGCGCGCATGGGCGTCGAAACCGGCCGAGATCACCACGAGGTCGGGCCGGAACGCTTCCAGCGCGGGCAGGATGCGGCTCTCGAAGGCTTCGCGGAAAGCGTCGCCTCCGTCGCCCGCATGGAGCGGCGCGTTCACGATGTTGCCCGCCCCCGTCTCGGATGCTGCACCCGTGCCGGGATAATGCGGCATCTGATGGGTCGAGGCATAGAGCACGCTCGGGTCGGACCAGAAGATGTCCTGCGTCCCGTTGCCGTGATGCACGTCCCAGTCGACGACGGCGACGCGCTCCGCGCCATGCCTGCGCTGCGCGTGGCGGGCGGCGATGGCCGCGTTGTTGAACAGGCAAAAGCCCATTGCCGTCGTGCGCTCGGCATGGTGGCCGGGCGGGCGCGAGGCCACGAAGACGTTGGCGAAGCCGTTCGCGAACACGTCGTCCACGGCCGCGACCGCCCCGCCCACGCCTCGGATCGCGGCTTCCCAGCTGCCGGGGCCGACGGTGGTGTCGGGATCGAGGCGCGCGAGGCCCGATGCGGGCACGGCCGCGCGGATGGCTTCCACATATTCGCCGGGATGGGCGAGTGCCGCCTGCTCGACGGTGCCGAGCGGTGCTTCCTGCCGGTCGAGGCCGGCGAAGCTCTCGTCGTCGAGGGCTGCTGCGATCGCCCGAGCGCGCTCGGGTCGCTCGGGGTGGCCCGGCGGGTTCTGGTGGCCCTGGAAATCCAGGTGCGAATAGAGGCGCGTTGTCATGGGGTCAGCGGCCTCACACGATGGTGGTGCGGGAAATCTTGATGCCGAAGCCTTCCAGCGCGACGTAATGGCGTTCGCGCGAGGACAGAAGCTCGATCGAGGCGATGCCGAGATCCTTGAGGATCTGCGCGCCGAGCCCGATCTCGCGCCATTCGCTCTCGCGCGAGCGGGCTTCGGCGTGAAGCTCGGCATCCGCGCGCGTGACCTCGCCCGAGGCGACCCCGACCGAGCCCTCGCGCAGATAGACGAGCACGCCGCGCTTGCGCTCGCCGATGCGCTGCACGAGGCCGTCGAGCGGAGACGACGCGCCGAACACGTCGCGCACCACATCCTCGATGTGGAGACGCACGGGCACGTCGGTGCCGTCGCGGATATCGCCGAACACGAGGGCCAGATGCTGCATCGGGTCCCAGGGCAGCGTGTAGGCATGCGCCTGGGCGCGACCGCCGGGGGTCTCGACTTCGAAGCTCGCGACCCGCTCCACAAGCGTTTCCGAGCGCTGGCGCCAGGCGATCAGATCGGCGACGGAAACCTGTTTCAGGCCGTTCGCTTCGGCGAAGCTCGAGACCTGTGGCCCGCGCATCACCGTGCCGTCGTCGTTGACGAGTTCGCAGATCACGCCGACGGGCGGGAGGCCTGCGAGCTTGCAGAGATCGACGGCGGCTTCTGTGTGGCCCGAGCGCATGAGCACGCCGCCCTCGCGCGCAACCAGCGGGAAGATGTGGCCCGGCCGCACGAAATCGCCGGCGCCCGCATTGGCGTTGGCCAAGTTGCGCACGGTGAGCGTGCGGTCGTCGGCCGAGATGCCGGTCGTGGTGCCGTGCTTGAAGTCGACGCTGACGGTGAAGGCCGTGGTGTGGGCCGAGTCGTTCTCGGTGACCATGGCGGACAGGTTGAGGCGCTTGGCCTCGGCGCGCGGCATGGGCGTGCACACGATGCCGCTCGTGTGGCGCACGATGAAGGCCATCTTCTCGGGCGTGCAGTGGACGGCCGCGACGATCAGGTCGCCCTCGTTCTCGCGCCCGTCATCGTCGGTGACCACCACGATCTCGCCGCGCTCGAAGGCGCGGATGGCATCGGCGGTGCGCTTCTGGTCGAAAGCCATGGGACCTCAAATCCGGCCGGTCTGGCCACGGTGGCGAAGGAAATGGTCGGCGAGCACGCAGGCCATCATGGCCTCGCCCACGGGCACCGCGCGGATGCCCACGCAGGGATCGTGGCGGCCCTTGGTCAGGACGTCCACCTCCGCGCCCGCCTTGTCGAGAGAGCGGCGCGGGGTGAGGATCGACGAGGTGGGCTTCACCGCGAAGCGTGCGACAACCGGCTGGCCGGTGGAGATGCCGCCGAGCACGCCGCCCGCATGGTTGGACAGGAAGCGTGGGCTCCCCTCGTTGCCGGCGCGCATCTCGTCGGCGTTCTCCTCGCCCGTGATGCGGGCGGCCTCGAAACCATTGCCGATCTCGACGCCCTTCACCGCGTTGATCGACATCAAGGCGCCCGCGAGATCGGCGTCGAGCTTGCCGTAGATCGGCGCGCCCCAACCGGCGGGCACGCCTTCGGCCACCACCTCGATCAAGGCACCGACCGAGGAGCCGGCCTTGCGGATGGCGTCGAGATATTCGGCAAAAATCGGCACGGAAGCGGGGTCGGGCGTGAAGAAGGGGTTTTCGCCATCGCCCACGAAATCCCAGTTCCAGTTCGCGCGGTCGATCCGCTTCTCGCCCATCGCAACCAATGCGCCGCGCACGGAAACGCCTGGGATCACCTTGCGTGCGAGCGCACCGGCAGCGACCCTGGCCGCGGTCTCGCGCGCGGAAGAGCGCCCGCCGCCGCGATGGTCGCGCAGCCCGTATTTCGCCTCATAAGCGTAATCGGCGTGGCCAGGGCGATACTGCTCGGCGATCGCGCCGTAATCCTTGGAGCGCTGGTCGGTGTTCTCGATCAGCATGGAGACGGGCGTGCCGGTGGTGACGAGCGTGCCGTCGGCTTCTTCCAGGACGCCCGAGAGAACGCGCACCGCATCGGGCTCGCGGCGCTGGGTGACGAAGCGCGAGGTGCCGGGGCGGCGGCGGTCGAGGTCGTGCTGGATGTCTTCCAAGCGGAAGCGGATGCCGGGCGGGCAGCCGTCCACCACGCAGCCGAGGGCCGGCCCGTGGCTCTCGCCCCAGGTGGTCACGCGGAAAAGATGGCCGAAGGTGTTGTGGGACATGGGTGAGCAGCGTTTAGACCGGGGTCGGACGGCGGGTCAACGCGCGCCTCTCGCGACCGAGCGGTCCCGGCGTCACACCCATTCCAACCGCCCGCCTTCCAACCGCAGCAACCGGTCCTGCGGAATGCCGGTGGTGGAGGCCTCGTCGGGGGTGAGCGTTCCCGACATCACGAAGAGCGTGCGGATCACCCCGCCATGGGTGACGCAGACCGTGGGCTGCCGGAGCTCCAGGATGGCGGGGGCCACGCGCTCGAGCAGGCCCGCATAGCTTTCCGCGCCCTCGCCCGGCGGCACGAAGCGCCATTTGTCGGCCTGACGCTCGGCCGTGATGCCGGGCTCGCGGGCTTCGAGCTCGTCATAGGAAAAGCCCTGCCAGTCGCCGAAGCTCAGTTCCCTGAGCCGCTCGTCGGTGCGGTAGGCGTGGGGGTCGAGGCCCATGGCGGTGCGCAGGCGCTCCATGGTCTCGCGCGTGCGGCGCATGGGGCTCGAAACGAAGCTGAAGGTTTCGGCCTGGCCGATCAGGCGGCCGAGATGCTCGCCGTTCGCGGTCGCCTGCGCACGGCCG
The DNA here is from genome assembly GCA_003240775.1 of Mesorhizobium amorphae. GTDB lineage: Bacteria > Pseudomonadota > Alphaproteobacteria > Rhizobiales > Rhizobiaceae > Mesorhizobium_B > Mesorhizobium_B amorphae_A. Next base: position 47,774 of record QFNI01000023.1, on the reverse strand, counting down.
CGCGCGTTGATGTCGGTGTCGGACTGGCCCTGCAGGCGGCCTTCGTGGTTCCAGGCGGTCTCGCCATGGCGCACGATGAAGGTGAGCGGCAGCTTCGCCACCGCTTCGCGCAAGCCATCGAGCATGAGATCAGTCTTTGACGGTGGAGATGTCGGGCGCGTCGACCGCCTTCATGCCGACCACGTGGTAGCCGGAATCGACGTGGTGCACCTCGCCGGTGACGCCGCGCGACAGGTCGGACAGGAAGTAGAGCGCGGAATCGCCGACTTCCTCAGGCGTGACCGTGCGCTTGAGCGGCGAGTTGTATTCGTTCCACTTCAGGATGTAGCGGAAGTCGCCGATGCCCGAAGCTGCCAGCGTCTTGATCGGGCCGGCCGAGATCGCGTTGACGCGGATGGCCTTGCCGCCGAGATCGACCGCGAGATAGCGCACGGAAGCCTCGAGCGCCGCCTTGGCGACACCCATCACATTGTAGTGCGGCATCACTTTTTCCGCGCCGTAATAGGTGAGCGTCAGCAGCGAGCCGCCATCCTTCATCAGGGGCTCCGCGCGCTTGGCGACGGTGGTGAAGGAATAGACCGAGATGTCCATGGTGCGCAGGAAGTTGTCGCGCGTGGTCTCGACATAGCGGCCGTCGAGCTCGTCCTTGTCGGAGAAGGCGATGGCGTGCACCACGAAGTCGAGCTTGCCGAAATGCTTCTCGACATCGGCGAAGACCGCGTCGAGGCTGGCCGCGTCCGTCACGTCGCAATGGCCGGCGATGTGGGCGCCGAGCTCGGCAGCGAGCGGCTCCACACGCTTGCGGAAGGCTTCGCCCTGGTAGGTGAGCGCGATCTCGGCACCGTGGTCGCGCGCGGCGCGCGCAATGCCCCAGGCGATGGAGCGGTTGTTGGCGACGCCTAAGATCAGCCCCTTCTTGCCTTCCATCAGGCCCTTGGCCGCCATGCGCTCGCTCCCGCTCGATACCCTGAAACTCCCCCGCCCTATTGCATAGGGAGGGGGGCGCTTCAATTGCCTTCGCGCAGCAGGGCCTCGAGCTTGGGGTCCCCGCCCTCGGGCAGCATGATGCGGAGATGGGCGTAGAGATCGGCCCGTCCGCCCCCCTTTTCGGGCAGGCCCTTGCCCTTCAGGCGCAGAACCTTGTCCGACGAGGACCAGGCGGGAACCGAAACCGCCAGGCGCGAACCCTCGGGCGTTTCCACCGAGACCTTGGCGCCCAGCACCGCATCCCTGAGGGGAACGGGCACTTCGGCGTGGATGTCGCGGCCCTCGATGCGGAAGCGCGGGTCGGGCCGGATGCGAAGCTGCACCAGCGCGTCGCCCGCGCCACCCGGCCCAATCTCGCCCTGGCCCTTCAGGCGGATCGTCTGGCCGTCCTCCACATAGTCGGGCAGCTTGACCGCGATCTTCTTGCCGTTCGGAAACATGGCGGTGACCTTGGCCGCCGTCGCGACCTCGGCCAGACCCACTTCGAGCACCGCGCTCAGATCCGCACCCACCGGGTTCGAGCGCCGCCCGCCGCCGCCCATGCCGGCGCCGCCCGCGCCAAAGGCCTGGCCGAAAAGCTCGGAGAAGATGTCGGCGTCATGATCCTGCACGCCCGCGCCGTCGGGCCCGCCCTGGCGGAACTCCCAGCGCATGCCGCCGGGCCCTGCCTGGCCGCCGCCGCGGCGGAAGCCTGCGAAGGGATCGCCGCCCGAGCCGCCGGGAAAGCCGTGGAAGCGCTCCTTGCCGTCGCCATCGATCTCGCCGCGGTCGAAACTCCTGCGCTTCTCCGCGTCGCCCAGGATCTCATAGGCCTGGTTGGCGGCCGCAAAGCTTTCCTTGGCCTTGGGGTCGTCGGGGTTCTGGTCGGGGTGGTACTTCTTCGCGAGCTTGCGGAAGGCCGACTTGATCTCGCCGGCGGACGCATCTTTCGAAACGCCCAGCACCTCGTATGGGTCGCGCATGACTGTTGCCTCAGGGGCGGCGGGGGACGCCTTGGTGTTGCCGTTCGGCAACTATATGCGGTCTGGCGCCAAAGGATTCCAGACGGGTGCCGCCGAAATCCACCGCGCAAGTCAGAGCGGCTTGAAATCCTTCATGCGCCAGTCGCCGGCCTGCGCCTTGCAGGCCTCGCCCTGGAACAGCGCCACCCCGTCGAAGCTCTCGCGCGAGGTGGTGAAGCGGCGGCAGAGCCGGCCCTGGTCCTGGTACTCATCGAGCGCAGTGATGGCGCCGCGCGAGCCCGTGTCGGAATTCGCCCAGGCCATCGGCTGACCGTTCGCGGCAAGCGCCACATCGGCCGCCGAAACGGCGTTGCGGATCGTGTTCTCGTCGGACACGCGCTCGGGCGCGTCGCGCTTGGGATCGGTCTGGGTGGTGGAAGTGTAGAGCGAGCGGTCGAGCTCGGCCGACTGCAGCGCGGCCTGCTTGGACGAGCAGCCCGCCAGCGCCACGAGGCCGCACAGGCCGAGGCCGGCGAGAACACGCAGCTTCGCGCGGGGGCTGCGCGCTTGCGCAGGACGTTGCGATGGGCAATCTGCCATGCGGCCTCCTTGAGCGAGCGAAACTATGAATGTCTCAACCTTAAGCGAAAATGACTTTTCGGGCGAATCCGACCCGATGGCGCTGTTCAACACGTGGTTCGCGGAAGCGAAAGAGCGGGAGATCAACGATCCGAATGCGCTGGCACTGGCGACCGTGGACGCTTCAGGCCTGCCAAACGTGCGGATGGTGTTGCTTAACGGGCTCGACAACCGGGGATTCACCTTCTTCACGAATTTCGAGAGCGCCAAGGGACGGGAGATCCTCGGCAGCATGAAAGCCGCCATGTGCTTCCACTGGAAGAGCCTGCGCCGTCAGGTCCGCATCCGGGGTGCGGTGGAGGTGGTCGGCGATTCGGAAGCAGACAGCTACTACGCGAGCCGCCCGCGGGGAAGCCAGATCGGCGCATGGGCGTCGGCGCAGTCGCGCCCGCTGCAAAGCAAGGAGTGGCTGGAAACCCGTGTGCGCGAGGAAACGGAGCGCTTCGGCGAGGGTGTGGTGCCACGGCCGGACCACTGGTCGGGCTTCCGCCTGTTGCCCGAAAGCATCGAGTTCTGGCACGACCGGCCCTTCCGCCTGCACGAGCGGATCGTGTTCTCGCGGGATGGGGACGGGTGGGGGAAGGAGCGGTTGTATCCTTGACCCCCTCGCCGCCTCTTACGCTTTCCTGCGCATGAAGGCTTCGAAAGCGGCGCGCGCCTCGTCGGATCGCAGGCGCTGGGCGAACAGGTCTCCCTCCTCGCGGATGCGCGCCTCGACCCGGCCGGGCTCGCCCTTGATGAGGCGGCGCGACAGGCGGAGCGCCTCGGGCGGCTTGGCAGCAAGCTTTTCGGCCGCTTCCCAGACGGTTTCCTCGAGCACTCCCTCGTCCACCACGCGCCAGACGAGGCCGGCGGCCTGCGCCTCCGCTGCCGTCATCCCCTCGCCCAGGCACAGAAGCGCAAAGGCGCGCTGATGCCCGACCCGCTCGGGGACGAGCAGGGAGGACGCCGCTTCGGGCACGAGGCCCAGATCCACGAAAGGCGTGCGCAGCACCGTGCGCGGGGTGGCGAAGGTGAGATCGCAGTGGAGGTTGAGCGTGGTGCCGATGCCGACCGCGATGCCGTCCACGCCCGACAGCACGGGCTTCTCCGCGCTCGCCAGCGCCTGAAGGAAATCCCACACCTCGGTCGGCGCGCCGCCGCCCATCGCGACGGCCAGAAAGTCGGCCAGATCGTTGCCGGCCGAGAACGCGCCGGGTACGCCGAAGAAGATGTGGGCGCGCACCCCTTCGTCGGTTTCGCCCGCGGCCAGCGCGTCGGCCATCGCGCGATACATGGCGCGCGTGATCGCGTTCTTCTTGTCGGGCCGGTTCATGCGGACGGCCTGGACGGGGCCGCGGCGCTCGATGCTGACATGCTCGGTCATCGCTGCCTCACGCGTCGAGCAGGAGTTCGGACGCGGCGTTCAAGCTCGGCGCGCCGTTCTTGACGCGGGCGGCGAGCGCCACCGTCTCGCCCACGAGGTTTTCCGCAAAGAAGCGCGCGAGTGCCGCCCGCTTCTCGTCGCCCGAAGACAGCGCGCCCCTGGCGAGCAGCACACCGCCGGCGGCTAGGCCGAACAGACGGAGATAGGGAGTCGCGCCGGCGAGCCACTCCCCGTCGCGCTTCTCGGCGACGGCCGCCTGGAGAAAGCCCGTGGTGTCGGCCAGCGCGTCGAGCGCCTCCGTCAGCCGCTCGGCGGTCTCGCCGAATTCCGGCCGGTTCGAGGCGCGCACGGCATCCGCCGTGTCTCGAAGCTCCGCGATGAAACCTCGCACGTGCTCGCCGTCTTCGAGCGGCAGCTTGCGGGAGACGAGGTCGATCGCCTGGATGCCGTTGGTGCCCTCATAGATCGGAGCGATGCGCGCGTCGCGATAAAGCCGCGCGGCGCCCGTTTCCTCCACGAAGCCCATGCCGCCATGCACCTGCACACCGAGCGAGGCGACGTCGACGCCCACATCCGTGCCGAAGGCCTTGGCGATGGGGGTGAGCAGGCCCGCGCGGTTGCGCATGGCGGGATCGTGCTCGCCAGCGTCGAGCGCACGGGCGCACAGGTAGCAGATCGCGCGCGCGGCCTGGGTCAGCCCCTGCATGGACAGCAGCATGCGCTGCACGTCGGGGTGGCGAATGATGGGCGCCATGCCATCCGAGCCCGCCGCCCTGCCCTGCTTGCGCTCCGCCGCGAAGCGACGCGCCTTGGTGAAGGCAGCATCCGCCACGGCGACGCCCTGCATGCCGACAGCCAGCCTCGCATTGTTCATCATGGTGAACATGGCGTTGAGCCCGCGGCCCCGCTCGCCCACCAGCCAGCCGACGGCGCCTCGGCCCTCGTTGCCGTAGACCATGGTGCAGGTGGGGGAGCCGTGGATGCCGAGCTTGTGCTCGATCCCAGCACAGACGAGATCGTTGCGGGCCCCCAGCGAGCCGTCCTCCTCGACCAGGAATTTCGGCACCAGAAAGAGCGAGATGCCCTTGGTGCCCTGGGGGGCGCCTTCGATGCGGGCGAGCACGAGATGGACGATGTTGTCGGTCCAGTCGTGCTCGCCGAAGGTGATGTAGATCTTCTGGCCGAACACGCGGAACGTGCCGTCGGCCTCCTCGCGGGCCTTGGTGGAAACGCCGCCGAGGTCGGAGCCGGCATGGGGCTCGGTCAGGTTCATGGTGCCCGTCCACTCGCCGGATACGAGCTTGGGCAGATACTTCTTCTGCAACTCGGGCGAGGCGTGCTGGACGAGCGCTTCCACAGCCCCCGTGGTCAGCATGGGGCACAGGCCAAACGCCATGTTGGCGCCGTTCCACATCTCGTGCGCCGCCATGCCGAGGGTCACGGGCAGGCCCTGGCCGCCCCACTCCTCGGGCAGCGACAGCCCGTTCCAGCCGCCTTCGCGCCAGCGGCGGTAAAGGTCGGGCCAGCCTTCCGGCGTCGAGACCACGCCGTCCGCAAGCTTCGCGCCCTCCTGGTCGCCCACATCGGCGAGCGGCGCCACCTCGCCTTCCGCGAAGCGCCCGGCCTCACCGAGCACGGCCGCCACGAGGTCGGCGTCCGGCCCATCCTCGGGGCCGGGGGCGACATGGTTCAAAACGAAGGCGATCTCGTCTGCGGGCGCACGGTACATGGCTCGGCGATCCTCCCAAAAAGCTGTTCCAGCGAAAGTGCGAAGCGGTTTTGCGTGGGGAACTGCGGCAAATCAACCGCCGAGCCTTGGCTGGAACCTATTTGGGCTCGGACCCGACCGCGCGCCAGCCGATGTCGCGGCGGCAGAAGCCGTCCGCCCATTCCACGCGGTCCACCGCGCGATAGGCCTTGGCCTGCGCGTCCGCCACGCTCGCCCCCCGCGCGACGACGGTGAGCACACGCCCGCCTGCCGCCACGAGTTCGCCATCGCGAGTGGCGGTGCCGGCGTGGAAGACCAGGGCGCCGTCCGCTTGTGCCGCTTCGAGCCCGCGGATCACGCCGCCCTTTCTGGGCTCGCCGGGATAGCCCTCGGCCGCCATCACGACGCCGAGTGCCGCATCGGCGCTCCAGCGGGGTGCAGCCTCGCTCAGGTCGTCCTTCGCACAGGCGGCGAGCAGGGCCAGGAGGTCGCTTTCGAGGCGCAGCATGAGCGCCTGGGTCTCGGGGTCGCCGAAGCGCACATTGTATTCGATGAGCTGAGGACCGCTTGGGGTGATCATCAGGCCGGCGAAGAGCACGCCGGAGAACGGCGTGCCGCGCTCGCGCATTCCCTCAAGCGTAGGCTCCACGATCTCGCGCATGGCGCGGGCGAGCATCTCCTCGGTCATCACCGGGGCCGGCGAATAGGCGCCCATGCCGCCCGTGTTGGGGCCGGTGTCGCCTTCGCCCACGCGCTTGTGGTCCTGGGCGGTGCCGAAGACAACGGCGCGCGTGCCGTCGCACAGGCAAAACAGGCTGGCTTCCTCGCCCTGGAGGAAATCCTCGATCACCACTTCCGCGCCGGGTTCCGCGAAACAGGCGCGAAGGGCGTCGACTCCCTCTTCCACGCTTTCCGCGACCGTGACGCCCTTGCCGGCGGCGAGCCCATCGGCCTTGACCACGATGGGCGCGCCGCGCTCGCTGAGATAGGCTTCGGCCGCACCGAGATCGCTGAAGCGCCGGAAAGCGGCCGTGGGGATGGCGAATTCGGCGCAGAGTTCCTTGGTGAAGCCTTTCGAGCCTTCGAGCCGGGCCGCGGCCTCGGACGGGCCGAAGACGAGGATGCCGTCCGCGCGCAGCCTGTCGGCCAAGCCCGCGACCAGCGGGGCTTCCGGGCCGATCACGACGAGGTCGATCCCCTTGTCTTCGGCGAAGCGCGCCACGGCCTCGTGGTCGGCGACGTCGAGCGCCACGCATTCGGCGAGTGCGGCGATGCCGGGATTGCCGGGGGCCGCATAGAAGCGTTCGAGCAACGGCGACTGCTTGAGCTTCCAAGCCAGCGCATGCTCGCGCCCACCGCCGCCAATCAGCAACACATCCATGCGTCAGACCCTCGCTCACCTGTTCCGCGCGGGTAGGCGAGCGGGGCGGCGGGGTCAATCGAAACCGCTGAACCAGTTCGCGCCCACCGGCTTGACCCGCCCGTTCGTGCCTGCCACTCCGCTGCCATGACCGACGAAATCCAGTCCCGCGGGGCACAGGGCCGGGTGGCGGATGCGCCGCGCAGGCACTGGGTGTACCGCACCCTGCCGCGCGCTGCCTGGCCCTATGCGCAGCTTGCGCGGTGGGACCGGCCGATCGGGTGGGAGCTGCTGCTCTGGCCGTGCCTGTGGTCGGCCGCCCTTGCGGCGCTCGCACTCCCCCAGGCCGACGCGCCATGGTGGGGGATGCTGCCCGATCCCTGGCACACCGTATTGTTTCTCGTGGGTGCGGTGGCGATGCGGGGGGCCGGGTGCACCTACAACGACATCGTGGACGAGAGGATCGACGCGAGCGTCGAGCGCACCCGCTCGCGGCCGCTGCCTTCGGGGCAGGTGCGCCGGCGCCAGGCCTGGGCATTCCTGGCAGCGCAATGCCTGGTGGGACTGGCCGTGCTCGTGCAGTTCAACCCCTTCACCATCGGGCTCGGGCTCGTGTCGCTGCTCGTGGTGGCGCTCTATCCCTTCATGAAGCGCATCACCGACTGGCCGCAATTCGTGCTGGGCCTCGCCTTCTCCTGGGGGGCGCTGATGGGGTGGGCTGCGGTGCATGGAAGCATCGGCGCGCCGGCCGTTCTGCTTTACGCGGCCTCCGTGATGTGGGTGATCGGCTACGACACGATCTACGCCCATCAGGACAAGGAGGACGACGCGCTGGTGGGCGTGCGCTCGACCGCGCGGCTGTTCGGGGACGACACGAAATCCTGGCTCGCCGGGCTCTATGGCGGGGCGCTCGTTCTGATGGCGTCGAGCTTCGCGCTGGCGGGGGCGCCGCTGCCCGCAATGGCGGGGCTCCTGGCGGCGGCTGTCCACTTCACCCGCCAGATCCGGGTTCTGGACATCGACGACCCCGAACAATGCCTGCGGCTTTTCCGCTCGAATGGGCAGGTGGGGTGGCTGATCTTCGCGGGGCTGGTGGGCGCCGGGTTGTGGGCGGGGGTGAAGCCGCTGGTTTGAGGGCGTTGCCACGCCCGGCTTTCACTGCCTGACCGTTGGGATCGTTGGGCAGGCGGGGCGCGCCTGTGCGGTTGCACGGTCGTGCGTCCTTCGAGGCCCGCGTTTCGCGGGCACCTCAGGATGAGGAACGGAGGAGGCGCGGGGCCGGGCGGCACGTTGGTCGCCGCAGCGCCCGTTCTGCCCCCTCGCCGATCCGTGCCGAGGCGGGCTCGAAGCCCTTAGTCGGCCGCGATCACCGGTTCGCCGCCGACCACGAGGCGGACGCCGAGCGTACCGATCTTGCGGCGCGCGAGGAAGCGGGGACGGCGGGCATGGGTGGGACGGCCCTGGCGGCGGTCGGCGCCGGCGGAGCGGGCAACCGCGCCGAGCGACTCTTCCAGCGTGCGGGCAACGCCGTCGGCCTCGATCAGAAGCATCGGCAGGTTGTAGGCGTCCGACCATTCGCGCCAGTCGACCGCGATGTCGTCGAGGTCGTTGGCGACGAGCAGCGGCACGCAGAGCATGGGATCGGCGTGCAGAAGCTCGAGCGTCACGGTGACGTGGCCCTCGTCGTCCTCGACAGCGCTCGCGGCCACGCCGCGGAAGGCGTTGGCGGGCAGCGCCACGCTGGCCGGCAGGCCGGAGCGCTGAAGGAAGCGGCGAATCGAGACGCCGCGGCGGTCGAGCGTGAACGTCACCTCGCCCGAGCCGTCGCGCTCGGTGAAGCTCATCGGCTGGGGCAGGCGAAACGGATCCATGCGCATCGTGCGCGAATGCCGTTCGGCGCGGGCGGCCCTTTCAATCATCATGGTATCTCGCCTTCCTGTTGCTCCCGAGAGCGGCAGTGCCTCTCTCCGTCGGACCGGTTTTCCCGATCTCTATGGGGTCACAATACGAGCGCTCTCCTCCCCGGCGCTTAAGAAAGTGAGTTAAATTTGTTTGGTACTTCCCATGGTTACGGCTTTGTCAGCGCGTTGCTTCAAATCAGCTTCGCGGCGCTGCAGCCCGTTCCAGCCGGTCGCGGATAGCCTCCCCGAGATCCGCCGGCGGGATGGGTGCCACAGCAATCACATCCGCTTCCGCAGCGTCAAGGTCCTTGAGGTAGGCAAAAAGATTGCGGGCGGCCTCGCGCAGATCACCTGTTGGTGAAAGGTCGCGCACCATCACAGCCCCTGCCCCGTCGGGCCGGCCGCCGAAGGCCAGAAGCGCCTCGCCGGGCCGCACGGTCTTGGCACCGAGCCTGAGGCGGGCGTTGGGCGCATAATGCGACAGCATCATGCCGGGTGCCTCGATCGCGGCACCCGCAGCCGTGCGCGAGACCGGGCGGCCCGTGAACGCCTCGACCGCCTCGACCGAGAGCCCGCCGGGGCGCAGCAGGCGCAGCGTCTCGCCCTCGACACGCAGGATGGAGGATTCCACGCCCACGCCCGCCGGCCCGCCATCCACCACGAGCGGGATGCGGCCCGCGAGCTGGTCGGCCACGGCCGCGGCATCGGTGGGCGAAAGCCTGCCCGAGCGGTTGGCGCTGGGGGCGGCGAGCGGCCGGCCGGTGTGGGCGATCAGTTCGCGCATGAAGCCCCGGGGCACGCGCAGGCCCACGGTGGACAGGCCCGCGAGCGCGAGCGGGTGGACGGCATCCTCGCGCACGGGCACGACGAGAGTGAGCGGGCCCGGCCAGAAATTCGCGGCCAGAGCGCGCGACAGCGGATCGAAGCGGCCGATCTTTTCGGCCATCGCGAGATCGGCCACATGCACGATCAACGGGTTGAAGCGCGGCCGGCCCTTGGCCTCGAAGATGCGGGCGAGCGCATCGCCATTGGTCGCATCGGCCGCGAGCCCGTAGACGGTCTCGGTGGGAAGCGCCACGGCCTCGCCCGCGAGGAGGAGCCGGGCGGCCTCTTCGGTCGCGCGGGCTTCGGGCAGGATGGCCGTGGGCGCCACGCCCTACCCCGCGATGCGCGAGAAATCGGCGACCGTGGAGGTGGCCGCGCGGATGCGGGCGAGCAGCGCCAAGCGATTGGCCCGGACGGCCTCGTCCTCGTCGTTCACGAGAACCTCTTCGAAGAAGGCGTCGACAGGCGCACGCAGCAAGGACAGCGCGCGCATGGCATCCGCATAGTCGCCGCGCGCGACGCCAAGCGCCGCTTCGCTTTCGGCCTGGCCGACGGCCGCAAAGAGCGCGCCCTCGGTCGGATCGCGGAAGAGGCCGGGATTCACGACTTGCGCTACGGCCGTTCCCTTCTTCTCCTCGGCGGCGAGGATGTTGGCCGCGCGCTTGGTACCGGCGAGCAGGTTCTTGCCGTCCTCGGTGGCGAGAAGCGAGCCGAGCGCCTCGACGCGGCGGACAACGGAAAGCAGGTCATCGTTGGCGGGGGCGGCGTCCGGGGGGAGGGTCTCGCCGGCCGGCACATCGCCCGCGAGCACCGCGTCGATCAGGTCGTGGCGCGCCCCGCCGTCGCGGAGATAGACCTTGAGGCGGTCGTGGAAGAAAGCGAGGAGATCGTCGGCTTGACGCTCCGTGCTCGTTCCCAGATGCCATTTGCCTGCGCCGGCTTCCTGGGCGAGATGGGCGGCGAGGATGGGCGAGAGCGGAAGCGACAGCCCGCGCTCCACCACCATGCGGACGACGCCAAGTGCCGCGCGGCGCAGCGCGAACGGGTCCTTGCTGCCGGTCGGCTTTTCATCGATCGCCCAGAAGCCCACCAGCGTGTCGAGCTTGTCGGCCAATGCCACCGCGATCGAAACGGGATCGGAAGGCACGCGGTCGGTGGGGCCTTGCGGCTTCCAGTGCTCCTCGATCGCCGCGGCAACGGATGGGTGCTCGCCCTGGAGGGCTGCGTATTTGCGGCCCATCAGGCCCTGGAGCTCGGGGAACTCGCCCACCACTTCGGTTTGCAGGTCGGCCTTGGCGAGGCTTGCCGCGCGCTCGGCCAGATGGGGCTCGGCGCCGACCAGCGGGGCGAGCTCGCGCGCGAGGCGGCGGATGCGCGCGACCCGCTCGCCCTGCGTGCCGAGCTTGGCGTGGAAGGTGACGTTCAGGTTGTCGAGCCGCGCCATGCGCTGGTCGAGCGGCTTTTCGAGGAGGAGGCCGAACTTCTCGGCGGAGGCTTCGAGGCGGGCGAGGTCGGGCAGGTCCGCCTGGTCGGTCTTCCAGAAATAGAGCGCGTCCGACAGGCGCGCGCGCACCACCTTGCCGTTGCCGCGCGCGATCTCCTCGCCGCCGTCCTTCGCCTCGATGTTGGCGGTGAGCACGAAGCGGTTGCCGAGGCGCGCACCCTCGGGCGTGCCCGAGGGACGCACCACGAAGCATTTCTGGTTGGCGCGGATGGTGAGGCGGATCACTTCGGCGGGGATTTCGAGAAAGGCTTCCTCGAACGCCCCGAGCAGCACCACCGGCCATTCCACGAGGCCCGACACTTCTTCGAGCAGGCCCTCGTCCTCCACCAGTTCGAGGCCGTTCGCGAAAGCGAGGTTCTGGGCGTCGGTGCGGATGATCTCCTTGCGGCGCTCGGCGTCCAGCACGACAAAGGCGCGCTCGAGCTTTTCGGCATAGTCCTCGAAGCGGCGCACGGTGATGTCGCCCGGCGCGTGGAAGCGGTGGCCCACGGTGGTGTTGCCCGAGCGGATGCCGCCGACCGTGAAATCCACCACCACCGGCTCCTCGGTCTCAGGGCCGAAGGTGCAGAGGATGGACTGAAGCGGGCGCACCCAGCGGAAGGCGCCGGCTTGCTCGGAGGCCTTGCCCCAGCGCATCGACTTCGGCCAGGGGAAGTCGCGCAGGATGGCGGGCACGGCCTCGGCGATGATGGCGGCTGCGTCGCGGCCGGGCTTCACGCTGTGGGCGACGTAGAAATCGCCCTTCTTGGGGTCGGAATGGATGTGGGCCTGGGCGATGTCGGACAGACCGGCCTTGCGCAGGAAGCCCTGGACCGCCGCCTCGGGCGCCTTGGTGGAAGGGCCCTTGATCTCCTCGCGCACGTCGCGCGAGCGAGGTGAGAGGCCGCGGATGTCGAGCGTCAGGCGGCGCGGCGTCCAGTATTCGCGCGCGCCCTCATAGGTGAGGCCGGCCTCCACGAGCGCGTCGGTGAGGAGCTTTCGCAGATCGCCTGCCGCCTTGCGCTGCATGCGGGCGGGAATCTCCTCCGAGCGGAGTTCGAGAAGCAGGTCGGGCATGGAAACAGGCTTTCGGCGGCGAAACTCGCGGGCTTGCTAGCCGCTTGCGGAAGGCGGGTAAAGGTGCCACGATCCGAGCTTACCCAACGTCATCTTTCGTGGCGAGATCATCCATGACGCGCTTCTTCGCTGTTCTCCTGTTCGGGCTCGGGCTTGCGGGAGGGGTGGGTCCGGCATGGGCGCAGGACGCGTCCAAGTCGACCGAGCTGGTGCCGGGCGTCTCGGCGAGCGTGGTTTCGCTCAAGCGCGTGCCGGGGCAGCAGATGCTGCAGCTCGACTACGAGGTGAAGAACACCGGCACGGATGCGGTGGCCGTGGACGCGCTGGGGATCGGCAGCTCGGCCTATGGGCTTCGCGACATCGCGCTGATGGACTTCAAGGCGGAGAAAGCCTTCACCGTGGGCATCGCCAACGAGTGCCTGTGCTCGGCGCTGCCGGAAGAAGCGCTGGGACCGGGGGCGAGCATGCGGTTCTGGGCGTGGTTCGCACCGCCCGCGACGAGTCCGGGGCCGTTCGCGGTGCGCTTCGGGAAGTCGCTTCCCGTTCTGGACGTGCCGGTGGAGTGATGCGGCGCTTCCTGCTTGCCCTGCTCGTCTGGGGAGCACCGTTTTCCGCGGGCGCGATGGATGCGCCGCCGACGAGCGTGCCCGACAACTTCAGCGCGTCCGAGCCGAGCATTTCGTTCACGGAGCCTTCGATCGGCTTCACCGAGCCCTCGATAGGGTTCACGGAGCCGGCGATCAGCTTCGAGGAGCCGCGGATGCTTTCCGCGGAGGAGATGGCGTTCGCGCCCCAGCCGGTGGCCGCCGCCCCTCCCCCCGTCGAGGGGCTCGCGGTGACGGAGGAAGCGGATGGCGGGGTGCGCTACACGCTTTCGGCCGACATCCTGTTCGACTTCGACAAGGCCACGCTGCGGCCCGCGGCCGAAGTCGCGCTGCGGGCGCTTTCGGCGGATGTGCGGGCACGCTTTCCCCAGGCGCTGTTCGTGGTGGAGGGCCACACCGACGCCAAGGGCTCGGACGGCTACAACCTCAAGCTTTCCGCGCGCCGGGCGGAATCGGTGAAGAGCTATCTGGTGGGCTCGGAGAGCTTCGCGGCCGATGCCATCACGGCCGCCGCACTCGGCGAATCACGGCCCGTCGCCCCCAACGCGCTGCCCGACGGCACGGACGACCCCGAGGGGCGGCAGAAGAACCGGCGCGTGGAGATCGTGGTGCGTCCGGCCTCGTAGAACCCGTCAGGCGCTTCGCGTCGCGGTCTCCGCCTGGCGGGCATAGACCGCCGTCACGACCTGGATGAAGAACAGGTCGTTCATGGCGGCGATGGCGTCGGCCACGAGGTAGAGCGTGTTCGACCACATGAGGCTGTCGATGGCCGATGCGCCGAAGGCCGACTGGCCCGCGAATTGACCCACCACGTTGGAAGCGAGCCAGAAGCCCCACCACCCCGCGAAGAAGGAAGGCAGCGCCTCGTTCTTCCAGTCGGGCGCGCCGCCGCTCGCCCGCCAGATCTCGGCCATGGCCCGGAAGGGCATGAACAGGTTGGCCAGGGGCACGAAGTACCAGCCGATCGCCCAATTGGGCGTGAACCTCAGGTTCTGCGCGCCGAGCGCGCGGGCGGCCATGTTGGCGCGGCGGATCCAGATGGCGGCCGTCACGACGACGACCAGCGTGAGAAGCACCTGGGTGATGCCGACCGCGGCCTGCATCCGGTCGCTCGCCATGAGAAGGCCGTCGAGCCCCTCGCCGCTTTCGCCGCCCTCATAGCGCTTGAGGAGGAAGCGCTCCCAGAGGCTCGCGGGAAGCGCCAGGCAGTCGACGGCGAACAGCACCCACAACAGTTGCAGGAGCCGCTCGGTCAGCCGATGATAGGGGATCTGGCCCATGCCGCTCAGGCGGCGTCGCGGAACCCGCCGGCTTCGGTGAGCAGGAACGCCTCGCCGCAGGCCTTGGCAAGGTTGCGCACGCGCAGGATGAAGCTCTGGCGCTCGGTGACGGAGATCACGCCGCGCGCGTCGAGCAGGTTGAAGGCATGCGACGCCTTGATGGCCTGGTCGTAGGCGGGCAGCACCATCTTGTGGCGCGCGCCCTCCCCGCCCGAGCCCGCAGTGAGCAGGGCGTGGGCCTCGCGCTCGGCGTCTTCGAAGTGGCGCAAGAGCAGGGCCGTGTCGGCATGCTCGAAGTTGTGGCGCGAATATTCCTGCTCGGCCTGGAGGAAGACCTCACCATAGGACACGCGCTCGTCGCCCTCGCCGCCGTTGAAGTTGAGGTCGTAGACGTTGTCGACGTTCTGCACATACATCGCCAGCCGTTCCAGCCCGTAGGTCAGTTCGCCCGAGACCGGCGCGCATTCGAGGCCGCAGACCTGCTGGAAATAGGTGAACTGCGAGACCTCCATGCCGTCGCACCAGCATTCCCAGCCGAGCCCCCAGGCGCCGAGCGTGGGGCTTTCCCAATCGTCCTCCACGAAGCGGATGTCGTGCAGCAGCGGATCGATGCCGATGGCTTCCAGCGAGCCGAGATAGAGCTCCTGGAGGTTGGACGGGTTTGGCTTCAGGATCACCTGATACTGGTAATAGTGCTGGAGGCGGTTGGGGTTCTCGCCGTAGCGGCCGTCCTTGGGGCGGCGCGAGGGCTGCACATAGGCCGCCTTCCAGGGGCGCGGCCCGAGCGCGCGCAGCGTGGTGGCGGGGTGGAACGTGCCCGCGCCCACCTCCATGTCGTAGGGCTGCAGCACCGCGCAGCCGTGGCGCCCCCAATAGTCGTGCAGCGTCAGGATCAGGCCCTGGAACGAGCGGGTGGGGTCGAGATAGGCGGGCTTGGTGGTCACGTCGGGGAACCTTCGGACTGCGGCTCTGGCGGGCGCCACACTCCGTAGGAAAGCCCCTCCGCGAGGTCAAGGCGCGACCGTGCGGCACGGGCGCGGGGATCACATCGCCGTAAGCGCCCGGAACGGCTGGGGGATTTCGCCATTGGGAGCGTGATCCCACCCCCTCAGCCGCTGAACCCGAGGAACCGCCCCTTGAAGAAACCCCTCCTGCTCGGCCTCGCCGCCGGCGCCTCGCTTCTGTCGATCGCAGCTTTTGCAGACACGCCGATTTCCGAGCTGCCCTCGGTGGGCGCCAATCCCGCCCTGCCCGCAGTGGACCCCTGGCACGAGGGCACGATCAACCGCACGAGCTGGATCGGCTGGAGCGAGGGCGCGACGCCCAAGGTGCCCGACGGCTTCAAGGTACAGGCCTTCGCGCACGGGCTCGACAATCCCCGCTGGATGCATGTGCTCGAAAACGGCGACGTGCTGGTGGCAGAAGCCTCCACCAAGATCCAGGCCGACAAGGGCTCGATCGACGGCTCGGCGGCCGAAAGCGCCAACCGCGTGACGCTTCTGCGCGACACGGACGGCGACGGCGTGGCCGACGAGCGCCATGCGCTTCTGACCGACCAGTCCCAGCCCTTCGGCCTGCTCGCGCGTGACGGGCAGCTCTATGTGGCCAACACCGATGCGGTGATGCGCTTTCCCTTCACCGTGGGCGACACGGCGGTCACGGGCGAAGGCACCAAGGTGCTCGAACTACCGGCCGGCGGCTACAACAACCACTGGACGCGCAACATCGTCCAGAGCCCGGACGGCTCGAAGCTCTACGTGACGGTGGGCTCGGCCTCCAACGTGGGCGAGAACGGGCTGGCCGAAGAGGAAGGCCGCGCGGCGATCCACGAGATCAATCCCGACGGCTCGGGCCACCGCATCTTCGCCAGCGGCCTGCGCAACCCCAACGGCATCGCGTTCGAGCCACAGACGGGCGCGATGTGGACCGTGGTCAACGAGCGCGATCATCTGGGCGACGACCTCGTGCCCGATTATGCCACCAGCGTGAAGGATGGCGGCTTCTACGGCTGGCCTTTCTACTACTGGGGCGAGAACCGCGATCCGCGCATCGAACCCACGGCAGAGGCGGAAGCAGCCGAAAAGCTGACGCCCGACTTCGCGCTCGGAGCGCACACGTCCACCATGGCCATCGTGTTTCCGCAGAACGAGGCGTTTCCCGAAGCCTTCCGCAACGGCGCCTTCATCGCCCAGCGCGGCTCGTGGAACCGTTCGAGCCATTCCGGCTATCGCGTCGCGTTCCTGCCGTTCGCTGACGGCAAGCCTTCGGGCCAGCCGGTGGATTTCGTGACCGGCTTCTTCCGGGATGCCGAAGCGGGCGAGGTGTATGGACGGCCGACGGGTCTGGCCGTGCAAGGGGATGGCTCGCTGCTGATCGCGGACGACACGGGCAACGCGATCTGGCGGGTGAGCGTGGCGGAGTGAGACTGACCGGGACGTTCAAATATCTGCACTCACGCCGACGTCCTCCCTCCCCCTTGAGGGGAGGGATACAGGGTGGGGGTATGGGTGCAGGCACTGGTTCGACGTTACCCCCACCCCGTACCCCTCCCCTCAAGGGGGAGGGGAAATCGGAGAGGGTGGTGCGAGGTGAGGCGGAGGTACCGGTTCTCTGGTCGGGCTGTGCGATCACTGACCGAATTGCGCCCATGACCGGTCACGGGAACTGCCTCTTGACTTCGAGCTCACTCGAACTCGTAGATCTGCCTGCGTCGTAAAGAGAAACAGGCACTGATGAAGATTGGTGATCTCGCAAGACGCACGGGACTGACCGCCCATACGATCCGCTACTACGAGCGGATCGGGCTGTTGCCTTATGCGGACAGGGACCGCTCCGGCCACCGCGACTATGGCCCCTCGGTCCTCGCTTGGATCGAGTTTCTCGGCCGCTTGAAGAAGACGGGCATGCCGATCCGGGAGATGCTGCGCTACGCCGGGCTTCGGGAGCAAGGAGATCGCACCCAAGCGGAACGCCGCGGGCTGTTGGAGCAGCACCGCGATCGCGTGCGTGCCCAAGTCGATGAGCTGAACGCCTGCCTTCTCTTCCTCGACACCAAGATCGGTGGTTACGCCGAAACAGGAAAGAGGACAGAGCACCATGATGCACCACTCCCCGAACGCCGGTGAAAGCCGGCTGGAACGCGGCCGACGCGCGCTTGCCGAGATCGATGGCGAGGCCGGAGACAGGGTCGTGGCCGCACTCGCGGACATCGCCCCCGATTTTGCGACCTATCTGCTCGAATTTCCGTTCGGCGACATCTATTCGCGCCCAGGACTCGATCTGCGTTCACGCGAGATCGCGACCATCGCGGCGCTTGCCGCCATGGGCAACGCGACGCCTCAGCTCAAGGTGCACATCGAGGCGGGATTGAACGTCGGGCTGACGCGTTCGGAGATCGTGGAGGTGCTGATGCAGATGGCGGTCTATGCCGGATTCCCGGCCGCCCTGAACGGCTTGTTCGCGGCCAAGGACGTCTTCGCCAGCCGCACGGTGGAGCCGGACCGGCCCCGCTGATCGGCCGCAAGCCTCGGTCCATGCCGTTCGAGAGCGAGCGGGACGGCGGAGTTCCGTCCCGTCGCAAACATTCCGAAGCGTTCGATGCTCCTCACCGCCCGGGCGGCAGCACCAGTTCCTGGCCGGGTTGGAGGCGGGCGGGGTCGCCGCGGAGGACGGGGTTGAGGTCGAGGATCTCGCGGAAGCGGTTGCCGTCGCCCAGGTGCTCATCGGCGATCGACCAGAGCGACTGGCCGCGCTGCACCACATAGGCTGCCGGCAGGGCAGCCGGGGCGGCGGCGGGTGCGGCAGCCGTCGTGGCCGAGGCCGGCAGGACGGTGGGCTCCGCTTGGGTGCGGTTCTCCTCCAGCGGCGCGGCGGGCGCCGTGGGTTCAGGCGTCACCGCGGGCGGCTCGCTGGCATCGGTCGTCGTGGCGGGAGGCGCGTCGGGCAGACCTTCCTTGAGCTTCAGCTCGACCTGCTTCAGCACGGCCTCGTCGGCGGGCTTGAGATCGCGCGCGTGGCTCCACTGGAAGGTGGCTTCGAGCTTGCGGCCGACGCGCCAGTAGGCGTCGCCCAGGTGGTCGTTCAGCACGGGATCGTCGGGCTTGAGCGAGACCGCGCGCTCGAGCTCGGTGACGGCTTCGGGGAAGCGGCCGAGGCGGTAGTAGGCCCAGCCCAGACTGTCGACGATGTAGCCGTCGGACGGGCGAAGCTCGACCGCCTTGCGGATCATCTCCAGCCCGCGCTCCAGGTTCATGTTCATGTCGACCCAGGAATAGCCGAGATAGTTCAGGACCTGCGGCTGGTCGGGGTTGAGCTCCAGCGCCTTGAAGAAGTTGGGCTCGGCCTTGGGCCATTCCTTGAGCCGCTCATAGGCGATGCCGCGCTGGTAGAAGATGTTCCATTCGGCGGGCGTCGGCTCGGGGATCAGGGCGACCGCGCGGTCGTAGAGGTCGGCCGCCGAGCGGTAGTCCTCCTGCGCGGCATAGACGCCGCCGAGCGCGAGATAGGCGCGCAGGTCCTCCTGGTCGGACTCGAGCAGCGCCTTGAGATGGGTGATCGCCTCGTCATAGCGCTTGAGGTCGGCCAGGTTGAGGCCAAGCTGAAGCTCGGCCGCGCGCTTGAGCGGGCTCGCATCGGGGATGCGCTCGTAGAGCGCGATCGCGGCCTCGGGCTTTTGTTGCGTCTCGTCCACGGAGGCGAGCTGGATCAGGGCCTCGTCGCTCTGGGGGCGCAGCGCCAGCGCGTAGTTGAGGTAGAGCCGCACGAAAGGCTCGCCGCCCGAGCGGTTGAGCGCGGTGGCCATGTTCAAGAGGATCTCGGACGCGCCTTCGGCCGGGTTGCGCGCAAACAGCACGGGCTTCTCGCCCGCTTCCACCTTGGCGCGGAGCGCTGCGGTGGAAACGCGGCCGGGCGCGGCCTCCTGGGCGGTGTCGAGCACGGCGAGCGATTCGTCGCGCCGGTTTTCGCGCGCGAGGAAGCTCGCATAGGCCTCGGCACCCCGCAGGAAGGTGTCGGGCGCGGTGGCGGCCGCGTCCACATCGGCCGTCAGCGCGGCATAGGCTTCGCCCGCTTCCTTCTTGAGGCCGGAGGCATCCGCTATCAGCGCGCGGTGATAGGTGGTGAAGACGCGGAACCATTCCGGCCCCTCGATGGCGTCGAGCGCAGCCAACGCCGCCTTGCCGCCTTTGTCGCCTTCCACGGCCCAGGCGCTCATCACGCGGGTGACCAGACGGTCGAGATCGGATTCGAGCGCGAGCTGGAGCCAGCTCTGCGCGGCTTTGTAGTCCTTCTTGCGCAACGCGTCGGCTGCGAGCGCCATGCGCGAGAAGCGCTCGACCTCGGCGACCGACTTCAGCTTCTCGGCATGCGGCAGGGCGCGGTCGAACTGGCCGGCCGCGATCAGCGTCAGCATCAGGCTCTGGCGGATCTGGTCGTTGCCCGCATCGAGCAGCAGCGCGCGCTCGTAATAGGCGACGGCCGCGGAATAATCGTTGTCGGCCTCCGCCACGCGGCCCGCGAGAAACGCGCCGGCGAACGTGCCCGCATTGAGCTTGGGCGTTTCCGCCTGGACGGCCATGCTCAGTGCGAGCCATGCTGCGCCCGCCGCGAGAGCAGACCTCGTGGCCTTGCCGAATCTCATGCCGGTTCCTTCCTCAAGCCTCGAACGCAAGCCCGGAGGCGCCAGCCCCGGATGCGGGAATTCCCGCCAAGGCGCCCTCCTGGGCGCGAAGCACCCGTGAAGGCCGGGAACTTGGCCTTTTTGGGGTGAGGGAGCAAGCGCTGGGTGTTCACGATTGGGGCAGATGGGCCAAGCGAGGCGGGCAGCGCGGGGCCGCCCCAGCCTACACCGCGCGGCTGATCGAGAACTCGATCACGTCGAGCAGCGCGCTCTTTCCGGGCGTGTCCTCGAGGGGCGCGAGCGCATCGCGCGCGATGCCGCCGAAGTGGCGGGCGCGGCCCACCGTGTCGGTGATCGCGCCGTGCTTGGTCATCAGCGCCATCGCGCGATCGAGCGCCGCATCGTCGGTCTCGCCGCCTTCGATGGCCGCGCGCCAGAAGTCGCGCTCGGCACCCGTGCCGCGCCGGAAGGCGAGGATCACGGGCAGCGTGACCTTGCCCTCGCGGAAATCGTCGCCGACATTCTTGCCGAGCGAGGCTGCCGAGCCGCCATAGTCGAGCGCGTCGTCGATGAGCTGGAAGGCAAGCCCCAGATTCATGCCGTAGGAGCGCAGCGCCGCGCGATCCGCGCGCGAGGCGTTGGCGATCACCGGGCCGACTTCGGCCGCGGCCGAGAACAGTGCCGCAGTCTTTGCCTTGATCACGGCGAAGTGCTCGTCCTCGGTGGTTTCCAGGTTCTTGGCGGCGGCGAGCTGCATCACCTCGCCTTCGGCGATCACGCTGGCGGCGGTGGACAGGATGTCCAGCGCTTCGAGCGAGCCGACATCGACCATCATGCGGAAGGCCTGGCCGAGCAGGAAATCGCCCACCAGCACGCTCGCCTGGTTGCCCCAGATGGTGCGCGCGGTCTTGCGGCCACGGCGGAGATCGCTTTCATCGACCACATCGTCGTGAAGCAGGGTCGCGGTGTGCATGAACTCGACGGCGGTGGCGAGCTTCACATGGCTTTCGCCGCGATAGCCGAACATGCCGGCGGCAGCCAGCGTCACCATGGGGCGCAGGCGCTTGCCGCCGCCCGCGATCAGGTGGTTCGCGATCTCGGGAATCAGCGCCACATCCGAGCCAGCCTTGGACAGGATCAGCTTGTTGACGCGGCCCATATCCTCCTGCGTCAGCGCGAGGAGGGCCGCGATCGAGGCGTTCTGCCCTTCGCGCTTGCCCGGCTCCAGATTGAGAACAACGCCCAAGACCCTGAGACTCCTTAGTCTGGCGAACGGGAGAAACAACGCCCCGCCCCCTTGATGCAGCGCAGCATCTGCCACTCAATCGCCCGGCCCGCAAGCTTCGCTGGCGTCGCGGGGCCCGGCGTGTCCCCCGCGTTGCCTTGGACGCCGCACTCTGCCAAGGGTTCGGTTCATGCGGAGGTGTGTTCCATGATCGAGCTGATGCGGACCAACGACCCCGTTGTGCTGTCGTTTGCGCAGTCGCTTCTGCGCGATGCCGGCATCGAATGCCTGGTGGCCGACCAGAACATGAGCATCATGGAAGGCTCGATCGGCATTCTCGCGCGCCGCGTCCTGGTTCCCGCGGACGACGAGGCGCAAGCCCGCCGCATCCTGACCGATGCCGGCATCGGCAACGAGATGCGCTAGCGGGCCTCGGTGAGCGCACACACGCTCGACGCCTTCCACCGCGGCGCGTTCTGGCTGGTGCAGCCTGCCGCGCGCGGCCACCGCGCGGGCACGGACGCGATGATGCTGGCGGCAGCCGTGCCTTCCGACTTCGCGGGCGAGGCGGTGGATTTCGGCGCAGGCGCGGGTGCTGCGGGCCTGGCCCTCGTCGCGCGCTGCGCGGGCGCCCGCGTGGTGCTGGCCGAGCGCGATCCGGAGATGGCGTCGTTCGCGCGCGCGACGCTCGCGCACGAGAACAATGCGGGGCTGGCCGGGCGCGCCTGCGTGATCGAGGCGGATGTGGCGCTTTCGGGGGCTGCGCGCGCGCTTTCGGGCCTGCCCGACAACGGCTTCGACTTCGTGCTGATGAACCCGCCCTTCAACGCGGGCACCGACCACCAGAGCCCCGACCCGCTGAGGGCTGCGGCACATGCGATGGACCCGAGCCTCTGGGGCAACTGGCTGCGAAGTGCCGCCGCCGTCTGCCGGCCGCGCGGGGGCCTCGTGCTGATCGCGCGGCCCGCATCGCTGCCCGACATCCTGCCGGCACTTCGCGGGCGGTTCGGCGCGGTGGCGCTCAAGGCGCTGCATCCGCGCGCGGACGCACCCGCGATCCGCATCGTGCTGCGCGCGGTGCGGGGCGCACGCGGGGACCTGTCGGTGCATCCCCCCCTCATGCTGCACGACAAGGGCTCGAACCGGTTCAACGCCGAGGCGGACCGGATCAACAACGGCGAGGCTTCGCTGTTCGGGGACTGAGGCGTGGGTCCGCGCCCTCAGGGGGTGGGAAAGTCACGCCTCCAACTTCGCGAGCGGCCGACCGCAAAGGGTTTGCGCCCTTCCCAACACTTCCTACATCGGGGAAAACCGGAGTTTCCCCTTGCCCTTTTCGCTTCGCCGCCTTCTGCCCCGCTCGCTTCGCTCGGAGGGGCCGACGATTCCCGTGGTGCGGCTGCATGGAACGATCATGGCGGGCGGCGGGCAGCTTCGGCCGTCCCTGAACCTCGCCTCGGTGGCGGGCGTGCTGGAGAAAGCGTTTGCGTTCAAAGACGCGCCGATGGTCGCGGTCGTGGTGAATTCGCCGGGCGGCTCGCCCGTGCAGTCGCGGCTGATCTTCCAGCGCATCCGCGATCTCGCCGACGACAAGCGAAAGCGCGTCGTGGTCTTCGTGGAGGATGTGGCGGCGTCGGGCGGCTACATGATCGCACTTGCGGGCGACGAGATCGTGGCCGACCCCTCCTCCATCGTCGGCTCGATCGGGGTGGTCTCGGCGTCGTTCGGCTTCACGGGCCTGCTCGACAAGCTCGGCATCGAGCGGCGCGTCTACACGGCGGGCGAGAACAAGTCGGTGCTCGACCCCTTCCGGCCGGAAAAGGCGGAAGACGTGGAGCGGCTGAAGGCGCTGCAACTCGAAGTGCATCAGACATTCATCGACCTCGTGCGCCTGCGCCGGGGCGACCGGCTGGACGAGAACCCCGACCTCTTCACCGGCCTGTTCTGGACGGGCAAGCGGGGCCTGAGCCTGGGGCTGGTCGACGCGTTGGGCGACATCCGCGGCTATGCGCGCGGGCGCTATGGGCCCAAGGTCAGGCTCCAACTCATCCAGCCGCAGCGCTCGCTTCTGGGGCGGCGGCTCGGGCTGTTCGGCATCGACTGGGGCCGCGCGGGCGATGCCGTGATCGAGGCCGCCGAAGAGCGGGCGATGTGGAGCCGATACGGCCTTTGAATTGCCCCGAAGCGCTTGCTAGGATCGGATAAGGAACCCGAGGAATGGCTCTGATGCCGCAACTGATCTTCTTCGCCCTGGTGGGGCTGGCCGCGTTCTGGGGCTATCGCATGTTCGTGCGCGAGGCCGAGCGGGTGACGGCGCGCATCCGCCGCACCGAGAACCAGGCCAGGAACGGCGCGCAGGGCACGCTGGTGAAGGACCCCAAGACGGGCGAATACCGGCTCCAGCGCGATTGAGCGCGGCGAGCCTTTCCGAGCCCGCCCACGCCAAGATCAACCTCGCGCTGCATGTGACGGGCCGCCGCGCGGACGGCTACCACACGCTCGAAAGCCTGGTGGTCTTCGCCCGTGCGGGCGACCGCATCACGGTGACGCCGGCGAGCGCCGACGCTTTCACGGTTTCGGGCGCTTATGCCGCCGAGACCCCGCGGGACGCCTCGAACCTCGTCTTGCGCGCGCGCGACCTTTTCCGCGCGCATGGGGGCTGTGAGCCCCTTGCCATCCATCTGGAAAAGCACCTGCCGGTGGCCTCGGGCCTCGGCGGGGGCTCGGCCGACGCGGCAGCCACCTTGCGCGCGATGGCGCGGGCTGCGGGCGGGCGGAGCCTGCCGGCGGAGGCCGTGCTGGGCCTGGGCGCGGATGTGCCGATGTGCCTGCGCTCGCGCGCGGCACTCGCCCGCGGGATCGGCGAGGAGCTGCGCGAATTGGAGGGCCTGCCCCCATTCGGTCTCGTGCTCGTCAATCCCGGCGTGGCCGTGTCGACGCCTGCCGTTTTCGCCAAGCTCGAACGGCGCGACAATCAGGGGCTGGGGGTGATGCCCGACCGACCGACGCTCGCCGGGCTCGTCGACTGGCTGAAAACGACGCGCAACGACCTCGAAGCGCCCGCACTTGCGCTCGCACCCGTGATCGGGAATGCGCGGGACGCGCTGGCCCGGGCGGGTGCCGCATTCGTGCGGATGTCGGGCTCGGGCGCCACCTGCTTCGGCATCTTTCGGGATGAGCGTGCCGCCGAGCAGGCGGCAGCCGGTATCCGGGCCGCGGAGCCCCGCTGGTTCGTGTGTTCGACAGAGACGCTGCCATGACCGACCGCCATTTCGTGCCGCTCGGCATCGCCGTGCTGACCGTTTCCGACGCGCGCGCGATGGCGGAGGATCGCTCTGGCGCGACGCTCGTCGAGCGGCTGGAAGGTGCCGGGCACCGCCTGGCGGACCGCCGCATCGTGCCCGACGACGCGGCATTGATCGCTCAGACTGTGACGGAGTGGAGCCAGAAGCCCGAGATCGACGTGATCATCACCACGGGCGGCACGGGCTTCACCGGCCGCGACGTGACGCCCGATGCGCTCGAGCCGCTGTTCGAGAAGCGGATGGAGGGCTTCTCGGCCGTGTTCCACCGCATCTCCTTCGACAAGATCGGCACGTCCACGATCCAGAGCCGTGCGACGGCGGGGCTCGTGAACCAGACCTTCGTGTTCGTGCTGCCGGGCTCGCCCGGCGCCTGCCGCGACGCCTGGGACGGCATCCTCCAGGCCCAGCTCGACTACCGCCACAAGCCCTGCAACTTCGTGGAGATCATGCCCCGGCTGGACGAGCACCTCCGGCGCGGAGGCCGGTCGGCGTGACCGTGTCGCTTGCAGATTCCCCTTTCCCTTGAGGAGAGGGTACGGGGTGGGGGTGCCGCTGTATGAACGGCGCCGATCCGGATGAAGGACGGTGGGGTGGAGGTGTTACCCCCCCACCCCGTACCCCTCCCCTTAAGGGGGAGGGGAAATTGGAAATGGGTGTGGGTTCAGAGCGCAGGCGTGATGCAGGCTGAGAGCTTGAGGCGCGTGCGGGGCGGCATGCCGGTGGCAAGCGCCTGGCGGCGGGAGATCAGGAGGCCGTGGGCGAAGGGGCGGCGGTGGCGAGCGGGCCATGCGGCGAGGCGGCGCCAGATGGAGCCATCGCTGCGGAAGCGGGCCGGCCCTTTCCCGCTTGCAGCGTGATCGAGCGCGCTTTCGATCCAGCCGTCGAGCAGGCGCGCGCCGGGCTCAAGCAGCAGGAGCCAATCACCCTTGGCCGATTGCACCGCGGCAGCCAGGCTTTCCGCCACGCGGCAGCCCGTGTGGTCGGCGACCTTCGCGACGTCGCCCGCATCCGCTGCGGCCGCCACGATCACCTCGCGCACCACCCCCTCCACGGCACCCCCCACCAGGGAATGCAGCGTGCGGCCGAGCGCTTCTTCCTGGCCCGCGCGGGCCTCGATCACCACGGTCATCATTTCTTAGCACCTAGCCCAAACCCACCTCTTGCGCCACTTCGGAGCTTTCTGACCCAACAGTTCTTGCTTTGTTCTCATTCTGTCGCTAGAAAGTTCTCAAGCGAATCGCTCTGGCGAAAAGCGGGGACGTTCATGCAGCAGCTTGTTCGAGAGTTTGGGGGCGAGGAAGCCCGCGGTCTGGAGATCCACCACGGCCGCCGCCGTGGCCGGACGGCCGCCACCAATGCGACCGGCCGGTTCGAGCCCCTGGCGCGCCAGCCCTTCGACGACGGCTGGAATTCTCTGGAAGACCTGGCTCCCTTCAAGACCGAAGTGCAGGACGAGGCCGCGCGCACCATCATCACGCGCAACGATTCGCCCGACATCTCCTTCGATCGCTCGATCAACCCCTATCGCGGCTGCGAGCACGGCTGCTCCTATTGCTTTGCGCGCCCCACCCATGCCTTCACCGGCATGTCGCCGGGGCTCGATTTCGAGACCCGCCTGTTCGCCAAGCCGAATGCGGCGGAGCTGCTCGAGAAGGAACTGTCCAAGCCCGGCTACGAAGCGCGCTCGATAGCGCTCGGCACCAACACCGATCCCTACCAGCCCATTGAGAAGGAGCGCCGCATCACGCGCGAGATCCTCGAAGTGCTGGAAGCCTTCAACCATCCGTTCGCGATCGTCACCAAAGGCGCGCTCGTGACGCGCGACAAGGACATCATCGGCCGCATGGCCGAGAAGGGTCTGGCCAAGGTCGCTGTGTCGATGACCACGCTCGACCGCACGCTGTCGCGCGCCATGGAGCCCCGCGCCGCCGCGCCGGCCAAGCGGCTGGAAGCGATCCGCGAGCTTACGGAAGCGGGTATTCCCGTTTCGGTGATGGTCGCGCCCGTGATCCCCGGCCTGAACGACGGCGAGATCGAGCGCCTGCTCGATTCCGCCCATGCGGCCGGTGCGCGCGAGGCGGGCTATGTGATGCTGCGCCTGCCGCTCGAAGTCGCGCCGCTCTTCAAGGACTGGCTCCTGCGCTCCTATCCCGACCGCTATCGTCATGTGATGTCGCTCATCCGCTCGATGCGCGGCGGCAAGGACTACGATGCGGACTGGAACCAGCGCATGAAAGGCGTCGGCCCCTATGCATGGCAGATCGGCCGCCGCTTCGAGATGGCTGCCAAGCGCCTGGGCCTGAACACCGAGCGCCGCCAACTGCGCACGGACCTCTTCAAGGGCACGCCCAAACCGGAAGCGAAACCGGCGGCGAAGAAGGCGCCTTCGGCTCAGCTCTCGCTGTTCTAGAAACGCCGTTCCTCCAACGACCGATGACCGGCCTGCCGCCCCCTGCGGGGGTGGGAGATCGACAGATTTCTTTTCACCGGTCACCAACCGCGCTCGGCCCTCCCCCGGTCGGGCGAGGTGCCTTCCTCCGATCCTGCCCCAAGGGTCGGGGGAAGGTCTCGATGGGGTCATGGCAGGCTTGGCCGTGGCGCAGCCAATGGTCTTCGCGCTTCGAGCTGTATCCCTTCCGTCGGATGCCTCGACATTGCGCCTGGGCTGCCTCTTTCCGCTCAGCGAAATCGCCCACGGCCTGGCTATGCTCTATGATCGGGCGTCAGCCTCCCCTCGATCCCGGCGATTGTCATGCCCGATTTTCTTCTTGAGCTCGAAGCGCGCGACAAAGGCCTGTGGCCGGTGGCGGGGGTGGACGAGGCGGGGCGCGGGCCACTGGCCGGGCCCGTGGTGGCAGCGAGCGTGATCCTCGACCCCGAACGTATTCCAGCCGGCTTGAACGATTCCAAGAAGCTCAGTGCGAAAGGGCGGGAGAAGCTCTTCCACACGATCCTGGAGACCGCGCTCGGGATCGGGGTAGCCTCGGTTTCGGCCGAGCATATCGACGAGACCAACATTCTGCGCGCGAGCCTGGAAGCGATGCGGCGCGCGGTCAGTGCGATGGCGGTCGCACCCCGGCTCGTCTTGACAGACGGGCGCGACGTCCCGCCGGGCCTGCCTTGCCAGGGCCGGGCGGTGATCGGGGGGGACGGTATCTCGCAGTCGGTTGCAGCGGCTTCGATCATAGCCAAGGTGCTGCGCGACCGGATGATGTCGCAGGCAGGGCTCTGGCATCACGGCTACGGGTTCGAGAAGCATGCGGGGTATGGAACCGCGCAGCACCGGCATGCGATCACCCTGATCGGCGCCGTGCCGCGGATGCACCGGATGACGTTTGCGCCGTTGAAGGGTGGGTGACTTGGGTGCCTCGAACGGTGAGCGATAAGGGTGCCGGTTTCCCCTCCCCCTTGAGGGGAGGGGTTAGGGGTGGGGGTATCCTCTCCACCCCACAGGTGTTGTCGATTTCCGGCAAGTGGTGAATCTGCGGGACCGTTACCCCCACCCCCTACCCCTCCCCTCAAGGGGGAGGGGAAACCGGGAAGGGTTGAGCTTTACGAGTTCTGAGGGAAGGCGTGGCTCAGGAATACCCTGCCCGCTTGCCCGGTGATCGCAGCGATCAGAGCTGCGCTTCGATGGCCGTCTTGTCCAACACGGACCACACTTGCGCGATCCGCTCGTCCGCGAAGCGGTAGAAGACGTTTTCGCAGAACGCGATGCGCCGGCCGTTCACGGGAAGGCCGAGGAAGGTGCCGGCGGGGGTGACGTCGAAGCCCAGGCGGGCAGCGATGTGGGGCGGGTCGGCAAGCAGGAGGTCGATGCGGAAGCGGAGGTCGGGGATGTCGCGGCAGTCCCCTTCGAGCATCGCACGGTATCCCGAAAGGCCGAGCGGACGGCCATTGTGGACCACGTCGTCCGAGACGAAGCCGCCGAGCGCGTCCCAGTCGCGCCGGTTGAGGCAGTCGATGTAGGCGCGGTAAAGGTTTTCGACGTCGTGGCTCAAGGCAGTTCCCACAAACAAAAAGCGGGCGTGACGCCCGCTTTCCGCTTGTTTTGCAAAGGGTTGAACTGGCTCAGTTGAGCTTGGTCCGCACTTCGTTCAACGAGTGCTGGAAGACGCTCGCATCCGATGCGCCGCCGCGGTCGGCGAGCACGCGGCGGGCGGCTTCGACCGCAAGGTCGACCGCGCTTGCGCGCACTTCGGCGATCGCGTCGCGCTCGGCCTGGCCGATCTTCTGCTCAGCCATCTGAGAGCGGCGGGCGACGTAGTCCTCGCTTTTCGCGCGGGCATCCGCCACCAGCTGGTCCGCCTCGCGGCGGGCAGCGGCCACGAGTTCGCCCGCCTCGCGCTCGGCCTGGGCCTTGCGCTTCTGGTACTCGGCGAGCAGGCCTTGCGCCTCCTCGCGGAGGCGGCGGGCCTCTTCGAGCTCGGAGCGCACGCGTTCGGCGCGCTGGTCGAGCTGCTTGCCGAGCATGCCCGGCACTTTCAGATAGGCGATCAGCGCCAGAAAGAGGACGAGGCCGATGGTTGCCCAGAATGTCGCGTCGAGCGCCATGGCCTTACCCCTTCGCCGACTGAACGGCGGCCGAGACGGAAGCGCGATCGGCTTCACGGCCCGTCAGCTGGCGGATGATGGCATCCGCCGTTTCCTCGGCGATGCCGCCGACCTCGGCCATGGCCGAAGCCTTGATGCCCGCGATCCGCGCCTGCGCTTCCGCAAGCTTGGAATCGAGGCCGGCTTCCACGCGCTTGCGCTCGGCTTCCGCATCGGTCTTGGCCGCGTCGCGCGCGGACTGTCCGATGGTTGCGGCCTGGGCGCGGGCGTCTGCCAGCTCGCGCTCGTAGGACGCGACGGCTGCGTCCGATTCCGCCTTCATGCGAGAGGCGTTTTCCAGATCGGCTGCGATGCGGCCCTCGCGCTCTTCCAGGATCCCGCTCAGACGGGGCATGATGACCCGCTTGATGAACAGGTAGAACAGCCCGAACGTGATCACCAGCCAGAGGATCTGGGAGGGATAGAAGGTGCTGTCGAAGGGCGGGAAAACGCCTGCCCCCTCGTGCGCGACCTGGGTTTCCCCTTGGGTCGCGTCGAGTCCGGGGGCGCCTTCCACGGCATATGCCGGCGTGACTAACATCGCTTCAGCCTTATCAGGGCGGTTGCCCGCCTCAGACCACGAACAGGAGCAGCAGGGCGACCAGCAGCGAGAAGATGCCCAGAGCTTCCGTCACGGCGAAGCCGAACACGAGGCGGCCGAACTGGCCGTCGGCAGCCGAGGGATTGCGCAGGGCGCCCGACAGGTACGAGCCGAAGATGTTGCCGAGGCCGAGAGCCGTGCCGGCCATGCCGAGGCAGGCGAGACCAGCGCCCAGGAACTTTGCAGCTTCTGCTTCCATGGTGAACTCCTTTTGGAAAGCGTTTTGAAAGGGTGGAAAAAAGGGGTCAGTGACCGCCGGGGTGCACTGCATCGTTGAGATACATGCAGGTGAGAACGGCGAACACATAGGCCTGGAGGAAGGCGACCAGGAATTCGAGTGCGGTGATGGCGACCACCATCAGAAGCGGCAGGATGGCGCCGACGACACCGACCGCACCGAGCGCGCTCATTGAGGTGACGAAGCCCGCGAACACCTTGAGGGTGATGTGGCCGGCCAGCATGTTGGCGAAAAGACGGATGGACAGGCTGATCGGCCGCGACAAAAACGAGATCACCTCGATCATCACGATCAGGGGCACGAGGATGCCCGGCACGCCCGAGGGCACGAAGAGCTTCAGGAAGCCCAGCCCGTGCGCCATGAAGCCGTAGACCACGACCGTGCCGATCACGAGAAGCGCCAGCGCCACCGTGACGATCAGCTGGGAGGTGATCGTGAAGAAGTAGGGAAACATGCCGATCAGGTTGGCCGTCAGCACGAACAGGAAGAGCGTAAAGACGAGCGGGAAAAAGCGCATTCCGGCCTTGCCGGCGGCGTCTCGCAGCATGTTGGCGATGAAGTCGTAGGCGAGCTCGGCCACGGACTGCGAGCGGCCGGGCACGACGGCGCGGCGCGAGGTGGCGAGGTAGAGGAAGCCGCCGGCCGCGACCACGGTCGCCACCATGAAGGCTGCGGAATTGGTGAAGGAGAAGTCGAGCCCGCCGATCTCGATCGGCACGATCCGTGAGATGTGGAACTGGTGGATCGGATCGTTGGCCATTCCGGACCCTTGCTGTTTCAAACTCCGCCCGGAACCGGACGCTTCAGAATTTCGGTCGCGCCTACTGGGTGTCCCCAGGTCCGCGCACTTTGGACGGCGCCACTTGGCCGGCCGAACGAAGCACGTTCAGCACGGCTGCGGCAAAGCCCAGGAGCAGAAAGACGATCAGACCCCAGGGCGTGGTGCCCGCATAGTGGTCGATCGCCCAGCCGAGGGCCGCACCCACTGCGACCGCCGCGATGAACTCGCTCGACAGGCGCAGCGCATAGCCCATGCCGGACATGCCGCCAACCCGCCTTGCGGCATCGTCTTCGGCTTTTGGCCGCCTGGCTTGGAGCTTGGCCTCGAGCTCGCGCGTGCGGCGCTCGAGATCGGCCTTGCCCGCATCTGGCGTGGCGGAGTTCCGGCCTTCCGGATGCAACGGTGTTGCCACTGCAACCTCCCTCAGGCAACCGCGGAACGCACGAAAACGCACGCGTTTTCATGCTTGCCGCAAGTTGCGCGCACCATAGTTGGGGGGGGTCAAGCGGTCAAGCGGGGTGGAGAGGCTTTCGCGCGCGCCATTCCTTCAAGGATAACAAGGTGTTGGAGGGAAGGGCGCGGGATGTCGCACCCCTCTCCCACCGAATCCCGCAATGCCTCAGCTCCAGCCGCCGCCATAGGTGCGGTAGAAGATGTGGCGGCCGATCTTCTTCATCTTCTCCATCGTGCGCGCCCAGCCGGGGTTCACGTAATCGGCGTAGTAATGGGTGGAGGACGCGACCTCGGGAATGAAGATCTTGCCCGCGGTGACGGCCAGCGCCACTTCCTCGGCCACCTTGTAGTGGGCGGGGCTCGCGATGCGGTCGGGGATGCCGTCGCAGGCGAACGAGAACTGGCAGCGGTTCTTGAGGTGGTCGTTCTGGTAGACCACGCCGCAGATGGTCTTGGGATAGCTCGGATTGCGCACGCGGTTGAGGATCACCTGGGCCACCGCCGCCTGGCCGCGCAGGCTTTCGCCGCGCGCTTCGAAATAGATGCCGGTGGCCAGGCACTTCTGCTCGGCGTCCGAGAAGACGGCGGCCGGCAGGGGCGTCGACATCCAGTTGTGGTCGCCGGGCGTGACGGGTGGCACGAAGCGGCCGGCATAGGGGTCGTCGGGGCCGAGCAGGCTCTCGAAGGGCGAGGCCTTGGCGTAGTCGGGGGCAGCGGGCGCATAGGCGGTGGCGAGCACATCCGCCTTGTCGCTGGTGACGAGGGAGGCGAGGAAGGCGGGCACCACCGGTTCGGCCGCCTGGTCGGGATGGAAGGCCGAGGCGATCGCCACTTCCTTGCCCTGGATGTCGGAGCGGGCAAACGTCATCTTGAGATCGGGGTCGAGGCCCGGCCTGAGCAGGCTGGACGTGCGCTCGAAGACGGTGCCGGCGTTGAAGTTCTTGGGCGGCGCGACGGGCGCCACCTTGAGGAGACGGCCCTTCTTGTCGTCGCGCGCGATGCGGGTCTCGTCGGGCACGGCGTTGCGCGCGCCCTTCTTGGTGTTGAAGGCGACCGTGCCCACGCCCGTCTTCACGCCTGCGCCCGACATGGCCCGGGCGGTGACCGCCGTGTCGCCGAAGGGCATCTCGGCAGCATGGACGGAGCCCGCGGCCGCGCGCTGCACGAAGCCGTTCCATCGCGCGTCCGACGCATCCGCCCCCGATACGAGGCTCGCCATGTCCTGATAGGCGGCGACCGTGGGGAAGCCGACCCAGATGCCGAGACCGAGAACCGCGGGAGCGAGAAGCGAACGCCTGCGAGGGCCGCGCACGAGAAGGCGCGGCAACACCACTGATGCCAAGGAACTCTCCTGAACGCTGACCAACCCCGTCGTTCAGCGAAAGTGAAGCATTAACCTTGATCAGCCGTTAACGGGCCGGATGCGGCCTCAATGGGGCAGGGTTGGGGTGATTGCCGGGCAATCGGGGTGGCGGGACGGTGGGTCGCAGGGGGTGGGTGGGGGCATGGGAGGCCGGGGTTCCTCTCCCCTCAAGGGGGAGGGGAAATCGGAAGCGTCCGTGTTCTCGCGGGAGAGAATGTAGCGGCCCGGTCAGGAGCGCTTGTTGGCGCGGCCGGCGAAGGGGTTGTCGGAGCCGCGCAGCATCATGCGGATGGGGACGCCCGGCATGTCGAAGCTCTCGCGCAGCGAGTTGGTGAGATAGCGCAGATAGGCCTGCGGCATGGCGTCGGGGCGCGAGCAGTTGATCACGAAGCCGGGGGGGCGGGTCTTGGCCTGCGTCACATATTTGATCTTGAGCCGGCGGCCGGCGACCGCGGGCGGCGGGTGGTGGGCGATGATGCCCTCCAGCCAGCGGTTGAGGCGGCCGGTCGAGACGCGGCGGTTCCACACCTTGTGGGTGGAGGTGATGCCCTCCATCAAGGCATCGAGCCCCCTCCCCGTCTCAGCCGAGATGGGCACGGCGCGGATGCCGCGTGCCTGGGGAAGCAGCCGGTCGGTCTCGGCGCGCAAGTGGGCGAGCACGGCCTGGCGGTCCTCGATCAGGTCCCATTTCGAGAAGGCGAGCACGGGCGCACGGCCTTCGCGGATCACCAAGTCGGCTATCTGCAGGTCCTGCTTCTCGAAGGGGATGGTGGCGTCGAGCACGATCACCACCACTTCCGCGAAGCGGATGGCGCGCAGGCCGTCTGCCACCGAGAGCTTTTCGAGCTTTTCCTGCACGCGCGCCTTGCGGCGCATGCCGGCCGTGTCCCACAGCTTGATGCGGCGCCCGCGCCATTCCCAGTCGACCGAGATCGAATCGCGCGTGATGCCGGCTTCGGGGCCGGTCAGGAGGCGGTCCTCGCCCAAAAGCGCGTTGATCAGCGTGGACTTGCCGGCATTGGGGCGGCCGACGATGGCGATGCGCAAGGGCTTTGTGTCGTCATAGGCCGGCTCTTCGGCCTCGGGGTCCGCCACGTCCTCGCCGATCAGGTCGGAGGGAACGGGGGCTTCCTCTTCTTCCTCAGCGAAAGCGCGCTCCTCGCCGAGGATGGCGATCACGGCTTCGCGCAGGTCGGGCATGCCCTGGCCATGTTCCGCTGAAATCGGCACGGGGTCGCCTAGGCCGAGTTCCCACGTCTCGAAATAGCCGGCATCGGCTGCGCGGCTTTCGGACTTGTTGGCGACCAGCACCACGGGCTTGCCGGAGCGGCGCACCACATCGGCGAAGGCCCGGTCGTCGGGCAGCACGCCCGCGCGCGCATCCACCACGAAGAAGACGAGATCGGCCTCCTCGAGCGCGATCTCGGTCTGGGCGCGCATGCGGCCCGACAGTGTTTCGGGGCCGGACTCCTCGAAGCCCGCGGTGTCGATCACCTGGAAGCGCAGGTCGTAGAGCTTGGCGTCGTGGACCCGGCGGTCGCGCGTGACGCCCGGCGTGTCGTCGACGAGCGCCAGCTTGCGGCCGGCGAGCCGGTTGAAGAGCGTGGACTTGCCCACATTGGGGCGCCCGACGATGGCTGCGCGAAAGCTCATCGGGTCCTCAAGATGCCGCGCCCGAACCGCGGATCAGCTCGGCCATCAAGGCCGCGCGGCGGCGCACCTCGGCGGGCGCCTGGGCGTCGTCGCGCACCTGGTCGAACAGCTTGAGCGCGTCGGCCGCGCGGCCTTCCTTCCAGGCGGACAGGCCGAGCGCCTCGCGCGCGGAATGGCGAAGGGGGTTGTCGTCGCCCGACAGCGCCTCGGCGCGGCCGGCCACATCGGCATAGGCGCCGTGATCCACGAGCAGGAGGGCCGCGCGGATGCGGGCGGCGTCGCGGATGATCTGGGGCACGCCGCTGTCGGCTGCGACCGCATCGAAGCCCGCGACGGCGCCCGAGAAGTCGCCCTTCTGGGCGAGCAGGGTCGCGGCCCGCATGCGGGCGAGAAGCGGATAAGCGCCGTAGCCGTCGGCTTCCAGCGCCTGGAAGGCGGCCAGCGCCTCGTCGGGCTTGTTCTCGGAGGCGAGCGTGAGCGCCTGCGAGAAGCGGTCGCCGGACGCGTTGGCGCGCGCGTTGACGAAGTAGTCGTAGGCCACCCAGGCGGCCGTGCCGACCACCACCGCGACCGCCACGCCGATGATGATCGGCCCGAAGCGCTTCCACACCGCCTTGGCGCGGTCCTGGCGGATTTCTTGGTTGACCTCGCGGAAGAAGCTCTCGTCGGTCATGTGCGGGGGCGTGG
Source organism: Mesorhizobium amorphae (assembly GCA_003240775.1). GTDB lineage: Bacteria > Pseudomonadota > Alphaproteobacteria > Rhizobiales > Rhizobiaceae > Mesorhizobium_B > Mesorhizobium_B amorphae_A. Next base: position 13,089 of record QFNI01000023.1, on the reverse strand, counting down.
TCGCCCCTCCCTGTTTTTCGTGCGTCTCGCGCTATGCGGGATATTTGCGGCGAGGGAAAGGGGCGGAGGGCTGGTGGGGCCCGCAGGATGGGAAGCGGAGCGGAGGTGGAGACGTCACCCCTCCCCTCCTCTCAGAGAGGGGAGAGTCAACGTCGGCACTGTGCTTACGAGGCCGGCTGCTCCTCGGGGGGCACGCCGGCTTGCTCGCGTTCCAGGTAGCGCTGGTCGATCTCGGGCAGGGCCTCGCCGAGAATCGCGGCCTCGAAGGCGCGCAGGCGCTTGTGGACCGACAAGAGCTCCACGATCGTCGACCAGGAATTGACCAGGAACTGGAAGGACGAGGTGACCTGGCTGAAGGCGTTGGAGATCTGGTTCATCAGGCCGAGCGTGATCGTGCCGGCCGCGATGGAAGGCACCATCAGGATCAGCGAGAACATGTTGTTCGCCTGGAGGTAGGTGTAGCGCACCACGTTGAAGTAGACGTAGTGGAAGTAGAGGTTGAAGTAGTTCTTCCGCACATTCGCGAAGAGGTCGCGCACCGTGGGCGGTTGGGCGCGGTCGGCATGGTCCTCGCCATAGACGAGCTCCTTGCGGTAGGCCGCTTCCACGCGCTGGTTGCGGAACTGCAGGCCCGGCAGCTTGAAGCCCGCGATGATCAGCGCGACCGTGCCGAAAAGCGCCCAGCCGATGGCTGCGAACACCAGCGGATTGGGAATGGCGCCCACGATCGGAAGCTCGGTGATGTTGGCCGAAAGCCGGATCAGAAGCGGCATAAAGGCGATCAGCGTCATGATGGCGTCGACGAAGGCGACGCCCAGCCCCTCCATGATCTGGGAGAAACGCATCGTATCTTCCTGCACGCGCTGGGAGGCGCCCTCGATGTGGCGCAGGCGCGGCCAGTGGCCCATATAGTAATCGTTCATCGCCTGGCGCCAGCGGAAGATCCAGTGGCTGACCAGGAAGGCGTTGAGCACGGCGACGTTCATGCCGACGAGCGCCAACCCCGCAAAGCTCGCGATCTCACCGTAGAGCTGGCCCGGCGTCGCGGTGGTCTGGCGCGACAGCACGTTCTGGATCAGGTCGTAGAAGGGCCCATACCAGTTGTTGACGGCGACCGAGACCTGCACCTGGAAATAGACGATGAAGAGGATCAGCGCTGTGCCCAGGATCGACCAGACCTGCCAGGGATGCGGCGAAAACCGCGACCAGAACAGATAGAAGATCAGAACGCCCGCCCAGAAATAGATGTAGAACCACAGAAACGGCGGCGACCAGAACACCGAGATGCCGATGATGGGGGCGGCATCGGCTGCGGCAGGCGGCAGGCCGAACACGGCGCCCAGTTCCTCCCCTCCCGCGAACCACACGAGCACCAGAACCAGGCTCCACGCCACGGCCGACAGGAAGAAGAGCCGCGGGCGGGGAAAGAACGAAACGAACACAGGGGCGCTTCCTTGTGATACCGGGAGCCCGGCGGCGCGGGGACCGTGGCAGCTATGGCCGCACGGAGCGTGAAACTCCAGCGGAATAGCCCAAGCCCACCGCTCTCCAATCGTGGCGCTTTTCCGACAGGCGGGCGCCGATCACGCCTTTCTTCCCTTACGTGAAGAGCTTTGCTACCTCCCTCGCCGACGGCCGGTTCGCCCCGGCGCGAAACTGAAGGTTCCTGCCCTTGCCCACCACGCTCACTGAAAAGCTCAACTCGCGCCAGGCCGTGATCGGCATCGTGGGCCTGGGCTATGTCGGCCTGCCGCTCGTGCTCCGCTACAGCGAGGTGGGCTATCGGGTGATCGGCTTCGACATCGACACGGAGAAGGTGGAAAGCCTGAGCAAGGGCCGCTCCTACATCGAGCACATCAAGGGCGAGCGCATCGCCCAGGCGCTGGAAGCAGGCTTCGAGCCCACGGCCGATTTCTCCCGCGCGAGCGAGGCGGACGCGCTGATCCTCTGCGTGCCCACACCCCTCGACAAGCACCGCGAGCCCGACCTTTCCTTCGTGCTCGACACCACGGATTCGCTCGTGCCCTTTCTGCGCGCGGGCCAGGTGATCTCGCTCGAAAGCACCACCTATCCCGGCACCACTGACGAGGAGCTTCTGCCGCGCGTCGAGCGCAACGGGCTCAAGGCGGGGGTGGACGTGTTCCTGGTGTTCTCGCCCGAGCGCGAGGACCCCGGCAACCCCGATTTCACCACGCGCTCGATCCCCAAGGTGGTGGGCGGCCACACGCCCGCCTGCCTCGATGTGGGGTTGGCGCTCTACGGCCAGGTGATCGACCGGCTGGTGCCGGTTTCCTCGACGCGGGCAGCCGAGCTCACCAAGCTCCTGGAGAACATCCACCGCGCGGTGAATATCGGCCTCGTCAACGAGATGAAGATCGTGGCCGACAAGATGGGCATCGACATCCACGAGGTGATCCGGGCCGCCGCCACCAAGCCCTTCGGCTTCGTGCCCTACTTTCCTGGACCGGGACTCGGCGGCCACTGCATCCCGATCGACCCCTTCTACCTCACCTGGAAGGCGCGCGAATACGGCATCAACACGCGCTTCATCGAGCTTGCGGGCGAGGTGAACTCGGCCATGCCCGATTTCGTGATCGGCAAAGTGGCGAACGCGCTGAACGGGACACGCAAGGCGGTGAACGGCGCTTCCGTGCTGGTGCTCGGCATCGCCTACAAGAAGAACGTCGACGACATGCGCGAATCGCCCTCCGTGGTGCTGATGGAGCGCCTGCAGGACCTGGGCGCGACGGTGAGCTATTCCGACCCGCACGTGCCGGTGTTTCCCAAGCTGCGCAACCACGCCACCTTCGACCTCGCCTCGACCGAGCTGACGCCCGAGGCGCTCGCCTCGTTCGACTGCGTGCTTATCGCAACCGATCACGACCGGTTCGACTACGACGCGATCAAGACGCATGCACGCCTCGTGGTGGACACGCGCGGCCGCTACCTGGAGCCTGCGGCGAACGTGGTGAAGGCCTGAGCCCCCGAACGCATCGGGGCCCAGCGCTTCCGTCTCGCCTTTTCGGGCTTCGCCCTAGATAGGGCGAATGATCTCCTTCATGGCAGGCCGGCGGTGAGCGCCGGCGCAGAAGTGCGGCCGAGCGAGCATGCGGGCTGGGGCGAGCTTCTGGGTGGCGGACGCCTGCCCTTGCTCGCGCTGATCTGGCTCGCGGTGTGGCTAACGGCCTCCGACAGCCTGGTCACCACGACGCTGATGCCGAGCGTGGGTGCGGAGCTCGGCGGCTATGCCTGGTTCGCCTGGACGGTGGCGGGCTTCATGCTGGGCGCCATCCTTGCAGGCGCGAGCGCGGGGCAGCTTTCCGAGCGGATCGGGTTGCGCGGCGCTTCGATGCTGGGGGGCGTGCTGTTTGCCGCAGGGTGCGCTCTGAGTGCTGTGGCACCCACGATGGAGGTCTTCGTGCTCGGCCGCCTGCTGCAGGGCGTCGGCGGGGGCTGGGTGTCGGGGCTCGCCATGGTCGCCATCGCGCGCCTTTTTCCGCCTCGCCATCTCGCGCGCGTGTTCGCTTCGGTTGCGGGAATCTGGGGCGTCGCCACGGTACTTGGCCCGCTGATCGGCGGGATGTTCGCGCAAGGCTCGGGCTGGCGGATCGTGTTCTGGCTGTTCGCCGCGCAGGCCGTGATGTTCGTGATCGCCGCCTTCTGGCTGTTCGACGCCCAGCGCGAGCCGGCGAAGACCGGCCGCCTGCCGCTTCTCCAGCTCTTGCTGCTCACCTGCGCGGTTCTGTCGGTGGGTCTGGCAGACAGGCTCGGCGGATGGGCGGAAGGCGGCGCGGTGGCGCTGGGCTTCGTGCTTCTGGGCGCGACCGTCTGGGCCGACCGGCACGCCGCCTCGCGCATCCTGCCGCTCGACGCGGCGCGGCCCATGAGCCTGGTGGGGAGCGGCTATCTCGCGATGTTTGCGCTGACCGCGGCCTCCATGGGACTGTCGGCCTATGGGCCTGCCATCCTCCAGATCCTGCGCGGCCTCACGCCTCTCGCGGCGGGCTATGCTGTCGCCTCCATGGCAGCCTGCTGGACGCTGTCGGCGATGCTGGTCGCAGGAACCGGCGCCCGCGGCGAAGGCCTCGTGATCCGGCTGGGTGCGGGCGCGATCCTGCTCGGCAGCGTCATTCTGGCGCTCGTCATGCACGAGGCAGAGCTCGTGCGCGTGATCCTCGGCGCCTCCGTGCTGGGCCTGGGCTTCGGCCTGTCGTCGGCCATGATGAACCGCCGGCTGCTTGCCGTTCTGCCGGCCGACGAGCGCACGATCGGCTCGGCCGCCCTGATCTTCGTGCGCCAGACAGGAAACGCGATGGGCGCGGCCATGGCGGGAGCCGCGGCCAATGCGGCAGGTTTCGGCGCGGCCCCCAGCCCCGCCACCGCGTCGGCCGCAGGGCTTGCCGTGTTCGCAGCAGCACTGCCGCTTGCCCTCGTGGGCACGATAGCCGCCTTCCGCATGACCGCGAAGGGCCACCCCGCCCCGCCCGGAGCCTGAGGGCTGCGAACACGCGAAAGCTCGAAACCGTGATGGTGGGAGCCCGAGATTTGGTTACGCCCTCGCGGGGATGGGCCTTAAGAACGCCGGCAAGCGGATTTTTCGAGCGTGCGAGGCCAGCAATGCGGTGTTCTTTCCAGGCGGCGGCCTCTTCGCTCAACCGGCGCGGGTTTCTCGGCGGGTGCCTGGCGCTGCCGGCTGTGGCACTTCTCGGCCGGCCCGCATTCGCGCAGACGGCGGGGGGCGGGTTCGGGGCGGCAGTGGAGCGGGCGGGGAGCTATCCGAACCTGCGCACGATGCTTGTGGCGGTGAACGGCAACACGCTGGTGGACCGGGGCTTCGGGCGCTTCAGGACGGACCGGGCGGCCAACATCAAGTCGGCGTCGAAATCGGTGATAGCGCTTCTGGTGGGCATCGCCATTGATCGCAAGATCCTGGACGGCCCCGACCAGCCGATCGCCAGCGTGCTCGAAAGCCAGTTCCCGGCAAACCCCGACCCACGCCTCTTCCGCATCACGGTGGGCAACCTGCTTTCCATGCAGGCGGGGCTCGAGCGCACCTCGGGCGGCAATTACGGCGAGTGGATCGCGAGCCGCAACTGGGTGCGCGACGCGCTCGCCCGGCCCTTTGTGGACGAGCCGGGCGGCCGGATGCTCTACTCGACCGGCTCGACGCACCTGCTTTCCGCCATCCTCACGCGCGCCTCGGGCAGCCCCACGCGGCAGCTCGCGCGCGAATGGCTGCGGCCGGCGGGCATCGAGGTGTCGAGCTGGGAGCGCGACCCGCAAGGCGTCGACCTCGGCGGCAACCAGACGGCGATGACGCCCAAAAGCCTGCTTGCCTTCGGCGAGCTCTATCGCCGGCGCGGGGCGACAGCGGACGGCGAGCGGGTCGTCTCGGCAGACTGGATCGCGCGCTCCTGGACGCCGCTCACGCGCTCGGCCTTCCATGAGGGGCGCTACGGCTACGGCTGGTTCATCGACGAATTCGCTGGCGAGGAAGGCTTCTACGGCTGGGGCTATGGCGGGCAGATGATCTATGTGCTGCCCCGGCTCGACCTGTCGGTCGCCATCACGTCCGACGAAACGATGCCGTCGGGCCGCGGGGGCTATGTGCGCGACCTCCACCGCCTGGTGGCCGAGACGGTGGTGCCCGAAGCCCGCCGCCTGCGCGAGGCGCGGGGGTGAGGGCCGTGGGCGGCGCTCCCTGCGAAGCGCCGCCTTTCGATCACTCCGTGCCTTCGGGCAGGGCGTAGACCACGAGCGAGTCGCCCGGCGTGGTCTGGAGCTGGGCGTGGCCGGTGGCGACGATGGCCACGTATTGGCGGCCCGCATGCATGTAGGTCATGGCGCCGGCCTGGCCGCCGGCGGGAAGGCGCGCGGACCAGAGAAGCCGGCCGGTGCGGGTCTCGAAGGCGCGGAAGAAATCGTCCTGGGCCGCGGCGATGAAGGTGACGCCGGACGCGGTCATGACGGGGCCGCCGAGATTGGGCGTGCCGAGCGGCACCCGCAGGAAGGTGGGCACGCCGAGCGGGCCCATGTCGAAGCCAGTGCCCAGGGGCTGGCTCCACAAAAGCGCGCCGGAGGCGAGATCCACCGCCCAGAGGAAGCCCCAGGGCGGGGCGATGCAGGGCACGCCGAGCGGCGAAAGCCACATCGGGCGGTCCACGCCCCAGGGCGCGCCCGCCTGGGGGGCGACGTCCTGGTCGGGCCGCCGGCCGCCGTCGCCGATCGGGGTTTCCGAGAAATCGGCGTTCGCGATCATCTCGACGCGGTTGGCGAGGCGCGAATGGTTGCCGATGGCGATGCCGCGCGCCTCGTCCACCGCGATGCCGCCCCAGTTCGGCCCACCCACCGTGCCGGGGAACAGCAGGGTGCCCAAGCCTTCCTCGCTCGGCGGCGTGTAGATGCCCTCATAGCGCATGCGGTGGTAGTCGATGCGGCAAAGGGCTGCGTCTATCGGGGAAACGCCGAAGGCGTGGCTTGCGTCGATGCGCTCGGGGTCCGGGCCGGGCACGCCGGCGAGGTTGGGGTAGAAGGTGGATTGCGGCTGAACGGGCGAAAGCGTCTCGCCGGGAAGCGCGCCGGTCGGCACGGGCTTGTTCTCGACGGTGCGCAGGGGTTCGCCCGTGAGCGCATCGAGCACGAAGAGCGAGCCGGTCTTGGTGGCCTGGATCACAGCGCGCCGGGTCGCACCGTCGACCGAGACGTCCGCCACCACAGGCTGGGCGCCGATGTCGTAGTCGAAGCGGTCGTTGAGCACGGTGCGGAAGTGCCAGCGGGTGTCACCGCTCGCGAGATCGACCGCGACCACGGTGGAGGCGTATTCATCGTCTTCGGGATCGCGGTTGCCGCCCCAATGGTCGTTGCCGGGATTGCCGGTGCCCAGGAAGACGAGGCCGAGCGCGGGGTCGCCCGAGATCACGTTCCACACATTGGGGGTGCCCTGGGGCCAGATCTCGCCGGTCGCGAGCGGCTCGCGCGGGCGGTCGAGGCGCTTGGCATCCCAGGCCCAGCGGAGAGCGCCCGTCTGGGCGTCATAGGCGCGCACCACGCCCGATGGCGCATCGCGGCGCTGGTTGTCGGAAACCTGCTGGCCGACGAGCACGAGATCGCCGATCACGGCGGGGCCGGAATTGGACGAGGCGTGGCCGGGCTCGGCGATGCCCATGCCAGCCGTCAGGTCCACCACCCCGTTCGTGCCGAACCCGGTGCAGGGGGCGCCCGAGCGCGCATCGAGCGCTGCGAGGCGGCCGTCGGCCACCGTGACGAAGACGCGCGCCGAGCAGAGCGCGTCGCCCCCGCCAGCGCTCTGGTGATAGCCGACCGCGCGGCAGGCGGCGCTGAACATCGATTCCATCACGCGGGGCTCGACCTTGGGGTTGAAGCGCCAGCGCTCCTCGCCCGTGCCGGGATCGAGCGCGAAGACCTTGTTGCCGGGCGAGCAGAGAAACAGCGTGTCGCCGATCTTCAGCGGCGTGTTCTGCGCGGCATAGAAGACGCGGTCGTTGGGCTGCTCGTCACCCGTCCGGAAGCGCCAGGCCTCGGTGAGACCGGCCACGTTTTCGGGCGTGATCTGTCCGATGGCCTGGAAGCGGCGGCCTTCGGGCGAGCCGCCGAAGGCGGTCCAGTCGGTGTCGGGCGGCGAGGCTGTGGCGGCGATCTGCTCGGTGGGCGACACCGGCCGTTCCCAGCCGAGCGCCACGAGCGCAGCAAGGGCTGCGCCGCCGCCGCCCGTGCCCAGAAGAACGACGGTTCGCAACGCCCCGCCCCGCGCCAGCGCGTAACCGAGGAGCGTCAGCGCGAAAAGCGCTGCGACAAGGCCCGTGCGCGCGGCGAGGTCGATCGGCCAGGCGGGCATCCAGCCCTTGGCGGCGATCTCGAAGACCGACCAGGCGAGCGTTCCGAGGACCGCTGCGCCCAGAAGCGCGACCGCGAGCCCGCGGCGGCCGAGAAAGCCGAGAAGGGCGCCGAGCGAAAGAACAAGGCCGAGAACGAGATAGAACCAGCTGCCGCCGAGCGAGACGAGCCAGGCGCCGAGCCCCGCCGTGGGCAGGCCCGTCAGAAGCGCGCCAACGAGGCCGGCGAAGAAGAGCAGGAGCCAGCCCCTCCCCCCACGGTCGCGCGATGGGGTGTGGGGCGCGGAGCGGTCGGCAGGCAAGGCGAGCATCCTCTCGGGCGTGGCGCCCCCAAGGGGCGTGCAGCGGAATGCCGCTAAGCTGGAGATAGCTCTCTGCCGCGTTTTTCCAGCCTCCGGCGCGAGGAATTCAGTGTCGCACCTTCAGGCCTGCCCTGGGCCGGACGAACGCGTCAGACGCGCACGCCTCATTCCCACTCGATCGTGCCGGGGGGCTTCGACGTCACGTCGTAGACGACGCGGTTGATGCCGCGGACCTCGTTGATGATGCGGGTGGCGGCGCGGCCGAGGAAGTTCATGTCGTAGGGGAAGAAGTCGGCGGTCATGCCGTCGACCGAGGTGACGGCGCGGAGCGCGCAGACGAAATCGTAGGTGCGGTAGTCGCCCATGACGCCGACGGTCTGCACGGGCAGAAGAACGGCAAAGGCCTGCCAGATCGTGTCGTAGAGGCCGGCCTTGCGGATCTCGTCGAGATAGATGGCATCGGCCTTGCGCAGGATGTCGAGCTTTTCGCGGGTGACGACGCCGGGGCAGCGGATGGCGAGGCCGGGGCCGGGAAACGGGTGGCGGCCGATGAAGCGGTCGGGCAGGCCAAGCTCGCGGCCGAGCGCGCGCACCTCGTCCTTGAAGAGCTCGCGGAGCGGTTCCACGAGCTTCATGTTCATGCGCTCGGGCAGGCCGCCCACATTGTGGTGGCTCTTGATGGTGACGGAAGGTCCGCCCGAGAACGAGACGCTTTCGATCACATCGGGGTAGAGCGTGCCCTGGGCGAGGAAGGTGGGCGCGCCCTTGCCGTCGCTCGCTATGGTCTCGGCCTCGCGCTCGAAGACCTCGATGAACAGGCGGCCGATGGTCTTGCGCTTGACCTCGGGGTCGGAAACGCCGGCCAACTCGGTCAAGAAGAGATCGGACGCATCCACGTGGACGAGGGGGATGTTGTAGTGGTCGCGGAACATCGAGACCACTTCGGTGGCCTCGTTCTGGCGCAGCAGGCCGTGATCGACGAAGACGCAGGTGAGCTGGTCGCCGATGGCCTCGTGGATCAGGATGGCGGCGACCGAGGAGTCGACGCCGCCCGACAGCGCACAGAGCACGCGGGCATCGCCCACATCGTCGCGGATCTTGCGGATCATCTCGGCGCGATAGGCGGCCATGGTCCAGTCGGACTGGAGGCCGACGATCCTGTGCACGAAGTTGGACAGGAGCTTTCCGCCGTCGGGCGTGTGGACCACCTCGGGGTGGAACATGGTGGTGTAGTAGCCCCGGCTCTCATCGGCCGCGATGGCGAAGGGCGCATTCTCGGACGTGGCGATCACCTCGAAGCCAAGCGGAAGGCGGGTCACGCGGTCGCCGTGGCTCATCCAGACGGGATAGCGGCGGCCGACCTCCCAAAGCCCGTCGAAGAGCGGGCTCGGGCTCTTGATCTCCACATCGGCGCGGCCGAACTCGGCGGCATGGCCGCCTTCGACGGCGCCGCCCAGCTGGTGGGCCAGCACCTGCTGGCCATAGCAGATGCCGAGGATCGGCACGCCGGAATTGATGACGGCCTGGGGCGCGCGCGGGCTGCCTTCGGCCGGAACGGAAGCAGGACCGCCCGAAAAGATCACGCCCTTGGGGCGGAGTTTCTCGAAGGCCGCATCTGCGTTCTGGAAGGGGTGGATCTCGCAATAGACGCCGGCCTCGCGCACCCGGCGCGCGATCAGCTGCGTCACCTGGGAGCCGAAGTCGATGATGAGGATGCTGTCAGGGTGGGGAAGCTCGGTCATCTTCTGCCCGTAGCGCAATTGCCGCGCGCCAGTCCACATCGGCAAGCCGGGAAACCGCGTGGGCGAGCTTTTCGTCCACGACGTGGAGATACTCGGTCCAGTCCGAAAGCGCCCGAAGCTCGGCCGCCCCGTCGGAGATGGCGCGCAGTCCGATTAGCGGCACCTGAGCGGTCTGGCAGGCGCGGAGAACGGCGAAGGTCTCCATGTCCACCATGTCGGCCGCGATCCCGTCATAGGCCGCGCCCGAGACGACGCTTGCCCCGGTGGCGAGCGTGGCCTGGGGGATGTCCGGAAACGGGCATGGCAGGGAAAGCACGGGAGGCAGGTCGAGAAAGGGGGTGACGCCGCGGGGAAAGCCGAGCACGCTCGCATCCATGTCGCGGTAGCTGACGCTCGAGACCTGATAGAGGCCCGCCTGAACCAGCGTGCGCGAGCCGGCGGAGCCGAGCGAGACGACGAGATCGGGCGGGGTGCCAGCGGCTGCGAGCCCGGCCAGGCATCGGGCGGTCGCGACACCCGCCTCCACCGGGCCCACGCCGCAGAAGAGCGGCGTGAAGAGCTTGCGGCAGTGCTCGCCCCATTCGGCGCGGGCGGCCATCACGAAGAGCACGCGGGCGGTGCCGATCGTGTGCAAGGGGATCATCCCTCGATGCCTTCGCGGCCGCGCACCACCATCAGCGTTCCCGTCATGGTGGCAATCAGCTTGACGGCGCCGTCCTCGCCCATCGCATAGGCTTGGCCGTCGCCCACAATGATGGTGCGGCCGGGCTTGGTGACGGAGCCGCGGAACAGGAAGCGCTCGCCGCGGCCGGGTGCCAAAAGGTTCACCTTGAACTCGATGGTGAGCACGCCCGCCTCGCGCGGGGTCATCGACAAGGCCGCGCAGGTGCAGGCGGCATCGAGCGCGGTCGCGATGATGCCGGCATGCAGAAAGCCGTGCTGCTGGGCGAGGCGCGGGCTCTGCGGCATCTCGATCTCAATCGTGCCCGGCCGCACGAGCGTCAGCTCCGCGCCGATGGCCGCGAGCGCGGGCATGCGATCGAAGGAGACGCGCACGCGCTCCTCGATTTCCACTCCCGACTCGATCGCTTCCGCCACGTCAGACCCTCGCTCGCCATCCGGCTTACGACGCCACTGGAGGTGGCGCAATCAGTTGAGGCGCCAGATCGAGGCTGTCAGCAGCGTGGCGAAGCCGACCCAGGCGGCATAGGGCACGAAGAGGAATGCCGCGACCCGATCGCGGCGCCAGGCGCGCGCGATGAAGACGAGGATCAGGGCGAGAAGGCCCACGATCACGACGAGTGCCCAGCCGATCTGGTGAAGGCCGAAGAAGACAGGCGTCCAAATCAGATTGAGCGCCATCTGGGCGCCCCAGAGCCCGAGAAGGCCGTCACGCGCGGGCAGGCGCCAGACGCGCCAGCCGGCGACGCCGATCAGCACGTAGAGCACTGTCCAGGTGGGCGGAAAGAGCCAGGGCGGCGGGTTGAATGCGGGCTTGGCGAGCGCCTGGTACCACGCGTCGGGCGCGGAAACCGATCCGATCAAGAGGCCCGCGCCCAGCGTGCCCAGGATGAAGAGAAAAAGGGCCAAGCGGGAGGACATCGAAACTCCTGAAGGGGGGCGAGGATGCGCCCTCCCCGGCTGCGCCGGAAATCGCCGGGCACCAAGCTTTTTCTCATGCCTTTCCACAGGGGAATGCGGCTTGGGCGGGGCTTGGTTTCCTCCACAGATTCCGGACGGGCCTGTGGAGGCGTGTGCATAAGTCGGCTGCAGGAAATCCGTTGCCGGGGGGCTCTGTATAAGTCGGACGGTTGTCCACAGATCGGTTCCTTCGCGGGGCGTCGATCGGGGGTGTGGACGGGATGGGGACGAGGCGGCGGCGTCCACAATCGCCGGTGGGGCGGGTTTTGCGGAAATGGGGAAGCAAGCCGCTGAATCTGCGGGGAGTTTCAAGATGTTCCCCGGACTTATCCACCGGCACCGAGCTTTCGGTTTCCCGCGCAGCACGGGCGGCGAGAAAACGGCGCGCGGTGGAGAAGAGGCAATCCCCACATCCAACAGAGTCTAAGAACAAGAAGACCTTTCGAAGAGGGTTTTTTGAATGAGGAAGAAGAGGGGGTGCTGTGGGTAACCGCGGCGCACGGCACTGCGGAGCCGGGCACGGTGGGGGAGAACGGGGCGGCGGGAGGTGCGCAGGCGCGGCGGCCGGATTAGGGTCCCGGCAGGTGAAGGGCCGTGGGGTTCTGGGCCGTCAGCGGGGCGCGGGCGTCAGGGCATGGATTCTCGGGTCAAGCTCGAGAATGACGAGATGAAGGGAATAGAATCGATGATGAGAGAAGTGGGCTCTGGGAGCATTGGTCTTGAGGACGATGCTCGGTTTGCGCTTCGTCTCCGCCCCGCCTCGTCATTCTGGGCGTGACCCGAGAATTCATGCCGTGACGCTCACGCCCCACTGAGGATGCAGACCATCCCCTCCCCTCGTCGGAGAGAGGGAGACCCAGCTCAGGCCTTGCGGTGGAAGAGGCTGAAGAAGAACCCGTCGGTGCCGCTGCGGGCGGGGGAAAGCACGATGCCCTGCCCGCTGTCGAAACGGGCGCGGTGGGCGGTGCCCGGAGCGACCCCCTCCCAGAGCGCGACGGGGTCGGCCGCTGTGAAACCGGGATTCCTCGCGAGAAAACCCTCGACCTGGGCACCGTTCTCGGCACGAAAAACGGAACAGGTGATGTAGGCGAGCCGGCCGCCGGGGCGCACATACCGGGCGGCCTGGTCGAGGATGGCCGACTGCTCGGCCGTGCGGGCGTCGAGCTGGCGGTCGGACAGGCGCCACTTGGCGTCGGGGCGGCGGCGCCAGGTGCCCGAGCCCGTGCAGGGTGCGTCGACCAGCACGAGGTCTGCGGCGTTTGCGAGATGGTCGAGCTCGGACAAGCGGGCGACGACCTCGACGTTGCGGACATCGGACCGGCGCAGGCGCTCGAAGATCGGGGCGAGACGCGGCTTTTCGGCGTCGAAGGCGGTGATCGCGCCCGTGTTCTGCATCGCAGCCGCCAGCGCCAGCGTCTTGCCGCCCGCGCCCGCGCAAAGGTCGAGAACGGTCTCGCCGGGCGCAGCACCCGCGAGCGTTGCGGCAAGCTGGGAGCCCTCGTCCTGGATCTCGAAGAAGCCCTGGTTGAAGGCGGGTTCGGCCTGGACGTT
>QFNI01000022.1 GCA_003240775.1 Mesorhizobium amorphae | reverse complement strand
GGACATGCTGTTCGAGCTCGGCTGCACCATCGTCGGTCCGGCCATGCGGCTCGACCGCGCGGAAAAGATGCTCGACGAGGGCATTAATGCCGATGTGGCGATCCTCGACGTGAACGTGGGCGGCCAGATGGTGTTTCCCTTCGCGCGTCGGCTGGCCGAGCACGGGATGCCCATCGTGTTTGCCACCGGCTATGGCCGCGCCGGACTGCCCGATGACCTCCATCACATGCCGATCCTGCAGAAGCCCTATACGCTGGACGACGTGGCGCTCGGCTTGCGTTCGGCGGTGACGCCGAAGGAGGTGTGAACGGGGCAACTCCCCAAGGCGCCTGCCTGTTGTGGGCAAGCATCGCTTTTTCTTCAAAATCTTGACGGCCTGATGTAGAGCCTTCGCAGTCGCACAATCGAGTGGGGCGGAGGCACGGAGATGTTCTTCGTGCGTGTAGGCGGGGCGTACACATGCGCAGCGGGTTTCAGCGCGTCGTCATCAGCGGTCTGGGCGTTGAAATTCCGCAGGCCGTGATCACCAATGAAGAGTTGGTGGACTGCTTCAACGCCTGGGTGAATGCCGAGAACGCCAAGCGCGCGCCGGCCGCATCCAAGCTATCGCCATCGGCCGCGGAGTTCATCGTGCACGCCTCGGGCATTCGCGAGCGTCGGGTGCTGTTCGCGGACGGCATCCTCGATCCCGAGCGCATGGCGCCCCGCATTCCCGCACGGCCCGACGAACAGCTTTCGGTGCAGGCGGAGTTCGGTTTGGCGGCTGCCAACGCCGCGCTGCGCGATGCCGGGCTCGCGGGCCGCGACATCGATCTCGTGATCTGCGCGTCCTCGCACCTTCAGCGCATGTTTCCGGCGGTCGCCATCGAGATCCAGCACGCGCTGGGTGCCGGCGGTGCGGGCTTCGACGTGTCGCTCGGCTGCGCGTCGGCTGCGGCAGGCATCCACCTCGCCTTCAACCTCGTGCGCTCGGGCGCGCATCGGCGCGTGCTCGTGGTGACGCCCGAGATCATCACGCCCAACCTCGATTTCCGCGACAGGCAGACGCATTTCATCTTCGGTGACGCGGCGGTGGCCGTGGTGGTGGAAGCGAGCGAGGAGGAGCGGCCCGGCACCTTCGTGATCGAAGACACGGCGCTCTGGACGCAGTTCTCGAACAACATCCGCTCGAACACCGGGTATCTCCAGCGCACGGCAGAAGACGACACGAGCGTGGTGCATACCGAGGGCAGCTTGATCCGTCAGGTGGGCAACCGGGTGTTCAAGGAAGTCTCGCATGGCGTGAACCGCGTGATCAGCGAGTTCCTCGATGCGCATGGCGTGGGCATCGAGGGCGTGCGGCGCTTCTGGTTGCATCAGGCCAATGCGCGCATGAACGCTATGATCCTCAAGCTCGCGCTCGGCCATGAGGCCGACGAGGACAGGGCGCCGACTGTGCTGGAGACGCTGGGCAACACGGCTGCCGCCGGAACCGTGATCGCGCTGGAGCGCCACCGCGACGACCTCAAGCCCGGCGAAGTCGGACTGCTCTGCGCTTTTGGGGCGGGCTATTCCATCGGCGCGGCGCTGCTGCGCAAGCAATGAGCCTGTTCATGCCCGACGAGACCCGCAAGATCGTGCCCGCGCGCAAGCTCTCGGGCGTGGTGAGCGGCGCTTTCTGGGCGCGTAGCGACCATTTCGAGACCGAGCGCGTGGAAGCGCTGCCGCTCACCTTCGAGGGGATCGAGGGCGATCTGCATGCGGGCCTGACGCGGCGCTCGGGCTCGCGCGAGCCCTGGTACAAGCGCGGCACGGAAATGCGCAACGAACGCCAGTTGACGATCGTGGCGGGCGACGAGCTGGCCGCCACCGCCAAAGCCATGGGCCTCGAAGAACTGCGCGCCGAGTGGATCGGCGCCAACCTCCTGATCGATGGGGTGCCCGACCTCTCCATGCTGCCTTCCGGCACGCTGATGTTCTTTGCGGGCGGCGTGACGCTGAAGGTGGATGGGCAGAACGCGCCGTGTCGCGATGCCGGGCGGCAGATCGCCTTGCGCGCGGGCGTTGAGGACAGGCAGGCGACCGAGCTTGCGTTTCCGCGTGCTGCGCGGCGCCTGCGGGGGCTGACCGCATGGGTGGAAAAGCCCGGCACGATCACGGCCGACGAGGCCGTTTCGCTGCGCGTACCCGAGCAGTGGATCTACTGAACCTTCAGTTCTCATCCTCATCAGGGTCGAGCAGGCGCGTCGCGCGCCAAGTGGTGAGCACGCGGTTCGTCGCATCGACCACGAAGAAGCGCGCGGAATCGCGGTCGTAACCTTCGGCGAGCAGCGTGTCGTAGTCGGTGTGCTGGTGGCGCACATGGGCCACCGTGGCGAGCCAGACGGCGACCGACGGGGGCAGGGCGCGCAGATGGATCGCCCCTGCGTCGATCCGGATGCGCTCTATGTCGGAATAGGGCGCCATCGGCAGAAGTGCGGTGAGCGCCTTGGCGACCGCGCGCTGGCGGCCGGTGGAAGCAGCACTCTTCACTGGACTTCCGCCTCGCGCGCGGACTCCGACGGCAAGCACCCTTGCATCCCGATCCCACATGACATAAGCATATCTTTATGTCCTTCTAGGAGGCGTTGTGACAAACTCACTCGGCCGCTTCGTGGAGCGTTTGAAGACCATTGCCGAAACCAGCCGGCTGCGCATCCTCGCACTTCTGGCTCAAGGCGATCTTACGGTCTCCGATCTCACCGAAATCCTCAACCAGTCGCAGCCGCGCGTTTCGCGCCATCTCAAGCTGCTGTCGGAAGCTGCCCTGATCGAGCGCTATCAGGAAGGCTCCTGGGCCTTCTTTCGAATGGCCGACACGGGCGACGACCGCGAGATCGTGGCCGATCTTCTCGCGCGGGTAAGCCGCGACGACGGCCAGCTCGTGCGCGACCGCGAGCGGCTTTCAGCGGTGAAGCTGCGGCGGCAGACACGAGCTGCGGATTATTTCAGCCGCAACGCAGAGGGGTGGGACGCCATCCGCTCGCTGCATGCGCCCGACGCGGCGGTGGAGCGCGCGCTGCTAGATGCTGTGGGTACGCGGCCTTTCCAGGCCATGCTCGATCTCGGCACCGGCACGGGGCGGATGCTTGAAATCTTTGCGCCGCTCTTCCGGCGCGGTGTGGGGCTCGACCAGTCGCGCGAGATGCTGGCGGTCGCACGCGCCAATCTCGACCGCGCAGGCATCACGCACGCCCAGGTGCGGCAAGGCGATTTGTTTGCGGCGCCCGTCGAGCGCAACGCGTTCGACCTCGTCACCATGCATCAGGTGCTCCACTATCTCGACGATCCGCAGGCAGCGATCCGCGAGGCGGCGAAGCTGTTGCGGCCGGCGGGGCGGCTCGCCATCGTAGACTTCGCGCCGCACGCGCTCGAATTCCTGCGCGAGGAACACGCCCATTTGCGGCTGGGCTTCAGCGACCGCCAGATCGCCGAATGGTTTGCGGAGGCCGGGCTCAGCACAGAAAAGACGCTGCGGGTGGAGCCGGAAGGCGAAGCGGGGCTTGTTGTGACGATATGGATCGGCCTCGACCCGAGGATCCTGGTCGCCGCTCCTGCAATGGCACAAGGGGAAATCGCATGAACGCCAATTTCCGCCTCTCGCGCCGCCCCGACATCGGCGACAAGGTTCGGGTGTCGTTCGAGTTCTTTCCGCCCAAGAACGACGAGATGGAGGCCAAGCTCTGGCAGACGGTGAAGCGGCTGGCCCCGCTCAAGCCCGACTTCGTTTCGGTGACCTATGGCGCAGGAGGCTCGACGCGCGAACGCACGCAGCGGACGCTGCGCAGGCTATTGACGGAGACCAACCTGAGTGCCGCCGCCCACCTGACCTGCGTGGACGCCGACCGTGCGCAGGTGGACGCGGTGATCGCGGACTTCGTGGCGATGGGCGTGAAGCGCTTCGTTGCGCTGCGCGGCGACCCCTCGGACGGCGTAGGGAGCCAGTACGCCCCGCATGAGGGCGGATACGCCAACGGAGCGGAGTTGACGGCGGCCATCAAGGCGCAGGGCGATCTCGACGTGTCGGTGTCCGCCTACCCCGAGAAGCATCCCGAGAGCCCGGATTTCGCAACCGACATAGAGATGCTCAAGCGCAAGGTGGACGCGGGCGCGACCCGGGCGGTAACGCAGTTCTTCTTCGACAACGACCTCTACGAGCGCTTCGTGGAGCGTGTGCGGAGGGCGGGCATCCTCATTCCCATCGTGCCGGGCATTCTGCCCGTGCACAATTTCGCGCAGGTGGCGAACTTTTCCGCCAAGGCGGGCGCGCATGTGCCGGTCTGGCTCGCCGAACGCTTCGAGGGGCTGGAAAAGGATCCGCAGACGCACATGCTGGTGGCCGCCGCCGTCGCGGCCGAGCAGGTGTTGGACCTCGTGGAGCGCGGCGTGGGCGATTTCCACTTCTACACCATGAACCGGGCGGACCTGTCCTTTGCCATCTGCCACATGATCGGCATCCGTGCGCAGCAATCGGCTGAGGCCGAGCAGGCGCAGGCGGCCTGAAAGAGGAAGGCCGCCGGGAGTTCCGGCGGCCTTCTTACTGTTCGTCTCTATCAGGCAGGTTCGCTCAAGGCAGAGCGCCGATCATCAGCGCACCCACGAAGGTGATGGCCGCACACAGCGCAAGCGCATTCAGGGGTTTTGCCAGTCCCATTCCGTTCTTGCCCTCGTTAAGACTGATGGCAAAGTCTAGGCGTTGGTGTGGCGCAAACAAGCAAAAAATGTGCTGCACCGCGACATCGCCGGGGCGCTGCCAGCGTTCTCCATTGCCTTCAATGGCTTGCGGGCGCGTTACGCAACGGAGCCTGCAGGCACTCTGACGCAATGCGGGACAAGCCCGCAAAGGTGCGGACCGGCAACTGGACTCCCCGGCCTGTGCCGCTAGTTTCGGCACCGCCCACTGTGGGCCCGACCACCGAAGGAGAGCCGGTGCCCATGCAGAAATTCGAGGATGCCCGCAGCGCGGCGCTGGCACTCCGGCCCGATGTGCCCGTCTATTGCTTTCGCCCCGAGGTGCTGAAAGCGGATGCGCGCTCGTTCATGGAGATGTTTCCGGGCAAGACGGCTTATGCCGTGAAGACCAATGGCGAGCCGCTGGTGCTGAAGACGCTCGTGGAGGCGGGGGTGACGGCCTTCGACGTGGCGTCGCCGGGAGAGTTCGCGGCCGTTCGCTCGGTCTCGGCGGATGCCGAGATGCTCTACATGCACCCGATCAAGGCGCAGTCCGATATCCGGCTGGCGCTCGAGGAATACGGCATCCGCACGATCGCGCTCGACCACGAGGACGAGGTGAACAAGCTGGCGCGGGTGGTGCGTGCGCTCGACCTCGATCCCGGCGCTCTCTCGGTCTTCGTGCGGCTTCAGACCAAGGGGCATGCGGCCTACGAGCTTTCCAAGAAGTTCGGCGCGGGCGCGGCCTATGCGGTGGAGCTCTGCCAGCGCCTCCACCGAATGGGCTACCAAGTCGGCCTTTGCTTCCATGTGGGATCGCAGATCGAGGATCCCGACACCTATGAGCGCGCTCTGGCGTCCGCCGACTGGGTGCGCAACCGAGTGGGTTTTCCGCTCGCAGGGCTCGATCTCGGCGGCGGCTTCCCCGCCGACTACGGGCACGACCCGCGCTCGAAGAAGCCCGAGATGCCTTCGATCGGGCAGATCATGTCGCGGCTGCGGGGCGACATCCGCGAATATGGCTTCGACGAGATGCCGCTGGTGGCGGAGCCCGGCCGGGTGATTGTGGCGCGCGCGTTTTCGCTGATCGTGCGCGTGCTGCTGCGCAAGGGGCGGCGTCTCTACATCAACGATGGGATATGGGCGTCGCTGTCGGATTCCTGGACGGGCAAGATCACGCTGCCTGCGCGGTTCATCCCCGACCCGGCCATCCGCTCGCGCAACGGATCGGTGGAAAACATCGTGCCGTTCAAGGTCTGCGGGGCGACGTGTGATTCCGTCGACATCCTGTCACGCCCGTTCTGGCTGCCGGAAACGGTGGACACGGGCGACTGGATCGAGATCGGCCATATCGGCGCCTACTCGCTGTCGCTGCGCACGCGGTTCAACGGGTTCTACCCCGACACGTTCGTGGAGGTGACGACGCCCTTCGACGAGGGCGATGCGCCACAGGGGTTCGCGAGTCTGGAAACGATGGCGGACTGAGGTTCTTCCCTCTCCCTCGGAGGAAGAGGGAAGACTATTCCTCAGAGGGCCGAAAGAAGTTCCGGCGTCGGCCAGCCATCCACGATCATGCCGAGGCGGATCTGTTCCTGGCGGACAGCTTCGCGAGTCGCCGTTCCCAGGATGCCGTCGACGCCGCCGACATGGTGGCCGCGCGCTTCGAGCTTGGTCTGAAGCTGCTTCATGGTTTCGAGGTCGAGGCCGGGCTGAGGGTCGCGCGGATCGAACTTCGGTGCGCCGGCAAGCCGGGTCGCGAGATAGGCAGCCGTGAGCGTGTAGACGGCCGACTGGTTCCACTCGAGATAGACGTCGTAGTTGGGATAAGTGAGGAAGGCTGGGCCCTTGTAGCCCTGCGGAATGACGATGGCTGCCTGGAGGCCGTTGTCGCGCAGCGGCGAGCCGTCCCGATAGGTGACGCCCATGCGGGTCCAATCGGAAACGGGAAGCTTGGACGTGCGGCCGGTCTGGTCCCACGGCAGGTTCGGGGGCACGACTACCTCCTCGATCCACGGCTCGCCCGCCCGCCAGCCGCGCGACTGGACCTTGGCGGCCGTGGTCATGATCACGTCGGGGGCGCTGTTGCGCACGTCCACATGACCGTCGCCGTCGCCGTCCTGGCCGCGTAGGAGGATGTCGGAGGGAAGCATCTGCGTCTGGCCTACCTCGCCCGCCCACGCGCCCTGGTTGTCGGCTGAAAGGTCGCCGCGATCGATCAAGGTGAGGAGCGGCACGATCTGGGGGCGAAAGAGCTGTGGGCGGCGGCAATCATGGGCGAGCGTGACCAGCGCGTTCAGCGTGTTGAAATCGCCTTGAACCGCCCCGAAATCGGTTTCCAGCGCCCAGAAGGCCGCGATCACAGGGCCGGGCACGCCAAACTGGCTTTCACCGCGCGCGAACACGTCGGCATATTTCTTGAGGTTGGCCGCACCCTGCTTGAGCCGGTAGGCCGAGACCATGCGGCCCGAGAACTCGGTGAAGGTCTGGGCGAAGACGCCCTGCGCGCGGTCGCGCTGGATCACGCGGGGGTCGAGTGCCGCGCCGTCTAGCGCTGCGAGGCCCGTCTGGCCGACACCGGCGGCGGCGGCTTCCGCGCGCACGGTGGCGAGCCAAGGGGCAAAATCTCCGCCGCATTCCTGCGCGAGGGCTGGAAAGGCGGTGGCGCAGGAGAGAGCCACGACGGCCAGCCGGATCGTCTTTCGCATGGTGCCCCTTTCGGAAAATCGGGCGAAGGCCCGCGCAGGCCGCGCGGGCATCGGGATCGCAATCGGGCTTATCGAACGCGCGGCCCGCTTGGCAACCGCCTCAATGGCTGTTGGCGCGCACCCATTTGCGCCAGGCGGTCACATTCCCGTTGAACACGTTGATGTCGGCATTGCCCTTGATGCCGGGCACCACGCCCGTTCCGGTGTACTGCCAGAACGTCCAGGGATGGTCGCCGTAGCGCGTGGTCGGGTGGCCCGCCACCGAGCGCAGCCAGTAGGGATAGCCGCGGAAGCCCGACAGCCCGTTGTCCTCGAAGAAGTCGATCGAGGTGTAGATCACGGGTTTCTGGCCGTAGTGTCGCTCGACGATGCGCAGGAAGGTCTGCATCTCGCTGCGCACCTTGGCGGGCGGGGGGCGGAGCTTGCAGGAGGGCGAATCGGGGTTCCACTCCATGTCAAGCACGGGAGGCAGCGCGCCGCGCTCCTTGGGCACGTTCTGGATGAACCATGCCGCCTGCTCCTCGGCGGTGCGGCAGAAATAGTAGAAGTGATAGGCCGCGCGCGGTACGCCTGCCGCCTTGGCGCCAGCCCAGTGGCGGTCGAAATGGCTATCCACCCGGTCTCCACCTTCGGTCGCCTTGATGAAGGCAAACGATATGCCGGCGTCACGCGCGGTCGGCCAGTCGACGTCGCGCTGGTATTTCGAGACATCGGTTCCGTGGATCGTGTGATGGAAAGGCGTCGATGCGCTGCCCCAGTCGTGCGGGTCGTTGTCGCCAAAACGGGGGCTGGTCTTGGAGACGAGGGCGTGGCTCGCGCCGACATCAAGCGCGTCCGTGGTCGAGCAGCCCGCAAGCGCCAGAAAGAGAAGTGCTGCGAGAGGCTTGCGCATCAGGTGTCCGATCGGAGAGAAGCCTCGCACTTTGTTGCTCCACATGGTTTATTTTCGGTTCACGCCATGCGTTTCAGACCACGCAAATATTAACAAGCGTAACATTTCGTTACCGAGATTTCGCAACCTCCGCGACCGCTGCTCATTTGGTTGGCCGAGGCCGAGAGGCCGATGGTTTACCCAAGGAGAAGCACGATGAAGAAGATTATTCTCGCCTCGCTTTCCGGCGTAGCAATGCTTTCGCTGGCCGCATGCAGCGACACCGACAGCACCACCACGCAGAGCACGACGCCCGCCCCCTCGGCCGAGCAGGTGACCCCGGCTCCCGCGACGCCGACCGACAACATGGCGACGCCTTCTACGGGCACGGGCATGACAGGCACCACGGCGGCTCCGACCACGGACAACACCACCACCAATTCCATCGAGATGAATCCAGAGCAGCCCGCAAGCGGCGCAGGCGGCATGAACTCTACCTCGACCGCCCCGAGCGACAGCCCGGCGATGGCGCCCGCAGCGCCGGCCGCGCAATAAGTTTCCAATCTTCGTTCCGAAAAAGGCCGGATTTGTCCGGCCTTTTTTGTTGGCGGATGCTAAGACGGTCTTGCGTCCGTGAGGGGAACGCCCGTGTCCGAATGTCGAGATCTGTGCAAGCCGCATGACGGTGTGTCGAAAATCGTGGCTTATGGCGGCTGCGCGCTGCTTTCCGTGTCAGCATCTCTGATGAGCGTGTGGGATCGGCTGGGCGAGATCGTTGTCCGCGTTTCGAATGCCGCGAAGCTGTCGCATCTTGTGGAAGCCGTGCGGGCGCTGTTCGGGCGCGACCCCGAATTGCGCCGCAAGGTGGCGTTCTCCGTCGCCATGATCGCGCTGTCAGCCAAGATGGCCAAGGCCGACGGCGTCGTAACACAGGACGAGGTTCGCGCCTTCGGGCAGATATTCGCGGTGCCCGCTTCCGAAGCGCGCAACGTGTCGCGGCTTTATGATCTCGCGCGTGAGGATGTCGCGGGCTTCGAGCTCTATGCCGAGCGCATGGCGCGGCTGTGCGGCGTCGAGGAGGGGGGCGACGACGCACTTCTCGAGGACGTGCTCGACGGTCTCTTCCACATCGCGAAGGCCGATGGTATGTTCCATGAGCGCGAGGGCACTTTCCTGCGGCGCATCGCGGAAATCTTCGGCGTGTCGGAAGCGCGCTACGACACGCTTCTCGCACGCCATCTCGATCTCGGCGCGAGCGACCCCTGGCGGGTGCTCGGTGTGGAGCGCGATCTGCCCTTCACCGAGGTGCGGCGCCATTATCGCCAGCTTGTGGCAGCGAACCACCCCGACCGGCTGATCGCGCGTGGTCTGCCCGAGGAATTCATCGCGATAGCGACCGGACGGCTTGCCGCCATCAACACGGCCTTCGAGACCATCGAGCGCGCCGCAGCCCGCGCATGATTCCGAGCTTCGCGGCGGAGCATCCCGGCGCGCGCATCCGTGTCTCGCCCAGCTGGAACGAGCGGCGCGGGGGGCTCTCGCCGTCCATCCTGCTGCTCCATTACACCGGCATGGCTTCGGGCAGCGGCGCCGAAGAAAGGCTCTGCGACCCCGCAAGCGAGGTTTCCGCTCACTATCTCGTCCATGAGGATGGGGAGGTGGTGCAGATGGTGCCGGAGGCGCTGCGGGCCTGGCATGCGGGGGCGGGGTCCTGGCAAGGTCTGGAAGACATCAACTCGCGCTCGATCGGGATCGAGATCGTCAACCGAGGGCACAGTTTCGATTATCCCGATTTTCCGGCGGCTCAGATCGAAGCGGTCGTGGAGCTGTGCCGGGACATCACGGCGCGGCGCGGCATTCCGCCTGAGCGTGTTCTCGCGCATTCCGACACAGCACCGGGGCGGAAGGTCGATCCCGGCGAGAAGTTTCCTTGGGATGTGCTGGTTGCGCGTGGCTTGGCATTGGGCGTCGAGGAGGATGAGGATCGCTCGCCGGTCCTCGGACCGGGCGATGTCGGCGCCAGTGTGGGTTCGCTTCAGCGGCTGCTTAGCGATATCGGATATGGCATTGAGCTGACTGGCCTTTTCGACACGCGCACTTGTGCGGTCGTGGATGCGTTCCAGCGTCGTTTCCGGCGGTCGCATGTGAGCGGGGCGGCCGATCGTGGCACGATCACCACCGTTTCCCGTGTGCACGCTTGCATTCGGGCGCGGGACACCGTTTAAGCCTCGCCTGCCAGCCGGCCGGGCGGCCGCACCCGCAAGCGCCGAAAGGTGGCGGGTGAGGAAAGTCCGGGCTCCATGGAAAAACGGTGCCGGGTAATGCCCGGCGGGGGCGACCCCAGGGAAAGTGCCACAGAAACCAGACCACCTCGCGTTTCGCGGGGCAAGGGTGAAACGGTGGGGTAAGAGCCCACCGCGCTCCTGGCAACAGGAGCGGCATGGTAAACCCCACCGGGAGCAAGACCGAATAGGGACGGCGCGGCGGAGCAATCCGCCGGGGGCTTTTCCAGCCTGCCGTCCGGGTGGGTCGCGCGAGGTGCGTGGCGACACGCACCCAAGAGGAATGGCCGCCACGTTTTGGCATCCCGCAAGGGAGGCCGAGGCCATACAGAACCCGGCTTACAGGCCGGCTGGCATCTTCTCCGCCTCGTCGAGCGCTGCAAGAAGCGCATCGCGAAGCTCGGCTGTCGGTTCACACCCGACGGACAGGCGCACGAAGCCCGGCGCCACCAGATCGCCCCAGCGCGCGCGGCGCTCGGCTGAGGTGTGGACGCCGCCGAAGGAAGTAGCGGGCTGGATGAAGGGACAGGCAGCCATGAAGCGCTCGGCCGCCTCTTCCGAGCGAAGCGTCAGCCCTAGCAGGATCCCAAAGCGTTCCATCTGGGTCGAAGCTAGGTTGTGCGAGGGGTCGTCCGGCAGGCCGGGATAGCGCAGGGCGGAAAGGGCTGGGTGGCCGCGAAGGGATTCGGCGATCACTTGCGCGCTGTCGCACATGCGCGAGAAGCGCACTTCCAGCGTTTCCAGGCCGCGATGCACGAGCCAAGCGTCGAACGGGCTGGGGATGGAGCCGCTGATGCGGCGCCAGTCGGAGACAGCCTCCATGAGGGCTGGGTCACGCGAGGCGACGTGGCCGAACAGCGTGTCGGAATGGCCGTTGGGTGCCTTGGTGTCGGCAGCCACGACCAGATCGGCGCCGAGATCGAGCGGGCGCTGGCCGAGCGGGGTCATGGTGGTGTTGTCGACCATCACCAGCGCGCCGGCGGCATGGGCCGCATCGCTGATTGCGCGGATGTCCGCGATGTCGAGCCCAGGATTTGACGGGGTTTCGAGATACACCACGCGAAAACCTTCGAAGCCGCCATCGGCGAACTGCGCGGTGGGGCGTTGCTCGATGCCCACGCCCAGGCGCGCGAGAACGCGGTCGGCGAGCACTCGGGCGCCGTAGTAGCCATCTGACGGCAGAAGCACCTTGTCACCCGCCTTGAGCGTGGCGAGGAAGGCTGCGGTGATGGCTGCCATTCCGGATGGAAAGCCGAGCGCGGGCGCGTCTTCGAGCAGGCCGAGCGCATGCTCCACCGCATCCCAGGTCGGGTTGTCGGAGCGGCCGTAGCTGCGGAAACCCGTGGGATCGCCGGGAAGATTGTAGATCGCGGCAGGCACGATCGCCGGGGGCACGGGGTCGCCCTTGGCCAAGCTCGCGCGGCGCGAATGGGGCAGGCGCGCGGCGCGCCGGGCGTTGCTTTCCTGAGTCATCGGCAAGGGTTCTCCGGGGCGGCGTCAACGCTTCGTTAGCCTTAAGCGCCCATAAAGGATTGCGAGGGAGCGGATGGCGGCGAACCCGTCACCCGCTCCGTGGAGCGCCAATGGACCACGCAATCCCAAGAAGCCAGGGTGTTTCCTTTGTTCCAGCGATTCCGCTCGACCTTCTCGCCCGCTGGGATGCGGCCCGAGCAGAGGTGCGCCCGATGAACAGCGAGGCGGAGAGCCCGCGCCGCCATGCGCCGGTGATGCTTGCCGAGGTGCTCGACGCCTTGGCAGCCGAGCCCGGCCAGACGATCATCGACGGGACGTTCGGCGCAGGCGGCTACACAAGCGCGCTGCTCGACCAAGGTGCCGACGTCGTCGCCTTCGACCGTGACCCCGATGCCATCCGTGACGGCCAGCCGCTCGTCGCGCGTTCGGGCGGGCGGCTGCGCCTGGTGCATGCGCGATTTTCGGAACTCGACCAGGCGGGCGTTCAGGCCGATGGCGTGGTGCTCGACATCGGCGTGTCTTCCATGCAGCTCGATCAGGCAGATCGAGGCTTTTCGTTCCGCTTCGACGGTCCGCTCGACATGCGCATGGCGCAAGCCGGCCCGAGCGCTGCCGACGTGGTGAACCGCTTCAAGCCGGAGGATCTCGCGCGCATCTTCGGCCTGCTCGGCGAAGAGCGTCATGCCGGCCGTATCGCACGCATGATCGCCGCCCGCCGCGACGAGCGGCCCTTCGAGCGCACATTGCAGCTTGCGGACACGATCGAGGCGCTGGTGGGCCGCAAGCCCGGCGACAAGATCCACCCCGCCACGCGCGTTTTCCAGGCGCTGCGCATCTATGTGAACGACGAGCTGGGCGAGCTGGCCGGCGCGCTGGAAGCGGCCGAGCGCGTGCTGAAGCCCGGTGGACGGCTGGTGGTGGTGTCCTTCCATTCGCTGGAGGACCGCCTCGTCAAGCGCTTCATCGCCGACCGCGCGACCGCGCCTGCGGGCTCGCGCCACATGCCGGCGACCACGAGCGCCGTTCCCACCTTCCAGTCCGGCGGCAAGGCCGTGGCACCGGGCGAGGCCGAGGTGGTCGAGAACCCTCGCGCACGCTCGGCCAAGCTCCGGCTCGCCATCCGAACGGATGCGGCGCCGCGCACAGGCGCGAGCGCTGCCGACCTGCCACGCCTCCCCAGACTGCCGGGAGAAAGGTGACGCCATGTTCCGAACCACCGACATGATCCTGATCGCGGTGATGGTCGGCACTGCCGGCTTCACCTACAAGACCAAGCATGATGCGGAGGCGATGCTGCATCACCTGCGCCGGCTCGAAGCGCAAATCCGCTATGAGGAGGACACGATCGACCTGCTCAAGGCCGATTGGAGCCTGCTCACCCAGCCCTCGCGCCTGCAGAAGCTGACCGAGACCTTCGCCGCCGACCTGTCGCTCGCGCCCGTCGAACCGCGCCAGATCGTGGGCCTCGACGCCGTGCCGCTCAAGCCGGTGCCCGACTCGGTCGAGGACGCCATCGAGATGGCGATGAAGAAGCCTGAGGCGAAGAAGGCAGAGACCAAGCCGGCCGCGCCTGCAGCCAAGCCTGAAAACGATCCGGTCGTGACGGGGGACATTCCCGAATGAATCTGGCCCGCATGAAGTTTCCCCTGAGCCTGCCCTGGCGCAAGCGCGGCGCGAGCGACGAACCCCAGCCCATCGTGATCGAGGGCGGGCGGCGTTCCTCGGGCGGCAAGGCGCGCACGCGCGTCCTGCTCGTCGGCGTAGCCTTCATGGCTGTCTATGCGGTGATCGGCGGCCGGCTCGTCTATTACGGCATGTCCGAACCCGTCGAGAGCGGCGGGCCGGTCTCGCGCGTGACGGCCTCGCGCCCCGACATCGTGGACCGCAACGGCGAGGTGCTCGCCACCGACATCAAGACCGCATCCCTGTTCGGCGAGCCGCGGCGCATCGTGGACGTGGACGAGACCATCGAGAAGCTCGCCACCGTGCTTCCCGACATCCACCACGAACAGACCTACAACAAGCTGAAGACCAAGGCCGGCTTCGTCTGGCTCAAGCGCCAACTGACGCCCAAGCAGCAGGCCGACATCATGGCCCTGGGCCTGCCCGGCATCGGCTTCCGCACGGAGAAGCGCCGTTTCTACCCGGCCGGCGAGACCACATCGCACATCCTCGGCCTCACCAACGTCGACAACAAGGGCATCGCGGGCATCGAGAAGTTCATCGACGAGCAGGGGCTTGCCGACCTGCAGGCCTCGGGCCTCGCCATGCCGTCCGATCTCAAGCCGGTGCGGCTCTCGCTCGATATCCGCGTCCAGCATGTGGTGCGTGACGTGATCGTGGACGCCATGCAGCGCTACCATGCGATCGCGGCGGGTGCGGTCGTCCTCAACGCCAAGACGGGTGAGGTGGTGGCGATGGCATCCGTGCCCGACTTCGACCCCAACAATCCCTTCAATGCACACGACAAGGACCGGCTCAACCGCATGTCGGCGGGCTTGTTCGAGATGGGCTCGACCATCAAGAGCTTCACCACCGCCATGGCGCTCGATTCCGGCAAGGTGACGATGGACAGCCGCTTCGACGCGTCGCGGCCGATCACCATAGGCCGCCAGACCATCCGCGACTTCCACGGCAAGGGCCGGGTGCTGACGGTGCCGGAAGTGTTCATCTACTCGTCGAACATCGGCTCCGCGCGCGAGGCGGATGTGGTGGGCATCGAGGGCCACCGCGAATTCCTGCACCGCATCGGCCTGCTCGAGCGCATGCAGACGGAACTGCCCGAAGTGGCGCGCCCGACCGAGCCCAAGGTCTGGAAAAAGGTGCACTCGATCACGATCTCCTTCGGCCACGGCATGTCGACCACACCATTGCAGACCGCTGTGGGCGCGGCAGCCCTGATGAATGGCGGCTTCCTGCTGCCGCCGACTTTCCTGCCGCGCTCCGAGCAGGAAGCGGCCAGCATCGGCAAACAGGTGGTCAACGCGCAGACCAGCGCGGACATGCGATACCTCTACCGGCTGAATGCCGAAAAGGGCTCGGGCAAGCGCGCCGAGGTTCCCGGCTACCGCGTAGGCGGCAAGACCGGCACGGCGGAAAAGGTGGTCAACGGGCGATATGCCAAAGATGTGCGCTTCAACGCCTTCCTCGCGGCATTTCCGATGGACGACCCGCAATACATCGTTCTCTCGATCATCGACGAGCCGAAGGCGGAGAAGCCCGGCATGGGCGCGACGGCAGGCTCCAACGCCGGCCCGATGGTGGCAAGCATCATCCGCCGCTCGGCCTCGTTCCTCGGCGTCGAGCCAAACTTCGAGGCGCAGGACCCGGTGGCTCTGGTTTCCCTTCCCTGAGAGGATCGTTTAAGGCGCCGTTAACCATGCGGGGCCGATGGTGATCCGATGAGAATCCGTGAACTTGCCACTCTGTTTCCCCACGCTGCTCTGGGCGGCGTGGATGGGGACGCCGATGCCGTCTCGGCAGATTCGCGCGCCGTGACGCCGGGAACCGTGTTCGTCGCGGTGCCAGGCACCAAGGGCGACGGCGCAGCATTCGCCGCCGATGCGGTCGCGCGGGGCGCCGTGCTGGTGGTGGCGGGCGAGGGCGCCACAGTCGATGCTGGCACCGTGCCCGTGGCGCGCGTGGCGGACCCGCGGACGGCACTCTCGCAGATCGCAGCCCGATTGTTCCCCAGCCAGCCGGAAACGATGGTCGCCGTGACGGGCACCAGCGGCAAGACCTCCGTCGCAGCCTTCACCCGCCAGATATGGGAAGCGCAGGGCTTGGCTGCCGCGAGCATCGGCACAACGGGCGTGACGGCGCCGGGCCGCAACGATTACGGCTCGCTGACCACGCCGGGCCCGGTGGCGTTGCACAAGCTTCTCTCGGAACTGGCCGAAAGCGGCGTCACGCATGGCGCCATGGAGGCATCGAGCCACGGGCTCGACCAGCACAGGCTGGACGGCGTGCGGCTTGCTGCTGCGGGCTTCACAAATCTCGGCCGCGACCACATGGATTACCATCCGACCGTGGAGGATTACCACCGCGCCAAGATGCGCCTGTTCGATGCGCTCCTGCCTGCGGGCGCGCCTGCCGTGGTGTTTGCCGACGACCCGTGGTCGCAGGCCACGCTCGATGCGGTTTCCCGCGCGGGGCGCACCGTTCTGACCGTGGGCCGCAGGGGCGATTTCCTGCGGCTCAAGCGCGTCGAGCACGAGCGGGCGCGCCAGCGGGCGGAGGTGGAGGCCGACGGGGTGATCCACGAGATCGACCTTCCGCTCGCCGGCGATTTCCAGATCGCCAACGCCCTTGTGGCAGCCGGCTTGGCTGTCGCGACGGGAACGCCCGCGGCCGCCGCGCTGCGGGCGCTGGAGAAGCTCAAGGGCGCGCCGGGCCGATTGGAGTTGGTGGGCACCACGGCTGGAGGCGCGCCGGTCTATGTGGACTATGCCCACAAGCCCGAAGCGCTGGAGAACGTGCTTTTGGCCGTGCGGCCCTTCACGACGGGCCGCGTGATCGTGGCTTTCGGTTGCGGCGGGGACCGCGACCGGGGCAAGAGACCGATCATGGGCGGGATCGCAGCGCGCCTCGCCGACCTCGTGATCGTGACGGACGACAATCCACGCTCCGAAGTGCCGACGGAAATCCGCGCCGCAATCCTGGCGAATGCTCCGGGCGCGATGGAGATCGGCGACCGGCGCGAGGCGATCCGCCACGCGGTCGGCCTCCTTCAGCCGGGCGACACGCTGGTGATCGCGGGCAAGGGGCACGAGGAAGGCCAGACGGTGGGAGCCGTCACCCTGCCTTTCTCCGACCATGACGAGGCGCGACAAGCGCTCGCCATGGCACGAAACAAGGAGGACGCCGCATGAGCGCGCTCTGGACCGGTGAAGCATTCGCGGAGGCCGTGGGCGGCAGACCGATCGGTCTCCTGCCCAAGTCCGTTTTCGGAGTGTCGATCGACACCCGCTCGCTGAAGGCGGGCGAGGCCTTTTTCGCCATCACGGGCGACCGCACCGACGGCCACAACTTCCTCACTGCTGCTGCAGCCGCCGGCGCATCCGTGCTCGTGGTGGGCGAGGGGCGTCTGGCAGCGATGGGGCGCATCACCACGCCGATGATCGTGGTGCCCGATGTGCTGCGTGCGTTGGAGCGCTTAGGGGAAGCCGCTCGGGAGCGCGGGCGCGCCAAGGTGATCGCGGTCACCGGTTCGGCCGGCAAGACCACTACCAAGGAAGCGCTGCGCCAAGCGCTCGGCACGGTGGGTTCGGTGCATGCCGCCGACAAAAGCTTCAACAACCATTGGGGTGTGCCGCTGACGCTCTCGCGGATGCCCGAGGCCTGCGACTACGCGGTGTTCGAGATCGGCATGAATCATCCCGGCGAAATCCGCCCGCTGACCAAGCTGGTGAAGCCCGACATCGCCATCGTGACGCTGATCGCGGCCGCCCATCTCGGCCATTTCGAGAGCCTGGAAGAGATAGCCGACGCCAAGGCCGAGATCTTCGAGGGGCTGGCCGAGGGCGGTGCCGCGCTCATCAACCGCGACGACGCCCATTACGACCGCCTGCGGGCTGCGGCCGAGAAGGCCGGCGTTCGCCGCATCCTGGGTTTCGGCGAGCATGCGTCCGCCGACTACCGCCTGGTTTCCTTCACGCTGTCGGGGGACCATTCGACGGCGAGTGTGTCGATCCGCGGCGAGGAGATCGGCCTGCGCGTCGGCGCGCCGGGGCGGCATATCCTGCAGAACGCACTGGCCGTGCTTGGCGCGGCAGATCTCGCCGGCGCCGATGTGCTCAAGGCAGCCGAGGGGCTGGCTGAATGGCAAGCCGAACGGGGCAGGGGCCAGCGCCACGCGCTGCCGCACCCCAAGGGCGGCACGCTGACGCTGATCGACGAGAGCTACAACGCGAACCCTGCATCGATGCGCGCAGCCCTGGCACTTCTGGCCGCGACGCCGACGGCCAAGGACGGGCGGCGCATCGCCGTGCTCGGCGACATGCTGGAACTGGGCAAGCATTCCGAAGGCCTGCATGCCGGCCTCGCGGAAGCGGTTCTGCTCGCCCGCCCCGATCTCGTGCTGCTGGCGGGGGCCGAGATGTCAGCGCTTGCCAAGGCGCTGCCGACTTCGATTGCGGTCGAGCACCGCGCGAGCGTGGACGAGCTTCAGCCCGTCCTGCTCGATGCCGTTTCGGGCGGCGACGTGATCATGGTCAAATCCTCCAACGGCATCGGCTCGTCGCGGCTGGTGGATGCGCTCGTCGAGCGCTTCCCCGCCGCGCCCAAGCCCAAAGCCCGCCGCGCCTGAGCCACCGATGCTGACGCTTCTTGTCGCCTTCGCCGATCAGGCTTCGTTCCTGAACGTCTTCCGTTACATCACATTCCGCACCGGCGGAGCGCTTATCACGTCTGCGCTGATCGTGTTCATCTTCGGCCCCCGCATCATCGACGGCTTGCGCGTGCGCCAGGGACGCGGCCAGCCGATCCGTGCGGACGGCCCGCAGACCCATTTCAAGAAGGCCGGCACGCCCACCATGGGCGGGTTGATGATCCTGACGGGCATCATCGGCTCGTCGCTGCTCTGGGCGAACGTCACGAGCATCTATGTGTGGGTGGTGCTGCTGGTCACGCTGGGCTTCGGCGCCATCGGCTTCTACGACGACTATCTCAAGGTCACGAAGCAAAGCCATCTCGGCCTGTCGGGCAAGGCGCGGCTGGGCATCGAGTTCGCGATCGCGGCCGCTGCGGCATTCGCCATCATGCGGGCCGGCGCGGAGCCCTTCTCGTCTTCCCTCACCTTCCCTTTCGCCAAGGACTTCCTGCTCCATCTCGGCTGGTTCTTCATCCCCTTCGCCTGCGTGGTGATGGTGGGCGCCGGCAATGCAGTGAACTTGACCGACGGGCTCGACGGCCTCGCCATCGTGCCCATCATGATCGCGGCCGCTTCCTTCGGCGTCATCGCCTATCTGTCGGGCAATGCGGTGTTCGCGGATTACCTCCAGATCCACTTCGTGCCGGGCACGGGCGAGCTCGCCGTGGTGCTGGGTGCGGTGATCGGGGCGGGCTTGGGCTTTCTCTGGTTCAACGCGCCGCCCGCCGCCATCTTCATGGGCGACACGGGCTCGCTCGCGCTCGGCGGGCTGATCGGCTCGATCGCGGTGGCCACCAAGCACGAGATCGTGCTGGCCATCATCGGCGGCCTGTTCGTGATGGAAGCGCTTAGCGTCATCATCCAGGTCGGCGTGTTCAAGGCGACGGGCAAGCGCGTCTTCCTGATGGCACCGATCCACCACCATTTCGAAAAGCTCGGCTGGACCGAGAGCCAGGTCGTGATCCGCTTCTGGATCGTGGCCGTGATCCTGGCGCTCGTCGGCCTGTCCACTCTCAAGCTACGCTGACCCGATGATCCTCGCCCGCACCTTCTCCGGCAAAAAGGTCGCGCTCTTCGGCCTGGGCGGGTCGGGGCTCGCGACCGCGCAGGCGCTGGCTAGAGGCGGCGCGCATGTGCTGGCCTGGGACGACAACCCGGCAAGCGTCGCCAAAGCCGCGGAAGCGGGGATCGCGACGGGTGACCTGCGCCAGGCCAACTGGACTGGGTTCACATCCTTCGTGCTGTCGCCCGGCGTGCCGCTGACGCACCCGCGCCCGCACTGGACTGCGGAACTCGCGCGGGCCGCGGGCGTCGAGATCATCGGGGATGTCGAGATCTTCGCGCGCGAGCGGGCGGCGACCGGTCCCCAAAGCCCGCTGATCGCCATCACCGGCACGAACGGGAAATCGACCACCACGGCGCTCACGGCCCATATCCTCGCCCATGCCGGCCGCGACGCACAGATGGGCGGCAATATCGGGCGTGCCGTGCTGACGCTCGATCCGCCCGCGCCCGACCGCTTCTTCGTAGTGGAGTGCTCCTCCTACCAGATCGACTTGGCGCCATCGCTCGCGCCGACGGCAGGCGTGCTCCTCAACCTCACGCCCGACCACCTCGACCGCCACGGCACGATGCAGCACTACGCGGCCGTGAAGGAGCGTCTCGTGGCCGGCTCGGAAACGGCGGTGATTGGCGTGGACGACAGCTTCTGCGCCGCCATCGCCGACAAGCTGGAGCGTTCGGGGTGTCGCGTTCTGCGCATTTCCAAGCGTCTGCCGCTGACTGATGGCTTCTACGCGGATGGCTCGCATCTCTTCGAAGCACGGGGCGGCAAAGCCGAGCGCGTCGCCTCCCTGGAAGGCATCGGTTCGCTGCGCGGCGCGCACAACGCGCAGAATGCGCTGGCGGCGGTTGCGAGCGCGCGGGTGGTGGGCCTGTCCTACGAGGAAATCCAGTCGGGTCTGCAGAGCTTTCCGGGCCTCGCACACCGGATGGAACAGGTGGGGCGGCTCGGCCGCGTGCTCTTCATCAACGACTCCAAGGCGACCAATGCGGATGCGGCGGCACCCGCGCTCTCTTCCTTCCCGCGCTCCTATTGGATCGCGGGCGGGCTGCCCAAGGAAGGCGGCATCGAGCCCTTGCGGCCGCTCTTTTCGCGCATCGCCAAAGCCTATCTGATCGGCGAGGGCGCGGCAGGCTTCGCGGCGACGCTCGGGGATGCCGCGCCGTACGAGATCGCAGGCACGCTCGATGCGGCGGTGTCGCGCGCGGCCGAGGATGCCTCCGCATCCGGCGAGGAGGAGGCGGTGGTGCTGTTGTCGCCGGCCTGCGCCTCGTTCGACCAGTTCAAGAATTTCGAGGTGCGGGGCGAGGCGTTCCGCCAAGCCGTCCGCGCATTGGGCGCAGAGCCCGTGGGAGCATCCCGATGCTGAGCCGTCTCGACCGCAGTCCCGCCGCCACCTGGTGGTGGACAGTCGACCGCTGGTTCCTTGGCGCCTTTCTCTCGCTGATGGGGCTCGGCATCATCTTGTCGTTCGCGGCAAGCCCAGCGGTGGCCGAGCGGATCGGCCTCGACCCCTACCACTTCGTCACGCGCCAGATGGTGTTCATGCTGCCCGCGCTCGCGGTGATGATCGCCGTCTCCTTTCTGGACGTGCGCGGAGTGCGGCGGCTGGCCATCGTGATGCTCGGCGTGACCATGCTGATGATGGTGGCTGCGCTCTACGTGGGCGTGGAGATCAAGGGCTCGCGCCGCTGGCTCTCGCTGGCCGGCATCTCGGTGCAGCCGTCCGAATTCCTGAAGCCCGCATTCGTGGTCGTCTGCGCTTGGCTGTTCTCCGAGCGCCAGCGGCATCCCGAAGTGCCCGGCAACATTCTCGCTATGCTTCTGGTGGGTGCGGTGGTGGCGCTGCTCATCGCGCAGCCCGACCTCGGGCAGACCGTGTTGATCGCGGCAACCTGGGGCACCATGTTCTTCATGGCCGGCATGGCATGGTTCTGGATCATCCTGTTCGGCGTGGCAGGCGCTCTCGGCGGCATGGCGGCCTATTTCTTCCTGCCCCACGTGACCGGCCGTATCGACCGCTTCCTGACGGGCGAGGGCGACACCTACCAGGTGGACGTGGCGCATGAGGCCATCGTGCGCGGCGGCTGGCTCGGCCAGGGGCCCGGCGAAGGATCGGTCAAGCGCATCCTGCCCGACAGCCACACCGACTTCGTGTTCTCCGTCGCTGCCGAAGAATTCGGTATCCTGCTTTGCATGGGCCTGATGGCCATCTTCGCCTTCATCGTGCTGCGCGGGCTGCGGGTGGCCTTGGAGGAAAAGGACGATTTCACCCGCTTCGCGGTGTCGGGCCTCGTGATCCAACTCGGCTTCCAATCGGTCATCAACATGTGCGTGAACCTCCAGCTCATGCCGGCCAAGGGCATGACGCTGCCGCTGATCTCCTATGGCGGGTCGTCGCTCGTGGCGGTCGCCATCTCGGCCGGCATGGTGCTGGCGCTCACGCGGACGCGGCCCGAGCGGTTGCGCAAGGTGGGCGTGTCGCAACGTCCGTCCTTCGTGGTGCCGGCAGAGTAGCATGGCGGCGCGCACGATCCTGCTTGCCGCCGGCGGAACCGGCGGCCACCTGTTTCCGGCGGAAGCGCTCGCGCATGAGCTTAAGACGCGGGGCTGGGCGGTGCATCTCGTCACCGACACGCGCGCCGAGCGCTTCGCCGGGCGGTTCCCGGCCGAAGCCGTCCACGCGCTGCCCTCCGCCACGATCGGCGGGCGCAATCCCGTGGCGCTCGCCCGGGCGCTGTGGAAGATCTGGCAGGGCTCGCGCGGCGCGCGGAAACTGTTTGCGGCGATCCGCCCGGCGGCCGTCGTCGGCTTCGGCGGCTACCCGACGCTGCCCCCGCTCTGGACGGCCGCGCGCGCCGGACTGCCCACCGTGATCCACGAGCAGAACGCCGTGATGGGCCGCGCCAACCGCGCGCTCGCTTCGCAGGTGAAAGCCATCGCCGGTGGGTTTCTAGGCCCCGATGGACACTGGGGGGCGAAGACGGTGGTGGTCGGCAATCCCGTGCGGCCGGCGGTGATCGAGGCTGCACGAGTGCCCTATGCGCCCTCGCACGGCGAAGAGCCTTTCAGCTTCGTCGTCTTCGGCGGCAGCCAGGGCGCTCAGTTCTTTTCCGAAGCCGTGCCCGCAGCCATTGAGCGCCTGCCGGATGCGCTGCGCAAGCGCCTGCGCATCGTGCAGCAGGCCCGCAAGGAGGAGGAGGCGGGCGTTCGCGCGGCGTACGCCCGAATGGGCGTGGCTGCCGAAGTGTCGCCCTTCTTTGCCGACATGGCGGGACACATCGCGGGTGCGCACCTCCTGATGACGCGGGCGGGCGCCTCCACCGTTTCCGAACTTGCCGTGATCGGCCGGCCGGCGATGCTCGTGCCTTACCCTCACGCGCTCGACCACGACCAGGCGGCGAACGCCCAGGCGCTTGCAGCCGTGGGAGGGGCGGAGGTCCATCTGCAAGCGACGCTTTCGCCGGAGGTGATTGCCGAGAAGCTTGCCGCCGCGATGGGCGAGCCCGAGCGTCTCGCCGCGATGGCTGCAGCGGCCAAGGGCACGGGGCGGCCCGACGCCGCGCGGTTGCTTGCCGATCTGGTGGAAGCTATTGCGGCAGGAAAACAAGTGTCCGCGTTCAAGGAAAGCACTCACGCATGAAGATGCCGGAATCCATCGGGCTCGTGCATTTCATCGGCATCGGCGGCATCGGCATGAGCGGCATCGCCGAGGTGTTGCACAATCTGGGATACCGCGTGCAGGGCTCCGACCAGGCCGAAGGCGGCAACATCCAGCGCCTGCGCGAGAAGGGCATCGAGTGCTTTGTGGGCCACGAGGCCGCCAATCTCGGCGAGGCCGAGGTGGTGGTGGTCTCCACCGCCATCAAGAAGACCAATCCCGAGCTCGTCGCAGCCCGCGAGAAGCTTCTGCCCGTGGTGCGGCGCGCGGAGATGCTGGCCGAGCTGATGCGCTTCCGCCAGGCGGTCGCCATTGGAGGCACGCACGGCAAGACGACCACCACCTCCATGATCGCGACGCTGCTGGAAGCCGGCGGTCTCGATCCGACGGTGGTGAACGGCGGCATCATCAACGCCTACGGCACCAATGCGCGCATGGGTGCGGGTGAATGGATGGTGGTGGAAGCCGACGAGTCGGACGGTACCTTCCTCAAGCTGCCCGCCGAGATCGCCGTGGTCACCAATATCGACCCCGAGCATCTCGATCACTACGGCTCGTTTGAGAAGGTGCGCGAGGCGTTCCGGCAGTTCGTGGAGAACGTGCCGTTCTACGGCTTCGGCGTGATGTGCACCGACCACCCGGAAGTGCAGGCGCTGGTGGGCCGCATCGAAGACCGCCGCGTGATCACCTATGGCGAAAACGCGCAAGCGGATGTGCGCTTCCTCAACCACCGCATGGAGGGCGCCGCTTCACGCTTCGACGTGCTGATCCGTGAGCGCAAGACCGGCGACGAGATCACGATCGACAACCTGCGCCTGCCCATGCCCGGCCGCCACAACGTCTCTAACGCCACGGCCGCGATTGCGGTTGCGCATGAATTGGGGCTGGATGCCGATGCGATCCGCCGCGGGCTGTCTTCGTTCGGCGGCGTCAAGCGGCGCTTCACGCCGACCGGCGAATGGCAGGGCGTGCAGGTGTTCGACGATTACGGGCATCATCCCGTGGAGATCAAGGCCGTGCTGAGCGCCGCGCGCGACGCCTGCCAGGGCCGCGTGATCGCGGTGGCCCAGCCGCATCGCTTCACGCGCCTGCGCGACCTGTTCGACGATTTCTCCGCCTGCTTCAACGATGCCGACACGGTGATGGTGGCGCCCGTCTACACGGCAGGCGAAGAGCCGATCGAGGGAGCGACCTCGGAAGCTCTGGTCTCGCGCATCCGTGCGGGCGGGCACCGCGACGCGCGTTTTATTGAAGGGTCGGATGCGATCGCGCCCGTCGTGCGCGATCTCGCGAAGCCCGGCGACTTCGTGATCTTCCTGGGCGCGGGCAACATCACCCAATGGGCATATGCGCTGCCCAAGGATCTGGCCGGAGCGGCTTGATGGGGCAGGGCGCAGACCTTCTCGCCAAGCTCGGCGACAAGCTTTCCTCCTTGCGCGGGCGCGTGACGCCCGACGCCGAGATGGACCGCATCACCTGGTTCCGCGCTGGTGGACGCGCGGACGCGCTGTTTCAGCCTGCCGACGAGGAGGATCTTTCGACCTTCCTCAAGGCGCTGCCGCGCGAGATTCCGATCACGGTGGTGGGCATCGGCTCGAACCTCCTGGTGCGAGATGGCGGTATCCGGGGCTTCGTGGTTCGGCTTTCCGCGCGCGGCTTCGGAGCGGCGCAGCAGATTTCCGACACGCGCATCGAGGCGGGCGCCGCGACACCCGACAAGCATGTCTCGGGCGTGGCCTACGATGCGGGGCTGGGCGGCTTCCACTTCTTCCACGGCATTCCCGGCGGCATCGGCGGTGCGCTGCGCATGAATGCGGGTGCCAACGGCGTCGAAACCCGCGAGCGGGTGATGGAAGTGCGCGCGCTGAACCGCAACGGCGAGCGGGTCGTGCTTTCCAACGCCGAGATGGGCTACGACTACCGCACCTCCAAGGCGCCTGCCGACCTGATCTTCGTGTCCGCCGTGTTCGAGGGCTACAAGGAAGACCCGGCGACCATCCGCGCTGCGATGGACGCCGTGCGCGAGCATCGCGAGACCGTGCAGCCCGTGCGCGAGAAGACCGGCGGCTCGACCTTCAAGAACCCGCCGAACACCTCGGCCTGGAAGGAGATCGACCGAGCCGGTTGCCGGGGGCTGATGATCGGCGGCGCGCAGATGTCGCCCATGCATTGCAACTTCATGATCAACACCGGCGCGGCCTCCGCCCACGATCTGGAAACGCTGGGTGAAACCGTGCGCGCACGCGTCTTGGAAAGCTCGGGCATCTCGCTTCAGTGGGAGATCAAACGACTGGGGACGTTTCGACCGGGCGCGGAAGTGCAGGAGTTTCTCGGGCGAATGATCTGACCGCTCGCGTTCCGCGACGAGCTTGCGTAATATACGGCGGAAGCGAACGGAACCTGCCGCCTCATGCTCAAGCGTATCGCATTCGCCACTCTTCTCGCACTGGCTCCGGCACTTCGCGTCAATGCGCAGGAAGCCGCCCCTGCATCGATCGCGCTTTCCGGCACAGAGACCGCGACGACGCTCACACGCGATGCTCTTTCATCGTTGCCTTCCGTCACCAAAGACGTGCGCTTCCACACTTCGAAAGGCATCCAGGGTGGACGCTTCACCGGCGTGTCGTTGTGGGCTGTTCTGGACCGAGCGGGACTGCTGAAGGCTGAAGGCCACAATGACGCGTTGCGGCGCGTGTTCGAGGTACGCGGGCGCGACGGCTACGCGATCCTTTTTTCCGTCGGAGAGATCGCACCGGATTTCGGGAACACGCCGATCATCCTGGCACTCTCGCTCGACGGAAAGCCGCTGCCTGCGTCGGACGGCATCCGCCTGATCGTGCCAGGGGATGCGAAGGGCGCGCGCAATGTCCGCGACGTGGTGAGCATCACCGTGCGCTAAGCCAATCGGCCGGCCGCGGAAGCGCTGGCCCAAACGCCTCCCAATCCTCCCGCAAGCTTCGCCGCCTAAGCCCTGTCCATCCAAGACTCGGGTTGAAGAGGCCTCCTATGGCAAAGCATGTCGCCGTTCTGATGGGAGGGTTCTCGTCCGAGCGTCCGGTCTCCTTGTCCTCGGGAAAAGCCTGCACTGCGGCGCTGGAAGAGGCGGGGTATCGGGTGACGCCGGTCGATGTTCGGCGCGACATCGGCTTGGTGCTGGCCGAGATCAAGCCCGACGTTGCCTTCAACGCTCTCCACGGACCCTTCGGCGAGGACGGCACGATCCAGGGCGTGCTCGAATATCTGGAGATCCCCTACACCCATTCGGGCGTGCTGGCCTCCGCTCTCGCCATGAACAAGGAACAGGCAAAGAAGGTGGCGAAGGCCGCGGGCGTTCCCGTTGCCGAATCGAAGGTCATGAGCCGCTTCGCGATCGGCAGCCGCCACCCCATGCCCGCCCCCTACGTGGTGAAGCCTGTCAGCGAGGGATCGAGCTTCGGCGTGGTGATCGTGGGCGAGGGCCAGTCGCATCCGCCCCAGGTGATCGGCTCGTCCGAATGGCGCTACGGCGAGACCGTAATGGTGGAGCGCTTCATCCACGGGCGCGAACTGACCTGCGCGGTGATGGGCGACGTGGCGCTCGGCGTGACCGAAATCATACCCCAGGGCCACAAGTTCTACGACTTCGACGCGAAGTACGCCGAGGGCGGCTCGAAACACGAATGTCCGGCAAATCTTTCACCGAATATTTACCAAAAAATCCAATCCTTGGCGCTCAAGGCTCACCAAGCAATCGGGTGCCGGGGCGTGTCGCGCTCCGACTTCCGGCTCGATGACCGCCACGGCGAAAATGGCGAACTCATCTGGCTCGAAGTGAACACCCAGCCTGGCATGACGCCGACATCGCTCGTCCCGGAAATCGCGGCCCATGCGGGCCACTCTTTCCCAGAGCTGCTGAGTTGGATGGTGGAGGACGCGTCGTGCCTGCGTTGAGGTCGACGTCATTGATGGCGGAAGAGGAGGGCGGGCGCTTCGTGCTGCCGCGCTTTCTGCGCCGCCCCGCGCGCGTTGCCGAGCGCCTGGCCAAGCTCGAATGGACGCCTCCGCGCTTCGCCAACGCCATCCTGACCACACTCCTGATCGGCTCCAGCGTCGCCTATGGCACGGTGGTCGGCGGACATGGGCCGCTGGTGGTGAAGACCGTCACCTCGCGCTCGGGCTTCGCGGTCGACCAGGTGCGTGTCACCGGCAATCGCGAGACATCCGAGATCGATATCCTCGACCGCCTGGAACTCGACGGCTGGACCTCGCTCGTGGGTTTCTCGGCGGCCGAAGCGCGCAACCGCATCGCAGCGCTGCCCTGGGTGCAGGACGTCACCGTGCGCAAGATCTATCCGCGCACGCTCGAGGTGAAGGTCGAGGAGCGCGAGGCATTCGCCATCTGGCAGCAGGGGCAGACGCTGACCGTGGTCAAGCGTGACGGCTCGCCCATCACCCAATATTCCGGCCGCGGCGGGGAGCGCCTGCCCCTGATCGTGGGTGCCGGCGCGCCCGAGCACGCAGCCGACTTCGTGCCAAAGGTCGCGGCCTATCCGGGTCTCGCCGAGCGCGTGCGCGGCTATGTGCGGGTCGGTGACCGCCGCTGGGACCTCGTGCTGATATCCGGCGTGACCGTGAAGCTGCCCGAGCGCGACGAGGACGCGGCGCTGCAGGAGATCGCGCAGTTGGACGCCCAGTCCGGCGTGCTTGAGCGCGACATCGCGGCTGTCGATCTCCGGCTCGCCGACCGCGTGGTGGTTCAATTGACCGAAACGGCCGTGAAGGCGCGCGAAGCGCTGCTCAAGGCGGAAGAACAGGCTGCGCGCAAGCGCAAGCGGGAGGCTCGCATATGAGCTGGCGCGGCAAGGAAGCGTCGCCGAAGCGCAAGGGCATCGTGACCGTGCTCGACGTCGGTTCGAGCAAGGTCTGCTGCATCGTAGCGCGTCTGCGGCCGAGCGAGGACAGCCAACTGCTCAAGGGCCGCACCCATTCGGTGCAGGTCATCGGTATCGGGCACCAGAAGAGCCAGGGCGTGAAGTCCGGCGTCGTGGTCGATCTCGACCGAGCCGAGGGCGCCATCCGTCTGGCGGTGGATGCAGCCGAGCGGATCGCGGGAATCACCGTCGATTCGTTGTTTGCCAACGTTTCCGCCGGCCGCCTGCGCTCGGAAACCTTCGGTGCGACCGTGAAGCTGGGCGGCCACGAGGTGGATGCCTCGGACGTCGACCGCGTGCTTGCAGCCGGCACCCGCCAATCGCTGCGCGCGGAACGCCAGGTGGTGCACTCGCTGCCCGTCGGCTTCTCCATCGACACCGAGCGGGGCGTGCGCGACCCCTCTGGCATGGTGGGCGAAGAGCTCGGCGTGAAGATGCATGTGCTGACAGGCGACGCGGCGCCCTTGCGCAACCTGGAACTTGCCATCAACCGCGCGCACCTTTCCGTCGAGCGGATGGTCGCGACCCCTTATGCCTCGGGCCTCGCGGCGCTGGTCGACGACGAGCTGGAGATGGGTGCGGCCTGTATCGACATGGGCGGCGGCACGACCACGATCTCCGTCTTCTCCGACGGCAAGTTTGTTTACGCCGACGCGCTGCCCATCGGCGGCAACCATGTGACCATGGATCTGGCGCGCGGACTTTCGACGCGGCTGGAGGATGCCGAGCGGCTCAAGGTCATGCACGGCTCGATCCTGCCCGGCCTGTCGGACGAGCGCGACATCGTCTCCTACCAGCCGATCGGCGCCGACGAGATGGATGCACCTATCCAGATCCCACGCTCGGTGATGTCGCGCATCATCCGCGCCCGCGTCGAGGAGACGCTGGAGATGCTGCGCGATCGGCTCAACAAGTCCGGTTTTTCGGCTGCCGTCGGCAAGCGCGTGGTGCTGACGGGCGGCGCCAGCCAGCTCGCTGGCCTGCCCGAGGCGGCACGCCGCATTCTGGGTCGCAACGCCCGGATCGGCCGCCCGCTGGGCGTGGCCGGTCTGCCCGAGGCCGCCAAGGGCCCGGCATTTTCCGCTGCGGTGGGCCTTCTGGTCTACCCGCAGATCGCAAGCTTCGAGAACCGCTCGCATGGCAAATTGTCGTCCATGCGCTCGACTGGGACCGGAGGGCGCCTGAACCGCGTCGGCCAGTGGCTCAAGGAAAGCTTCTAGAAACCTAGGATCAAGCCGGCCGCGGCGGCGAAGCGGCGGGAGAAGGCAAAGGACGAGACCATGACCATCAATCTTCAGAAGCCGGATATCACCGAGCTCAAGCCTCGCATCACCGTGTTCGGTGTCGGCGGCGGCGGCGGCAACGCGGTCAACAACATGATCACCGCCGGCCTGCGTGGGGTCGAGTTCGTTTGCGCCAACACGGACGCGCAGGCG
Source organism: Mesorhizobium amorphae (assembly GCA_003240775.1). GTDB lineage: Bacteria > Pseudomonadota > Alphaproteobacteria > Rhizobiales > Rhizobiaceae > Mesorhizobium_B > Mesorhizobium_B amorphae_A. The sequence continues at coordinate 28,143 of QFNI01000022.1, read as the reverse complement.
CTTTCCATGTCGAAGTCCGAGCGCCTGATCCAGCTCGGCGCGCACGTGACCGAAGGCCTGGGTGCAGGCTCGCAGCCCGAGGTCGGCCGCGCGGCCGCCGAGGAATGCCTGGACGAGATCCTCGACCATCTTTCCCACACCCACATGTGCTTCGTCACCGCCGGCATGGGCGGTGGCACGGGCACCGGTGCGGCTCCCGTCGTTGCGCGCGCCGCCCGCGAAAAGGGCATCCTGACGGTGGGCGTGGTGACCAAGCCCTTCCACTTCGAGGGCCAGCGCCGCATGCGCACGGCCGAGCAGGGCATCGAAGAGCTGCAGAAGTGCGTCGACACCCTGATCGTTATCCCCAACCAGAACCTGTTCCGGCTGGCCAACGACAAGACCACGTTTGCCGACGCCTTCGCGATGGCCGACCAGGTGCTCTATTCGGGCGTCGCCTGCATCACCGACCTGATGGTCAAGGAAGGCCTGATCAACCTCGACTTTGCCGACGTGCGTTCGGTGATGCGCGAGATGGGCAAGGCCATGATGGGCACCGGCGAGGCGTCCGGCGAAGGCCGCGCGATGGCCGCAGCAGAAGCTGCGATTGCCAACCCGCTGCTCGACGAGACCTCGATGAAGGGCGCCAAGGGCCTGCTCATCTCGATCACGGGCGGCCGTGACCTCACCCTCTTCGAGGTGGACGAGGCTGCGACCCGCATCCGCGAGGAAGTGGACCAGGACGCTAACATCATTCTCGGCGCCACCTTCGACGAGGAACTCGAAGGCGTGATCCGCGTCTCCGTGGTCGCCACCGGCATCGACAAGATCGCGTCCGAGATCGCAGCGGCCCCGGTGACCATCCGCCCTTTGCAGAAGCCGGTGCAGCAGGCGGCCAAGCCCGCACCGGCACAGGCGGCCGCTGAGCCGCGCATGGCCGACCCGGTCGCGGAAGCTCTCCGCCAGGCCGAGGTCAACGCCATTGAGGCCCTGCACGCCGCCCCCGTGGCCGAGGAAGCCCGCCCGCAGAACAAGCTGTTCCAGCAGCCTCCGCAGGCAGCTCCTGCCGGCCACCTCCAGCCCGCGCCGCAGCAGGCTTTCGCCCAGCGCGAGGCTCTGCCGCCGATGCCCGCACAGCCCCGCATGCCGCGCGTGGAAGACTTCCCGCCTGCGGTGCAGGCGGAGTATGCGCAGACCGCGCGCCACGCCCAGCCGGCTGAAGCAGCCGACGAGCGCGGCCCGGTTTCGGGCATCCTGAAGCGTCTGGCGATGGGCCTGTCGGGCCGCGATGCCGAGGCGTCCGCCAAGCCCCAGCAGGCGGCCCCGCGCGAACCCAAGCTGCGCCAGCAGGCTCCGGAGGCCCGCCGCATGGGCGGCAGCCAGGACCCCTCGCTCTACGCGCCCCGCCGCGGCCAGCTCGACGACCACGGTCGCCAGCCCGCGCAGGCCCGCCACACCAACGAGGACGACCAGCTGGAAATCCCCGCCTTCCTTCGCCGGCAGGCCAATTGAGCGGGCTTTTCGCCCCTCCTGTGGACAAGCATTGCGGGCGCCTTTCGGCGCCCGTTTTGCGTTCCGAAAAGCCAAGCATAAACAGAGTCTTAAAGGCGGCGTTCGTCGTAACACAGAGTAACCAAGCGTGATTTGGCGGGACAGGGGCTTCCCCCTATGTTCCCGCTCGAAATTGCCGCATCGCTCCTGAGGGAGAGACTGCGGCGGAGACGACGGGGACTGGGTTGCAGCACTTCCAAACCACCACACGGTCGCAGGTTTCGCTGTCGGGCATCGGTGTCCACGGCGGCAAGCCCGTCACCGTCCATTTCCAGCCGGCCGACGCCGACACGGGCATCGTGTTCCAGTTCGCCGATGGCCGTGAAGTGCGCGCACTCGCTTCGGAAGTCGGCGCGACCGATCTCTGCACCGTTCTCGGCCGCCAGTCGGGCGCGCAGGTTGCTACCGTCGAGCATCTGATGGCCGCTCTTTCCGGCCTCGGCATCGACAACCTCGTGATCGAGATCGACGCAGACGAGGTGCCGATCCTCGACGGTAGCGCTTCCGGCTTTGTGGACGCGCTGGATTCGGCCGGTATCGAGCGCCTGGACGCCAAGCGCCGCTATATCCGCATCCTCAAGCCCGTGCGCGTCGAGAACGGCGCTTCCTGGGCTGAGTTCGTGCCCGGCCGCGGCACCCGCTACGAGATCGAGATCGATTTTCCCACGCCCGCCATCGGCCGTCAGCGCTTCGCCGCCGACATGGATGCGGATGTGTTCCGCCGCGAGATCGCGCGTTCCCGCACCTTCGGCTTCATGAAGGATGTGGAGCGCCTGTGGGCTGCGGGCTATGCGCTCGGCGCCTCGCTCGAGAATTCCGTGGTGATCGGCGACGACGATCGCGTGGTGAACATGGAAGGCCTGCGCTTCGCCGACGAGTTCGTGCGGCACAAGACGCTGGACGCGGTGGGCGATCTCGCATTGGCCGGCGCGCGCTTTCTCGGCTGCTTCCGCTCGTTCCGCGGCGGCCACAAGCTGAACGCCATGGCGCTGCGCCAGCTTTTGTCCGACCCAACCGCTTTTGAGATCGTCGAGACCTCCCGCCCCGGCCGCTCGCGTTCGGCCGAGATGATCGCAGTGAACGCCCCCGTCTACGCGCCCTGGGTGCTGTAGGGCGACGGGCCTTGCTTGGCAGGGCACCGCTAGGCCCCGCCTTTTCCGCGCCACAAAATCGTGCCACATGCGCCCGTCGGCTGGGGGCCGACTGAGGGGCGCGGGCCACGCGCAAGCCTCCTCGCATAGAGCAAGAACGACGCCTGAGGGGTGGATCAGCTATGCCAACGCTCAATGCCGCGCGCGCACCGCGCAAGCTCATCCATGCCGCAGCCCTTTGCGCGGTGGCTCTCGGCACCGCTGCCTGCACCAGCGCGGAGAAGGACCTCGACCTTTCCACCTATGTGGAGCAGACCGAGCCCGCCGACCGGCTCTACAACCAGGGCCTCGCCAACCTCAATTCCGGCCGCCTCAAGGAGGCTTCCGCCAAGTTCGAGGCGGTCGACCGCCAGCATCCATATTCGGAATGGGCGCGCCGCTCACTCGTGATGGGCGCCTTCGCGAATTATCGCCAGGGCAAGTATGACGAGGCCGTCAACGGCTCCAAGCGCTACCTTCAGCTCTACCCCACCTCGGAAGACGCGGCCTACGCGCAGTACATCATCGGCCTTTCCTATTTCCGCCAGATCCGCGACGTGACGCAGGACCAGCGCGATGCGCGCCGCGCCATTGAGGCGATGGAGGAGGTGGTCACCCGCTGGCCCGAATCCGAATATGTCGAGGATGCGCAGGCGAAGATCCGCTACGCGCGCGACCAGCTCGCTGGCAAGGAGATGCAGGTCGGCCGCTATTATCTGGAGCGCCGCGAGTATATCGCTGCCGTGAAGCGTTTCCGCACTGTGGTGGAGACCTATTCCAACACCCGCCACGTCGAGGAAGCGCTGGCGCGCCTGACGGAAGCCTATCTCGCGATGGGTCTCGCGCAGGAAGCGCAGTCGGCGGCGGCCGTGCTTGGCCAGAACTACCCCGACAGCCAATGGTACAAGGACAGCTACGCGCTTCTGCAGTCGGGCGGCCTTGAGCCGCGCAGCTCCGGCACCGGCTGGCTTTCGAGCCTGGGCCTCGGCGCGCGCGCCTCAGCCGAGTGACGCTTTGCGATTTGGCCTCGTTCGGGGCCTCTTCGTCGTTGGTTCTTGCTCGCTTCTGATCTACATGAGGCGCCATGCTGGCGCATCTTTCGATCCGCGATATCGTCCTCATCGAGCGGCTCGACATCGATTTCGGCCGTGGGCTTTCCGTGCTCACGGGCGAGACAGGCGCGGGCAAGTCGATCCTGCTCGACGCGCTTTCGCTGGCGCTGGGGGGCAGGGGTGACGCCTCGCTCGTGCGCACCGGTGCAGCCCAGGGCCAGGTGACGGCGGTCTTCGATATCTCCGGCGATCATCCCGCCCGCGCGCTTCTCTCCGAGAACGCCATCGACGACGATGGCGACCTCATCCTTCGCCGTGTGCAGAACGCGGACGGGCGCACGCGCGTCTTCGTCAACGACCGCCCGGCAAGCGTCACCCTGATGCGCGATCTCGGCCACGCGCTGGTGGAGATCCACGGCCAGCACGACGAGCGCGCGCTGGTGGACGCCGATTCGCACCGCACGATCCTCGATGCCTTCGGCGGTCATCTCGGCGAGGTTCGCAAGACGGCAGGCGCTTGGCGCCTGTGGCGCGACACGGAAAACGAGCTCTCGCGCCACCGCGCCAAGGTGGAGGCCGCAGCCCGCGAGGCGGACTATCTGCGCGCGTCCGCTGCCGAGCTCGCAAAGCTTGCACCCGAAGCGGGCGAGGAAACTGAGCTTGCCGACAAGCGCGCGGTGATGATGCGCTCGGAAAAGATCGCGACCGAGATAGCCGATGCGCGCGACACGCTTTCCGGCAACAATTCCCCCTTGCCGCAGCTCGCAAGCCTGATGCGGCGGCTGGAGCGCAAATCCGCCGAAGCGCCGGGCTTGCTGGAAGAGGTGATCAAGTCACTCGATGACGCGCTGATCCATCTCGACGCCGCACAATCGGGCGTGGAGGCAGCACTCCGCGCGACCGAGTATGATCCCAAGGAGTTGGAACGCGCGGAGGAGCGGCTCTTTGCGCTGCGCGCAGCTTCGCGCAAATTCACCACGCCCGTGGACGATCTCGCCACGCTGCGCGCCAAGATGGAGGCGGATCTGGCCGACCTCGACGCGGGCGAGGAACGGCTGACCGCGCTTTCCGAGAAGGCGGGTGAAGCGCGCGAGGCCTTCGATAAGGCGGCGGCAAAGCTGTCTGACAAGCGCAAGGCGGCAGCCAAGGCACTGGAAAAGGCTGTCGTGGCCGAGCTTCCGGCCCTCAAGCTCGAACGCGCCGAGTTCATCGTGGAGATGGCGCGCGAGCCGGAGAGCCGGCTGGAATCAGGCATCGACACGGCGGAATTCTGGGTGCGCACCAATCCCGGCTCGAGGGCAGGGCCGATCATGCGGGTCGCTTCGGGCGGCGAACTTTCGCGCTTCCTGCTGGCGCTGAAGGTGGCGCTGACGGATCGCGGCTCGGCACCCACACTGGTGTTCGACGAGATCGACACTGGCGTGGGTGGTGCGGTGGCGGATGCCATCGGCAAGCGGCTGTCGCGGCTTGCGCGCCGGGTGCAGGTATTGTCGGTCACTCATGCGCCGCAGGTGGCGGCACGCGCCGACCAGCATTTCCTGATCGCGAAATCCTCCAAGAACGGCTCGACCTCCACCCGTGTGAGTGAAATGGAGAGTGCCGAGCGGCGCGAGGAGATCGCGCGGATGCTGGCCGGCGAGCGCATCACTGAAGAAGCGCGCGCGGCGGCCGACCGCCTGCTGAGCGAGCACACGGCACCTGCGGCGTAAGCCTCCGGTAGGCAGGGCGCGCTAGGATTCGGGTTATGACCAGGATCGAAGACAAGCCCATCGCGGAACTGAGCGAGAGCGAGGCCGCGCAGGAACTGGAGCGCTTGGCGCTCGAAATGGCGGAGCACGACCGGCGCTATTATGCCGACGACGCGCCGAGCATCTCGGATGCCGACTACGACGCCTTGCGCCGCCGCAATGGCGCGATCGAGCGGCTGCATCCCACGCTGATCCGCGAGGATTCGCCCTCGGTGCGATTGGGGGCCGCGCCTTCGGGACGATTCGCCAAGATTCGCCACGCTGTGCCGATGCTCTCGCTCGACAACGCCTTCACCGACGAGGACGTGGCCGACTTCGCCAAGCGTGTGCGCCGCTTTCTGGGGCTCGGGGCGGACGATGAGCTGGCAATCACGGCCGAGCCCAAGATCGACGGTCTCTCGCTTTCGCTGCGCTACGAGGATGGCAGGCTGGTCTCTGCCGCGACCCGCGGCGACGGCTCGGTGGGCGAGGACGTCACGGCCAACGCGCTGACCATTTCCGACATTCCCCACCGCCTGCAGGGCGAGCGCATTCCCGTGCTCGAAGTGCGCGGTGAGGTCTACATGACCCATGCCGACTTCCGCGCGCTGAACGCGCAGCTTGCGGCGGGTGCGACCCCTGCCGAGGAGCCCGCGGAAGGTGATACCGAGACCGAGATGGAGACGGCGGAAGAGACGGGCGACAAGCCCGCCGCTCGCCAATTCGCCAATCCGCGCAATGCGGCGGCCGGATCGCTGCGCCAGAAGAACCCGGCCGTCACCCGCTCGCGGCCCCTGCGCTTCTTCGCCTATGCCTGGGGGGAGGCGACCCGCCTGCCGGGTGATACGCAGACGGAAGTGGTGGACGCCTTCGGCCGCATGGGCTTCGTCACCAACCGTCAAGCGCTCGACGGGCGCCCCCAAGGGCTGATGGGGCGCTTCACGAGCGTGGGCGAGCTTGTGGCCCACTATCACGGGATCGAGGAACTGCGCGGCAGCCTCGGCTACGACATCGACGGCGTGGTCTATAAGGTCGACCGGCTGGATCAGCAGGACGAGCTCGGCTTCGTGTCGCGCTCGCCGCGCTGGGCCATCGCGCACAAATTCTCAGCGGAAAAAGCCACCACGGTGGTGGAAGGCATCCAGATCAATGTGGGGCGCACGGGAAAGCTTGCGCCACTCGCCAAGCTGACGCCGGTGACGGTGGGGGGCGTCGTGGTCTCCAACGCCACGCTGCATAACGAGGACTACATCGCGGGGCGTGACGCGGACGGAAACCCGATCCGCGAGGGCAAGGACATCCGCATCGGCGACACTGTGGTGGTTCAGCGCGCGGGCGACGTGATCCCGCAGGTGCTCGACGTGGTGATCGAGAAGCGCCCGCTGGATGCGGAGCGCTATGTGTTCCCCGACCATTGCCCGGTCTGCGGTTCCAAGGCCGAGCGGCAGCTTAACCCGCGCACGGGCAGGCTCGATTCCGTGCGGATCTGCACGGCCGGACTGACCTGCCCGGCGCAGGGCAAGGAGGCAATGAAACATTTCGTTTCGCGCCACGCCTTTGACATCGTGGGCTTCGGGGAAACCTATATCGAAGCGCTTTTCGACGATGGGCTGGTGCGCCAGCCGGCCGACATCTTCCGGCTCGAGTTCGAGCCGCTGAAGGAGGCGATCGAGCGCCGTAGGCTGGCCGCTGCCGAAGAGCGGCGCAGGCTGACGGGCGAAGAGCCGCCTAAGAAGGCGGGCAAGAAAGGCGAGACCACGAAGGCCATCGAAAATCTGCTTGCCGCCATCCGGGACCGCAAGACGATCGCGCTCGACCGCTTCATCTTCGCGCTCGGCATTCCCGACATCGGCGAAAGCACGGCCAAAGCGCTGGCGCGGCATTTCGCGGATGTGCCCGCGTTGCTGGCAGGCGCGGACACCGCGAAAAGCGAACAGCCTTCGGACACCTGGACCGAGGTGAGCGCGCTGGAGGGCATCGGGGAGAAATCGTTCGAGCTGCTGCTGGCGGCTGAGGAACAGCCGCTCAAGGGGCTGAAAGCCAATCAGCGCGTGGCGCTCAAACAGCGTTTCGGCGATGAGGACAGCGTGGCTCGAGCGATCGCAAAAGCACGCGAGGGCCAGCCGGGGCCGTCTTTCCTTGCGCTCACCCGAGACAGCGACATCGGCACGGTGGCGACGCTCTCGCTGATCCGCTTCTTCGACGAGGCCCACAACCGCGAAGCGGTGGAGGCGCTGCTGGATGCGGGCGTTCAGACCGAGAATGCGCGGCCAAAGGTGGACGCCTCTTCTCCGGTCGCAGGCAAGACCGTGGTGTTCACGGGTGCGCTCGAACGCATGTCGCGCGATGAGGCGAAGGCGATGGCCGAGGGGCTGGGCGCCAAGGTCTCGGGCTCAGTGTCCAAGAAGACGGATCTGGTGGTGGCGGGGCCCGGAGCGGGGTCGAAGCTCGAACAGGCGCAGAAATTCGGAGTCGAGGTGATCGACGAAGCCGGTTGGTTCACGCTTGTGGGCGCCTGAATCTCCCCTTCAGCCGAATTCACCTGACAGGGCGCGTGAGGCGTCTTAGAAGCGCCTGTTCTCCCAGAGGCTTCCATGACGCAGTCCACTATCGCCGAAGGCGGCGCTGAGCGCAGCGCGGCGCGAGAATTCCTGGCTGGCTGCAAAGTCGGGCTGCCCATCCAGATCGCAGTGTTGCCCTTCGGGCTCTTGTTCGGTGCGGTGGGCGTGCAGAACGGATTGTCGGTTTGGGAAGCCACGCTGATGAGCGCGGCAATCTTCGGCGGTGCGAGCCAGATGGTGGGCATCGAGCTCTTCGGCCAGCGCATCGCGCCGGGTCTCGTGATCTTCTCGATCCTCGCCGTGAACTTCCGCCACGTGCTCTACTCCGCGGCCTTCGGGCGGCTGATCGGGCACTGGCCGGCTTGGCAGAAGGCCATCGGATTCTTCTTCCTCACCGATCCACAATTTGCCGAGTCCGAGCGGGTCCAGGGGCCGGGGCGGCCGTTGAGTTTCGCATGGTATCTGGGCCTCGGGCTGCCGCTCTGGGTGCTGTGGTTTCTGGAAGCCTTCATCGGTGCGTGGTTCGGCCGCTCGCTGCCGAACACCCACGCGCTGGGCATCGATTTCCTGCTGCCGATCTACTTCATGGGCCTGCTGCTGGGCTTCCGCACCCGGCCGCTTTTCGTGCCCGTGGTGATCGCGAGTGCTGCCGCCTCCATGCTGGCATACGCGACCGTGGGCACGCCCTGGCACGTCTCATTGGGTGCGCTGGCGGGCATCGTTGTCGCCTTCGTCTGGCCGGAGCGAGAGGAGCGCGCGGCATGAGCGACACGGTCTTCATCATCCTGTTGGGCGCAGTGCTTACCTATCTCACGCGCGCTGGCGGGCACCTCGTGCTGTCACGCTTCGCGGTGGTGCCGCCGCGCGTCGAGCGCGCTCTGAATGCGGTGCCCGCGGCCGTCCTGACCACGCTGGTCGCGCCCGCGGTGCTGAACGCCGGGCCAGCGGAAGTTCTGGCGCTCGGCGTGGCCTTTCTGGTTGCGATGCGCTTCAGCCTGCTGACGATGTTTCTCGTCGGCGCGGCCGTGCTGATCGCTGCGCGTCAGCTCATTTCCTGAAGCGGCATCGTCGCGCGGCCGAGCCATTCGAGCGTCGGCCCGTCGAGCTGAGGGCCGATCTCGAAGAGGACGCGGGCGTGATAGGCGTCGAGCCACTCGCGCTCCTCGTCGGTCAGCATCTCCACTGCGATCAGCCGGCGATCAATCGGAACGAGCGTCAGCGTCTCGAAGGCGTGCATGGGGATTTCACCACCATCGATATCGCCGCGCTCGGCCACCAAGATCAGGTTCTCGATGCGGATGCCGTAGGCGCCTTCCTTGTAGTAGCCGGGCTCGTTGGACAGAATCATGCCCGTGAGCAGCTTCTCGGTGCCCGTGCGTGCGATCCGCTGGGGGCCTTCGTGCACCGACAGGAACGAGCCGACACCGTGGCCGGTGCCATGCGCATAGTCGAGGCCGCGCTTCCAGAGCGCGAGGCGCGCGACCGCATCGATGTCGGAGCCGCGGGTGCCGGCCGGGAAGCGAAGCGTGGAAATGCCGATCATGCCCTTGAGCACCAGAGTGAAGCGCTCGCGCATCTCGTCGGTCGGCTCGCCCACGGGGACGGTGCGGGTCACGTCGGTGGTGCCGTCCTGATACTGCGCGCCCGAATCGATCAGAAACAGCTCCGCCGGCCCGAGAGCGCGGTTCGTGCCGCGCGAGACGCGATAATGCATGATGGCGCCGTTGGGTCCGGCGCCCGCGATGGTGGCGAAGGACACGTCGCGCAACGGCATCTGCGCGCGCTCGCCCTCCTGTGCGCGAAACTCCTCGAGCTTGGAGACGGCAGCAATCTCATCGAGCGAGCCATGCTCCTGCTGGTCGAGCCAGCAGAGGAAGCGCGCGAGTGCCGCGCCGTCGCGGCGGTGGGCTGCGCGCGAGCCCTTGATCTCACCGACATTCTTGGTGGCGCGGGGCAGGCGGGCTGGATCGGCCATCAGCACGACCGCGCCGCCAGCCTCCTCCACGAGGTCACGAAGGCGCTCGGGCGCAAGCGCTGGGTCTAGCCCGATCTTAGCGCCCTCGCGCGCAAGGCCGCCCAACACCTCTTCGAGGCGGTCGGGATGTTCGAGATCGGCGAGCTGGGTGAGGTAGGCTCGGACTTCGATGTTCAGCTTGCGCTCGTCCAGGAACAGCGCGGGCAATCCCTCGGCCGAGAGGATGGCGAAGCCGAGCGCCAGCGGCGTGTGCGGCACGTCGGAACCGCGGATGTTGAACGACCATGCAACCGATGAGGGGTCGGTCAGCACGAAATGCGTGGCCTCGCCCGTGCGCACCAGCTCCGCCAGGCCCGCGAGCTTTTCCTTTGCGAGCGCACCTGCCAGCTCCTCCGGCTGGATGGCGATGGCGCCGAGCGGCGGCTCGGGCCGGTCCCCCCAAAGCCGGCTCACCGGGTTGTCGGGAATCGCCACGAACTCGACGCCGTTGCGCGCCGATGCCTTCTTGAGCTTCTTCACCTCGCCGACCGTGTGCAGCCAGGGGTCGAAGCCGATCCGCGCGCCATTGCCCAGATTGGCCGCGATCCAGGCCGGGGGCGGGTTTTCGACGAGGCTGTCGATGACAAAGACTTTCGGGTCGACCTGATGCTTGGCCTGAAGCGTGTAGCGCCCATCGACGAAGAGCACGGCCTTGTCGCGCAGGATGAGGGCGGCGCCCGCCGAGCCGGAAAAGCCGGTCAGCCAATGAAGGCGCTCGGAGCTTGCGGCGACGTACTCGCCCTGGTGCTCGTCTGCGCGCGGTACGAGGAAGCCGTCGAGGCCTTCTCCCTCCATCCACTCGCGCAGCCGCGCCACGCGCGCTGCACCCAGGCTCGGATCGCTTTCGGAATCGAATGTCTGAAACATCGGGACGCTCCCATCAGGCCGATGGGCTAGATAGTCCCCGCGCGGCGGGCCGGCAATCGTCAGCGCTTGAGATGGATGGTGACCCAGCCCTCGCGCCAAAGCGTCTGCACATGCCGGAAGCGCTGGCCGACATAGGCCGCGATCACGCTCGCGCGCTGCCGCTCCAGGATGCCTGACAGGATCACCGAGCCGCCGGGCGCCAAGTGGTGCGCGAATTCGGGTGCGAGCCGCATCAAGGGCCGCGCGAGGATGTTCGCGACGATCAGGTCATAAGGGGCTGCGAGCCCGATCAGTCGGTGCGAGAAGCCGACGGCCGTCACGGCGTCCACAAGCTCGCCCACGCCGTTCAGCCGCGCGTTGTCGGCCGCGACGCGGACCGCGACGGGATCGATGTCGGTTGCGAGCACCGGGCGGCGGGAGAGCTTGGCGAGCGCGATGGCGAGAACGGCGCTGCCCGTGCCAAGGTCGAGCAACGCGCGCGGGCGCTCGCGCGGAACCACGCGGCCGAGCATTTCCAGGCAGCCCGCGGTCGTGCCGTGGTGGCCGGTGCCGAAGGCGAGACCCGCTTCGATCTCGATGGCGAGGTCGTTTGGGCGCCGCCTGGCGCGGTCATGCGAACCGTGCACGAGAAAGCGCCCGGCGCGCACGGGCTTGAGGCCTTCGAGCGAGCGCGTAACCCAGTCGATGTCGGGCAAAGCCTCGTGGCCGACCTCGGCATCAAGACCTAGTTCCCGGAGGGCGGTGGAAAGCGTTGCCGAGACCGGCTCCCAATCGTCCTCCACATAGACTTCAATCACCGATTCCGGGCCGGCCTCCTCGACGTCGCGGATGGCGAGCGGCACGCCCCATTCGTCGAGAGCCGGATCGAGCGCGCTGAAGGCACGCTGGGCATCGGGCTTGGGAAGGATGAAGTGAAGGCGGTGGGCGGTCACGGGCGTCAGCTTTCGGTCGCGAGCCGGCGCAGCTTGGCGACCGCGGCCTGCGCGTTTTCCTCGTAGGCGATGGTGCCTTCGAAGTCGCCGTCGGGGCCCAGAAGCAGCACGGAAGCCGTGTGGTCCATCGTGTAGTCCCCGCCCTCCAGCGGCACCTTGCGGCTGAAGATGCCGAAAGACTTCACCATGGCAGCGACATCGTCCGGCTTGCCGGTGATGCCCGTGATGCGATCGGACATGTTGGAGAGGTAGGTGTTGAGGATCTCGGGCGTGTCGCGCTCGGGGTCGACCGAGACGAAATAGGCGCGGATGTTTTTGCCTTCGTCGCCGAGCTCGGCAAGCCAAGTGTTCATTTCGAAAAGCGTGGTGGGGCAGACTTCGGGGCAGTGGGTGAAGCCAAAGAAAACGGCGCTCGGCTGGCCGCGGAAGGCTGCTTCCGTGATGGGCGCGCCGCGCTGGTCCACCAGCGCGAAAGGCGCGCCGAAGGCCTGGCCCTGATTGGCGCCGTGGCCGGAATAAGTGAGGTAGCCCCACACGCCGACCACCGCGCCCAACAGCGCGAAGATGCCGACAAGAACGACACGCATCATTTCGGCAATTCTCCTACAGGCACCAAGCCAGAAGCTGCTCGCCCATGGCGTGGACAACCGCACGCCCTTCCGCGAACCAGAGGGCGAAACCAAGACCCCCGATGACGCCGACCGCGCCTGCGGCTGCCGCCCAGACGATCCGTTCGTCGCGAAATGGCGAATGCTGGTGGTGTGGCTCCTTCGACATGGCGCCTCTTTACGCCGAATGGGCGCTTCCGCCTAGCGCGGCCCCTTGTCTCCCGCAGCGCTCCGGCCCATCTGCCGCGGGAGTGGCAAGAGGGAGCATTTTCCATGATCCGCAGGATGTTGGGTGCTTTGTGCTTGGGGCTGGCCGCGACTGCCGCCAGCGCCGAGGAAGTGGGGCAGGTGGGCGTCGACTGGACGGGCAACGACATCATCATCGAGGCGGTCGCGGACCCCGAAGTGCAGGGCGTGACCTGCCACGTCTCCTATTTCGAGCGCGGCGTGATCGACCGGCTGCGCAAGGGCAACTGGTTCGAGGACCCGTCCGATTCCTCGATCGCCTGCCGCCAGACGGGGCCGATCACGGTGGGCGAGATCGACACCTCGGAGGACGGCGAGGAGGTGTTCAGCGGCGGGCTCAGCCTGATCTGGAAAGAGCGCGTGGTGAACCGCATCTACGACAAGAAGAACGACACGCTGATCTACCTTTCGCATTCGCGGCAGGTGCAGGACGGCTCCTCCAAGATGGCCATTTCCACCGTTCCGCTCTACGGCCAGCAGGTGACCTGGACCAAGGGCAAGCCTGATTGAGCGAAACGCCTGTTCCGCGCGGCGGTGAGCCGCGCATCCACCCCTCGGCAGAGCTGAAAGGGTGCCGGCTCGGCCGCCACACGGCGGTCGGCGCACGCACGGTGCTGCGCGAGGTCACCGTAGGCGACTTCTCCTATTTCGAACCGGATGCCGAGGCGATCTATGCGGAAATCGGCAAGTTCTGCTCGGTCGCGCGCAACACCCGCATCAACGCGCTGGAACACCCGATCGAGCGTCTGACGAGCCACAAGGTCAGCTACCGGCCGAATGAGTTCTTTCTGCATCTTGGCGTGGACGACGCCTTCCGCGAGCGTCGACGTGGCAAGCGGGTGCAAGTCGGGCACGATGTCTGGATCGGGCATGGTGCGGTGATCCTGCCGGGCGTTTCGGTGGGCCTGGGCGCGGCGATCGGGGCGAATGCGGTGGTGACGCGCGATGTCGCGCCCTTCGCGATCGTAGCCGGCGCGCCGGCCAAGCTGATCCGCGAGAGATTCCCTTCCGATATCCAGACCCGCATTGAGGCGCTCGGTTGGTGGGACTGGCCGCTCGACCGGCTGGGACAGGCGATTCCCGACATGCAGCGGATGGAAATCGGCGACTTCCTCCGCAAATGGGAAGCTCTCTGAATCTTAAGCCGATTCAGGCGACACTCCCGCGACAACGGTCGCGGAGACGGGTGCGATGGACTGGCAGGGCGAGCTGCTGAGGGTCCTGTTCGGCCAAGGGGATTCGCAGAACGCTCTCTTCTATGCCGAGATCATGCTGCGCACGGTGGTGATGTACGCCTACACCGTGTTCCTCACCCGCATGGTGGGGCAGGGCGGCATCGCGCAGATCGGGCCGTTTGAGTTCGTTCTGGTGATCGCGGTGGGCTCGGCCGCCGGCGATCCGATGTTCTATCCGGATGTCGGGCTTGCACAGGGCATCCTGGTGATCACGGTTGTGATCCTGCTGCACCGGCTGACGGGCGCCATCGTCAATCGCAACCGCGCTCTGGAAGACGCGATCGAAGGCAGCCCGTTGCAGGTCGTGAATGACGGTCGGATGCTGGTCGACCGGCTGGGATCGGGCACGCTGACAGAGCGTGAATTGCTCGCGCTCCTGCGCCTCGAAGGGGTGCGCGACACCGGCGAGGTGCAGTGGGCCTTCTTCGAACCTAACGGGCGCTTGAGCGTGTTCCGCTTTCCGGAGGAGAAGCAACGCGCGGTGCGGGCGACCATCCCCGACGACGCCGAGAAGCGTTTCTCCCGCCGCTGAAACGAAAAAGGCCCCCTCCTTGGAGGGGGCCTGATCCGTGGGTCATGCTCAGCTTCAGCGGGCGCCGCCGGCTGCGGGCTTCGCAACCGTCATGCCCGTGGTCGAGCCGAGGCCAGTGGAGGCATCACTCGTCGTGGAGCGATCCACGGTCACGTCGCTCGTGCCGGACGCGGTGCTGCCGAAGCTCGTGCCGGTGGACTGGCTCTTCACCCGCAGGTTGTTCTGCACATGGTTCACGCCCGAGACGTCCTCGGCCAGGTCTTCCGCCCGGCGCTTGGCGTGGCGGTCGGTCACCGTGCCGGTGAGCGTGACTTCGCGGTCCTTCACGGCCACCTCGATATCGGACGCATCGATCCAGCCATCGTCAGACAAGCGGTCGTTGATGTCGTCGCGGATGCGGTCGTCGGAGCGGGCGTAGTTCTTAGGGCCCTTGCCGCGGTGCTGGTCGTTCTCGCGGCGGCGCTCGGCGTCCTGATCACCGAACCAGGACGAGACCTCATCGGCCGCCTTGTCCCAGAAGCCGCGACGCCCGCCTTCGGCATAGCCGCGCTCGCCGCCGCCATAGGAGCGGTCACCGAAGGAGCGATTCGTCTGGCCGTAACCGTAGTCGCCACGCTCGTTGCCGGCATCATAGGAACGGTTGCCGAAAGTGCTGTCGCGATAGGAGCGGGTGCCGAGATCGCGTGCGCCGAAGTCTCGCTCGCCATAGGCGGAGCCGTAGTCGCTCGATCGGTCGAAGGAGCGGCCGGCCTCACGCGACGCGCCGAAGTCCCGGTCCTGACGCGACCACTGGTCGTAGCCGCCACGGTTCTGCGACGACCCATACGAGCCGCCATAGCTGCTGGAGTAGCCACGGTCCTGGTTGCTGCGATCGCCAAAAGAACGGTTCTGGTCGCGGTCCCACTCGGAGCGATAGCCGCCGGCTGTGCGGCCCTGATCACCGTAGCCCCGGTCGGAGTCGTAATCCTGATTGTAGCCACGGCCGCGGAAGTTGCGCTCGCTCGAACGGTCGTCGCGGTCGCGCCAGCCACGGTCGTTGCGCCAGTCACTGTCGTTGCGATTGTCAGCCATGTCGTTTCTCCCTTCGTCTGTGTTCGGTTGTCCCACCGCCTCGGGCAGACAAACGAACGGCTGACTCGGGAGTTCCGAGATTCTTAACGCTTCATGCCGCCGTCACGAAACCGTCAAGCACCCGCTTCTGGCCGGCGCGATCGAAGTCGATGGTGAGCTTGTTGCCTTCCACGCCCGCCACGGAACCCGCGCCGAACTTCTGATGGAACACGCGGTCGCCCTTCTTGAAGAGGGGTGGATCGGTGGAAACGGACTTGGCGATCAACTCGCCCTCGATGGTGCGTCCCTTGATCGAACCGCGACCCGCGCCGAAGCCCGAATCCGTTTCGCCATAGCCGATGCGCTCGACGCCGACGCCCGAGCGCATGCCCCAGTTGTTGCGGGTGGCGTCCGTCTGGTTGGCCTGGGCGCGCTGCCAGCCCGGCGTGCGGTAGGTGGTGCCGGAGAACCCCTTGGCAGGCTCGGCCTTGTCGAAGCGCGAGGCGCCGTAGGGGTTGCGCCGGCCACCGAAGCCCCCCCCGCCATTCCCATAACCGCCATAGCCGTTGCCGCTCTCGATCACCTCGACATGAGCTTCGGGCAGTTCGTCCAGAAAGCGCGAGGGTATCGTGGTCTGCCACATGCCGTGGATGCGGCGGTTGGACACGAACCAGAGATAAAGGTTCTTTTTGGCGCGGGTCAGCCCGACATAGGCAAGGCGGCGTTCCTCCTCCAGTCCGGCGCGGCCGCCCTCGTCGAGCGCGCGCTGGTGGGGGAATAGGCCCTCTTCCCAACCGGGCAGGAACACGGTCTCGAATTCCAGCCCCTTGGCCGAGTGCAGCGTCATCAGGCTGATGGCGTCCAGATTTTCGTCGCGTTCGGCGTCCATCACCAGCGCCACATGCTCCAGGAAGGAGCGGAGGGACTCGTAGTCCTCCATGGAGCGAATGAGCTCCTTCAGGTTCTCGAGCCGCCCAGGCGCTTCCGCCGAGCGGTCGTTCTTCCACATCTGCGTGTAGCCACTCTCCTCGAGAATCAGCTCCGCCAGCTCGGTGTGAGGCATCGTCTCCAACGCCTTCTGCCAGCGCACGAAATTGGCCGTCACCTCGCGAAGTGCTGCGCGCGGCTTGGGCTTCACCTCATCGCTTTCGGAGAGCTCGGCCGCCGCTTCCAGCATGGGGATACGGTGCAGGCGGGCGGTGTCGTGGATTTGGCGGATGGTAGCTTCGCCCAGCCCACGCTTGGGCACGTTGACGATGCGCTCGAAAGCGAGATCGTCCGACCCCTGCGCCACTACGCGAAAGAAGGCCATCGCATCGCGGATTTCGAGCCGCTCGTAGAAGCGCGGGCCGCCGATCACGCGATAGTTGAGGCCGAGCGTGACGAAGCGGTCTTCGAACTCGCGCATCTGGAAGGAGGCGCGCACCAGGATCGCCATGTCGTTGAGCGCGTGGCCCCTGCGCTGAAGCTGCTCGACCGCTTCGCCCACCGCGCGCGCTTCCTCTTCGGAATCCCACGCCGATTGCACGTTGACCTTGGGGTCCTCGGGGTTCGGCTCGTCGGTGAAGAGCGTCTTGCCGAGCCGATCCTCGTTGTGGGCGATCAGGTGCGAGGCGGTGGCGAGGATGTGGGCCGTGGAGCGGTAGTTGCGCTCGAGCTTGATGACGACCGCGCCCGGAAAGTCCTTCTCGAAGCGCAGGATGTTGTCCACTTCCGCGCCCCGCCAGCCGTAGATCGACTGGTCGTCGTCGCCCACGCAGCAGATGTTGATCATCTGCTGCGGATTGGTCTCGCTCATGGCTGATCCACCCTGCGGGCGGGCCTCCGCGGGGGCGGCTTGGTTGGCCGGGAGACCTCTTCGCATGGCGTCGGGGCGCTGTGCGAGAAGGCGCAGCCAGAGATATTGGGCGGTGTTCGTGTCCTGGTATTCATCCACCAGAATGTAGCGGAACTTGGCGTGGTACTCCTTGAGCACGTCGGGGTGCTCGCGGAAGATGCGGATGGGGTGGAGGAGGAGGTCGCCGAAGTCGCAGGCGTTCAGCGTCTTCAGCCGCTCCTGATAGGCGGCGTAGAGTTGCCGGCCCTTGCCGTTGCCGAAGGCGCGCGCGTCGCCCTCCGGGATCTCCTTGGGCGCGAAGCCCTTGTTCTTCCAGCCGTCGATCAGACCCGCGAACTGGCGCGCGGGCCAGCGCTTCTCGTCGAGGTTCTCGGCCTGGATCAGCTGCTTGATCAGGCGGATCACGTCGTCCGTGTCGAGGATGGTGAAGTTCGACTTGAGCCCGGCCAGTTCGGCATGGCGGCGCAGGAGCTTCACGCCGATCGAGTGGAATGTGCCGAGCCAGGGCATGCCTTCCACCGCCTGGCCGACAAGCAGCCCGATGCGGGTGCGCATCTCGCGCGCGGCCTTGTTGGTGAAGGTGACCGCAAGGATCTGCGAGGGGTAGGCGCGGCCCGTCGCCAGAATGTGAGCGATGCGAGTGGTGAGCACGCGCGTCTTGCCGGTACCGGCGCCGGCGAGCACCAGGACAGGGCCCTCCGTGGTTTCCACTGCGAGCCGCTGCTCGGGGTTCAGGCCAGAGAGATAGTCGGTGCCGGCCGCCTGGGCCTGCGGTTTCAGGCCGAGCGCACGAGCGGCAATGCCGCCTGCGCGCGGGGCGTCGTGCCGGGACGGCATGCCGTGGGCGTCGTCGTGAAGGGAGGACATGGAGTGGCAATGTAGCGATTCGGCATGGGAACGCCAGGGGAACAAATCGCGGGGAGGCACGCGCCGAAGCGGCGTTGACGCGAGGAGCGGCGCGTTTACTTCTTGGCCGACACCCATCCGAAGGTCCCGCCATGCTGCATCCGATCACCCGCCGCGACGCGTTTCGCCTGGCAGCCGCGGGCACGGCTGCGGTCTCGCTGAGCACGTCGGCCGAGGCGCAGGACGCCGACGATGCGGTGGTCTTTCTCGTCACCAACGACGTTCACGCCTGCCGCACCGCGAGCGGGCTGAGCCAGGGCTGCCAGGCAGCCGGCAAGACCGACCCGTCCATGCTGCGCCACGTGGCCGCGCTGAATGCCGTGGAAACGCTCGACTGGCCCGAGACTGTGGCTGGCGGTCCGAGCGGCTTTGCGCGCGTGGGGCGAGGAATCGGCAAACCGCGCGGCCTCGTCGTCGTCGGCGATCTCACCGATGACGGCGGCGGGCAGGTGGCACTGCCCTCCGAAGGCACGCAACTCCTGCAATTCTCCCAGCGCTACGCGGAAGGTGCCAGCCCGGATCGGGTTCACATGCCCGTCTATCTCGGCCTCGGCAATCACGATCTCGACCAGGATGGCCCGCCCGGCCATGAGGACTGGTATCGCCGCGAACTGCGCGATTACGTCGAGATGAACCACCGGCCCGGCGTGTTCTTCAAGCCGCCAGTGCCCGTGCCGAACTACGAACCTGACTCGGATTCCTATTCCTGGGATTGGGACGATCTCCACCTCGTGCAGACCCAGCGCTTTGCCGGAGACACGCAGAAGGGCGCGGCAAGCGCGCTCGACTGGCTGCGCGAGGATCTGAAAGCCCATGCCGGCGACGGGCGTCCGGTGATCTGGTTCCAGCATTACGGCTGGGACGATTTTTCGGTCGAGCGCTGGGACCCCGCCAAGAACACCTTCGACCCGCAGGGCACGGGCGCGGCCCACTGGTGGAGCGCGGACGACCGCCAGACGGTGCTGAACCTGCTGGAGGGCATAAACGTGCTCGCCATCTTCCACGGCCACGAGCACCCGTCCACGCTGCTCTACAAGGAAGGCGGGATCGACGTGTTCAAGCCGAAAGCCGCCTTCATGGGCGGCTTCGCGCTGGTGCGGGTGGCTAAGGATCGGATGGAGGTCGCAACCGCCGAGGCAGGCGAGGGCGGCGCGGTGAACTGGACGCGAGCCTTCGGGAAGGCGATCGGATGAAGGGCGCTCAGCCCTCCATCCGGACGATCCGGCGGTCCGAGAAATTCCGCCGGCCGTCGATGATCGGGCGCATCAGGGCGGAAAGCGCCTCGTCGTCCTCGATGGCGCGGGTCAGTTCGGGAATCTGATTCATCGCGACGAGCTGAAGAAGGTCGCTGCGGATCGAGCCGTCCTCGCGGCGCGGCAGGCGCTCGACATTCTGCACGAGATCCGCTCCGCCCGGCGCGCGGGCATCCACCCCGCCCTCCACGAAAGCGTATATGCCCGTGCCCTTGGAAGGCATGGGAAACGGCACGAGCGCCACTTCGCTGACCTCAGGTGCCGCCTTGAGCGCGGAGGCGATGCGCGCGCCCTCGCGCTCGATGCGGTCGCCCGTGCCTTCGCCGTCCGACCAATGGAAGACGCCGCGAGTGACGAGGTTGTAGACGCGCTTGCCCGTGGCCATCCAGATGCGGGAGGGCAGCGAGCGGCGCTTGAGGATGCGCTTGGCGGTCGGTGTCATCAGCTCGGGCGCGAAGGCCCGGCGCTGCTTGAGAAGGTGGCGGAAATCCTCATACGCCATCACGCGAAACATCACGCCGCGGCGCGAATGCACGGAAGCCAATTGGAAATCGATCACCGAGGCCGCACCCTCCGGTGTCATCAGCCAGTTCTGCGGCTTGGCGAGATCGTTGTGGGTTAGGTTGCGGCGGCGGAACGCTCGCAGCAGGCGATGAGCGTCGCGGTACCATTCGGGGTCGGATGGCCGCGCGAGATGAAGCGGCGTTCCGGCGGTCCAGGTGCGCAGAAGGCCATGCTCGTCGGTTTCGATCAGGCGAGGGGTGCCCTTGAGGCCGAGCACGGCGCGCAACGCGCCGATCTCGCGCTTGGCAAGCCACCAGGCGACCGGCCGCGACCAGAGCGGGCTGGCCGAGACGATGCGGCGAATCACCGGTGTCGCCGGGTCGCCGACCAGGTGGCCCTTCTGGGTTTCCGAGAACACGTCCCGCTTGAGAACCGCGTCCGTGACGAATTCCGTCATGCTTTCCCTCTTTGCGGCAGGGTCTAGACCCGGACGAGGGCGAAAGGCAATCGGGTGGTCAGGACGGGCGCTTGAGCGCGATGCCGCGGCCGGCGCGCTCGGGCATCGGCAAACCCGCATGCTCGGCCTTCATCACCTCCAGGAGCGCCATCGTTTCCTCCTGGAATGCCGCCACCTTCGGCCCGCTCATGTCGATATGCAGCATCAGAGTTTCAGCGGTGGCCGCCACCCAGCCATCGGCGTGGCGCACCTCCTGGAACGTGCGCAGGCGCTTGGCGTCGTATTCCAGAAGCTGGAGGCTGACCGTCACTTCGTCGCCACGGTGAAGCTCGCGGAGATAAGCGATGTGAATTTCGGCGGTGTAGATCGTGAAGCCTTTTTCGCGCGCATAGGCCGCGCCTATGCCGAGGCGATCCAGCGCGCCGTCCGCGCCGCGATCGAACAGCAGCGAGTAATAGGCCATGTTCATGTGGCCGTTGTAGTCGATCCAGGCGTCCTCCACCGTCATCGGCTTGGATTGGAAGGCCTCACTCATCGCATTTCCCCGCATTGTCCTGCGCAAATTCTGGTAGGGGGTGCCGACCGGCCAGGCAAGGGAGCGAGGCGGATGGCATTGGAACACGCGCGGAATGCCGCGCGAAACGAGACGGGCATCGCGAGCGTGCTCGATATCCTCGGCCAGCGTTTCGGCGAGCGCTTTTCCGTCAACGACGCGGTCCGCTCCGCCCACGCCCACACCACCACCTATCTTCCCACCCAGGCACCAGACGGCGTGCTGTTTGCCCATTCCACGGCAGATGTGCAGGAGGCCGTCCGGGCCTGCGCGGCGCATCGGGTGCCGGTGATCCCGTTCGGCACGGGCTCGTCCCTCGAAGGCCATGTGAACGCACCGGCAGGCGGCATCTCGATCGATACCTCCAACATGAACCGTGTGCTCGCCGTCCATGCCGAGGACCTCGACTGCACGGTGGAGCCCGGCGTGACGCGCGAGGCCCTCAACACCCATCTGCGCGACACCGGGCTGTTCTTTCCCATCGATCCCGGCGCGAATGCGAGCCTGGGCGGCATGGCCGCAACACGCGCGTCGGGCACCAATGCCGTGCGCTATGGCACCATGCGCGAGAACGTCATCTCGGTGGAGGCCGTGATGGCGGACGGCGAAGTGGTGCAGACCGCGCGCCGCGCCAAGAAGACCTCCGCCGGCTACGACCTGACGCGGCTTCTCGTCGGCTCGGAGGGCACGCTCGGCGTGATCACGGGGCTCACCCTGCGCCTTCAGGGCATTCCGGAGGCGGTGTCCGGCGGCGTGTGCCCGTTTCCCAGCGTGGGCGCCGCATGCGACGCCACCATCCTCACCATCCAGAGCGGCATCCCCGTGGCGCGGATCGAACTCGTGAATGCCGTGCAGATGCGCGCGCTGCGCAACTATTCCAAGATCGACTACCCCGAGACGCCCTGCCTCTTCGTTGAATTCCACGGCTCGCCGGCCAGCGTTGCTGAGCAGGCCGAGCGCTTCGGGGCGATCGCCGAAGAAATGGGCGGCGGGCCTTTCCAGTGGACCGCGGATGCGGAGGAGCGCGCGCGGCTCTGGAAGGCGCGGCACAGCGCCTATTGGTCGTCGTTCACACTCCGGCCGGGCGCGAGCGGGCTTTCCACCGATGTGTGCGTGCCGATCTCGCGGCTGGCGGAGTGCATCACCGAGACCGAAGAGGATATCGAGCGCTCCGGCCTGCTCGCGCCCATCGTGGGGCATGTGGGCGACGGCAACTTCCACACGCTTGTGCTGCTCGACACCAACGATCCCCGTGAGGTGGCTGCGACCGAGGCCTTCGTCGCGCGGCTCAATGAGCGGGCGCTGCGCATGGACGGCACCTGCACGGGTGAACACGGCATCGGCCAGGGCAAGATGGGCTTTTTGGAAGCCGAACTCGGCCACGGCGTTTCCGTGATGCGGGCGGTGAAACAGGCGCTCGACCCGCTCAACATCATGAATCCGGGGAAAATCCTGCTGCCCGCAGGAATTTGAACGCCTGGGCCAAGCCATGTTCTCGACACCAAGGGCATCCTATGGTGATCGGAACAAAGGATAAACCAGGGCGGCGTTCTCCCGGCGCTTGAGGGTTTCATGCTCGCGCGCTTCTTCGTTTTCTTCGGTGGCCTCTTCGTGCTCGCGCTCTGCGCAGCGCTGGCCGCGCCTTATCTGGTTGACTGGACCTCCTACCGCGCCGACTTCGAGCGCGAGGCGGAAACCGTGCTCGGTCGCAAGGTGTCGGTCGGCGGCACGGCAAGCGCGACGCTTCTGCCGTTTCCTTCCGTCACCTTCACGGATGTGACGGTTTCGGGCGGGCCGGGCGGACAGCCGGCGATGACGGCCGAATCCTTTTCCATGGACGCCGAACTCGCGCCCTTCATGAGCGGCGAGTTCCGCATCTTCGACATGCGGATCGTGCGCCCGCGCGTTTTCGTGGATGTGGGCGAGGACGGCACGGTGGATTGGGCGCTGCGGCCGTCCACGCCCTTCGACCCGCGCCGCATCACGCTGGAAAAGCTCGCGGTTGTGGATGGTGCGGTGACGCTGCGCCACCGCGCGAGCGGTCGCGAGCACCTCGTTTCCTCTGTCAACGCAGACCTTTCCGCGCGCTCGTTCGCCGGCCCCTGGCGCATGGACGGCTCGGCCGACTTGGATGGGATGCCGACCGTGCTCTCTGGGTCCACTGGCGCGGTGACGGATGGGCGCCTGCGCGTCCGGCTGACGGCGACGCCCGAGCCGCTCGGCGTCGTGCTGAACACCGAGGGCGAGTTGTCGCTCGCCGATGCGAAGCCCAGCTATTCGGGCACGTTCCGGCTGAACCCTGTCGTGGCGCCCTTAGCGGAAGGCGCGGCGCAGCCCGAGCCCGGCTTCAGGCTCGGCGGAGACTTCGCGCTCGACGCCGCGCGGCTGGCCGTCGACCAGTTCCGCTTCGAGACGGGGCCGCTCGACCGGCCCTACACGGCGGACGGGCAGGCTTCGCTCGAGCTTGGTGCAGCACCCCGCTTCCTGATCGAAGCGCAGGGCGCTCAGGTTCGGCTCGACGACACGGGTGCGAACGGCAAGGGCGATCGCGTGACGGCGCAGGATCTGGCCGCGCGCCTTTCGAGCTTCGAAACCTGGGCCAATGCCTTGCCGAAGCCGACCATACCCGGAACGGTACGCGTCAACCTGCCGGCCATCGTCGCGGGCGACACCACGGTGCGCGACATCCGGCTCGATGCGGAGCCCTCGACGGAAGGCTGGCGGATCGGCTCGCTCGCAGCGACCCTTCCTGGCCGGGCCACGCTGGAAGCGGAGGGCACGCTGCGCACGGGGGCGGCTCTCGGCTTCGAGGGATCGATGCTTCTGGCCGTGGCGCAGCCATCAGGCTTTGCCGCCTGGCTGGCGCGAGATGTGGACGAGGCCGTGCGCCGCCTGCCGGCAGCAGGCTTCAACGCCAAGGTCGCCTTGTCGCGCGAGGCGCAGCGCTTCGACGATCTCGAACTGGTTCTGGGCGAGGCGAGCTTTCGGGGCTCGGCCGCCTCGCTAACGCCGAACGGCGGGCAGCCATCGGCGAACGTCTCGCTTTCCGGCGGGGCGCTGGACCTCGATCAGGCGGCGGCCTTCGCCTCGATCTTCGTCGGCGACGATGGGCGGAGCCGCTTCGGCGGTCGCAACCTGGAGATCGCTCTGAAGGCGGGGCCGGTCGCGGTGGCGGGCGTCGAGACGCGGGCGCTCGATGCGGAAATCAGCTTGCGCGACGAGGCTCTGGACATCCGCCGCTTGGCGCTCGACGGCGTGGCCGGCGCTTCGATCACGGCTACTGGTGCGTTGGCCGACATCGACGGCGTGCCGACGGGCCGGATCGATGCGCTGGTGGAGGCCGACGACCTCGGGCCGCTCGTCGCGCTGCTTTCCCAACGTCTCCCGGATTTCGCACCGCTCGACCGGCTGGCCGCGCAGGCCTCGGGCGCGCCTGATCTGCTGCGCGAAACCCGATTGTCACTCGGCCTGCGCTCGGAGCCCGACGCCGCGGCAGAGCGGAAATTCTCGCTCGAAGTGGGCGGCACGACCGGTGGAAGCACCGTTCGCCTCCAGGGCACGGGCGCGGGCGATCTGTCCCAACCCGCGGGCATGACGCTGGGCGGCAGCTTATCGTTGCGCAATCAGGATGGGTCGAGCCTGCTTGCTCAGCTTGGCCTGCCTTCGCTGCCGCTCGGGCTTCTTGGCGTGACGGACGCCGAACTGTCGCTCGACGGCCGGCCGGCCGACGGCATGGCGTTCAAGGCCGCCACCCGTGCGGAAGGCTTCGAATGGGGTTTCGACGGCACGATGCGGCTGGGGGCATCGGGCACCAGCGCCGAGGGCGACATCCGTCTCGAAGCGAACGACATCGAGCCCTGGATGCAGACGCTCGGTAGCGGCTTGCCGGGCTTTGGCCTCGGCACGCCCGTTTCGCTGCGCGCGCGGGCCGACTACGCCGATGGTCTTCTCGTCCTGGGCGGGCTGGAAGGCGCGGTCGATGAGGAAGCGGTGTCGGGCGATGTGAACCTTGTCTGGGCAAGCGGCGTGCCGGAGATTTCCGGCGCGTTGACGCTCGACGGGCTCGACCTCGCCCGCGCGGCCTCTCTCATGCTGGGGGCGGATGCGTTCGATGCCGGGAGCGAGAGCCTGCCTTCGACGCCGTTCCGCCAGACACCCGCACCACCCTTCACCGCGGCTTTGGAGCTGTCCGTCGCAAACCTAGCGCTCCACTCCGACGAACGGCTTGAGGATGCACGCTTTGCGCTTCGCCTCGACGGCGAGCGCCTCGCGGTGGAAGCGCTGACTGCCAAGTTCCGTGGCGGCGCGGTGGAGGCCAGCGGCGAGGTAAAAAACGGTGCGGGCACGGCGATCCTCGCCACCCAGTTCGCCATTCGCGGCGCCGATCTCGGCCACGCACTTCCCTTGACGGGCCTAGGCGGGCGCTTCGATGCGGGCGCTTCGCTCACGGCATCGGGCAAAACGGTCGGCGCCTTGGTGGCGAGCCTTTCAGGGTCGGGCACGGCTGCCGTAGAGAATTTGCGCATACCCGACCTCGACCCGCGCGCGCTTCGACCGATCCTGGCCGAGGCCGACCGGATCGGGCGCGACATCGGCGCGGGCGACGCCGCGCGCTTCGCGCCCGCGTTGGTGGGAGCGGGCAGCCTTTCCGTGCCGCGCACGGAACTTGCCTTCACCGTGGTCAACGGCACGCTGCGCGCACCGCCCGTTACCATGCGCACACCGGAGGCTACGCTTTCGGCCGATCTGCGCGCCGACCTATCTTCGGGCGACGTGTCGGTGGGCGGTTCGCTCGCCTTCGCGGCGGGCGACGAGGCGTTGGTGGGCTCTGAGCCGGTGATCCGGTTTGCGCGTGAGGGCGCGCTTGGGCGAGGCATCCTGCGCTTCGACACCGAGCCGCTTGCGCAGTTTCTCACGCAGCGCGCGCTGGAACGCGAGCAGGCGCGGGTGGAGGCGATGCAGGCCGAGCTTCTCGAACGCCAGCGCCTGCGCCGCGAAGTGCGGCTTTATGCGAGCCTGGCCGAAGAGCGCGAGCGGGTGGCCGCGGAAAAGGCGCGCGAAGCCGAGGCCGCACGTCTCCGCGCCGAGGATCGCGCGGCCTTCGAGGCCGAAGCGGCGCGGCAGGCCGCCGAGCAGAGCAGGCTCGAGGATGCCGCTGCCGATGCGCTGGTCAACTCGCAGAGAAGCCGGCCAGAGGCTCCGCAGTCCGAGCCCACCCCCGCACCGGAACCACAGGGGCTCAACTTGGAAGGCCTCGAAGGCGAGAGCTTCGACGCCGACCCCTCGCAATAACGCTTAGGCTTTCAAAGCGCGCAGCACATGGATGCGGATGGCTGAGGACAGCGACCAGTCGCGGGGGCGGGCCTCGTCGATCGCTGCGATCACGGCAGCCAGCGGCTGTCCGGTTTCCGATGCCAAACGCGCCAGCTCGTCGTGGAACTCGTCTTCCAATGAGAAGCTGGTGCGGTGGCCGCGAATCGAGACGGAACGCTTGCGGACGCCGCTCACGGCGTTTCGCCATCCTTGGGCGCGTCGAGCCGGTGGCCATCGAGAAGGCGCTCGGCAGCATCTTTCTCCCGGCGCACGCTGAACTTTTCGGCCTTGGTGCGGCCGTGGAGGATCCGGTTGGCTTCGGCCGTCTTTTCGCGTTCGGCGCGATCGCGCGCCTTGCGGCGGCTGCGAAGATTGACGATCTCGCCCGTCACGGGCGTCTCACTTTTTGCGGAAAGCGTCGAGCGAAACGACGGCGGCACCACCCTTGGCAGGTTCCTTTGCCTCGTCGGCGCCTTCCTCCAGCTTGGCGAGAGGATCGGCCTTGGCGACAGGCAGGGCGACCGGTGCGGGTGCCGCCTCGTCTTCCTCGGCTGCCGCCGCTTCTGTCTTCACGTCGAACTCGAGCTCGAAATTGACGGAGGGATCATAGAAGCCGCGAACGGCCGCGAACGGAATCTCGAGCTTTTCCGGCACGTCGGAGAAGGACAGGCCGACCTCGAACCCGGTGTCGGTCACCTTCAACTCCCAGTACTGGAACTGGATGACGATGGTCATCTGCTCGGGATAGCGCTCGCGCAGGCGCGAGGAGATGCGCACGCCGGGCGCGCCCGTCAGGAAGGTGATGAAGAAGTGGTGGTTGCCGGGCAGGCCCGCGCGGGCCACTTCGGACAGCACCTTGCGCATGACTCCGCGCAGCGCTTCCTGCGCAAGGATGTCATAACGGATGTGGTCGTCGGCCATAGGGGGACGGGGCTCCCGTGGGATGAATTGGTTTCGCTTCTAATGGAGCCGGCTTTGGCCCACAACCGGAAACGGGCGGGCAAGCGCCGCGGCCCGCAGCAGGAAGGCAGCGCGCTCCTTGATGCCGACTTTGGGCAGCGCGAGGACCTTGTAGCCGAGCCGCCGATAGGTCTCGTCCATCACGTCGCAGGTGCGCGCAGCAATCTCCGCGCTCTGCTTCCGCTCGGCGTCCTGAAGGTAAATCTCGGGCCAGAAGGGCGCGAGGAAGACGGGCGAGGCGTAGCGCGTGCGAGCCGCTGCTTCTTCGAGCGTCGGCGGCACGGGCAGGCCCTCGAGCACGAGGTAGCCCAGCGTGTCTGGCAGGCCGCGATCGAAGAAGACGGGGCCTTCGAGTTTTTCGGCGTCCGAAAGGTTGCGCATCTCCCAGTCCGCCATGCGGCGCGCAAACGCCGCGCGGTCCGCCCAAGGCAGGGCAGTGCCGCCCGAGGCTAGTTCCTCGCGGATCACGCCGCGCCCGGCTTCGGGCATGACGGGAAAGCCGAGTGTGGCCAGATGGTCGAGAAGCGTGGTCTTGCCGCCGCCGGGCCCGCCCGTGACGACATGAAAGCGCGGTTGCGCGAAGCGGTCCATCGCCGGCGCCTTTGCAGAATCGAAGAAAAGGAGAAGTGGAGGTTTCTGTTGCCAGGTACCTCCGAACCCCGCCTAGAAGTGCGAACCCCTAGGGCTTGATTTGAAGCTATCGCACCGCATTAAGCGGCGAGACGTGCTTCCGCATAGTTGTCGTTGGCAACTATAAGGTTAGCCCGATAACGGCGGTACAATGCCGGGCAAAAACACGATCTTTACACCCTCGTCGATCCTATTTCGCCCCCATCAGAAGCCGCCTCGTCGAGCGGCTCATGGTGGAGGCGCCGG
>QFNI01000130.1 GCA_003240775.1 Mesorhizobium amorphae | reverse complement strand
AAACGGTCGGCGTCGCCAGACGTGATGGTGCCGACGGTCCGGATCGAACGGACGACCCGCCGATTACAAATCGGCCGCTCTGACCTTCTGAGCTACGCCGGCGGGGCCGGTGAGCGCGCGCGCTCACCAGAAGTAGATGTGGGGCTTCCGGCCGTCAGGCCAGACCGTCGCGTCGGGATCCCCGCCCGCGAGGACGGCGCGGAGCTTGAGACGCTCCTCGGCGCGCCGCGGCCGGGTGTGGTGGATCTTGTCCCAGAAGCGGGGATGATTGCTCAGCCAGAAGGCTGGCCCGCCGAGGCGCCGGTCAAGCGCGTTGGCGGAGTATCCGCCCGACGGGGCGGTGCGGGGGCGGCGTCGTTTGAAATTTGCCATGATGACTCCTCTGCATGGTCATCGCATGGCGGCCTCCTTTCTGCGCTGTTGAGCGGGTCTGGTTTACGGATATGGATGGGGCGGCAGGGATCGAACCTGCGTATGTCGGGACCAAAGCCCGATGCCTTACCGCTTGGCGACGCCCCAGGAAAGGGTGGGGAGGAGCCTGAGAGTAGGGCTCCCCGTAACGGGCCTGGCGCCATTATGCCGGGGGTGCGCCCCGGTTTCGGCCTTCTCCGCGTGCGGTCCGGTTCCCCGGTCCCGCAGCGCCCGTCAACGGTGCCTTTGATGAGGGGGCGGCGGATCCCCCGTCGTCCCGGAATACTCGTCCTGCGAATACACGCCGACCCCGATCAAAGGGCCGCTCGATCCCGCTAAGGATCCACGTCTCTTCTACGAACGAACGCCTTCGGCTTGCGGCCTCGGACGCCCCGCCTTCCCTGAAGGGGGCGGGCTTAACCGTTTTTCTTCCGGAACCGGACCAGTCTTGTGCTTTATGACCGTGCGGGGGTCGAACCCGCGACCGATCGCTTACGAAGCGATTGCTCTTTCCTCTGAGCTAACAGTTCCCCCTCGAACGTGCTGGTCCCGTCGTTCCCGCAGCCTTTTGGGCGCAGGAATGCGACACGCTCGCATGCCTCCGGTCCGCGAACCGGTTTGGCGTCGCTTCCCGCGCTCCGTCCCGTTGGGGCCGGCGCCGGTGGCGATGGGCGAAGCCCTCGGGAGCGACCCCTCGAACCTCGAACCCCCTCCCTGACACGTGAGCGGTGGACACGGTTGGCACGGGTGAGGCGGGCGGCCAAGCCCTTGCGAACGCCCCCGCTTTTCGGTGACGTCGCTGCCCTTTCGGACCTCACCCCCGGTCTTCGCGCCTGACCCCCGCGGTGATGCGCGGAGGCTCGATCCTTAGGCCTTTGGCCGTAATCGTCGCGTCGGGATTGCCTGATCGGACCAGGTGGCTGGCGGCCGCGTCGAGGAGACGCGGCCTTTGGGCCCCTCACGGGGCTTGTCCTCAGGGGCCTCAGGCGGCCCCGCTCGGCCTTGCGGCCGGATCTCAGTGATGGTGGGAGGGGTCGGATTCGAACCGACTCACCGTTTCCGGAACGGGGTTACAGCCCGCCGCCGCTCTCCAACTCAGCCGCCCTCCCGGAGAGGTTCGCGGGCGGCCGAACGATCTTCGGCGACCTCACGTCCCGGCCCCGCCCCGTCGTCGGGAAGCTGGTCGGGAAAATATGTCCGCATGACGCTGACGCGGTAATCGTGATCGAGGATCCGCATGATCTCGGCCGCCGATCCGGACGTGACCGCGCCGATCCCGTATCTCCCGTCCGCGTCCGGGGAAAGGACCGTGTCGGAGGGGGATCCGGGGTATCTCACGACCCAGGAGGACCCGCGCTCCCCGGGGATCTCCCGCCAGGAGGGGACGGTGATGGCGGCCAGGATCCTCTCGTAGATCATCGCGCCCTCACGGGCCGAAAGCCGGGGACGGCTCCGCAACGGCGCTCATCCCTGACAACGGGTCGGAGAATCCGGCCACGCCGTCCAGATCGATCCTCCCGACCAGGAGAACGGCCTCCTCCCCGCCGGCGTCCGCCTGCAGGCGGGTCATGTCGGAGAGCAGGATGCGGACCTGGCGGGCGCCGAACCCGGGCTCGCCGACCGGGGCGCCGCGGACGACGGTCAGGACCACGCGCGCGGTCCCGTCATCAGCCGGGTCTGACATGACCACGTCGCCGACCTCCAGGTCCCGGATCCTCGTCTCGACGCTCGCCCTGGTCATCGCTCACCTCCGTTCATCAAGGTCATCATGAACGAGAAGGGGCGATCTCGCAAGGGGATGGTGCGCCCGGAGGGGATCGAACCCCCGACATCCTCGGTGTGAACGAGGCGCTCTACCGCTGAGCTACGCGCGCGAACG
>QFNI01000087.1 GCA_003240775.1 Mesorhizobium amorphae | reverse complement strand
AGGGTGGCCGCGTTTCCTATGGCTGGCCGGGCACCTTCGACAGCATGAACCCCTTCATCGTCCAGGGAAGTGCCGCGCGCGGGCAGAACGACCTCGACTTGGGCTTCAACGTTTTCGACACCTTGATGCTGCGCTCGATGGACGAGCCCTTCACGCTCTATCCGCTCGTGGCGAAGACCATCGACACCGACGAGAACCGCAGCTTCGTCGAATTTACGCTCGACGAGCGCGCGCGCTTTTCGGACGGAGAGCCCATCACGCCCGAGGACGTGATCTTCACGGTGGAGCTCCTGCGCGACAAGGGCCTGCCGCGCTACGGCGTCACGGCCAAGAAGATCGCCAAGATGGAGACGGTCGGCACGCATGGCGTGCGCTTCACCTTCCTCCAGCCCGACCGCGAATTGCCGCTGATCCTGGGCCTCATGCCCGTTTTGCCCAAGCACGCAATCGACCCCGAGCGCTTCGGGCGCTCCTCGCTCACGCCACTTCTCGGCTCCGGGCCCTACCGCGTTTCCAACGTGCGCCCCGGCGACAGCATCACGCTCCAGCGCAACCCGGAATACTGGGCAAAAGACATCCCCTCCAAGCGCGGCTTCGACAATTACGACGAGATCCGCCTGACCTATTACCGCGACGAGAACGCGATGTTCGAAGCGTTCAAAGGCGGGCTGCTCGACATCTTCATGGAGGGCTCGAGCGGGCGCTGGCGCTCGCAATACAATTTCCCCGCCGTTCAGCGTGGCGATGTCGTGCAGGACACGCTCCGCACCGGCCGGGCTTCCGGCATGTTCGGCTTCGTGATGAACACGCGACGCCCGGTCTTCGCCGACCCGTCCCTGCGCGAGGCGCTGACCGCGCTGTTCGATTTCGAATGGGCGAACCGTAACCTCCTGGGCAACGCCTATACGCGCACCAAGAGCTTCTTCGACAACTCGCCGCTTTCCTCGCATGGCAGGCCCGCGAGTGCGGCCGAGCGCGCCCTGCTCGCGCCCTTCCCCGATGCGGTGAAGCCCGAGATCATGGAGCATGGCTGGCAACCGCCGGTGTCCGACGGTTCGGGCCGCGACCGCGCCTTCCTGAGCATCGGCTTCGAGCGCCTGAAGGCTGCAGGCTACACGATGCAGGACGGCCGCATGGTGGGCCGCGACGGGCGCGCGCTGTCCTTCGAGATCATGCTCAAGGCGCGCGATGCCGAAGCGCTCGCCATGGCCTGGAGCAACACGCTCGGCCGCCTGGGCATCCGTGCCACGATCCGCTCGGTGGACGCCTCGCAATACCAGCAGCGCCTCAACACCTACGATTTCGACACCATCGCCTATCTCTACACGCCCTCGCTCTCGCCGGGCGTCGAGCAGGTTTCCCGCTGGGGCTCGGCGTCGAGCGGCGTACAGGGCACGTTTAACTATTCGGGCGCGGCCAACCCCGCGGCCGACGCCATGATCGAGGCCATGCTCCAGGCGCGCGACCGCGACAGCTTCACGGATGCCGTGCGCGCCTACGACCGCGTTCTCTTGAGCGGCTCCTATGTCGTGCCGATGTATTTCCTGCCCGAGCAGTGGCTCGGCCGCTGGAAGCGCATCGAGCGCCCTGCAAAGGCGCCGATCTACGGCTACCAGCTGCCCACCTGGTGGCGCGCGCAGCCGACGCAGTAATCCTAACCACCTGCGCCGCCCGAATCCCCCTCCCCCTTGAGGGGAGGGGTTAGGGGTGGGGGTATCTGTGCCGCTGTGAGAGCGGCGGATCATTGGATGGCGATGGTGAGGTTGAAGCGTCACCCCCACCCCTAGCCCCTCCCCTCAAGGGGGAGGGGAAATCGGAACGGTCGGTGCTTGGCAGATAAAGATCGTCGGCTCACGCCGCCTTCTTCGTCACGATCCGCGCCAGCTGCGTCATCACCACCGCAGAACCCGCCAATCGCTTTTCAGGCGTCGACCAATCCCGAATAAACACCACGCTCTGGTCGGGCCTGATCTTCGCCATCGAGCCCTGCTCGCCGATGAAGCGCACGAGGCCCACGGGATCGGGGAATTCGCGCCCGCGGAAATGCACCACCACGCCCTTCGGTCCGGCGTCGAGCTTTTCCACATTGGCCTGGCGGCAGAGCGCCTTGATGAAGACGATCTTGAGAAGGTGCTCCACCTCCTCTGGCAGCGACCCGAAGCGGTCCACGAGTTCCGCACCGAAGGCGTCGATCTCCTCCGCCGATTCGAGTTCGCCCAGCCGGCGATAGAGCCCAAGCCGCAACTGAAGGTCGGGCACGTAGGATTCGGGGATCATCACCGCCGTTCCCATCGCGATCTGGGGCGACCAGCCGCTGTCCTTGGCGTCCAAGGTGCCCTTGAGTTCGGCTACCGCCTCTTCCAGCATCTGCTGGTAGAGTTCGAAGCCCACCTCCTTGATGTGGCCCGACTGCTCTTCGCCCAACAGGTTGCCTGCGCCGCGGATGTCGAGGTCGTGGGAGGCCAGCTGGAAGCCCGCGCCCAGCGTGTCGAGCGATTGCAGCACCTTCAATCGCCGCTCCGCCGTTTGCGTCAGCGTGCGGTTGGCCGGCAGCGTGAACAGCGCATAGGCGCGCACCTTGGAGCGGCCGACGCGACCGCGCAGCTGATAAAGCTGCGCCAGACCGAACATGTCGGCCCGGTGCACGATCAGCGTGTTCGCGGTGGGAACGTCGAGGCCCGATTCCACGATCGTCGTGGAGAGCAGCACATCGTACTTGCCGTCGTAGAAGGCGTTCATGATGTCATCGAGCTCGCCTGCCGGCATCTGCCCGTTGGCGGTCGCGACCTTGAGTTCGGGCACTTCCGTTGTCAGGAAGTCGCGCACTTCCTCCAGATCCGCGATGCGCGGCACAACGTAGAAGCTCTGCCCGCCGCGATAGCGCTCGCGCAGCAGCGTCTCGCGGATCACCAGCGGGTCGAAGGGCGAGATGAAGGTGCGCACCGCCATGCGGTCGACCGGCGGGGTCGCGATCAGCGACAGCTCGCGCACGCCCGTCAGGGCGAGCTGCAGCGTGCGCGGGATGGGCGTGGCCGAAAGCGTGAGCACATGCACGTCCGACTTCAGCTCCTTCAGCCGCTCCTTGTGCTTCACCCCAAAATGCTGCTCCTCGTCGATGATCAGCAAGCCGAGGTTCTTGAACGAAACGGCCGAGGACAACAGCGCGTGGGTGCCGACCACGATCTCCACCTTGCCTTCCGCGATGCCCTTCTTGGTTTCGGCCAGCTCCTTCGCCGTCACCAGCCGCGATGCTTGGCGCACGGTGACGGGGAGCCCTGAGAAGCGTTGGGAGAACGTCTTGTAGTGCTGGCGCGCCAGCAGCGTGGTCGGCACCACCACCGCCACCTGGAAGCCTTCCATGGCCGCCAGAAACGCCGCGCGCAGCGCCACTTCCGTCTTGCCGAAGCCCACATCGCCGCAGATCAGTCGGTCCATCGGGCGGCCCGCGCCCAAATCCTCCATCACGGCGTCGATGGCGTTCTGCTGGTCGTCGGTCTCCTCGTAGGGAAAGCGCGCCGCGAACTCGCCATAGACGCCTTCGGCCGGGTGCATCGCGGGGGCCGCCCGCGTCTGGCGCTCGGCAGCCAGGCGGATCAGCCCACCGGCCATGTCGAGCAGGCGCCGCTTGAGGCGGGCCTTGCGCGCCTGCCACGCCCCGCCGCCCAGCTTGTCGAGATGCGCCTCGGCCGAATCCGAGCCGTAGCGCGACAGAAGCTCGATGTTCTCCACCGGCAGAAACAACCGGTCGTCGCCCGCATAGTGGATTTCCACGCAGTCGTGCGGCGCACCCAGCGCTTGGATCGTCTTCAGGCCGATGAAGCGCCCGATGCCGTGGTCGGAATGCACCACGATGTCGCCCGCATTGAGCGAGGAGACCTCCGCGATGAAGTCTGCCCCCTTCTTGCGCTTCTTGGAGCGCCGGATGAGGCGGTCGCCCAGGATGTCCTGCTCGGCCACCACGACCAGCCGGTCGGTCTCGAAGCCCGCCTCGATGGGCAGCACCACAAGCCCCGCCTCGTTCTTGGCTAGCTTGTCGGCAGCCTGGAGCGTGTCCGCGCCCTTGAGCCGCGAAAGCCCGTGCTCGCCCATGATCTGCGCCAGGCGGTCGAGCGAACCCGCCGTCCATCCCGCCAGGAGCACGCGGCGGCCCTTGGCGCGCACATCGGCCACATGGTCTACCGCCGCCTCAAACACGTTGGCGTCGGGGTCAGCCCGCTCGCGTTCGAAGGAACGGCCCTCGCGGGAGCCTGCGTGGAACACCTTGCGCGGGCCGGCGTCCGGCGTCGCGAACGGCGTCATTTCCACCGCCACCCTGCGCTCGGCGCGTGCGGTGATCTCCGCCGGCTCCAAGAACATCTGGTCCGGCGGCACGGGCTTGTAGGGCACGGCGTCCTTGGTGCCCGCTGCCGCCTGCTTCATGCGCGCGTCGTAATGGTCGAGCACCAGCGTGTGCCGCTCGGACACGGCCTCGCGCGCAAGGTGATCGAACAGGATCGGCGCATCCGGCAGGTAGTCGAACAGCGTGTCCAACTGCTCGTAGAAGAAGGGCAGCCAGTGCTCCATGCCGGCGAAGCGGCGTCCTTCGGAGATGGCGGCATAGAGCGCGTCGTCGCGGCTCGGCGCGCCGAACGTCTCGATGTAGGAGCGGCGAAAGCGCGCGATCGTCTCGGGCGACAGCGTCACCTCCGTCATCGCCTGAAGGCTGACGGACGTCCGCTGGCCCGTGGTGCGCTGGGTGGCAGGATCGAAGGCGCGGATCGATTCCAGCGTGTCGCCGAAGAAATCGAGCCGCATGGGCTCGTCGGTGCCGGGCGCGAAGAGATCGAGGATGCCGCCGCGCACGGCATATTGCCCGACCTCGCGCACGGTGCCCACGCGCTCGAAGGCCGCGCCCTCGAGCCGCGCCACCAGGTCCTTCATGTCGACCTGGTTGCCCGGCTTGGCGAAGAAGCCCTGGGCCGCGATCAGGTCGGCCGGCGGCATGCGCTGGAGAAGCGCGTTCGCGGTCGCGAGAACGATCGCGCGGTGCGGTTTCTTGCGGAGCGCCGCCAGCCCCGCCATCGCTTCCAGGCGCCTTGCAGCCGTCTCCGCGCTGGGTGAGACCCGATCATAGGGCAGGCAATCCCAGGCCGGCAGTTCGAGAACGGGTGTCTCGGTTGCAGCGAAGGCCAGCACGTCGCGAAGCGTCGGCAGGCGCTGTCCATCGCGCGCGATGAACAGCAGCGGCCCGTCGGGCGCGAGCTCGGCTGCCGCCCGCGCGAGCGCGAAGCCCGCATGGCCGTCCGCCACCTCGTCGAGAATGGAAAAGCCGGGCTTCGCCTTGGCAAGCCCGATCGGGTCGAAAAGCGTCATGGATGGTTCTGCGTTGCGAGGCGCTCGCGGAGGCGGCCGATCAGCGGAAGCGCCCATTCGGGAGCGCTCGATGCCGGCCGGCTGGCGCGCCCGCCGGTGATCCAGCCGAGCAGGTCGGCGTCGTTGAGGTCGAGGAAGGCTTCATATTGTTCCAATTCCTCGGGGGTCAAGGCGCCCGCATGGGCGTCCGCGAAGGGTCCGAGGATCAGGTCCATCTCGCGCATTCCGCGATGCCAGGAGCGGAAGCGCGCGCGCTTGCGGCGGTGTTCCCAGTTGCTGTCGTCCATGCCCGTTCTCCCGCGCGCCATGCCCCGATATAGCGCGCAAGCCCGTTCCGCCAGCTTTGCAAGCCGGGGCCGGGCAGACTAACTGCATGGCATGCGCCCCTCGCTTCTCGATCCGCTGTTCGCCCCGATCACCGTGCTCAGCGGCGTGGGGGAAAAGGTCGCCGTGCTGATCGCAAAGATCGTGCCCGCCGATCTCGGCCCCCGCCATGCGCGGGTGGCGGACCTTCTCTTCACCCTGCCCCACTCCGTGATCGACCGCACGCTGCGCCCAGGCATCGCGCTTTCGCCCGAAGGGGCCGTGGTCACGCTCGACCTGCGTGTGGACCGCCACCAGGCGCCGCCGCGCAACACCCCCAACGTGCCCTACCGCGTCTACGCGCATGACGACACGGGCGAGATCGCCCTCACCTTCTTCCGCGCGCAGGGCATCTGGCTCGAGCGCCAGCTGCCGGTTGGCGAGCATGTGGTGGTCAGCGGCAAGATGGAATGGTTCAACGGGCGGCCGAACATGGTCCACCCCGACCACATGGCGCTGGCAGTGGACGCCGCCTCGCTGCCTCTGATCGAGCCCGTCTATCCCGGCACGGCGGGGCTCTCCACCAAGCTCCTGCGCCGCGCCATCGCCCAGGCGCTCGACCGCTTGCCGGTGCTCGCCGAATGGCAGGACCAGGCCGTGCTGCGCCGCGAGGGCTTCGCCTCCTTCGCCGAAGCGCTGCGCGCCGTTCACGAGCCGACCGAGGCGAGCCATAACGGTCCCGAATCCCCCGCGTGGCGCCGGCTCGCCTATGACGAGCTTTTGTCGGGCCAGATCGCGCTCGCGCTCGTGCGGGGCCGCACGGCGCGCGAGGAAGGCCGGGCGATGGCGTTCACGGACGCGCTGACTGGCCGCATCCGCACTGCCCTGCCCTATACGCTGACGGCCTCGCAGGATGCAGCCGTCCGCGACATCGAGACCGATCTCCAAAGCCCCGACCGCATGCTGCGCCTGCTGCAGGGCGATGTCGGCTCGGGCAAGACGGTGGTGGCGCTGCTCGCCATGGCGCGCGCCGCCGAGGCCGGCCATCAGTCTGCGCTGATGGCTCCTACCGAGATCCTGTCGCGCCAGCACTTCGCCACGATCGGCCCGCTGGCGGAAGCCGCAGGCTTGCGTGCCGCCGTGCTCACGGGCCGCGAAAAGGGCCGCGAGCGCGCCGAGATCCTGGCCGGCCTCGCGGGCGGCACGATCCACATGGCCATCGGCACCCATGCGCTCTTCCAGGAGCACGTCGCCTTCCACAATCTCGGCCTCGTCGTGGTGGACGAGCAGCACCGCTTCGGCGTCCACCAGCGGCTCGCCATCAGCGACAAGGGCCAAAGCCCCGACATGCTGGTGATGACGGCGACGCCCATCCCCCGCACGCTGGTGCTGGCGGCATTCGGGGACATGGAGTCCTCGCGCCTCACCGAGAAGCCCGCCGGCCGCAAGCCGATCCGCACGGTGACCCTGCCCGAGGAGCGCCTGGGCGATCTCGTGAACCGGATCAAGGAGGCGGTCGCCGACGGCCAGAAGGCCTACTGGATCTGCCCCTTGGTGGAAGAGTCCGAGGAAATCGACCTCACCGCCGCCCAGGAGCGGTTCGAATCGCTTCAGCACATCTTCGGTGCCCAGCTCGGCCTCGTGCACGGCCGCATGGCCGGTCGCGACAAGGACGAAGCGATGCGCCGTTTCAAGGAAGGCGAGACACGCGTGCTCGTCGCCACCACCGTGGTCGAGGTGGGCGTTGACGTGCCCGATGCCACGATCATCGTGATTGAGCACGCCGAGCGCTTCGGCCTGGCCCAGCTTCACCAGCTTCGCGGCCGCGTCGGGCGGGGGCAGAAACCCTCTTCCTGCGTTCTGCTCTACAAGGAGCCGCTCGGCGAAACCGCCAAGCAGCGGCTGAGCGTCATGCGCGAAACCGAAGACGGCTTTCGCATCGCCGAAGAAGACTTGCGCCTGCGCGGCGAGGGGGAATTGCTCGGGACGCGGCAGTCGGGAATGCCCGGCTTCCAGATCGCCAAGCTCGACCTCCACGCCGACCTGCTGGAGACCGCCCGCAACGATGCCAAGCTCCTGCTGCAACGCGACCCCGAACTGGCGTCCGACCGCGGCCAGGCCATCCGCCTGCTGCTGCACCTGTTCGGCCGGGAAGAGGCGGTGCGGCTTCTGGATGCAGGCTAGGGACGCCCTTCGGGCAGACTTGGGCGGGTTGGAAACGTCGTGGCATGGATTCTCGGGTCGAGCCCGACAATGACGAAGATTAGGTGGAACTGGAGAGTGAAGCTCACCAACCTCGCCGGTTAGCCGTCTCCCTCCCATCCCCGTCATTCTCGGGCTCGACCCGAGAATCCATGCCGTGACCTACCCGACCCGCTGAGGGCCCAGAACCCCTACTCCACCGTCACCGACTTCGCCAGATTCCGCGGCTGGTCCACATCCGTGCCCATGAACACCGCCGTGTAATAGGCCAGCATCTGGATCGGCAGCGCGTAGACGATCGGCGTCACGAAGTCCGGCACATCCGGCAGCACGATCGTTTCCAGCGTCTTCACCGTGGAATGCTCGGCACCCTTCCGATCGGTGATCAGGATGATCTTGCCGCCGCGCGCAGCAACCTCCTGCATGTTCGACACCGTCTTCTCGAAGATGCGGTCATGCGGTGCGATCACGATCACCGGCATGTTCTCGTCGATCAGCGCGATCGGCCCGTGCTTAAGCTCGCCCGCCGCATAGCCCTCGGCATGGATGTAGGAGATTTCCTTCAGCTTCAGCGCGCCCTCCACCGCCAGCGGGAACGACGTGTCGCGCCCGAGATAGAGCACATGGCGGTAGTGCGAGAGTTCCCGTGCCACCTTCTCGATCTGGGGCGCCAGCCGCAGCACCTGCGTGGCGATGCCCGGCACTTCCGACAAGGAGCGCACGAGATCGCGCTCCTCTTCCTCCGTGATCGCGCCGCGCAGGGACGCCGCGCGCACCACGAGCGATGCGAGCACAGACAGCTGGCAGGTGAAGGCCTTGGTGGAGGCCACCCCGATCTCGGGGCCGGCGAGTGTGGGCAGCGTCACGTCGGATTCTCGCGCGATGGTCGATTCCCGCACGTTCACCACGGCCCCGATCGGCACCCCCGCCTTGCGGCAGTAGCGCAGCGAGGCCAGCGTATCCGCCGTCTCGCCCGACTGCGAGACGAAGAGTGCCGCACTCCGCATGGAGATCGGCATCTCGCGGTAGCGGAATTCCGAGGCCACATCGATGTCGACCGGCAGTTTGGCGATGCGCTCGAACCAGTATTTGGCGATCGAGCCCGCGAGAAAAGCCGTGCCACAGGCGGCGATCGACAGGCGGTCGATCCGCGCGAAGTCGATGGGCAGATCGAGCGCCTTCGCTTTTGATGCGGTGAAATCGAGATAGTGGGCCAGCGTGTGCGAGATGACTTCCGGCTGCTCGTGGATCTCCTTTTCCATGAAGTGCCGGTG
This sequence comes from Mesorhizobium amorphae, assembly GCA_003240775.1. Lineage (GTDB taxonomy): Bacteria > Pseudomonadota > Alphaproteobacteria > Rhizobiales > Rhizobiaceae > Mesorhizobium_B > Mesorhizobium_B amorphae_A. The sequence goes on along the minus strand of QFNI01000087.1, from coordinate 2,190 downwards.
GTTGCCCTTGTCCACCATGTAGCTCGTGCCGATCGACTGCTGGCGCGAGCGCGAGACGGGCTGCCCCTCGATGTCGAAGATGTCGAGCGTGTTGCGGCGCAGAACCACCCAGTCGCCGTCTTCCAGATAGGTGATCGAGTTGGTGAAAGGTGCGAGCGCGATGGCGTCCGAACCCAGGAACATCTCACCCTCGCCGTGGCCCACGGCCAGCGGCGGCCCGTTGCGGGCGCCCACGATCAGGTCCTCGTCGCCGCCAAACATGATGGCCAGCGCGAAAGCGCCGCGCAGGCGCTTGAGCGCCGAGTGCGCAGCATCGACGGGCGCGAGCCCTCCGGCCATCTCACGCGCCACGAGATGGGCCACCACCTCCGTGTCGGTCTGCGAGGCGAATTCGTAGCCGTCGGCTGTCAGTTCCGTGCGCAGTTCCGCGAAGTTCTCGATGATGCCGTTGTGGACGATGGCCACCCCGTTCGAGAAATGCGGGTGGGCGTTGGTCTCGTTCGGCACCCCGTGGGTCGCCCAGCGCGTGTGGCCGATGCCGATCGTACCATCGAGCGGCTCGTCGCGCAGGCGCTTTTCCAGGTTGATCAGCTTGCCTTCGGCCCGCCGCCGGCCGAGTTCGCCGCCGTCGATGGTGGCGACGCCGGCCGAGTCATAGCCGCGATATTCGAGGCGCTTCAGCGCGTCCACGATCAAGGGCGCCACGGGCGTGTGGCTGACCACTGCAACGATTCCACACATGCTCGATCCCCTCGGCCCTCGCGTCCCCGCGCCTTGTCTAAGTCGGCGGCAGGCCCGTTCAGAACTCACTTTTGATTGCGGATCGTGACGAAAGCCTGGGAGGCCACGCCACGCCGCCTCCGCAACACCTACATGATGGCCGGTGAACGCTGGGTAAGCGGGTTCGCTAAACCTTCTTGCCGGCAGCCTTGGCGCGGATTTCGCGGAGCGCCTTGGCGCGGCCTTCCTTGATCACCTGCTTGGCGCGCCCGAAAGCCAGCGCGTCGTCCGGCACGTCCTGCGTCACCACGCTGCCGGACGCCACATAGGCGCCGTTCCCCACCGTGATCGGCGCGACCAGCGAGGAGTTGGAACCGATGAAGGCCTTTTCGCCGATGCGGGTCACGAACTTGCCGTAGCCGTCATAGTTGCAGGTGATGGTGCCCGCGCCGATATTCGCGCCGGCGCCGATGAAGGCGTCGCCGATATAGGTGAGGTGGTTCACCTTCGCACCTTCGCCCACCACCGCTTTCTTGACCTCGCAGAAGTTGCCGACCTTGGCATGGGCCTGAAGCTCCGCGCCCGGCCGCAGCCGCGCGAAGGGCCCGACATCGCAACCCTCGGCCACGCTCGTGCCTTCCAGATGCGAGAAGGCGAGGATGCGCGCGCCGCCCGCGATGCTGACGCCCGGCCCGAACCACACATTGGGCTCCACCACCGTATCCGCGCCGATCACCGTGTCGGCCGAGAAGAACACGGTTTCGGGCGCGATCAGCGTCACGCCATCGAGCATCGCCGCGCGGCGGCGGCGGCTCTGCCAGATGGCTTCCGCCTCGGCGAGCTCCGCCCGGTTGTTGATGCCCAGCACATCCGCGAAGTCGCATTCCACGACGGTCGCACCGAGCCCGGCCTGGTCGGCCAGTTCCACGATGTCGGTCAAGTAGAATTCGCCTTTGGCGTTCGCCTTACCGATCCGCTCGAGCAACTCCAGCGCATGATGGCCGTCGAGCGCCATCGCGCCGCCGTTGCAGAGCGTGATGCGGCGCTCGTCTTCCGTGCAGTCCTTTTCCTCGCGGATGGCTGCGAGCTTGCCGTTTCGCTCGATCAGCCGCCCATAGCCGGTCGGCCGCTCCGTGCGGAAGCCGAGAACGGCCACCGCCGCCCCGCCCAGCACGGCATCGCGCGCGCGGCCGAGCACTTCGGCCGTCATCAGCGGCGTGTCGCCAAAGGTCACGAGCACCACATCCGGCTCGGCCGCCAGCGCCTCGCGCGCTGCAAGGACCGCATGCGCCGTGCCCAGCCGCTCGCCCTGCACGAAGAACTCCGCCCCGCTCGCGAACCCGGCTGCGGCCTCGCGCACCTTCTCCGCGCCATGCCCGATCACGAAGGCCGTGCGCGACGCGCCGGCCGCCTCGACGGCTGCAGCCACATGCGCGAGCATCGGCCGGTTGGCTATCGGATGCAGAACTT
>QFNI01000129.1 GCA_003240775.1 Mesorhizobium amorphae | reverse complement strand
AGGTCGTCGCGGCCGCCCGCGCGGCGGAGGATCGGCCCGCGGCCTGAGGGCCGGGCGGCCGGGAACGAGGGCGCGTGACGCGCCCTCGTTCGTGATGGCAAACGGTTCCGAACCATGCCATGCTCATCGGCGAAACGGAAACCTTCGCGGTCCGGGATCGGCCACGCATCTGAGGAGCGGAACCATGAACCTTTCAGCGCCCCTCCCTCACGCCCCGGCCGCGACGTCGCCGGACGCGCCGTGAGCGTCGTCCTTCGCCCCGGCGCCTCGGTCGGGGGCTTCCCCGTTAAGGCCCTGATCGGGTGGCTTCGCGCCTTCCCGCAGTCAGGATCCGTTCGGCGCCCGGACAGCCATGAGGCGCGGACGCTTGCCCTTCTCGGGCTGATTAGCCTTGTCGACGAGGGCGAGCCCGTTCCTTGCGAGCGGCCGAGGGCGAGCCCGTTCCTTGCGAGCGGCTCAAGCTGGAGATGACCGACGCGGGACGCGGACTGCTCTCGGCCCGGATCGGCGAGCGGATGACGCTCGAGGCGGCCGACGCGGCGCTCGAGAGGCTCGTCGCGCACGCCGCGGAGCCGGAGCGCGCCGCGCGGCTGGGGCTGCGCGAGATCCTCGTCTACGGCTCGCTGATGCGGCGGGACCCCTTCCCCGCCGACGTCGACGCCGTGCTCGTCTGCGACGCCGCGCCGGAGGACGGGTTCCTCCCGGCCGATCTGGTTCGCGACGCGCTGGGCGCGGAGCGGGACCCGGCCCTGCGCGACGTCCATATCGCCAGGGCTCACGTCCCGTGGACGGACATGATCCGGGTCTGGCGCGACGGGCTGCGCATCGACCCGCCCGAGCCGGTCCCCGCCGACCCGGCGGTCGCGGCGGCGGAGAGCGCCAGGGTTCCCGGCCGGTCCGTTCCGGAACTTGACGACCCGGACGACCTGGTCACCGGCGGCCCGGCCGGGGACGACCACGCGCCGCCCTTCCCGTAGGGTCCGGCCCGGAAGCGGGGGGGTCAGTGATCAGCGGGGGGATGCCCCTGACCGGGGCGGTCCGCGGGGCCGGTGACCGAGGCGTCAGGGGCCGGCGCGTCGCCGATGGCGAAGGTGACCGTGAGAGCGGAGCCGACCCGCTCCGTCCCCGGGTCGATCGTCGTCGCGGGCGCGGATGACGCCTGCTCGGCCCGGCCCGCCATCATCATCATCGGCATGACGGGGCCGCCGCCGCCGTGCTCGGAAACGAGCATGACCCGGCCGACGGAGAACCCGCCGGCCTCGGCGATCGCTTCCGCTCGCGCCCTCGCGTCACGCATCGCGTCCGCGGCCGCCTCGTTCCGGGCCTCGCCGGCCCCTGACGCCTCGGTCACCGGCCCGTCGACGGAGGTGGCGCCCGCCCCGACGGCCGCGTCGATCACCGGACCCGCCGCGTTCATGTCGCGCAGCGTCACCTCGATCGCGATCTCGGACACGTAGCCGGAGATCCGCGGCGCGGCGCCGTCGGGATATTCCGTCACGGGCGTGACGCCGACCCGGACGGTGCGCACGTCCTCGTCCGGGACGCCGGCCTCCCGGATCGCGTCGCGCACCCCGGCCGCCAGGGTCCGGGCGGCGTCGTTGGCCGAACGCCAGTCCGGGTGCCGGCCCTGGGAGCCGAGCATGAACCGGGCGATGTCGGGCGTGACGCTCGCCTCCCCGGTCCCGGTGACGGTGATGGCCTCCGGCGGGCGGTCGCCACCTCCGGCGTGCGCGGGCGCGGCGGCGAGCAGGGCGAGGGCGGCGACGGCGATCAGGTGGCGCATGGGGGAGGTCCTGTTTCCGGGGTCCGGACGGAACGCGCCCGCGCGGCGTCCCGTTCCGGGCCGCGTTTCGGAGATGAGCGAGGTCGCCGCGTCGCTTGCCGTCGTCCCCGTTCCGTGGCAAGCTTGTCGCGAAGATGAACATTTCCTGAAGGAGCCCGCCTTGAAGCTGGTGATCATGGAGAGCCCCTACGCGGGCGACGTCGAGACGCACGTGGCCTACGCGCGCCGTTGCGTCCGCGACAGCCTGCTGCGCGGCGAGGCGCCGATCGCGTCGCACCTGCTCTACACGCAGGAGGGCGTCCTCGACGACGACGTCCCCGAGGAGCGCCAGCACGGCATCGACGCCGGGCTCGCCTGGCGCGCGGTCGCGCACGGGTCCGTGGTCTACGCGGATTACGGGATCAGCCGCGGGATGGAATACGGCATCGCCGCCGCCAGGGAGGCGGGGATCCCGGTCGAGATCCGCCACATCGGCCCGAACCCGGCGCCGTCCGAGGAGATCTCGCCGTGAGCGCCGATGACCGGATCTTCGGCTTCTGGCTGGCCAGCGCCGACACGCCCATGATCACGTCCATGGGGCGTTACCACCCCGAGGGGTCGCCGGAGGATTCCGGGCTCGGCGCGGCGGACGATCCGCGGACGTGGTTCCAGGCTTATCACATGCACGCCTCGCTGGCGGAGGCCCGGGCGGACGCGGCGGAATGCGGCGTCGACCGCCACGGGTTCGAGACCCGGGCGGAGGACGAGGGCGCGGATCCGGGCCCGGGCGAGGACGGCGAGATGACGCCGGCCGAGTTCGAGCCGACCGTCTACCCCGGTTTCGTCACCGGGAGCGGCGACCTCTACCTGAGCGACGTCCCCGCCGACGAGATGGCGAGGAGGATCGGGTCGGATGACCCGGAGGCCATGATGAACACGACCGACACGGTCGAGTTCTTCAGCCGCGACGAGGTATACGCGTCGCACGGGGCGACGCCCCG
>QFNI01000128.1 GCA_003240775.1 Mesorhizobium amorphae | reverse complement strand
CACGCGGCGGCTCAGGCCGTCGCAGCGGTGCCCGGATTGCGGAGAGATCCGCAAGAAGGCGCTGTCGGAGCGCCGCCACGCCTGCCCCTGCGGTTGCGATCTCGGTCGCGACGAGGCGGCGGCGCTCGTCCTTCTCCGATGGGGCCTCGACGAGGCGGCGCGCCTGCGCGCCGCCGCCGAGGCGCCGGGAGACGGTCACCCGGCCGGGACGGTCGGGCCGAAGGCCGCGCAAGCGGCCTGAGGCGAAACCCCCTCCAACCTACGGGATTGGTGGGGGAGGTTCATGTCATGCGAATCAGGGATGCGAGGAATGCGAATCAGGGATGCGAGGAGCGAGGCCGGGTGGCGCGGCGTCTGGGCCGGGCTGGTATCCGGCCTGGACGACGACGCGCTGCGGCTCCGCTTCTTCTCCCGGTCCCGCGCGGCCGCGCTCGCGTTCTGCGAAACCGCCCTCCCCGAGCGGCTCCTCGTCGCCGAGATCGGCGGCGCGGCCGCCGGCGCGGCCGACGTTCACGTGCTCGGGGACGTCGCCGAGGTCGGCCTCTGCGTGAGCGCGGCTCACCGCAGCAGGGGCGTCGCCGGCGCCCTCGTCGACGCGGTCATCTCCGACCCGCCGGGCGGCGCGGAGACGCTGAATCTCGACTTCTTGCAGGAGAACGCCGCCGTCCGGGCGATCTGCGTCCGGCGCGGCGCCCGGCTGTCCCGACGGGACGGGGTCGTGTCGGCGGTCGTCCCGCTTCCGCGCCGGGGACGCCTGGCCGCCTGATCCGTCAGGGCGCCGGCGCGCCCCCCTCCGCCGCCGGCTTCCGGGCCGCGATCAGGCGCTCGCCCGCCGCGACCAGCCCCTCCTCGCCGAACAGCACCAGGTCGTCCCGCGCCTCGTGAACTTCGAGCTTGCGGCTCAGATGATCGCCGGACCTGAGGAGCAGCTCGGCGACGGGGTCGTCGCTGATCTCCGGCGTGACCGTCTCCCCGCTGAAGGCGTCGACCCTCCTCTCTGCCGGCAGGCACTCGGCCCAGGCGAGACCCTCGCCGTCCTCCATGAACCGCCTCAGCGTCTCCGCCGCGCCCGCGTCCTGGCCGAGAATCACCCTGATGATCCTGACGGGGCGCGCTTTGCGCAGACCCTCCATCACGACGACGCGTTCGCGAACCGCCTCCTCGTGCCCTGACGCCACCGCGAGCGCCAGGGGGTCCGTGCGGCATCCGTAGAGGACGGCGACCCCGACGGTTCTCGTCACGTAACCCCTGCCCGGAAAGCTCTCATCCGCCCTCTTCCGGGTCGGGATGACGATCGCGCCAAGCGGCGATGTCCCGGACGGGAAGATCAGTCGTCGCGCCCCGCTGGACAGGTTGATACCCAGAAACGATTCGGCCTCCAGCTCGGCCCGCGTCAACGGACATCCGGTCGATCCGCTTCGCGAGATCGCGCAGCCGGCCCGCGCCGAGGATCAGGGACTCGCCTCGCGGGTTGATCGCCGAGAACGGCACGAGTTCGCGCGCCCCGTCCCGCTCGGCGATCAGCTCCCGGACCGGGACGGCGCCGGCGCGGGGCGGGGCGGCCAGCAGCCGGGTCATCTTGCCGCTCGCGTGCATGCGGACGCCGACCACGTCGTCACGGTCGAAACGCCCCGGATCCTCGACGCTGCGGGCGTTGATGATCACGCGCGCGAACTCCGCGTCCGTCCCGGGCGCGCGGCCGCCCTTGACGGTCTCCCGGAACAGGGCCAGTGACCGCTGCGCCGGCTCCTCCCCGACGCCGCCCTCCATGATGCGGCGCAGGGCCGGGAGCTCCTCCGCTCGCCGCGCGTCGAGAAGCGGCAGGGCGGCGTGGAAGAGGCCGAACCATCTCAGGTATGAGCGGCGCGCCAGGCGGCTGTTCATGTAGGCGCGCAGCGTCCCCGGCGTGGCGACGCCGAGGTTGAGAACGCCGTCCGGCGTCAGCCCCTCCGCGGAGCGGACGATGAGCGGCGTGTTCATGGCGCGTTCGGAGCGCCAGCTGTCGAGGACGGTGGGGACCTGGACCACCAGCGTGCCCCCGGACCGCGCCACGGTCGCCCGCAGGAACCCGTCCGTCGGCTTGCGAACCCGATACGCGCGCCCGTTCCCGTCCTCCTTCCAGGCGGTCGGCGCGAAGTCCTCGGTCATCGCCATCCGCGTATCGACAAGGACCTCCGAGCCGGGCCGAAGGTCATCGTGACCGCGTTCCAGCCACTCGAGCACCGGCTCGCGGCCGTCGGTCAGGACGTTCTCCTCGTCATGGACGAAGACGAACCTCTCCGAGGCGACGCTCTCCCTCAGCCAGTTCTCCCCCTTCGGCATGAACGGCCCGAACGCGCCCTCCCGCTCGTGCAGCCCCCAGAGCATGATCAGGAACCGCTTGTAGAAAAGCGCCCGGGCGTCATGCGCGTTGCGGCGGTCGGAATACTCGATGTCCTGCGGCGAGACCTCCCGGCCGTTATGCGCGTAGATCCCGTCGATCTCGGCCCGGGACGGGAACAGCCGCTCGGCGTGCGAGGTCTGCTCGTCGGCGATCACGACGCGCACGTTCCCCCCGTCGCGGATCAGCACGAGGATCCGCTTGTCCGCGTCCTGCTCGGCGACCTGCCCCATCACCGACCGGTAAGCCTGCGCGAAAGGCAGCCCCTCCGGGACGTCGATCCGGACGCTTTCCCTCCGGACGCGGGCGATCGCCACGCCCCGGGGATGCGGGATCATCCGCTCCACGAGCGCGGGGTTGCTCTCCAGCAGCGAGGGCAGGTCCTTCAGGTCGGAATGACGAAAACCCTCGCCGAACATCCCCTCGACCAGGATCTCCTCATCCAGATAGAGCATCCCCTGCATGAGGTGCAGCGGCGCCTCCGCGGGCGCGCTCTCCCCCTCCGAGACCGGCCAGGTCCGGACGTCGTCGCCGAGGAACAGCTTCATCGTCTGGACCCGGGCCAGCATGTCCTTCGCGCGCTGCGTCCGGTCGGAGATGGACGAGGTCATCGCCGCGACCTTCTCCGACTGATAGGCGGAGACCGCCCGCATCGTCGCGCTCATCTCCCCCGCCCGGTCGGAGATCCATTTCTGGGTCGCCTGCATGGAGACGATCTCCGAGCGGATCCGCTCCTGCGCGGCGAGGACGTCGCCGGAGGGCAGCAGGGCCGCCGGCACCAGGCCGCCCGTCTCCGCTGCCGGGGCCACGCGGTCCGGAACGGATCGCCACGCCTCCCGCTCCAGCCGGTCGCGCTCCGCCATCGGGAGGTTCTCGGCCCGCGCCCGCTTACCGGCCTCGCGCCTGGCCTCCTCCTTGAGGCGGCGCGCCTCGTCCTCCTCGACCTTCCGGCGCTCCTCCGCCTCGATCCCGGAGGCGATCGCCGCCCTCTCTTCCGGCCGCGGACCCGCCGACATCAGCGCGGCGATCTCTCGGGTCCGGCCCATCAGCGCCTCGATCTCGCGCTCGCGGCGCGCCTCCGCCTCAGCGGCGGGGATCTCGGCGAAGGCGGCGAGGAACTCGTCCGCCAGCATGCGGACCGTGCCGTTCCCCCACGCCGGGTGGTTGGCGAGATGGACGCTGTGGATCTCGCCGTCATGCACCCGGACCTGCTCGACGAGCAGGGTCAGCGGGTCCTCCGGGGGCAGCGCCCCGTCCTGGATCCGCTTCCCGGGGAACGGGTCGGGGCCGACGAGCTTCCACCAGCTGCCGGCGCGCACCGTCGGATCCGAAGGGCCGCCGATCCGGTCAGGCTCGGCGCGGGCGGG
>QFNI01000021.1 GCA_003240775.1 Mesorhizobium amorphae | reverse complement strand
GTCGTCGAGGTCGGGGAGGATGCTCGCGGTCAACAAAAATGGAGGAACGGACAGCGTGCGCTCGTCCCACATCGTCGGCGCTTTCGACGCGGAGCTTCAGGGCCTGTCCCGGCGCATCGCTGCGATGGGCGGCCTGGCCGAACGCATGGTCGAGGAAGCGGCCCACGCTCTCGCGAGCGGCGAGGCCCCGCTCGCGCGCAAGGTGGTGGAAAGCGACGAGGCGCTCGACCTCGCCCAGCGCGAGCTGGACGATGCAGCCGTCACCATGCTCGCCCGGCGCCAGCCCGTCAGTTCCGACCTGCACGAGATCATCGCGGCCATCCGCATCGCTTCCGAGCTCGAACGCGTGGGCGATCTTGCCAAGAACATCGCCAAGCGGGTCGGCGCGTTGGGTAGCGGGGATCTTCCGCCGGGCTTTGCGCACGGACTTCGTGCGCTGGCCGAGGCCGCCCTCTTCCAGCTCAAGGATGTGCTCGACGCCTATGCGGCCCGCGCGACGGATGCGCTCCACGCCATGCGCGAGCGCGACCGCGAGATCGACCGCGTCTTCACCTCGCTCTTTGGCGATCTGCTCGCCTGGATGAGCACCGATCCCCATTCGGTCGAGGATGCCACCCACCTTCTCTTCTGCATCAAGAACCTGGAGCGCATCGGCGACCACGCGACCAACATCGCCGAAACCGTGTTCCACATGATGACGGGCGAGGCCATGCCCCCCGAACGCCCCAAAGACGACCGCAGCCACGGAATGCTGGCAGCAGAGGGTGAGCCTTTGCGGCGCATCGGCTGAAGCTCAGGAGGCCTCAGAGGGCCGGGCACACTTCACGACAGGAAGGGCACCACCTTCTTTTCCAGAAGGGAAATCGGCGGCTCTCAGCGAACCCGGCGGCGCTCGGAAGCAGGCTGGAAGGCGATCTTGGCGTGGTAGCGGCAATAAGGGCCGGTGTCCGCGCAGTCGTTGCCGCAGAAGCTGAAGTCCTCCGAAAGGGGGTCGCCGTTCGGCCACTTGCAGGTGCGCTCGGTCAACTGCACCAGCTTCAGGCGGCGCGAGATCGGCACCACCACGTTCTCGCCGGGGCGCAACGGCTGGCGGATCACCTGAGGCTCGGCGTCGAAAGCGGCCTGCAGCGCGGTCGCGCCGATAGTGGTGGTCATGGGACGCATCACCTGAGCTGCGGCCACCACGGCCTTGACACTGACGGCAGCCGGCACGGAAACCGTCTGGGCCACCACGGGAGAGGCCGCGACTTTCTTCTTCGCGGCTGGCGCGGCTGTGGCACGGCCGCGATCGTTGAACTTCATGCGATGCACCTTTCCGATGACTGCATTGCGGCTCACACCTCCAAGCTGTGCCGCGATCTGGCTGGCGCTCAGGCCCTCGCTCCACAACCTGCGAAGGAGTTCGACCCGTTCGTCCGTCCAGTTCATCCGCTACGCCTTTCAAACTAAAACGGCGTCGACCCTTCGCAAATCAACAAAGATGAAGAGTTGCGAACGCTTGCGTGAAGGCCGGATCCCGCCGCCAGGAACCTGTCTCTTGTCGGCAGACAGAATATCGGAGCCCGGGACTCCGTGACAAGGGCGAGGGCTCTTGCCGTTCACCGATTTTTCGGATTTGCCCACAGGCTGGCTTGGCGGCCGGTATTGATTCGAAATGTCGGGATCGCCCTGCAAAGCCTGCCGCGCAAGGCCTGCGCGCGTTGACTTGGGCGCCCGAAAGCCGCTAATCCCCATGCTTTGGAGCCACCCTCCAGCGGGTGGCTCTTTTCTTTCCTTCGGAGGCCTCCGAAGGGCCACGCAGAGGAACGGGCATGGCCGGATCCGCCCTTTACGACACTTTCGCTCGCGCACCGCTCGCTTTCGAGCGAGGCCAAGGCGTGTGGTTGGAGACGGCCGGTGGCGAGCGATATCTCGATTTCGCAGGCGGCATCGCGGTAAACTCGCTCGGCCACAGCCACCCCCATCTCGTGGCCGCTCTGAAGGAGCAGGCCGACAAGCTCTGGCACGTCTCCAACCTCTATGAGATTCCCGGCCAGACCCGGCTCGGCGAGCGGCTCGTCGCCCACAGCTTCGCCGACAAGGTGTTCTTCACCAATTCGGGTGCCGAGGCGCTCGAATGCGCCATCAAGACCGCGCGCCGCTTCCATTACGCGCGAGGCGAGACCGAGCGCTTCCGCATCGTTTCCGTGGAAGGGGCCTTCCACGGCCGCACGCTGGCGACCATCGCCGCCGGCGGCCAGAAGAAGTATCTCGAAGGCTTCGGCCCCAAGGTGGAGGGCTTCGACCAGGTTGCCTTCGGCGACTGGGAAGGGCTCGAAGCCCTGCTCGGGCCCCAGACGGCGGCTATCCTGATCGAGCCTGTGCAGGGCGAGGGCGGCGTGCGCCCCGTGCCCGCGCCCGTGCTCCAGAAGATCCGCGCGCTCTGCGACGAGACGGGCACCCTCCTGATCTATGACGAGGTGCAGTGCGGGGTGGGCCGCACGGGCAAGCTCTTCGCCTATGAATGGTCGGGTGCCGCGCCCGACATCATGGCTATCGCCAAGGGCATCGGCGGCGGTTTTCCCGTGGGGGCCTGCCTTGCCACGAGCGAGGCGGCGAGCGGCATGGTGCCCGGCGTCCACGGCACCACCTTCGGCGGCAACCCGCTCGCCATGGCGGTCGGCAACGCCGTGCTCGACGTGGTGCTCGAAGACGGCTTCCTCGACGAGGTGCAGCGCAAGGCACTCCTGATGAAGCAGGGCCTGGCCGAGATCGCCGACGCGTTTCCTTCGGTCGTGGCGGAAATCCGCGGCGCCGGCCTCCTGCTCGGGCTCAAATGCGCGGTGCCCAACGGCGAGGTGGTGGCGGCCCTGCGCGACGAGAAGATGCTGACCGTGCCCGCCGGCGACAATGTGGTGCGCCTGCTGCCGCCTCTCACCGTGTCCGACGAGGAGATCCGCGAAGCGCTCGCGCGCATCCGTGCCGGCGCCGAGACGCTCGCAGGCAAGGCCAAGCCGCAATGACCCGCCACTTCACGGACCTTTCCGCCCTTCCGCCTGAGACCCTGCGGTCGATCCTGGATGACGCGGGCGCGCGCAAGCGCCTGATCAAGAACGGCGAGCGCTCCCGGCCCCTCGAAGGCCGGATGCTCGCCATGATCTTCGACAAGCCGTCGACCCGCACCCGCGTGTCGTTCGATGTCGGCATGCGCCAGCTCGGCGGCGAGACCATGGTGCTGTCGGGCACCGACATGCAGCTCGGCCGCGCCGAGACCATCGCCGACACCGCGCGCGTTCTCTCGCGCTACGTGGATGCCATCATGATGCGCACCACCGACCACGCGCGTCTCGTGGAGATGACGCAGAATGCCACGGTTCCCGTGATCAACGGGCTGACGGACGCGACCCATCCCTGCCAGATCATGGCCGACGTGATGACCTTCGAGGAGCATCGCGGCCCCGCCAAGGACCGGCTCTTCGCCTGGACGGGCGACGGCAACAACGTGCTCCACTCCTTGATCGAGGCTTCCGCCCGCTTCGGCTTCCGCCTCAACATCGCCGTGCCGCAAGGCAGCGAGCCCGATCAGGCTTATGTTGACTGGGCGAACGGTAATGGCGGGCGCGTCGCCTTCCATGCCTCGGCAGCGGATGCGGTCGCAGGCGCGGATTGCGTGGTCACCGATACCTGGGTCTCCATGAACCAGGAGCACCGCGCGCGGGGCCACAACGTGTTCCAGCCCTTCCAGGTCAACGAGGCGCTGATGGCGAAGGCCGCCCCCGACGCGCTTTTCATGCACTGCCTGCCCGCCCACCGCGGCGAGGAGGTGACGGACGGCGTGATCGACGGCCCGCAATCCGTGGTGTGGGACGAAGCCGAAAACCGCCTTCACGCCCAGAAGGGGATTTTGGCTTGGTGCCTGGGCTTGGGGCAGGCCTGAGGGCGGAATTCGAGACCAGGCACAGACCTTTCCGATTCCCCTCCCCCTTGAGGGGAGGGGTACGGGGTGGGGGTAACGCCCCCGCAGCTTCATCTTTTCCGAAAAGCCCGAAGCCTCGTGGGGCGGCGAGGATACCCCCACCCCATACCCCTCCCCTCAAGGGGGAGGGAGCGGATAGCTGTGCGCTTTACCCACACCCGAGGCAGTTCAGCCGGCTCGACCTACCCGCTCATGGCTCAACGAAAGCACGCCCCACCTCCCGTTGATCCCGCCCCCGCCTCTCCCTATCTATCCCCCACACCCCGCAACCCGTCACATTCCCGCTTGCGCTCCCGCGCGCGAAGCCGAAGGATGCCGTCATGCAGCTTTCTTCCCACACCGCGACCCAGCCCCAACTCGGCGAGTTCGGCTTTGCCGGCGACGACCATGTGGTGCCCTTCGAGGTCGGCGCGCTCGACGTGCGCGGTCGCATCGTGCAGCTCGGCAGCCTGCTCGACACGATCCTCGCGCGCCACGCATATCCCGAGCCCGTCGCGCGCCTCCTGGCCGAAGCCATCACGGTCACGGTGCTGCTCGGCACCTCGCTCAAGTTCGAGGGCAAGTTCATCTTCCAGACCCGTTCGGACGGGCCGGTCGGCATGCTGGTCGTGGATTTCGCCACGCCTCAGGCCGTGCGCGCCTATGCGAGCTTCGACGAGGCGCGGGTGGAGGAGGCGGTGAAGGCCGGCCAGGCTTCGCCCGAGGCGCTGCTCGGCCAGGGCGTGCTCGCGCTCACCATCGACCAGGGCGAGTACACCCAGCGCTACCAGGGCATCGTCCAGCTCGACGGGGCCTCCCTGGAGGAAGCCGCGCGCCGCTACTTCCGCCAGTCCGAGCAGATTCCGACCGATGTGCGGCTGGGCGTCGCCAAGCAGATCCGCCCCGGCGGCGAGGAGCATTGGCGCGCGGGCGGCATCCTCGTGCAGTTCCTGCCCGAGGCGCCCGAGCGACTGCGCCTGCCCGACCTGCCTTCGGGCGGGCCGGACGAGGAGGACGACGTCACCGACGATTCCTGGCGCGAGGTCACGGCACTCATGGAAACCGTGGACGCGGGCGAGCTGACCGACCCCACGGTGGGCTCGGAGCGCCTGCTCTTCCGGCTCTTCCACGAGCACGGCGCGCGCGTGTTCGAGGGCGTGCACGTGCTTGATGAATGCACCTGCTCGCGCGATCGCATCCGGGGCGTGCTCGGCGGCTTCACGGCCGAAGAGATCCGCGACAGCACCGAGGACGGCAAGATCCGCGTCAACTGCGAGTTCTGCTCGAAGGAATACGTGTTCGACCCTGCCGAGTTCGAGCCCGCTGCCTGACCCCGCCGGCGGGGCCGCTCAGTTCACCGAGCGCGCCTCGTCGGGCAGGTCGAGCGAGAAGGCGGGAATGGCGATGTCGAAGCTTTCGCCCGTCTCGCTCTGCATGGTGTAGTGGCCGACCATGATGCCCGATGGCGTCGAAAGCGGGCAGCCCGAAGTGTATTGGAAGCTGTCGCCCGGCTTCAGCACAGGCTGCTCGCCCACCACGCCGGGCCCGCGCACCTCTTCCACACGCCCCACCGCATCCGTGATGTTCCAGAAGCGCGCCACGAGCTGAACCGTTTCGGCGCCCCCGTTTTCCACGGTCACCCGGTAGGCCCACACATAGTGGTTCTCTTCAGCATCGGACTGGTCGGGAAGAAAGAAGGGCTCGACCTCGACGGAAAGACCGCGCGTCTCGGCGCGGTAGGAATGGGAGCCTGTCATGCCCCGGTTTCCGCACGGATCGCTGCCATCGTCAAGTTCGCCCGCTTCATCACTCGTGCCCCAAAAAGAAAAAGGGCCCGCACCGGAGTGCAGGCCCTTTTGCCATTGGCTTGCGCGGATCAGGCGCGGCCGTGCGGGGCAGTGTGATGGCCGCACCAGTCTTCGGTCGTCACCACGGGCCATAGGCCGCGCGAATCCGCATCGGGCTGGCTCACGGGCGGGTTGAAGCGGCACAGGCCGGCGTCGTTGGCGGCGGCCGCCGCGCGGCTGGCGGCGTTGTGGTCGTCGAAGAACACGCAGCTGTTGCAGGAGCTGCCGTTGTGGGTTGCCGTCTGCATCGTCGTCTCCTTTGAGGGCCGGCCGGAAAACCCGACCGGGAATATCTACTTTAGAACAGTTCTAATGTAGCAATGAACGGGCGACGCGTCGAGGGGTTCCCTCGCATTTCCAAAACGCGAGGGGACTGTGGATCGGTGATGGGAAAAGGCCGGCGGGTTCGCGCCGGTCCCAGGCGGATCAGACCTTGCGCGCGGCCTTCAGCGCTTCGGCCACGTCTTCGAGCAGGTCGTCCGTGTCCTCGATCCCCAGCGACAGCCGGACTGTGCCGGACCCGATGCCGAGTTCGGCGCGCGCCTCGTCCGACAGGTTCTTGTGGGTGGTGGTCGCGGGATGAGTGACCAGGCTCTTGGCATCGCCCAGATTGTTGGAGATCGAAAACACGCGCAGCGCGTTCTCGAACGCGAAGGCCGCCTCCTTGCCGCCTTCGAGGTCGAGGCAGATCAGCGTCGAGCCGCCCGTCATCTGCCTTTTCGCGATGTCGGCCTGCGGATGATCGGCGCGGCCGGGATAGATCACACGCGCAACACCCGCTTCCTCCGCCAGGAAGTCCGCGAGCCGGCCCGCGCTTTCGGTCTGCTGGCGCACGCGCAACGGCAGTGTTTCCAGGCCCTTCAGCAGCGTCCAGGCGTTGAAGGGCGAAAGGCTCGGGCCCGTGTGGCGGAAATAGTCGTGCAGGTTCTTGTCGATCCACTCCTTGTCGGAAAGGATCACGCCGCCGAGACACCGCCCCTGGCCGTCGATGTGCTTGGTGGCGGAATAAACCACCACATGTGCGCCGAGTTCGAGCGGCTTCTGCTGGAGCGGGGTCGCGAACACGTTGTCGACCACGAGCCGCGCGCCGACGCGGTCGGCGATCGCCGCGACGGCCGCGATGTCCACCAGTTCCAGTGTGGGGTTGGTCGGGCTTTCCAGAAAGAACAGCTTGGTTTCGGGGCGGACGGCCTCTTCCCAGTTGGCGATGTCGCGCCCGTCCACCAGCGTGAACGAGACGCCGTATTTGGGCATCAGGGTCTCGACCACCCAGCGACACGAACCGAACAGCGCGCGTGCGGCCACCACATGGTCGCCCGCCTTCACCGAGCACAGGAGGGCGGCAGCCACCGCCGCCATGCCGGACGCGGTGGCGCGCGCGTCTTCCGCCCCTTCCAGCGCGCACATGCGCTTTTCGAACATGTCGACGGTGGGGTTGGCGTAGCGCGAATAGATGAACCCTGGCTCCTCGCCCTTGAAGCGCGCTTCGGCTGCTTCCGCGGAGGCGTAGATGTAGCCCTGCGTCAGGAACATCGCTTCCGACATCTCGCCGAATTCCGAGCGCAGCGTGCCGGCATGGACCAGCCTGGTTGCGGGACGGAGTTTGCGCGTGTCGCTCATGGTCGGCCTTCCTGAAGCACAACAAAAACCGGCCGGGCTTTTCCAAGCCGCACAGCCGGTTGCGAAACACGCGCGCGGCCCTTTAGCGACTTGTTTAACGTGGCTGCAAGCCGACCGGCCAAATCACCACGGGAGTTCTCTCGCCCCATACGCCCGCGACCCCCCGCCGTCAATTCCGATCACAGCCGTCTCAGGGCCGTGGCAGGAAGGACGCAAGGACCAAGGATTCGGCTTGGCCTGCCCAACCGGCGATTGACCGCACCCGTCTTCCCCTTCTAGCCCTGTCGCCCTGTTCAGTGCGTGAGGACGCCATGCGTTTCCCAGGTCGGTCGATGCTTCTTGCGGCGCTTGCCGCGTCTTCTCCCGCGCTCGCCGCCGATGTGGGCGAGACCTATGGCGAGCCCGATCCCGGCCGTTTCTCGTTCGAGGCCGGCGCCACGGTGCTCATCGTGCCGAAATACGAAGGCTCGGACGACTACCGGGTGATCGGCTTTCCCGTGGTGATCCCTTCCTTCGGCAGCGGCGATGGTGAAGGCCTGGGCGACCGGCTGACGGTGCGCGGCGTGGACGATGTGCGCTTCGCGCTGTTCCGCCAGGGCATCTTCGAGGTCGGCCCCGCCGGCGGCTGGACCTTCGGCCGCGAGGAAGACGATGCGGAGCGCCTCGAAGGCCTTGGCGACGTCGACGGCGGCGTGACGCTCGGCGCCTATGGCGCGATCAACCTCGATCCCTTCTTCGTGGATGTCGCCTATCTCCAGCAGATCACGGGCGACACCGATGGTGGTCAGCTCAAGTTCAACGGCGGCCTGCGCACGGAAGTGGCGCCCAAGCTCGACATGACGGCTTCGGTCGGCGCGACCTATGCCAACAGCGACTACATGAACTCCTTCTTCTCGGTGACGCCCGAGCAGAGCCTGGAATCGGGCCTCGACGCCTTCACGGCGGAAGACGGCTTCAAGTCGGTCAGCGCCGATCTCGAATTCGACTACGGCTTCAACGACAAGCTCACGCTTTCGGCGAGTGCGGGCTACTCCCGCCTCGTGGGCGACGCGGCCGACAGCCCGATCATCGAGACCGAAAACCAGTTCCGTGGCAGCCTGGGCTTCACCTACGCCTTCGGGCCCTTCTGAGCTTAAACCGCTTCTTAGCCATTCGCTTTCATGGTGGGCGCCTCCTGACGCGCAAGGTGCCGCCCCCATGAATGCCCATCCGACGGCCCTCGCGCGTTCGGCCCCCGAGGCTCCCCGCACGACGGGCATCCTGCCCGACCGCGACATCGCCTCGCTGTTCTCGTCGGGCGCAGTTTCCGCGCCCCGCGCGCTCGACGCCGACCAGATCCAGCCCGCAAGCCTCGACTTGCGGCTCGGCGAAACGGCCTTCCGCGTGCGCGCGAGCTTTCTTCCCGGCCCCCAGAGCACGGTTTCCGCGAAGCTCGACCGCCTAAAGCTTCATGCCATCAACCTTCGCCAAGGTGCCGTGCTCGAAACCGGCTGCGTCTACATCGTGCCGCTGCTCGAGACCTTCCGCCTGCCCCAAGGCATCTCGGCCTCGGCCAACCCCAAAAGCTCCACGGGCCGGCTCGACATCTTCACTCGCGTGATGGCGGATTTCGCGCCCGAGTTCGACCACATCCCCGCGGGCTACGAGGGCCCGCTCTATCTCGAAGTTTCGCCGCGCACATTTCCCATAATCGCGCGCACGGGCTCGCGCCTGTCGCAGATCCGCTTCCGCCAGGGCCATTCGCTGCTCTCGGGCGAGGAGCTCGGGAAGCTCCACACGGCGGAAACGCTGATCGCCACCGACACCCCCTCGATCTCGGGTGCGGGCGTGGCGCTTTCCATCGACCTCCTGGGCGAGCACCGGGATTCGATCGTCGGCTATCGCGGCAAGCATCACACGGGCGTGGTGGATGTCGATGTTCGCGCAGCCCAGGCGCCGGAGGATTTCTGGGAGCCGATCCGGCGCCAGCGCGAGGGCGAGCTCGTGCTCGACCCCGACGAGTTCTACATCCTGGTCAGCTGCGAGGCTGTGCACGTGCCCCCGCTTTTTGCCGCCGAGATGACCCCCTTCGACCCAATGGTGGGCGAGTTCCGCGTGCATTATGCCGGTTTCTTCGACCCCGGCTTCGGCCACACGGCAGCCGGCGGCACGGGCTCGCGCGCGGTGCTCGAAGTGCGCTCCCACGAGGTGCCCTTCATCCTCGAGCATGGCCAGATCGTCGGCCGCCTGGTCTACGAGCACATGCTCGCCCGCCCGGACCGGCTCTACGGCACCGATCTCGGCTCCAACTACCAGGCCCAGGGCCTCAAGCTCTCCAAGCACTTCCGCATGTGACGATCCCTCCGCCGATCGGGGGAGGGGAGGGAACGGCTTGCCGGCTCATGGAGTTTTGCGCTCCACGGATCGGAGACATCGGCATGTCGGGCAAGTTCGAGCTTCTGGCGCGGTGGGGCTATGCGGCTCGCGGGGTGGTCTACGGGCTTCTCGGCATCATCGCGCTGTCCGGCGCGCTCGGCGGCGGCATGAGTGGGGAAGCAAGCCCGCGCGGCGCGCTCACCACCATCCTCAGCCAGCCCTTCGGCCGCATTCTTCTGGGTCTCGTCGCGATCGGCCTGCTCGGCCACGTTCTCTGGCGCTTCGCCCAGGGCCTCTTCAACGCCGATGGCCATGAGGACGACGACAAGGGCTATGCCGCGCGCGCTGGCAACATCGTCAGCGGCCTCGCGACGGGCGCATTGGCGCTGGCGGCAGCAGGCTTGGCGCTTTCACTCGGGGGAGGCTCGGACGGTGGCGGCAGCGGCGAGCAGAGCATCTCCGCCTGGCTGATGCGCCAGCCCTTCGGCCCCTGGCTCGTGGGCGCGGTGGGTCTTGTGGTGCTCTGTGCTGGCTTCGTACAGATGTGGCGGGGCGTCGCCGCGAAATATCGCAAGCATGTGAAGCTGCCGCCTGCCCATGACGGCAAGCTCCATCTCGTCTGCGCCTTCGGCCTCGTCGCACGGGGCCTGCTTTTGGCCGTCACCGGCGGCTTCTTCGTCTACGCGGCGCTCGCCGTCGATCCGCAGCAGGCGGGCAGCCTCACCGATGCGATGGACTGGGTCCAGAGCCTGCCTTTCGGCTCCACCCTCTATGCGCTCGCGGCGCTCGGCCTCGTCGCCTTCGGCCTCTACAGCTTGATCGAGGCGCGCTACCGCAAGGTCGACGCGAGCAGCGCAGACCACGTCACTCGGCTTGGAGCCCGTGCCATCGGCGCTTGATAGGGAGAAAGGCTGGAGCGGGTAGC
The DNA here is from genome assembly GCA_003240775.1 of Mesorhizobium amorphae. Lineage (GTDB taxonomy): Bacteria > Pseudomonadota > Alphaproteobacteria > Rhizobiales > Rhizobiaceae > Mesorhizobium_B > Mesorhizobium_B amorphae_A. The sequence continues at coordinate 49,756 of QFNI01000021.1, read as the reverse complement.
GGGAATCGAACCCGCGCGATCAGCTTGGGAAGCTGACAAGCTACCATTACATCATACCCGCTTGCGCCCCAGTCCATAGCATGGGGCGCAAGCGTCGGCCAAGCGGAAAGCGCGGCTTGCAAACGGGGCGGTTCCTCCATACCTCGATGCGATGACCGAGCGCCACGAACCCGTCACCTATGCCCGCCGCCAGGGCCCGCTCGCGCGGTTCCTGGGCGACTCGCCAGCCCGTGTGCTGGTGAAGCTCGCGGTGCTGTCGCTTCTGGTGGGCATGGCGATGAGCTTCTTTGGCTGGTCGCCGCGCGACGTGTTGTTTGCGCTGGAAGACGGAGTGCGCAGCGTCTGGAACATGGGCTTCGACGCGTTCGACGATGCCTTCGGCTACGTGTTGCTCGGCGCAGCCGTGGTGGTGCCCGCGTTTCTCCTGATCCGCCTCTTGAGCTTCCGCCGCTAGATATCTGGGCTATGCGTGCTGTGAGGCCCGCCTCACGCAAACTCTGATCCCACCTCGAACAGGATGGCGTGGCGCTCGGCGATCGCCGGCACATCGTTGCCGTAACCGCCCCCGATCACTCCGCAAACAGGCACCCCGCGCTTTCGGAAATGCCCGATCACCGTCTCTTCTCGCATCCGCAACCCGGCATCCGACAATGCGAGCCTGCCGAGCTTGTCGTCGCGATGCGGATCGACGCCTGCATTGAAGAAGACGAGGTCGAAGCTTTCCGCGTCCAGCCCCCGCAACGCCTCGCGCACGACCTCCCCGTAGGCGGCGTCCTCCATTCCATCGGGCAGCCCGATGTCGCGCGAGGAAGGCACCTTGCGCACGGGGTAGTTCTTTTCCGCATGGATCGAGAGGGTGAAGACACGGGCTTCCCCGCCCAGGATTTCCGCCGTCCCATCGCCTTGGTGCACGTCGCAGTCGAAGACGAGGATGCGGCCCACCGCCCTTTCCTCCAAAAGAACCAAGCTCGCGATCGCCACATCGTTGAAGGTGCAGAAGCCCGCGCCTTGCATCCGGCGCGCGTGATGGCTGCCGCCGGCCGCGTTGCAGGCAAGGCCATGGGTGAGAGCCAGCCGTGCGGCAAGCAGCGTGCCTCCGCTCGCCAGTTGCGCGCGGCGCGACACGCGCGGCGAGACCGGAAAGCCGATCTCGCGCTCGATCCCGGGCGGCACCGCGAAATCCAGCACCCGGCGCACGTAAGCGGGATCGTGGGCGAGCGAGAACTGCTCGAAGGTGGGCGGCTCGGGCTCGTGCGCGCCGGCCAACAGGCCGCGCCTGTCCAGGCTCTCGCGCAGGGCCGAATACTTGCCCATCGGAAAGCGGTGGCCCGGATTGAAGGCTGCGTCGTAGTCGGGGTGGCAGACGATGGGAAGCGGCATTGCCTCCTCATCTAGCGCGGGAAGATCAGCCCGCGAGGGGCTTTGCCGCCCAATGGTCGAGCCTGGTGTCGCGCATGGCGCGCAGCGTGCCGCCTTCGTTTTCCACGATCGCGCGCAGGCCCGACAGGATGCGCCGCGGCAGCGCTGGACCTCCATACACGAGCCCTGAATAGATCTGCACGAGGTCCGCGCCTGCGCGCACCTTCTCGGCGGCCGTTTCGGCCAATTCCACCCCGCCCGCGCCGATCAGCGCGAGGCTTGGCCCCACCAATCGGCGCAGCCGCGCGAGCGCCACCGTGGCTCGCTCGAAGAGCGGCCGGCCCGAAAGCCCGCCCGCTTCCTCAGCGTGCCGCGTGCCCGCGGGCAGCGGCCGGGCGAGCGTGGTGTTGGACACGATCACGCCTTCGATGCCTGAGGCGAGAACTTCTTCCGCGACCTCTGCCAGCCCGGCCTCGTCGAGGTCGGGCGCGATCTTGAGGAAGACAGGCACCTGGGCCCCTTTGCCTGCGAGCCCCGCGCGCGCTTGCGTCACGCGGCCGAGCAGCTCGCGCAGCGCTTCGCGCCCCTGCAGCGCGCGCAGCCCCGGCGTGTTGGGCGAGGAGATGTTGACCGTGAGATAGGAGGCGAGCGCCCCGAAACGCCGCACGCCCGCCTCGTAGTCCGCCATGCGGTCGGCGCTGTCCTTGTTGGCGCCGATGTTGATGCCGACGATGCCGCCCCGCTTCGCGCGCTTGGCAAGACGCGCATGGGCAGCCTCGTGGCCTTCGCCGTTGAAGCCCATGCGGTTGATCACCGCGCGGCTTTCCTCCAGCCGGAATAGCCGCGGCTTGGGGCTGCCGGGCTGGGGCAGGGGGGTGACGGTGCCGATCTCGGTGAAGCCGAAGCCGAGCGCAAGGGTCCCGTCCACCGCTTCCGCATTCTTGTCGAAGCCCGCGGCGAGCCCGAGCGGGTTGGGGAAACGGATGCCTGCGACCTCCGTCGCAAGGGCTGTCCCTGTCGGCGCAGGTGCGCCGCCGGGCACGAGCGACAGCCCGCGCACGGCCAGCCGATGGGCGCGCTCGGGATCGAGCAGAAAGAGTGGGCGGGCGAGGTTCACGCGGCAAGCTCGGGAAACAGATGCCGTCCGCCTTCGGCGATCGGCAGCGGTTCGACCCACTCCGCCGCCGAGACCGGCAGCGCGCCGTAGAGATGAGGAAACAACGCCCCGCCCCGCGAGGGCTCCCAGCGCAGCGCTTCGCCCAGCGCTTCCTCGGGCACGGCGATCAGAAGAAGCCCGCTCTGCCCAGCGAAATGCTTGGCGGCGGTTTCTTCCACCTGGGATGCGGACGAGAAATGGATGAAGCCATCCGCCAGATCGACCGGCGCGCCTTTGAAGGAGCCTTCCGCTTCGGCTTCGCGCCAAAGGGGTTCGGGACAGATCTTGTAGAGCATGGCCATGCGCGTTTCATAGGCTCTCGGCCGATGCGCGCAAGCGCGGATTTGGCGGGAGCCACTCGCTTGCCATGCCCGATGGTGGCCCGGCACGGCACCGCGCCCTACCTTCGTCCTCTCCCGGCCCTCTCGCACGGACCAACCTCACCCGGAGACACTTCCATGCGCCGTCTCACCCTTCTCCCGCTTCTTCTCGTCCCCACTCTGGCCTACGCCCAGGATGCGCCCGAGCGCTTCACCATCGAGCGCGAGGACGATGGCTATGTGCGGATGGACACGCAGACCGGCGCGATGTCGCTTTGCCGCGAGGAAGGCGAGCGCCTGATCTGCCGCATGGCCGCCGACGACCGTGACGCCATGCTGACGGAAACCGAGCGGATGCACGAGACGATCGCAGCCCTCGAGGCGCGGATTGCGGCGCTCGAAAGCGCGCCTGCTATGAAACTGCCGACCGACCAGGACATTGAGCGCTCGATCGGCGTGATGGAGCGGTTCGTGCGCGGCTTCGTGGATGCCACGCGCGGCACCGAACCGCCCACCCAGACCACGCCCGCTCCCGCCGAGCCCGTGCCGCCCGCGCCAGACCGCACGGCACTTCCCTGAGGATCGGTTAACCCGCGCAAGTTGTGAACAGCGCTTTTGGGTGAATTGCATTCAGGCGAAAGCGGCGCAATGTGGCCTTTCCTGCCACCGGGGTGGGATGGCCATGCGGGGAGCCTGCCATGCTGAAAGAATTCCAGGAGTTCATCTCCAAGGGCAATGTGATGGATCTCGCGGTCGGCGTGATCATCGGCGGTGCCTTCGGGTTGATCGTCACGTCGCTCGTCAACGACGTCATCATGCCCATCGTCGGCGCCATCTTCGGCGGCTTCGACTTCTCGAACTACTTCCTGCCGCTGTCGAGCACGGTGACGGCGACCACGCTTGCCGCTGCGCGCGAGCAGGGTGCGGTATTCGCCTACGGCAACTTCCTTACCGTCGTGATCAACTTCCTGATCCTCGCCTTCATCATCTTCCTGATGGTCAAGGGCGTGAACGAGTTGCGCCGCCGCGCTGCGCGCGACGAAAAGGTGTCCGACGTGCCTGCCGCACCTCCCGCCGATGTCGCGCTGCTCACCGAGATCCGTGATCTCCTGGCCCGCCGCCCGACGCTCTAAGCCTCTTTCCTCATCCTAAAAGAAAAGGGCGCCTCGCGGCGCCCTTTTTCATGTCTGCTTTCTGCGGGCTCAGCCGCCGGCCTTGCTCACCATCAGCGGCACCACGCGGCCCATCTGCTGGACGGCAGGGCGGTCGTCGGCCTCGAAGGGGATGCCGATCGCGTTCCAGGTTTCGACCAGCGCGTCACGCAGGTCATCGATCAGCATGTCGCCATGTAGCGGGGTCGGCGTGATGCGCAGGCGCTCGGTGCCGCGCGGCACGGTGGGGTAGTTGATCGGCTGGATGTAGATGCCGTGCTTTTCGAGCAGACGGTCGCTCGCCTGCTTGCAGAGCTCGGGGTCGCCCACCAGCACGGGCACGATATGGGTTTCCGAATCCATCACCGGCAGGCCGGCGGCGCGCAGCACATCCTTGGTGCGAGCTGCTTGGCGTGCCTGGCCCTCGCGCTCGGCGTTCGATGCCTTGAGGTGGCGGATGGAAGCAGTGGCTGCAGCCGCGATCGCGGGCGGAAGCGCCGTCGTGAAGATGAAGCCCGGTGCATAGGAGCGCACGGCGTCGATCACCGCAGCCTTGCCCGTGATGTAGCCGCCCAGCGTACCGAATGCCTTGGCCAGTGTGCCCTCGATCACGTCGATGCGGTCGGCCAAGCCTTCGCGCTCGGTGATGCCGCCGCCGCGCGGGCCGTACATGCCGACAGCGTGGACCTCGTCGATATAGGTCATGGCGTTCCAGCGCTCGGCCAGTTCCACGATCTCCTCGATCGGGGCCACGTCGCCATCCATGGAATACACGCTCTCGAACACGATCAGCTTGGCGCGTTCGCGGCCCGCCGCCTTCAAGAGGCTTTCGAGATGGGCCACGTCGTTGTGGCGGAAAATCTTCTTTTCCGCGCCCGAGCGGCGCACGCCCTCGATCATGGAGGCGTGGTTCAACTCGTCGGACAGCACGAGGCAGTTGGGCAGGAGCCGGGCGATGGTCGAGATCGAGGCCTCGTTCGACACGAAGCCCGAAGTGAAGACGAGTGCCGCTTCCTTGCCGTGCAGATCGGCGAGCTCATTCTCCAGCTCGACCAGCGGATGATTGGTGCCGGAGATGTTGCGCGTGCCGCCGGCGCCCGCGCCGAGCTTGGCAGCCGTGTCCTGCAGCGCCTGGACCACGCGCTCGTGCTGGCCCATGCCGAGATAATCGTTGGAGCACCAGACGGTGATGTCGCGCGCTTCGCCATCCTTGCGGAAGGTGGCGGTGGGAAAGGAACCCGCACGGCGTTCGAGATCGGCGAACACCCGGTAGCGGCGTTCGGCGTGGAGCTGGCCGATCGCCTCGTCGAAGAACCGTTCGTAGTTCATGCTTTTCCCCAGACTTGGGCCGGAACATAATGGTTGGGGGCAGGTCCGTCCATGTGTGGTTTTTGGTCAAAATGACACGGGCCGCGGTGGTTTCCGAGCCCTTCGAGCACCCGCGGAAAGGCTTCGCCTTGATCTCGGTCAAAACGCCCCCGGCTTGATCGAGGCGGCTCGCCCCGCTACGCAACGAACGCAGGGGCAAGTGGGGTTTTCGCGATGGCTATTCTGGTGACGGGGGGAGCCGGCTATATCGGCTCGCACATGGTGTGGGAGCTTCTCGACGCGGGCGAAGACGTGGTGGTGCTTGACCGCCTGTCCACAGGATTCGAATGGGCGGTGGCACCCGAAGCCAAGCTCGTGCGCGGCGACATCGGCGACATCGCGCTGGTGCGCGGCCTCCTGCGCGAGCACGAGGTCGATGCCGTGATCCACTTCGCGGGATCGATCGTGGTGCCGGAATCGGTGGCCGATCCGCTCGGCTACTACGACAACAACACTGGCAAGACCCGCGCGCTTCTGGAAGCCTGCGTGGCGGAGGGCCTGCCCCACTTCATCTTCTCCTCCACCGCAGCCGTTTATGGCGGGGCAGGGGCGGAGCCTGTGTCGGAAGAGGCGACGCTTTCGCCCGAAAGCCCGTATGGCCTGTCCAAGCTGATGAGCGAGTGGATGCTGCGCGACGCGGCCACCGCCCACGGCTTCACCTACACGGCGTTGCGCTACTTCAACGTGGCGGGTGCCGATCCGCGCGGACGCACCGGCCAGTCCACGGCGGGCGCCACCCATCTCATCAAGGTCGCGAGCGAGACAGCCCTCGGCAAGCGCCCATCGCTCAAGGTTTTCGGCACCGATTACGACACGCCTGACGGCACCTGCCTGCGCGACTACATCCACGTGTCCGATCTCGCGCGCGCCCATCGCCTGGCGCTCGATCGCCTGCGCCGCGGCGGGCCGAGCATGGTCGCCAATTGCGGCTACGGGCATGGCTATTCGGTGCTCGAAGTGATCGAGAGCGTGCGCCGTGTCTCGGGCCAGGATTTCAAGGTGGAAACCGAAGGCCGCCGCCCTGGAGACGCGCCGGCCGTGGTCGCCAACCCCGCCCGCGCCAAGCAGGAACTGGGTTGGGTGCCCGAGCACGACGATCTCGACGAGATCGTGGGCCATGCGCTCGCCTGGGAAGACAAGCTCGCGCGCAAGAATTCGGCCGGCGGCTGACCCGCTTGGTGTAGCACGAAGGCCGCACCGCGCGGCGGGCGTGGCAGGCTAAACGGAGAAGCTTGCTCCAAGCCTGTTGCGCCGGGCGGTGCTTTGCGGGAAAATTAACCTCGACACGTTCTGCTGGGCCCGATCGGGGTCTTTGACCGCATCGGGGACCGGTTTTTGCTCCATTCGACCCGCCGCCTCGGCCTGACGACCCTTCTCAGCCTCGGCCTTCTGGGCTCGGCTGCGCTGCCTGCCGCGAGCTTCGAGCTGTTCGGCTACCGGCTATGGGGCGAGGACCCCGCAGCCGCCGATGCCGACGTGATCGGCGAGCCGCAGCGCTACACGCTCGAGGTCACAGTCGCGGGCGATGACTCCACGCTCGAAAGCACGGTGGAGGGGGCGTCCACCCTTTATGCCGACCGCGACGAGCCCGCTTCGGGTTCGGGCGGCCTGCTCGCCAAGGCGCGGGGCGACTACCAGCGCTTGCTCTACGCCATGTACGGCCAGGGCCGCTACGGGCCCACCATCTCCATCAGCGTCGGCGGCCGCGAAGCGTCCGACATCCCGCCCGACGCTGAGCTTCCCGACCCCGTGGCCGTGGTGGTCTCGGTCGATCCCGGCCCCGAATTCCGCTTCGGCCAGGCCGAGATCGTCAACCGCGCGCCACCCCCGGTCGACGAGGACGACGAGGTCGACCTCCCCGAGGATCAGGGCTTCGTGTCCGGCGAGGTCGCGCGTTCGGGCGCCATCGTGGCGGCGGGCCGCCTGTCGGTGGAAGCCTGGCGCGAGCAGGGCCATCCCAAGGCTGAACTCGCCCAGCAGCGTATCGAGGCGGCTCATGACCAGAATCTGGTGGACGCTCAGCTGACGGTCGAGCCCGGGCCGCGCGCGGTCTACGGGCCCACGAGCGTTTCCGGCACCGAGCGCATGGACCCGGCCTTCGTGGCCTTCATGACCGATCTGCCGCCCGGCCAGGAGTTCGACCCCGACGACATCAAGCGCGCATCCAACCGCCTGACCCGCCTCGACGTGTTCCGCTCGGCCCGCATCGAGGAGGCCGAAAGCGTCAATCCCGACGGCACGCTGCCCATGAGCGTGATCGTGCAGGAGCGCCCGCTTCGGCGCTTTGGCGCTGGCGCCTCCTATTCCACACTCGACGGGGCGGGCATCGAGGCCTACTGGCTCCACCGCAACCTGTTCGGCCGCGCCGAGCGCCTGCGCTTCGACGCACGGGTGGCCGGCATCGGCGGCACCAACAGCGGCGCGGACGGCTTCTCGGTCGATCCCGCCGACCTGACCTACCGCGTGGGCGGCACCTTCACCAAGCCCGGCGTCTACACGCCCGACACGGATTTCGTGTCCTCGCTCTTCGGCGACCGCGAAGTGCTCGACCCCTACACACGAACCGGCGTCAACGCGCAGCTCGGCTTCACCCAGCTCATCAACGAAGACCTGTCCGTCCGCCTTCTGGGCGAGGGGGGCTACGACCACTTCATCGAAAAGGCGTTCGAGGACCGCGAGCGCGAATTCGTATCGGTCGGCCTGCTCGGCGGGCTCACCTACGACAAGCGCGACAACAAGACCAACGCCACGGAGGGCTACTACCTCGACCTCCTGGCACGGCCCTACTACGAGATCGAATACGGCAACCCCACGCTCCAGATGACGGCGGAGGGGCGCGCCTATTTCGGTTTCGGCGAGGATGATCCCTTCGTGCTGGCCGCCCGCCTCAAGATCGGCTCGGTGGTGGGCGCGCCGCTCGACGAGGTGGCGCCCGACCGGCTCTTTCTCGCTGGCGGCGGCGGCTCGGTGCGCGGCTATGCCTATCGCAATATCGGCCTGCCGGTGTTCGACGCCCAAGGGCGCCGCACCGACGACGAGACGGGCGGTCGCTCGCTGCTCGAAGGCTCGATCGAAGCGCGTGTGAAGGTCACCGAGTCGATCGGCGTTGTGGCCTTTGCCGATGCGGGCCTCGTCGGCCCCGAATCCTTCCCGGACTTCTCGCAGGACCCGCGGGTCGGCGTGGGCGCTGGCCTTCGCTACCTCACGGGTCTCGGGCCGATCCGGCTGGACGTCGCCATGCCGCTCGACCCGCAGCCCGGCGATCCGAGCGTCGGCTTCTATGTCGGATTGGGGCAGGCCTTCTGATGCGCGCTCTTCTCGCTCTTTTTCTGTTCCTCCTCTCGCCCGTTCTGGCCTTTGCGCAGAATGCGAGCGAGGCCGAGGACCGCTCGTATTTCGTGGGCCTGCTCGAAGACCAGCTTTCCACGCCCGACCGGCAGATCCGCATCTCCGGCATCCAGGGCGTGCTGTCGTCCAACGCCACCATCGGCTCGATCACCGTGTCCGACCGCGAGGGCGTGTGGCTCTCGATCACCAATGCGCGCATCGTGTGGACGCGTTCGGCGCTGCTGCTCGGCCGCCTGTCGATCCAGACGCTGGCCGCCGACAGCATCGAGGTGACGCGCCGTCCGCTTCCGCCCGAGGGCCTACCCCCGCCCGAATCCACCGCCTTCGCGCTGCCCGAACTTCCCGTCACGATCACGCTTGGCGAGCTTTCCGTGCCTCGCGTTTCCTTCGGGCCCACGGTGTTCGGCCTCGAATCCGTGCTCGGCATCACCGGCCGCGTCAGCCTGGCCGAAGGCGCGCTCGACACGGCCCTCGACATCACCCGCGTGGACGGCCCCGGTGGTCAGCTTCGTTTGGCTGCCACCTACAGCAACGAGACCACCGTTCTCGGCCTCGACCTCGCTCTGACCGAGCCCGCAGACGGCATCGTGGCGAACGCCCTGAACGTGGAAGGCCGACCGCCGATCGCGCTCGCGCTGCAGGGCAACGGCCCGCTTTCCGCGCTCGACGTCAATCTCACGCTTGATGCCGACAACACGCGCACCGTGGCGGGCACCGCCCAGATCCGCGGCAGCGATGCGGGCTACGGCTTCACCGTTAATCTCGACGGCGACGTGGCGCGGCTGACCGCGCCTCAGTATCGCGACTTCTTCGGCCCCGACACGCAGTTGGAGGCTGCGGGCCTCGTCCGCTCGGACGGTGGGTTCGAGCTGTCGTCGCTCGCGCTCGATGGCGCGGCGCTCGACGTCAACGGCCGCGTGGTGACCGCGCCAGACGGCTTCGTGGAACAGTTGGGCCTCTTTCTCCAGCTCGGTACTCCCGACGATCTCCCGGTCGTGCTGCCCGTTCCCGGCGGCCAGACAACGGTGAACCGGGCGACCATCAACCTGTCCTTCGGTGAGACCGGCCGCGACGAGTGGACGGGCCGCGTGCGCGTGGCGGACTTTGCGACATCGGCTTTCACGGCGGACGCGCTCGACATCACGCTCGGCGGCCTCGCGCAGAACCTCGACCAACCCGCGCAGCGCCGTATCACGTTTTCCGCGCAAGGCGCGGCGACCGGGGTTGAGGCGCTGGATGCCGCCATCCGCGAAGCGCTCGGCACACGGCTCGATCTCGACATCGCAGGCGACTGGCAGGCCGGCCAGCCCATCGACCTCGCGCGCGCCAATCTCAACGGCAACGGCTTGGCCCTTTCGCTTGCCGGGCGCATCGCGGAAGCCGTGTTCGACGGCCGCATCGCGGTGGAAGCCTCGTCGATCACGCCGTTCTCGGCGCTCGCGGGGCGTGATCTCGCGGGCCGCCTTTCGCTTCAGACGACCGGCACGGTCGCTCCCATTTCCGGCAGCTTCAATCTCGGCCTCGACGGCACGGCGACGGGTCTGGCGCTCGGCGCCGAAGCGCTCGACCGCCTGCTCGAAGGCGAGACCGTGATCTCGGGCCGTGTCGCGCGCGGCGCGGAAGGCCTGCGCGCGGAAGAGCTTCGGCTCGCCAATCCCCAGGCGACGATCCGCGCCAACGGCACGTTCGCCACGGGTGCCGCCGATTTCGATTTCGACCTGGCCTTGGGCGATCTCGCCATCCTGACGCCGCAGGCCTCGGGCCGGCTCGTCGCGCGCGGCCGCGCCGCAGGCCAGGACGGCTCGATCGGGCTGACGGCGACCGCCGAAGTGGCCCAAGGTACGCTTGCCACCAAGCCTCTCACAGGCGCGCGCCTGGGCTTCGACGGCCGGCTCGAAAACGGCAATGTGGACGGCCGCCTGACGGGTGATGCCCGCCTCGACAACGTGCCGGTCACGCTCGCCGCCACGCTCGCCTCGCGTCCCGAGACCCGCTCTCTCACGGATCTCACCTTCAACGCAGGCGGCACGGAACTGACGGGTGCCGTCTCGCAGGATGCGGCGGGCCTTCTCACAGGCGATCTCCGCCTCCGCTCGCCCGACATCGCCACTGCCGCGGCACTCGCGCTGGTGGAGGCCACGGGTGCTGCCAATGCCACGGTCGCGCTCACCGCGGCAGATGGCCGGCAGGCGGCAGAGGTCGATGCCTCCGTGTCCGACCTCGTGGTCGGCACGGCTCGCATCGGCCAAGCCCAGCTCGAAGCGGAGGTCGCGGACCTTTTCGGCGTGCCCGTGATCAACGGCACGGCGCGAGCCGAGAACGTCGCGGCAGGCGGCGTGGTCGTGCGCACGCTCGATGCCACGGCTTCCGCCACCGGCCCACGCACCGATTTCACCGCCCAAGCCACCCTGCAGAACGACGCGCGCATTGATGCCGCCGGCGCTCTTGAGCCCGAGGCGGGCGGCTATCGCCTGAGCCTTGCTCGCGCAGACCTTGCCCAGGGTCAGCTCGCCGCGCGCCTGGTCGAGCCTGCTTCCATGCTCGTGGTCGGCTCCGACGTGACGATCGACCGTTTGGCGCTCGATGTCGGCGGTGGGCGCATCGCGGCCAGCGGGCGCATCGCAGAGCAGCTAGCGCTCGAAGCCACCGTGCAGAACCTGCCGCTCGCCATCGCCAACACCATCCGTCCCGATCTCGGCCTTTCTGGCACCGTGAACGGAAGCGCCACGGTGTCGGGCACGCGCGCCGCGCCCCAGGTCCGCTTCGACATCACGGCACCCCAGATCGGCGCCGCCGCACTGCGCGATGCCGGGCTTTCCACGCTGAACGTCGAGGCGCGGGGCACGACGAATGCCCAGCGCCTCGACATCGACGCCACCGTCCGCTCGCCCGAAGGGCTCGGTGCATCCGCGCGGGGTGCTGTGCCGCTCGACGGCGGCCAGCTCGCGCTCGACGTCGATCTCGCGAGCTTTCCGCTGGGGGTGCTGAACGCGGTCGTGCCCGATCAGGACCTCGCGGGCTCGATCACCGGCACCGCGCGCGCCACCGGCACGCTGGCCGCGCCCGAGGCCACCTTCACCTTGCGCGGCACCGGCATCTCCGCTCGTCCGTTGGTTCAGGCGGGTGCGGCACCCCTCACGGTCGATGCCGCCGGCCGATATGCGGGTGAGGCGATCCAGCTTTCCTCGCTCTCGCTGTCCGGCCCCGGCGGCATCAACGCAACCGCCCAGGGTCGCGTGCCCCTGACGGGCTCCGGCCTCGACGTCAGCGCCAATGGGGAAATCCCGCTCGGCCTCGCCAACCGCTTCCTGGCCGACCGCGGCGCGCAGGTCGCGGGCACGCTTTCGGTCAATGTCTCGGCCACCGGCAGCCTGTCCCAGCCCGCTCTCGGCGGCATGTTCTCGACCACCGGCGCGTCCTTCGTCGATCCGCAGTCCAACCTGCGGGTGTCCGGCATCGCGGTGATGGGAACGCTCGACGGACAGCAGGTGACGATCCGCTCGGCATCCGCTTCCACGGGCGGCGGGGCGCTCGCGCTCAACGGCACGATCGGACTGGGCGACGGCCTGCCTGCCGATCTTCGCGCGACGCTTTCCAACGTGCGCTATGCCGACGGCAACCTTCTGGTTGCCACCGTTTCGGGCTCGCTCGCTCTCTCCGGCCCCCTCACGCGCGATCCGCTCTTGTCCGGCAACATCGCGGTGGACCGCGCGGAAATCTCCGTGCCTTCGACCTTCGGGGGTGGAGCCGCGCAGATCGACGTGGTTCATCGCAATCCGCCCCCCGGCGTGCGCGCGACGCTTGCCCGCGCGCGCGCCGACGACGGCACACCCACGCCGTCTGCACGGCCGTCCGTGATCCGGCTCGACGTCACCGTGAACGCGCCCGCGCGCATCTTCGTTCGGGGCAGGGGGCTCGACGCGGAACTGGGCGGCGAACTGCGCCTCACCGGCCCGATCACCGACCTTCAGCCCGTGGGAGGCTTCCGCCTGATCCGCGGCCGCATCGGTATCCTCGGCCAGCGCATCACCTTCGATGAGGGCACGGTGACGCTGGTGGGCGATCTGGATCCCCAGCTCGACTTCGTGGCGCGCTCGGAATCCGACGGCATCACCGCCTTCATCAATGTGCGCGGCCGGGTGTCCGATCTCGCCGTCACCTTCTCGTCCGAACCCGATCTGCCGCAGGATGAGGTGCTCGCGCGCCTCATCTTCAACCGCTCGATCGACGAGCTGTCGCCCGTGCAGATCGCACAGCTGGCTGCGGCCGCCGCCGAGCTTGCGGGCGGCTCCAACAACTCGCTGCTCGGCTCGCTCCGCCGCGCCACGGGCCTGGACGACCTCGACGTGGTGACGGATTCGCAAGGCGGCACGGCTGTGCGCGCGGGCCGCTACATCCGCGACAACGTGTATCTCGGCGTGGAGGCAGGCGGGCGCTCGGGCGCACGCGCCACGATCAACCTCGACGTCACCGAGAATCTCAAGGTGCGCGGCGCGGTCGGCACGGATTCGAGCCTCGGCGTCTTCTACGAACGCGATTATTGATCGCCAGTGTTTGGTTGGGCGCCGCTTGGCGCCCTATCTTCCCTGCATGATCGTCCGTTCGCTCCTCGCAGCTCTCCTCCTCGCGGGCTTCGCCGTGCCCGCCCAAGCCCAGCTCGAACTCGGCAACCCCGCCATCTCGCCTTCCGTGCGGACCTATGGCCTGCCGCAGGTCGAGATGCCGCCCATCAACAACCGCTTGCGGTCAGACAACACGCAATTGCGCACCGGCCGCCCCGAAATCCACGACCGGATGCAGAATCCCAACCGAGACTTCATGCAGCGCCGCCGCGTCGATCGTGACACGATCTTCTTTTCGGGCAGCGACAAGGACGGCAACCCCGTGATGGGCACCTGTATCCGCGGCCAGTGCCGCTGAACGTCAGATGATCCCCAGGCCAGCCGCAATCATCGCCGCTCCGAAGGCTGCACTGATCGTACCCCAGCCGCGCATGGTGGATGTGCGCCAGAACGAGCGCATCGCGCTCACCGTGAAACGGGGCGAAACCAGAAAAGCAGCACCTTCGAGGACAGCCGCGCAGCCTACCAGCGTCACCGCAGCCTCCAGCGTGTTCCCCCAGCGGAAATGTGCGGCAAGAATCCCTGCGCCCAGGAAATACACCGCCACACCCGTGATGTAGGACGAGGCTGGCCGCTCGCGCAGTGCTTCCAGCATGATGATGAAGCGCCGGGGGTCGAGCAGCACGCCTACCCCCGCGCAAAGCGCATAGCCGCCGATGGCGATGGCGAGGCGTTCGGTCAGCATCGGCACTTCCTCTGGTCAACCGTGCTTCAACGCATGAGGGCCCGACCATTTCCCTTTCTCGTGATGGAGCATGCGCGCGCTTTTGCCGTTGCCCGCGCTTCACGCAAACCGAGGAAGCCATTCCCATGCCTGACGAGAAACCCGATGCGTCGCGCCGCATGCTGATCGGCGGCATCCCTGCCGGCTTGGCTGCCGCAGCCATCACCACCAGCGCTTCCGCCCAGGATGCGCCAGGCGGCCAGCCCGCCGCCCCGCCTCTCATGCAGGACCCCGTTTCCCAGTTTCCCGCGCCGCCTTTCCCCAAGCAGACGCAAGAATGGCCGGGATTGGCTGCGCGCATGGACCCGCGCCCCGATCACGGCGAGAACTCCTACAAGGGGTCGGGGCGACTGGCGGGCCGCAAGGCGCTCGTCACAGGCGGTGATTCCGGCATGGGCCGCGCGGCCGTGATCGCGTTTGCCCGCGAAGGCGCGGATGTCGCGTTCAACTATCTGGAAGCCGAAGAGGAGGATGCGCGCGAGGTCGTGGAGCTGATCGAAGCCGCCGGCCGCAAGGCCTTCCCCATGCCCGGCGATCTGCGCGACGAGGCCTTTTGCGTGAAGCTTGTCAACGATGCGGCCTCCGCGCTCGGCGGGCTCGACATCCTCGTCAACAACGCGGCTTTCCAGCGCCCCCACGAGGCGCTCGAGGAGATCACCACCGAGCAGTTCGACCAGACCTTCAAGACCAATGTCTACGCGATGTTCTGGCTGACCAAGGCGGCGCTCGCCCATCTGCGGCCCGGCTCCAGCATCATCACCACATCTTCCGTGCAGGGCTACGACCCCTCCGAGACGCTGGTGGATTACGCGATGACCAAGGCCTGCAACGTGTCGTTCACGAAGAGCCTCGCCAAGCAACTGGCACCCAAGGGCATCCGGGTCAATTCGGTGGCGCCCGGCCCGATCTGGACGCCGCTCCAGCCATCGGGCGGTGCGTTTCCCGACAAGCTCCCCGAATTCGGTGCGGATTCGCCGCTCGGTCGTCCCGGCCAGCCGGGGGAGCTCGCAGGCCTCTATGTGCTCCTCGCTTCGCAGGAGGGCTCGTATTCGACGGGTCAGGTATTCGGTGCCGTGGGCGGCTCAGGCGGCCCGTGAGGCGGAAATAGGCCCGGCGCCAATCGGGGCGGCGCCGGGCCCTTGGCTGACGGGAGAAGCCCCCATTCCCGTCACCCGTGGACGCGATGAAACCCCGGCCATGTAACAGGCTTGTGATGCCGAAGCAGAGGAAGGCGGTTTTCGGGGGCTTGAGCCCCATCACCTAACGGCAGGTGGCGCCCTTTTGCGGACGGAGAAGAAACACCCGATCCTCCTTGGGGTGAAATTCGGCTATCCCGTTGCCGCCTTCCACCGCCACGCGTTCCGCCACGAGGCGGAGCGCCCCTCCCTTCTCGGACAACCGCAACGCGCCGCCATCGGCTTCCACCAGGCATCTTGCATCACTGCCGCTCGGCCGACAGGCAACGAGTGTGCCGAATACTTCGGCGCTGTGCTTGAGGCGAAACCGCAGCCGCAGCGTCGTGCCCGCGTCGTCACTCTTCCGATCGCGATCCAGTGCGATCCAAGCCACGCTCTGTGCGGGATGCCGCGCCAAGTGCTGCGCATCGTAGCTGCGTGCAAAACACGCGCTTCGCCCGTCCGCGAATTGGTCGAGCACACCGGCGGCGCCTGTGGTCGGCACAAGCGCAGTCGCAAGAAATAGGATCGCGGCTGCGCGCTTCATGAAGGGATCCTCTGAACGCGGGCTGTCTCCCACTGTCCCGTTTCGGGCCGATGCCGCCAAATGCCGTGTTGCGTTTCGGGAACCAGCAGCCCCCTCAGGGGTTCGCCTTTTCATGACCCACGGGAGCCCAGCCGCCATGCAGTCGAGCTTGAGACCCCTCGGTTTCGTGGTGGCCTTCGCGGTGGCCATCATCATCGGCTGGTTCGTTCTCGGCAGCGGCCTTGAGGACACCCACCAGCCCTCAGCCGTCTCCACCAATCCCGAGCAGGCTGGCCAAGTGCCGAACTGAGCGCTTCAGCGCAAGATGGCGGAGATCACGATCGTGATCAAAAGTAGCACGCCGATCGTGACGACGCCCGCCTTGATCACCTCCGCAAGCAGGCTTCGGTCTTTTTCGGTCTCAGGCTGAAACACTTCGTTAACCTCCCGGTGCGCTAGCCGGGGGCAGAGCATGTCTCGTGCCAGCTGCGCTCCCATCCTGCCGGGTGGCTCCAGTGTAAGCGCTCCCAAGCGATCCGCCCTATACAACGGCTCGCCCGGTCTTTATTCGGTGCCCGTTCAGGGATGACGCCGAATGTCCGATGCCGTCGTCAAATCGCGAGCCGTTTTCTTTGTTGGGGGCTACGACCCCAAGGCGCCCGACGCCTTCTTCAAGCGGCTCGAGCGGGAAAACGCGCGCAGCGCGTCGCTCTGGTCGGCCCAGAGCTGCTTCGGCCCCATCCGCGAGACTGCCGACGGAAGCGCGGCCTCGGTCCTGATCGAGACGGAAGGCCCCGGCTGGACCTGCCGCACCGACTTCACCTTTCTCGTGCTCGACCAGATCGTGCTGGCCGATTTCGCCCGGCCCTTGCCCCTGCGCCTGTGGCGCTATGTGCTGGCATTCGCGGGCTTCGTCTTCAGCGGCACGGCATTCCGCATCTTCCGCCACGCCTGGCGCTTCGGCCTCTACTTCCTGTTTCCGATGGTCTGCATGCTCGTCTTCGCAGCTTCAGGCGCGCTCGGAGGCTGGCTTGCGGTGCGGGGCGGGGCGCCCGTCTGGCTCGGCGCCCTGTTGGGCGCCATCCTTTTCTTCGCGCTTCAGCGCGTGATCGGTGCGCGCTGGCCCGTCAACCACCTGATGGACCTCTGGTCCTTCTCCCACGAGTTCATCTGCGGCAAGCGCCCGAGCGCCGAAGCCCTGATGCAGCGCTTCGCCGAGGAGATCACGGCCACGCTCCGCCAGACCCGCTACGACGAGGCGATCCTGGTTGGCCACAGCACGGGCGGCCTCCTGATCCTCGACATCGCTGCACGCTGCCGGGCGCTCGATCCCGAGTTTGCGGAAAGAGCGGGCGCGGTCAGCCTTCTCACGCTCGGCTCCACGGCACTCAAGGGCGGCCTCCACCCGTGGGCGAAGCCCTTCCGCGCGGCCGTCGCCCGCCTGGCTGCCGACGAACGCCTGGGCTGGGCGGAGATCCAGTGCATGACCGACATCATCAATTTCCACCGCACCAACCCCGCTGCACTGATGGGCGTTGCGCCGCGCGAGACCTTCCCGCTCGTGCGCGACATCCAGGTCAAGCGCATGCTCGAGCCAGCGCAGTATCGCCGCATCCGGCGCAACTTCTTCCGCGTCCACTACCAGTATGTGTCGGGCAACACGCGACGCTACTTCTTCGACTTCTTTCTCGTCTGCTGTGGCCCCGCGCCCCTGCTGGAGCGCATGCGCGGCAAGGGAGAGGGGCCTTTCGCCGGCAAGGCCGGCACTCCCACTGGTTCGGAACACGCCGCATGACCCAGACGCTCGCCGAACTCATCTGGGTTGTGGGCCTCGTCGCATGGTTCGCGATCCGCTGGCCCTACCAGCGCCGCGCGCGCCGCATCACAGTGGTGCGCGACCGGCGCGACACGGGTGACCGCCTGGCGCTTCTTGCTGCCTCGCTCGGGCTGTCGGTCATCCCGCTGGTCTGGCTCGCCACAGGCTTTCCGCAATGGGCCGACACGCCGTTCTCGCCCTGGCGCGGCTGGCTCGGCCTTTTCGTCGAAATCCTCTTCATCGCGCTCTTTGTGGCGAGCCACCGTCAGCTCGGCCGCAACTGGTCGGTCACGCTGGAGATCCGTGACAGCCACGCGCTCGTCACCGATGGGCTCTACCGCTTCGTGCGCCACCCGATGTATTCGTCGTTCTGGCTCTGGGCGATCGCCCAGGCGCTTCTGCTGCACAACTGGGTAGCGGGGCTTGCGGGCCTCGTCGGCGTCGCCATTCTCTACTTCTCGCGCGTGGGCAAGGAAGAAAGCATGATGCGCCAAGCCTTCGGTCCCGCCTACGATGCCTACAGCGCGCGCACCGGCCGCGTGATCCCCCGTCTCGTCCGATAGGCTCCCAGAAAATGCCGCCCTCCGCTTCGTTGCGCCGCTTCATCCCGGCCGCAGCGGCTCTTCTTCTCGCCGTCTCCCCGGCCGTTCCCGCGCCGAGCGCTCCTCCATCCACCCAGTCCGCCGCCGTTATCCCCGCCAAGGCCGCGCGGGCGAGCGTGGTGCTCCTGCGCGGCGGGGTGGGCGGCATCTTCTCACACGGGCTCGACCAGATCGGCGCAAAACTCGCGGCCAAGGGCGTGTCTACCACGGTTGCCGGCTACGGCTCGGCCGGCACGATCGCGCGCCGCCTCATCGAAGCCAGGAAACGTGGTGCGCTCGGCCCCGTGATCCTGGTCGGCCATTCCTTCGGCGCCGATGCCATCACCGCACTCGCCACCGATCTCGATCGCGCCGGCGTCCGCGTCGATCTCCTCGTCTCGTTTGCCGCCACCGCCCCCCGGCCCGTGCCCCGAAACGTCCGCCGCGCGCTCAACTTCTACTTCTCCCAAGGCGGCTGGGGCCTCCCCCTCGTCCCCGCCCAGGGCTTCCGCGGCCGCCTCGACAACCGCGATTATTCCCGAACCGCCGGCGTCGGCCACTTCAACATCGAGAAGCAGGCCGCCGTGCAGGCCGAGGTGATCACCGCCATCCTCGCCGCCACGCGGCGCTAGCGCGCTCTGCTGAGCCATTCATGCCTTGGGGTCTTGCAACCGCCTGGGGGCGCGATAGCAATGGTCCGTCCTTCCGTTTGGAGCCCGAGCCTTATGTCCACCGAGCGCGTGATCGTCCAAAGCGCCAATGCTCCCGACGACGGCTGGAACGAGCCGGATGGCCGTGGAGTGGTGGGCTGGCAGACCTTGATCTCCGGCGATCTGACACCCACGAACGCCCTCACCGCAGGCGTTGCCCATCTTGCCGTTGGCGGTCGCCTCGCGCTGCATCGGCATGATCCCGCCGAAATCTACTATATGATCGCCGGCAAAGCGGTCGTCACCGTGGACGGCGTCGAAACGCATATCGAACCCGGCGCCTGCGTCTACATTCCCGGCAATGCGGAGCATGGCATCCGCAACGAAGGCGCCATGCCTGCACGCTTCCTCTACGTGTTTCCGACCGACAGCTTCGGGGATGTCGAGTATCGCTTCTCGAACCTGGCCTGACCGCCCGCTTCCCAAAAGCCACGGGCGCTTCGACAGCACTCCGCGCGCAGGGCGAGCGGCCCGGCGCGACTTGCCTCGCACCGAGCCTTGACCGACCGCCGCGACCTCGCAGCCGCCAGCCCGGTGCACACTATTTAAGCAACCTGTAACAACCTAGCGTCGCTCAAGCGACAGCGCACAAGATGTGGAGACAGCCGGGCACACCTCCCGATGTGCCCGGCCGGTCTGGATGAGTGGCAAGCCCCTCCACACACTCCCACCCCCGAGGGGTCCGGCGGCAGCAGAACGATCAGGCTACGCTGCGGTCCTTGAAAAACAACTGTGCAAAAGGGGTAAAAGCGAGCGGGAAAAATTACCTAACGTCAACTCCTCTAGCCGAAAGCTAGAAGGCTAGTCACGTTCCGAGCCTGCACGACGCGTCGTGGCGGTCCATCCGAAATCAAACGCCAAGGCTGCAAGATGGTGCCCAGGGGCGGATTCGAACCACCGACACGCGGATTTTCAATCCGCTGCTCTACCAACTGAGCTACCTGGGCATCGCGTGTTTCGCGGGCGGAGCCGGCGGAACGGGCGGGGTTATAGCATGGGAAAGCGGGCTGGCAAGCGCCTTGATGGCGGGAAATGCGATTAGCCGGAAGGCACGAAATCAGCCGCCCTTGGAGGGCTCCTCGTCCTCCTCGTCGCCCTCGCGGCCGGGGATCACGTAGACGCCCGAAAGCCAGCGATTGAGGTCGACATCCTTGCAGCGCGACGAGCAGAACGGGTAGAATTCGCGCGCCGAAGGCTTGCCGCATTCGGGGCAGGGACGCCTGGGGCGCAAGGGGGTGACCTTGGGGTCGGCGGTGCTCATGTTCCTGCCGTCCAGCCCGCACGGACAGGATATCCCTCACCCGCCAGAAGCTGCACGGTCTCGGCCAGAGGCAGACCCACCACATTGGTGTAGGAGCCCACGAGCTTCACCACGAACGAGCCCGCCAAGCCTTGGATGGCGTAGCCGCCGGCCTTGCCGCGCCACTCGCCGGTGGCGAGGTAGCCCGCGATCTCCTCGCGCGACAGGCGCTTGAAGCGCACGCGCGTTTCCACCAGCCGTTCGCGCAGCTTGTTGCCGGGCGCAAGCACGCACACGCCCGAATAAACGCGGTGCGCACGGCCCGAAAGAAGCCCTAAGCAGGCTTCAGCCTCGTCCAGGCTGGCCGGCTTGGGCAGGATGCGGCGGCCGACCGAGACCACGGTGTCCGCGGCCACCAGAAAAGTCTTGTTCCAGTCGGGCTCGGCCTTCAACGCTTCGGCGGCGTGGAGCGCTTTTGCGCGTGCCAGGCGCTTGGCGAGCGAGCGGGGATGCTCGGCGCGCTCGGGCGTCTCGTCGAGATCGGCAGGCAGGAGGCGGGAGGGCGCGATGCCCGCCTGGGCGAGAAGCTCGATGCGGCGCGGCGAGCCCGAGGCCAGCACGAGCGGAGGCAGGGCGGTCATGGTGGGTTCCGAAACCGTGAAGCCCGCACTTACTTGAAGCGATAGGTGATGCGGCCCTTGGTCAGGTCGTAGGGCGTCATCTCCACGAGCACCTTGTCGCCGGTCAGCACGCGGATGCGGTTCTTGCGCATGCGGCCGGCCGTGTGGGCCACGATCTCGTGCTCGTTTTCGAGCTTCACGCGAAACATCGCATTGGGCAGGAGTTCGGTCACGGTGCCCGGAAACTCGAGAACTTCTTCCTTTGGCATTCTTATCCTTCGGGTGGTGGTTGGCGGCGGCCCGGATGGGCCTTTCCAAGCGTGAGAAGGGCACCAGGCATGGCCTGGCGCCCGGAAAACCGCGCGAACCTATATGATCGAAGCGCGAATGTGAACACGCGCGCACCCAAAATCAAGGGGTGGGCTCGGCGAAGCGCGCACGGATGCGCGCTTCCAAGCGGTCGCGCACGTCGCGATAGCCGGCCAGGATCTGCTCGCGCGTGCCGGAGATCACCGAAGGGTCGGCGGTGGGCCAATATTCCACATCCACAGAAAGCGTGCGGGTGAGTTCAAGCGCTGCGTGGTGCGCCTCGGGCGCCAATGTCACGATCAGCTCGAAATAGCTGTCTTCGAGGTCGTCCAAGCTGCGCGGCTGGTGGTCGCCGAGCGAAAGCGCTTCTTCTTCCAGGACGGCGTCCACGAAGGCGTCGCGCTCGCCCGGCCGCACCCCGCATGACGACACGAACACGCCCGCGGGCAGGAGATGGCGGGCGAGCGCCTCGGCGATCGGCGAGCGGATGGCGTTCTGCCCGCACATGAACAGCACGGAGCGCGGCCGGCTTCGCCGCTGCGTCGCTGCGGGTTCTTCGCTCAGCTCCGCCAATGCAGCACGCAGATCAGCGTGAAGAGGCGGCGTGCGGTGGGCTGGTCCACCGCGATCTTGCCGTCGAGCCGGTCCATCAGCACCTGCGCGCCCTCGTTGTGCAGGCCGCGCCGGCCCATGTCGATGGCCTCGATGCGGCTTGGCGTGGCCGAGCGGATCGCCTCCATGTAGCTGTCGCAGATCAGCCGGTAGTCCTTCACCGCCTTGCGGAAGGGCCCGAGCGACAGAATGTGGGTGGCCACTTCGCCGCCGCCCTCGCGCGCGATCGCAAACACCAGCCGCTGCTCGGCCAGCGAGATGCGCAGCGTGTAGGGGCCCGCGCCCTCGTCGCCCACGGGGGTAAAGCTGTTTTCCTCGATCAGGTCGAAAAGGGCGACCGCGCGCTCGTGCTCGACGTCGGGCGTGGCGCGGCCGAAGCTTTCGTCGAGCGAAACGTCGACGAGGCGCCTGCCGTCTCCGCCGCCCGCCATCGCCTCAGCCGCTGGTGTTCAGGCGGATGGTGATCGAGCGCGCATGCGCGTCGAGCCCTTCCGCGCGCGCAAGCTTCACCGCCGGCCCGCCCAGCGCCTGCAGCGCCTCCGCATCGAGCCTGAGCAGCGAGGTGCGCTTCATGAATTCGAGCACCGACAGCCCTGAGGAGAAGCGCGCCGAGCGCGCGGTCGGCAGAACGTGGTTCGAGCCTGCCACATAGTCGCCGATGGCTTCGGGCGTGTGCCGGCCCAGAAAAATCGCCCCTGCGTGGGAAAACAGCGGCAGAAAGGCGTCGGGCTCGTCGAGTGCCAGCTCCACGTGTTCGGCCGCGATCCGGTCGGCGAGGGGGGCGGCATCCTCAATGCGCTCCACCACGATCACCGCGCCGAAATCCCGCCAGGAGGCCGACGCGATTGCTTCGCGCGGCAGGCGGGCGAGCTGGCGCGCGACCGCCGCCTCCACCGCATCGGCAAGTGCGGGATCGTCGGTCACCAGGATCGACTGGGCCGCCGTGTCGTGCTCGGCCTGGGCGAGAAGGTCGGCAGCCAGCCAGTCGGGATCGTTGTCGCCGTCGGCTATCACCAGAATCTCGGAGGGCCCAGCGACCGCGTCGATGCCCACTTGGCCGAACACCTGGCGCTTGGCAGCCGCCACATAGGCGTTGCCGGGCCCGACGATCTTGGCCACGGGACGGATCGTTTCCGTGCCGTAGGCAAGGGCTGCCACGGCCTGCGCGCCGCCCACGCGGTAGAGCTCGTGCACGCCCGCGATCGAGGCTGCCGCAAGCACCAGCGGGTTCAGCGCCCCGCCGGGTGCGGGCACCACCATCACGATGCGGGAGACGCCCGCCACGCTCGCGGGAACGGCGTTCATCAGAACGGAAGAAGGGTAGCTCGCCGTGCCGCCGGGCACATAGAGGCCGACGGACGGCACAGGCGTCCAGCGATGGCCGAGCTCCGCACCGCTCGCATCCCGATAGCGATCGTCGGCAGGAACCTGGCGCGCATGGTGGGCGCGGATGCGCTCGGCCGCAAAGCGCAGCGCATCGAGTGCCTCGCCATCCGCCTCTTCCAGCGCTCGTGCAATCTCGTCTTCTCCGACGCGCAACGGGTGCTGGGCGAGGTCGGTCTTGTCGAACTGGAGAGAAAACCGCGCAAGGGCCGCATCGCCTTCTGCGCGCACGGCCGCGATGATGTCGCGCACGGCGCGGTCCACATCGGGCGAAACCTCGCGCTTGGCCGCAAGAAGGGCCGAGAACGCCGCCTCGAATCCGGGGTCTCGCGCGTCCAGTCGCTGCGCCATGGTCAGACCCTGTGGACGGGTCGCGAGGCCGCTTCCCAGGCTCCGCCGAGATCGGCCAGCCGCGCCTCGATGCATTCCACCTCGAGCCGGATCGCGGCATTGCCGGAGAACACCAGCTCCACCGTTCCGGCCGGCGCCTCGCCCGGATGGAAGCGTAGCGCCAGGAGGGAAAGCACGTCCTCGCCTTTCGTGCGGTCGATGCCCACCGTCTTCACGCTCATCACGCGGGCGAACTGCAGGATCGTGCGCCGCCGCTCGGGCTTGGCCGGCCGGAAGAAGCCTCCGCCCTTGGCCTCCCAGGCGAAGCGGTTCAGCGCCAGCGCGAACTCATGCGCGCCCGCGCGGTAATCGATGTCGGACACCTTGCCCAACGCGTCCTGGAGATGGGCGGACAGAACCGCGAGATCGGTTGCGTCGAGGGCTGCGAGCTTGAGCGGTGTCATGGGCATCCCGGATGGGTTGGGGCCGGATGTGTTCGTGATCGAGGTAAAGACTGGCGCGGGAAAAGCAAGGCGGGCGGGTCTCAAGCACGCACCCCGCCTTGCCCTTCGCGTGGGTTCTTGCCGGCCCGAGGCCGTCGCTTCACCCCGAAACGCGTTCCACCTGGGCGCCACACGCCACGAGCTTCTCTTCCAGCCGCTCGAAGCCGCGGTCGAGGTGATAGACCCGGTTCACCACCGTTTCCCCTTCGGCCGCCAGCCCCGCAATCACGAGCGACACGGAGGCGCGCAGATCGGTCGCCATCACAGGCGCGCCGCGCAGGCGCTCGACACCTTCCACCACCGCCGTCTGCCCGTTGAGCGAGATCCTGGCACCCAGTCGCGCCAGTTCCTGCACATGCATGAAGCGATTCTCGAAGATCGTTTCCGTGATGCGCGCCGAGCCCTTGGCCATCGTCATCAGCCCCATGAACTGGGCCTGCAGGTCGGTTGGGAAGCCGGGGAACGGCTCGGTCGTGATGTCGACAGGCGAGATGCCCGCCCCGTTGCGATAGACGCGGATGCCGTGGTTGAGCGGCGTGATCTCAGCACCCGTCGCGCGCAGCACGTCGAGCGCGTTTTCGAGCAGATCGGCGCGCGCGCCTTCGAGCACCACGTCGCCGCCCGTCATGGCCACCGCCATCGCATAGGTGCCGGTCTCAATGCGGTCGGGGATCACGCCCACACGCGCGCCATGGAGCGACTGCACGCCCTCGATGCGGATCGTGGCTGTGCCGGCGCCCGTGATCTTCGCGCCCATCGCGTTGAGGCAATCGGCGAGGTTCACCACTTCGGGCTCGCGCGCCGCGTTCTCCAGGACGGTTTCGCCGCGGGCGAGTGCCGCCGCCATCATCATCACATGCGTCGCGCCCACCGAGACCTTGGGGAACGCATAGCGCCCGCCCTGCAGGCCGCCCTTGGGGGCTTTCGCCACCGCATAGCCCGCCTCGATCTCGATTTCCGCGCCCAGCGCGCGCAGGCCCTCGATGAAGAGGTCCACCGGCCGCGTGCCGATGGCGCAGCCGCCGGGCAGCGAGACCCGCGCCTCGCCCATCCGGGCGAGCAGCGGCCCGATCACCCAGAAGCTCGCGCGCATCTTGGAGACCAGCTCATAGGGCGCAGTGGTGGTCACGATCGAGCGCGCCGTGAAGTGGATCGTGCGCCCGCGTCCTTCCTTCTGATGCTCGCGACGGCCGTTCACAGAATAATCCACGCCGTGGTTGCCGAGGATGCGGATCAATTGCTCGACATCGGCCAGATGCGGCACGTTCTCCAGCGTCAGCGTGTCGTCGGTGAGCAGCGAGGCGATCATCAAAGGGAGTGCCGCGTTCTTCGCGCCCGAGATGGGCAGCGTTCCCGAAAGCGTGTTGCCGCCGATGATTCTGATGCGATCCATGGACCGGGCTCCTGATGAAAGCGGTCACCCCTTGCGCCGCGAAGCTCGCGCGAGGCCAACCCAAACCCGGCGCTTAACAAAGCCGGCGAGCGAAATCGAGGCAGGCGAAATGTAACGGGATTTGTGACGGAGAAGTGGACCGACACCTGTGGCATTCGTGCCGATGCGCACGAACCCAAGTTTACAAGCGGATGAGAGGGGGATCGGATGGTGCTGCGAGAGAGGATTGAACTCTCGACCTCACCCTTACCAAGGGTGTGCTCTACCACTGAGCTACCGCAGCACGGTCCGATGTGGCGGGCTTCTGCCATATCGGATTGGGGTGCGCAAGCTGATATGCGTGGTGCGCGCGGGAGTGGCGGAGAAATGGCGGAAGACGGAAAATCGCAGGCGGAACGGCTCAAGCGCGAGCGGCTGGCCGAGGCGCTGCGGCAGAACCTTGCACGGCGCAAGGGCCAAGCGCGCGCCCGGCGCTCGGGCGAGGAGGATAGGCGGCCGGACGGGCTGCCGGCCGCGGGAACAAGCGATTCGGAGGATTAGAGCGTCTGGCCGTCGGGCGGCGGGATCACGGGGCGCAACGCGTCTTCCGGCTCGTCGGTCTCCTGCGGGCCGGCTTCTTCGAGGTGGTCCGAAGCATGCGCGTCGCGCTCGGCGTCCACCAGAAAGGATTCGACGATCGGTTCGTCGGGGCGGGCGACGGGATGGCGCGCGCCTGTCGCGCGGAGATTCACGCTTTCGGGCGGAATGGCGGGGTCGGTCTTCATGGCGGTCGCCTCGTTCGTTGCGAGACAACCGAAACGATCAAGTGGGCGCGGCGTTGCTTGCCGAGCGGTTCTGTGTCGACCAGCGCGCGGAAGCGAGCGCGTCAGGCGCGGCCGAGTTCTTCCGAGCGGGTCTTTGCACTGGCGACGGCCTCGCCGACCAGCCGTTGCAGCGCGTCGTTCCCCATCAGAACGGTGAGGGCTGCCGCGGTCGTGCCGTTGGGGCTCGTGACCTGGCGGCGGAGTTCCGCAGGCTTGTCCTGGCTCGCGCGCGCAAGGCTTGCCGCGCCCCACACCGTCTCGCGTGCCAGAAGTGCTGCGAGTTCCGGCTCGAGCCCGGCCTCCACGCCCGCCGCTTCCAGGGCTTCGAGAAACAGGAATACATAAGCGGGGCCAGAGCCGGACACGGCGGTCACCGCGTCTATCTCGCTCTCGTCGCGCAAGGGCGCCACCGTGCCGCTGGCTTCGAGCAGGCGGCGCACCAGGGCTTGCGCTTGCTCGCCCGCATGGGCGTTGGCGAAGGTCGCGATCATGCCCTTGCCGATCGCGGCCGGCGTGTTGGGCATCGCGCGGATCACTGGCGTGCCTGTGCCCAGCGCATCTTCCAGCGTCGCGATCGACGTGCCTGCGGCGACACTCAGGAATGCCGTCCGGCCGCCGCCCCAGTGCCGGTAGGCGCCCGCCGCCTCGCGGATCACCTGCGGCTTCACCGCGAGAACCACGAGCGCCGGGGCCTCGCCCCCGGCAGGGGGAGCGTCGAGCGTTGGGACACCCAACGAGCCCGCACGCGCGCGAAGGGCCTCTGCCGGCTCCACCACGGTGATGTCGCCGGCCGAAGCCACGCCCGTGTCGAGCCAGCCCTTGAGCATGGCGAAGCCCATGTTGCCGCAGCCCGCGAGAACGATGCGGTCGCTCATGCGCGTGCTCCCCGCAGGAGGCGTGTCCAGTGGCCCATCTTGCGGCCGGGGCGCGCTTCGCTCTTGCCGTAGAGATGCACCAGGGTGTTTGCGTCCTTCATGCGTTCGGGCGCGGAGAACACCTCGTCGCCGATCAGGTTTTCCATCAGGCAATCGGAATGGCGCATGGGTTCGGGCAGTTCCAGGCCCGCGATGGCGCGGATGTGGAGATCGAACTGCGACAGCGTGGCAGCCGCTTCCGTCCAATGGCCGGAATTGTGCACGCGCGGCGCGATCTCGTTGGCGAGAAGCCCGCCATCGGCGAGCACGAAGAATTCCACCCCGATCACGCCGACATAGCCCAGCGCGTCGAGGATCTTGCGCGCGGCGTCGCGTGCGGCTCGATCGGTATCTGGACCGATGGCTGCGGGCACGGTGGAGCGGCGCAGGATGCCGGCCTCGTGCACGTTCTCCGCCGGGTCGAAGCTCGCGAACTTCCCGTCCTGCCCGCGCGCTGCGATCACCGAGACCTCGCGCGAGAAGAGCACGAGCCCTTCCAGGATCAGCGGCACCCCGCCCATGGTGGCAAAGGCACCGGCGGTGTCGCCCCTGGTGATGCGACGTTGGCCCTTGCCGTCATAGCCCATGCGGCGTGTCTTCAGGATGCCCTCGCCGCCGAGCGCTTCCAACGCTGCTTCGAGTTCCGCTTCACTGCTCACCGCCCGAAAAGGGGCGGTCGCGATGCCCAGTCCGTTCAGGAATTCCTTTTCCGTCACCCGGTCCTGCGCCGCTTCCAGCGCTGCGGGCGGCGGAAAGACGGGCGTGAGCGCGGCCACCGCGCGGGCGGATGCCACCGGCACGTTCTCCCATTCGAATGTGACCACGGCCGAATGGCGCGCGAGCTCTTCGAGCGCGTCGGCATCCTCGTAGCCGCCGGTGATGTGGAGGTTCGCCACCTGTGCCGCTGGCGCGTCCTTGTCGGGGTCGAGCACCGCCACACGATAGCCATGGCGCGCGGCCGAAAGCGCGAGCATCCGCCCGAGCTGGCCGCCGCCCAGGATGCCGATCGTGCTGCCGAAGGGCAGGGGGGACAGAGGTGCGCTCACAGCTGGGCGTCCGCCACCGTCTCGGCCACGCTTTCGGTCTGCTGCGCCCGCCAGGCGTCGAGCCGTCCCGCCAGCGCATCGTCGCCCAGCGCGAGCACGGCGGCGGCCAGGAGGGCTGCGTTGATGGCGCCCGCGCGGCCGATGGCGAGCGTTCCCACGGGAATGCCCGCGGGCATCTGCACGATCGACAAAAGCGAATCCTGGCCCTTCAGCGCATGGCTTTCCACGGGCACGCCGAACACGGGCAGGGGCGTCAGCGCGGCTACCATGCCCGGCAGGTGGGCGGCGCCGCCCGCACCCGCCACGATCACCTTGAAGCCTCCGTCCCGCGCGCCCTTGGCGAAATCGAACAGGCGCTCGGGCGTGCGATGGGCGGAAACTACCTTGGCCTCGTGCGCGATGCCGAGCGCGTCCAGCGTTTCGGCTGCGTGCCGCATGGTTTCCCAATCGGAGCGGCTGCCCATGATCACGGCCACGAGCGGGCGGGAAGACGAGAGGCTCATGTCAGGCGATGATGTCCGGAACGATCCGGTCCTCGAGGTTCTTCAGGCGGTCCTTGAGCGTCAACTTCTTCTTTTTCATGCGCTGGATCTGCAAGGGGTCGCAGCCCATCGCCATCATGGCCTCGATGGCTGCGTCGAAGTCTGCGTGCTCCTGGCGCAGCCTCGCGAATTCGAGCCGAACCTCGGCCTGTTCCTGATCCGGCATGGGGCCTTTCGCTGGTCTTCAAAGGGGTGCGGGAGAATGCGCTTCGTGCGGGAAACAAGCACGAAACCATTTCCGCGGAAACGGCGCAAACGCGATTATCACGTTTCCCCACAGGGGCAAATTGCCCGCCTGTTTCGTTCGACAAGCCAAAGTTTCGGTGGCAAACTTCTTTCGTTGCGGCTGGGGGAGCGGCCGAACATGCCGCTCGCTCAAGGTTGCAGCATCAAAGGACACACGAAAGGGAGCATACCGATCATGTCTCTTGCCAACCACCTCGACGAGCTGAAGCGCAAGCACGGCGACATCGAGCGCGAGATCCACGAGGCCAAAAGCAGCCCGTCCGTGGACCCACTTGCGGTTGCGTCGCTCAAGCGCCGCAAGCTGGCTTTGAAGGACGAGATGGAGAAGCTCCGGTCCGACACACAGCACTGAGTGCGCGTTTAGCGAGTTTGCAGCGGCGCGGGGGAAACCCCGCGCCGTTCGCGTTTGTGGCCGACCCGAACCTCGGCCCTCTGGCCTCAAGCGGCCTTTTCGGGGGCTTCCGACTCGTCGTCGTTTTCAGCAGGCCCGCGCGGGTCGAGGCGCAGCGATTCCGGCGTCACCGCGCGCTCGGCGGGCAGCGTCTGGAACGCCTCGCGCTCTTCGAGCGGCACGGGCGCGCGACGGCGAATGCGCAAGAGCGTGTAGGCGGCAAGCGCGAGATGCGCGCCAGCGGTCGCCAGAAACAGCGCTTCGGGCCGCAGCGGCCCCATCAGCCCGGCACCGAGCAGCGGCCCCACCATGGTGCCGAAGCCGTAGAACAGCAAAAGCCCGCTCGACACCTTCATGAAGTCCTCGGGGCTCGCATGGTCGTTGGCATGCGCCACCGCCAGCGAGTAGAGCGTGTAGGCGAGCGCGCCGTAGCCGGCCGTCAGCGTCAGCACCACCCAGCCCGAGCGGGGGGCTATCGCGAACACGAGCAGCGCGAACAGCGCCGAGCCGAGTGCGGCGCCCACGAGAACGAAGCGCCGGTCGGTGCGGTCGGAGATGCGGCCGATCGGCAGCTGCATGGCTGCGCCCGCCACCACCACCAGGCTCATCATCAGCGCGATCTCGAAGGTGGTTATGCCGATGCGCGCGCCGTAGACCGCGCCCAACGTGCCCCAGGCCCCGTTGGCGATGCCGATCAGAAAGCAGCCCACAAGCGACACAGGCGAATTGGCGTAGAGGCCGCGGATGTCGAGCTTCACGTCGCGCAGCGGCTTGGGCGTCGCCTGCGTCGAGACGGTGGTGGGAATGAGCGAGAAGCAGAACAGGATGCCCGCCACCATGAAGAGCGACTCGTTGCCGACATCGCCCACGGCCACCACCATCTGCCCCGCCATGATCGAGGCATAGGTCACCATCATGTAGAGGCCGAACACCGTGCCGCGATTCTCGTTGGTGGCTTTCTCGTTGAGCCAGCTCTCGATCACCATGAAGGAGCCGGCCATGGTAAAGCCGGTGAAGGCGCGCAAGACGATCCATACATGCTCCTGGATCACCAGCCCCGTCAGCAGCGCGACGATCGCGCCCGCCGCGCAGAACGCGCCGAAGGCCCGCACATGCCCCACCGAGCGCACCAGCCGCGGCGCCAGAAAGCAGCCGAGCACGAAGCCGCCCGCCCAGGCCGTGCCGAGCAGGCCGAGCGAGGAGGTGGAAAACCCTTCCGCCTGTCCGCGCAGCGGCAGCAAAAGCCCATGGAGCCCTGAGGCCGCGAGCAAAAAGGCCGTGCCGCGCAGAAGCGACAGGATGGGCCGGTAGGCGGCGAGCATGGCGGTCCTTGCGCGGGATCGGTTGGCGTGTCGGCCCTGCATTGGAATGCGCAATGCGCCGATCTGATGACAATGCCCGATCCGCCTTGCGCGAAGGCTTCGGCCCTGTGGGTGCGGTTGTTCTGCCGATCGCGCTCGGACTGGAACAGCGTTTCCCTTCGTCTGGTCCGATCGCGAGCCGTGTTCCTCGCTGTGGCGCTTCGCACGCGGCACAGTCTCCCCATTCGAACAGGAGACCGAGATGACGCTTGCACGCCGACTGATCCTAGCCCTCGCCGCGGTAGCCGGCCTGGGAACGGGGGCCGCCACCGCCGCCGCGCCCGAAGGCCCGCTGGTTTCGGCCGAATGGCTGGAGAAGAACCTCGCCGACCCCAATGTCCGGGTGTTCGAAGTGAGCGTGGATCGCGGCGTCTACGAGCGCGGCCATATTCCGGGCGCGGTCGACCTCAACTGGCATACCGAGCTCGTCGATCCCGTGAAGCGCGACATCGCGACCCGAGAGGCGTTCCAGGCGACCCTGCGCGAGGCGGGCGTCGGCCCCGACACCACGGTCGTGCTCTATGGCGACAACAACAACTGGTTCGCCGCCTGGGGCGCCTGGGTGTTCGACGTCTACGGCTTCGGTGACCGCGTGAAGCTCCTGGACGGCGGCCGCAAGTACTGGGAGGCCCAGGGCCTGCCGCTCGACACCGCGACGCCCGAGCATGCCGACACCGAACTGACCCTGCCCGAGCGCGACAACTCTTTGCGCGCACGCCTGCCCGATGTGCTCGCTGTGGCAGAAGGCCAAGCCGACGCCACCTTGGTCGACATCCGCTCGGCCGACGAATATTCGGGCAAGGTGTTCGCGCCCGAAGGCGTGAAGGAACTCGCCGTGCGCGCCGGCCATGTGCCCGGTGCGGTCAACGTGCCTTGGGGCAAGGCCGTGGCCGAGGACGGCCGCTTCAAGCCCGCGGAAGAGCTGAAGACGCTCTACGCCGAAGCGGGCGTCGACGGCTCCAAGCCCATCATCACCTATTGCCGCATCGGCGAGCGCTCCTCCCACACCTGGTTCGCGCTGTCCAAGATCCTCGGCTACGAGGTGAAGAACTATGACGGCTCCTGGACCGAATACGGCAACTCGGTGGGCGCGCCCGTGGTGAATACGTCGGGCACGGTCTGGACCGGCAAGTAAAACCAAAGCCCTCCCGCTATCGAAGGCCGTTCCTCCCGCTGCGGGGAGGGGCGGCCTCATCACGTTCGGAATCGCCCCCATGCCTCTCGCCTTGCGTGTTCTTCTCGCGGTTCTCGTGCTTTGCGCGGTGCTGGGTTTCTCGCTCTGGGGCACGGAAGCGTCGACGGAAGGGCGCGCCTTGTCGTTCTCGCTTCTCGCGGGCGCGGCCTTCGGCATCGTGCTCCAGCGCTCGCGCTTCTGCTTTCTGTGCAATTTCCGCGACTGGCACGAGCGGCGCGATCCCCGTGGGCTCCTGGCCATCGTGGCGGCGCTCGCCACGGGGCTCGTGCTTTATCAGGTGGTCGTGTCCGCCTGGATGCCCGTGCCGCGCCCCGACACGCTGCCGCCCGGCGCCCATATCGGCCCGGTGTCCTGGGCGCTGGTGGTCGCCTCGCTCGTGTTCGGCATCGGCATGGCCGTGTCGGGCTCCTGCCTGTCGGCCCATCTCTACCGCCTGGGCGAGGGCTCGCCCACATCGCCCTTTGCGCTTTTGGGCGCGCTGCTCGGCTTCGGGCTCGGCTTTCTGTCGTGGAACGGCTTGTTTCTTGCCACGATCGCCGAATCCCCCGTGCCCTGGCTCCCGCACAGCCTGGGCTATTCGCTGTCTCTTGCGCTGGGCCTTGCGGCGCTTGTCGCGCTTGCGCTCCTGCTCGCCCTCTTCGGACGTACGCAGCCCGAGTCCGGCCCGAATGCCCAGACGCTTCCCGCCCGCCTCCACCGCATCTTCGTCGCGCGCTGGCCCGCGGCACTCGGCGGCCTGCTGGTCGGCGTGATCTCGGCTGCGAGCTTCTTTCGCGTCGGCCCGCTCGGCGTCACGGCCGAGCTCGGCTCGATCGCGCGCACGGCGGGCGCTTCGCTCAGCGCGCTGCCCGATACGCTGCACGGGCTCGACGCGCTGCGCGGCTGCATGACGGTGGTGAAAGAGACCCTGCTGTCGCGCAACGGCGCCTTCGTGCTCGCCCTTGTCGCCGGCGCTTGGTCGGCCGCGCTCGTCGCCAACCAGTTCCGCCCTGCATGGCCGACCCTTTCGCAGGTGTTCCGTGGCCTCTTGGGCGGCATCCTCATGGGCTGGGGAGCCATGATCGGTCTAGGCTGCACGGTGGGCGTTCTGTTGTCCGGCATTCACGCCGGCGCAGTTTCCGGCTGGGTCTTCCTCGTCTTCTGCACGGCGGGCGTCTGGGCCACCCTCGCGATCCAGAAGCGTTTCGCGGGCGCGTAGCTCTGCCCCTCAGCGGTGCGCGACCGCTACGGCATGGATTCTCGGATCAAGCCCGAGAATGACGAAGCGTGGGTGGGGCTGGGGGAGAGAAACCGGCTGGATGTGTGGTCTGCTGGATGGGCCGAGACGTACTTTCCGTAAGCATTGCGGAGCCTACTCTGCTGCCGATCAGCCTCTCCTTCCATCCAATCGTCATTCTCGGGCTTGACCCGAGAATCCATGCCGTGACGGGAATGAGAGAGGTGAGGGCGCAGAGTCGAGCGCCGGGCGTGGCAACGAGCCCCACCCCTACAGCTTGAAGAACGCGTCCGCCGCCGCCCGGCTCGATTGCTTCGTCCCGATCTCCGCCTCCAGCCGCGCGATCTCCAGCTTCAAGGCTTCGATGCGCGTTTCCAGCTCGTCCGCCGACAAAAGGGCCAGATCCTGGCCGATCTCATGCACGGGGCGCCTGGTCGGTTGGGCGTCTTCAACACTCATGGCAGCACTTTCCACGTTGCGCGGATGGCCCGGTGGCCTAGTTCCCGCGTCCAGCGCGGTCAAAGCCTGATACCACAGGAGGTTCCCCGATGTCCGACCTTCCCGCCACCATGCTCGCCGTCTCGATCGCCCGGCCCGGCGGACCCGAGGTGCTGGTGCCCGGCGAGCACCCCGTGCCCCAGCCTCGTCCGGGCGAGATCCTCGTGCGTGTCCATGCGGCCGGCGTGAACCGTCCCGACGTTCAACAGCGCAAGGGTGCCTATCCGCCGCCGCCCGGCGCCTCGCCCCTGCCGGGCCTCGAAGTGTCGGGCGAAGTCGCCGCGATCGGGGAGGGCACCGAGCGCTGGCGGGTCGGCGACCGCGTCTGCGCGCTGACGAATGGCGGAGGCTACGCGGAATATGTTGCTGTCCACGGCTCCCACGCGCTCGCCATTCCCCACGGATTCACCTTCGAGCAGGCGGCGGCCCTGCCCGAGACCTTCTTCACCGTCTGGCACAACGTGTTCGAGCGCGGCGCCCTGCGCCCCGGCGAATGGCTTCTCGTGCATGGCGGCTCGTCGGGTATCGGCACCACCGCGACACAGCTTGCGACGGTTCTCGGTGCGCGCGTGATCGTCACCGTGGGCTCGACCGAGAAGGCCCGAGCCTGCCTCGCGCTCGGCGCCGAGCGCGCGGTGAACTACCGCGAGGAGGATTTCGTGGCAGCCGTCAAGGAAACCACGGAGGGCCATGGCGCGGACCTGATCCTCGACATGGTGGGCGGCGACTACGTTTCGCGCAACTACCATGCAGCCGCGGAGGAAGGCCGCATCGTGCAGATCGCGACCCAGGGCGGTGCGGTCGCCAGCGCCGACTTCGCCCGCCTGATGATGAAGCGCCTGACCCACACCGGCTCGACGCTCCGCCCCCGCAGCACCGAGTTCAAGGGCGCGGTGGCGCGCATGCTCGAAAGCCGCGTCTGGCCGCTGCTGAGCGACGGGCGCCTCGGGCCCGTGATGGACCAGCAGTTCCCTTTGAAAGTAGCGGCCAAGGCCCATGCGCGGATGGAGGAGGGTGATCACATCGGCAAGATCGTGCTCGTTGTGGCCTAGAGGCATCTTGCGGGGATGAAGCGGTTCAGTCATCGCAAGCGCGCGTCAACCCTCGAGCCACGCCATGACCCCCTACATCCTGCCGGTCCTTCTTCTCGTCGCCTCCAACGTCTTCATGACGTTCGCCTGGTACGGCCACCTGCGCTTCACCGCCTCGCCGCTTTGGGTGGTGGTGATGGTGTCGTGGGGCATCGCCTTCTTCGAATACTGGCTTGCCGTTCCAGCAAACCGCCTGGGCCATCAGGTCTATTCGGCAGCCCAGCTCAAAACCATGCAGGAGGTGATCACTCTCGTGGTGTTCGCGGGTTTCTCCGTGCTCTTCCTCAAGGAGCCCCTCGGCTGGAACCACTTGGCGGGCTTCACGCTGATCATCGGAGGGGCAGCCCTCATCTTCAAGTGGTAAGCTGTTGAGCGCCCCCGATTTCCGTTGAAGCTCAAGGCTGCCCTCGCTATATGAGCGGCAGTTTTCCCAAATGGTGGTTCGTCTCAAACCACCGCCCGCGGCCCCGGACAGTGGCCTCGGGCGAACGAGGAGGTTCATTCCGATCATGGCCACAACGCTTCTGATGCCCAAGGCGACCGCTGTCTGGCTGGTCGACAACACCGCGCTCTCCTTCGACCAGATCGCCTTCTTCTGCGGCCTGCATCCGCTGGAAGTGAAGGCCATCGCCGACGGCGAGTCCGCGCAGGGCATCAAGGGCATGGACCCCATCATGAACGGCCAGCTCACCCGAGACGAGATCGCGCGCGGCGAGAAGGACTCGGACCACCGCCTGAAGCTTTCCGAGCCCAAGGTCCGCGTGCCCGAGGCCAAGCGCAAGGGTCCGCGCTACACGCCCCTTTCCAAGCGCCAGGACCGTCCCAACGCGATCCTGTGGCTCGTGAAGAACCATCCCGAATTGAAGGATGCGGCCATCTCGCGCCTTGTGGGCACCACCAAGTCAACCATCGACCAGATCCGCGAGCGCAAGCACTGGAACATGGGCGCGCTCGCGCCGATGGATCCCGTGGCGCTCGGCCTCTGCTCGCAGATAGACCTCGACATCGAGGTGAGCCGCGCTGCCGCCGCCCGCGGCGCCGAGCCCCAGCCCGAGACCGGCAGCACGCTGCTGCCCGCCTCCTTCACGGAGCGCCTGCCCGCTGGCGACCGCGAGGAAGAGGAAAAGGAACTCTCCGCCGAGAGCGTGTTCGCCAAGCTCACCGCCCTCAAGGGCCGTCCCGAAGAGGAAGACGAGGA
This sequence comes from Mesorhizobium amorphae, assembly GCA_003240775.1. Classification (GTDB taxonomy): domain Bacteria; phylum Pseudomonadota; class Alphaproteobacteria; order Rhizobiales; family Rhizobiaceae; genus Mesorhizobium_B; species Mesorhizobium_B amorphae_A. The sequence goes on along the minus strand of QFNI01000021.1, from coordinate 14,009 downwards.
GTAGGTGGCGCTTCCAGCGCGTCGCACGCTTCCATCTGCTTGAAGAAATCGAGAAGCGTCCTGCCGCGCTCGGGCCTGAAGAACCGGGCGCAGCTTTCCATCGCGGTGATCCGGTCGACGCGGAACACGCGGAAGTCGTCGCGCAGTTCGCACCAAGCGACCAGCGTCCACACCTTGCCCCAAAAGGACAGGCCGAGCGGCCGCACTATGCGCAGGCTCGCCCGGCCCGCCTCGTCGCGATAGGCGATCTCGAGCACCTCGTGCCGGTCGGCCGCTCGGTCCAGCCGGTCGAGCATCAGACGTTCAGCGTCGGGCACCGCATGGGGAAAGGCGTGGATTTCCATGCGCCCCACGCGGTCGCGCTGGTTTTCAGGCAGCACCGCGCCGATCTTGACGAGCGCTTCGGCGGCTGCCCGCGCCATCGCAGCACCTCCGAAGCCCTGCACCATGCGCGCGCCTGCCACGAGTGCTGCCACCTCGTCGCGCGTGAACATCAGGGGCGGCAGTTCGAAGCCGGCGCGCAGCACATAGCCCACGCCCGCCTCGCCCTCGATCGGCACGCCGGAAGACTGCAGGTCGGCGATGTCGCGGTAGATCGTCCGCTCCGACACCTCCAGACGCTCGCTGAGCGTCCGCGCGGTGACCAGGCGGCCCCCGCGCAGGTGCTGGACGATGTCGAAGAGGCGGTCGGCGCGGCGCATGCTCGGGGTCGGTCGTCAGCTCTGGAAAAGCCCGAACGAATTGCCATCGGGGTCGAGGCCGTAGGCGAAGCGTCCGGCGGGGATCGTGATCACGGGCGACACCACCTCGCCGCCCGCAGGTGCCACCCGGGCCACCGCGTCCTCCAGGTTCGAAACGGCGAGATGGATCGTGATCCCCGTGCCCTTCGCCGCCGGCTTGCCGGGGTAGAGGTGGCCGGAGACCGAGCCTTTGTCCCCCATCGGAAACGCCGCCATCGGGTTGGGCCCGCCTTCCTCGTCGGCCAGCGGATGGCCGAGAAGCGTGGCGTAGAAAGTCTTTGCGCGCTCGAAATCCGTGACCGGAATCTCGAACCATACCGCGGTGTGCGGGGGCAGGGGGGTCGTCATGAGCGTCCTCTCCTTTGTGTTGGACGCCTGCACCCTACCGACCCCCTCCTGACAGCCTTCTGTCAGGAGCCTTTGACGGGCACCGTGTAGTTCAGCGCCAGCCTGCCGCCGTCCACATAGATCGTCTCGCCCGTCACATAGGCCGCATCGTCGGAGGCGAGGAAAGCGGCGACCGAGGCGATCTCGTCCACCGTGCCGATGCGGCCCAATGGTGTGCGCGAGAGCATGCGGTTCCTGGCGCCCGCATCCGCGTTCACGGTGGCGAGCATGTCGGTGTCGATGGAGCCCGGGCCGATCGCGTTCACCCGGATGCCCCAGGGCGCGAGTGCGAGCGCGGTCGAGCGCGTGAGCTGGTTGATGCCGCCCTTGGACACCGAATAGGCCACCTGCTCGGGGATCGAGACCTGCGCGTTGATCGACGACATGTTGACGATCGAACCCGCGCGACCGCCGCCGTCCACCGCTTTCGCCATCACGCGGGCTGCCGCCTGCGAAAGCAGGAAAGCGCCCTTGAGGTTGACGCCGAGCACGCGGTCGAAATCCTCCTCGCTGAGATCGAGAAATGGCGCACCGAAGCTGATGCCGGCATTGTTGACGAGGATGTCGAGCCCGCTGAGCGCCGCCACCGTTTCCTCGACGAGCCCGGTGCAATCCGTAGCCTTCGCCACGTCGGCCCGCACGAAACGGGCCTCGCCCAGCGCGGAAAGTTCGCCTGCCGCGGCGCTCCCGTCCGCGATGTCGGAGATCACCACACGCGCGCCTTCGCGCAGGAAGCGCTCGGCGATCGCCCGGCCGATGCCGCGTGCGGCGCCCGACACGAGCGCCCTGCGCCCTTCCAGCCTGCCCGTCATCCGCGTTCTCCCTTTTGACAGCTCGTTCCCGGAGGAGCAAAGCGGGCGATGGCCAAGACGATCGCGCTTTTGATGATTGCCCTGATGGCGGTTCAGCTCATCAAGCCGCTCGGCCTGCCCGGGCTCAGGCGCCGGGGCGATTTCTGGAAGATCGCGCTTTTCGCGATGGCGGTGCTCGGCCTGACCATCGGGTTGCGCGAGGTTTGGGAAGCGCTCAGCGCCTGAGCGCTTCGACGCCCGGCAGCGCCTTGCCTTCCATCCATTCGAGAAACGCGCCGCCGGCTGTGGACACATAGGAGAAGTCGTCCGCCACTCCCGCCTGGTTGAGGGCTGCCACCGTGTCGCCGCCGCCGGCCACCGAGACGAGCTTGCCCGCCTTCGTGCGCTCGGCGGCATGGCGCGCGGCGGCCATCGTCGCGCGGTCGAAAGGCTCGGTCTCGAATGCGCCGAGCGGGCCGTTCCACACGAGCGTCTTCGCTCGGTCGATCCATTCGGTCACGGCTTCGACGGTCTTGGGGCCGACATCGAGGATCATGCCGTGGGCGGGCACCCGGTCCGCCGCCACCGTCTCGTTTGCCGCATTCGCCTTGAACTCCTTGGCGACCACCGCGTCCGTGGGCAGCACGAGCGTGCAGCCCGCAGCCTTCGCCGCTTCCTCGATCTCGCGCGCCTTGCCGGCGAGATCGTGCTCGCAGAGCGACTTGCCAACGTCCAGCCCGCGTGCGGCAAGGAAGGTGTTCGCCATGCCGCCGCCGATCACCAGGGCATCGACGCGGGCGACGAGGTTGGAAAGCAGGTCGATCTTGGTGGAAACCTTGGCGCCGCCCACGATCGCCACCACCGGCCGCTCAGGCTCGCCCAGGCCGCGCTCGAGCGCGTCGAGCTCAGCCTGCATGGTGCGCCCGGCATAAGCGGGCAGAGCACGCGCCAGCCCCTCGGTCGAGGCGTGCGCGCGGTGCGCGGCCGAGAACGCGTCGTTGACGAAGATGTCCCCGTTAGCGGCCAGCTCGCGCACAAAGCTTTCCTCGTTCTTTTCCTCGCCCTTGTGGAAGCGCGTGTTCTCCAAGAGCAGCACGCCGCCGTCGGAAAGCGCGTCCACGGCCGTCTTGGCTTTCTCGCCCACGCAGTCTCCCGCAAAGGCGACCGGCAGGCCGAGCACTCCGCTCGTCGCCTCGGCGATCGGCGCGAGGGAATATTGCGGCTCGGGCGCGCCCTTGGGCCTTCCGAAATGGGCGAGCAGGATGACTTTCGCGCCCTTGTCCGCGAGTTCGCGGATGGTCGGCGCCACGCGTTCGATGCGGGTGGTGTCGGTCACCGCTCCATTCTCGAAGGGCACGTTCAGGTCCACTCGGACGAGAACCCGCTTGCCGTGCACATCGCCTATGTCGTCCAGCGTTTTGAACTTGCTCATGGACCGCTCGTCTCCCAATCGTTCGGGCTCAATTACGCAGCCCGCCCGCTGCGAGGCAAGGGGCTCAGCCCGCGTCGGCGGGTGCGCCGGTCTTGGGTCTGGGCTTCAGCATCCCGCCCAACCGCCTGAAGAGGGGTGCCACGCCCGGCACGATCGGCATGGCCTCGGTGGTCGCGGGCTCGAAGGACAGGCCGAGCGAGGTGATGCGGCCGTTCTCGTCCACGTCGCGCACGATCAGGTCGATCGGCCCGAGCGAAACGCGGTCGGCATATTCGGGCTGTCCGCCGAAGCGGGCGGCGACGAGCTGGCCGACCGTCAGCTTGCGCTCGGCTTCCACGAGGGTCGGGCCATAGGCCGCTTCCAGGTCGCCTGCGGGGCGGCTCGGGTCGAGCGCGAACTCGCCGAAGAATTCGGCATCCTCGGGCTCGACGCGGGCAGGGCTCGCGAACAGGCGGTCGAGCAGGCGCGAGGAGCGCTGGTGGACGAAGATGTAGACGTTGTCGCCCGCCTGCAGCCGGCCCGACTCGCCCCAGCGCATGGAACGTCCGTCGCGCAGCACGAGCGAGGGCCGCGCCCAGCGCGGCAGGCGACGACCGGCCCGCGTCACGGGCGAGCCCGGCACCACCGTATAGGCGAGCAGCTCGTGATGGGCGGAGCCCGGCAGTTCCAGCTCCACCTTTTCGAGCGGGCCGATCTTCTGCGGCATGATGAGCCCGAGCCGTCTCGCGAGCGGCCCCACCGTCCAGCCCTGGACCACGAGCGAGACGAGCACCACGATGAAGGCCGTGTTGAAGATCGCGCGCCCGTGCTCCAACCCGCCCAGGATCGGCGTGATCGCAAGCAGGATCGAAACCGCCCCGCGCAGGCCCACCCACGAGATGAAGGCCGCCTCGTTGGACGGAAACCGGAAAGGCAGGAGGCAGAGCCAGACGGCCACCGGCCGCGCCACCAAGATCAGGAACAGGCCGAGCAGGAGTGCCGGCACCAGGATCGCGCCGAACTCGGATGGGGTCGCAAAGAGCCCCAGGATCAGAAACATCACGATCTGCGCGAGCCAGCTCATGCCTTCGTTGAAACGCTTGAGCGTGGGCGCTGAACGCAAACCCGAATTGCCCGCGATCAGCCCCGCCAGATAAACGGCCAGGAAGCCCGAGCCGCCGATGGCGCCCGCGCCCGAGAAGACCAGCAGCGACATCGTCAAGACGAAGATCGGCACCAGCCCGCGGTCGAGGTCGAGCTTCTCGACGAGCCGCACTATCGCCATGCCCCCTCCGATCCCCACGACGGCCCCCAGCCCCATGTCGAGCAGGAAGCCCGCCAGAAGCTCAGCCCACATCATCTGGCCCGACGCGTGGAGGTGGCCCGCGATCAATTCCACGAGCGTGATCGTGGTGAAGATTGCGATGGGATCATTGGTGCCGGATTCGATCTCAAGCGTCGCGCGGGTGCGCTCGCGCAGGTTGATGTTGCCGGCTCGCAGGAGAAAGAACACGGCCGCAGCGTCGGTCGAGGCAACGGCCGCGCCCAGGAGAAAGGATTCCGGCCAGGGAAAGTCCATCAGGTAGTGGGTTGCGATGCCGAACACGATTGTGGTCGCGCCTACGCCCACCGTGGCAAGCGTCAAGGCCGGCCCGGCCGCTTGGCGCAGGATGCCCGCGGGCGTGCCGAAACCGGAATCGAACAGGATCACCGCCAGGGCGAGCGAGCCAGCGAAATAGGCCAGCCCCGCATTGTCGAATTGCAGGCCGAGCCCATCCTGGCCGGTCAGGATGCCGATGCCGAGAAACAGAAGCAGCAGCGGCGCGCCGAAGCGAAACGCGATCAGGCTCGAGAAGGCCGCGGCCAGCATCAGGGCCGTGCCGATCAGCGTCGCGAGATAGACCGCCTGCTCCATGCCCCACCGCCCCTTTGGTTCTTCCGTTCATACGGGAAGTTGCGGCGATCCCGTGGCTCGAAGCGGGTGGGGTGAAGAAAAAGTCCGTTCAGGCGTTGAGCCGGTCGGCCAGGCCCTCGATGCGCTCGGCCAGGCCGCCCAGCGCCTCCTCGAAGGCCGCTTCGCGATGGTCGTTTTCCTGCGTCAGCACGGCTTTTGCCTCGCGCAGGTCCTCCACCTCGTCTTCCAGGCGCTCGATGCGCTTCTGGAGTTCGGCCATCTCGTCCATCACCATGATGCCCGCCATCACGGTCAGGCGCCCGTCGCCGATCTCGCCGAACGATTCCTTGAGGTGGCCGACATAGCGGTCGAAGCGCGCGGCGAGCGCCGTCAGGTGCTCCTGCTGGCCCTCCTCGCAGGCCATGCGGTACTGCTTGGCGTCGATGGTGACGGTGACTTGCGGCATGGGCTCAGCGGTCCAGAACGGCGCGGATCGTTTCCATCGCGGTGACGAGGCGCCGCGACACTTCCTTGTTGGCTTCGGCAAGCCGCTCGGCGCGCGCCTCGGAGCCGTCGAGTTCCTGGGCGAGGCGCGAGCGGTCGGCGTTCATGCGCTGGATCTCGGCTTCGCTCTCGCCATATTCGGCGTCGCGGTCGAGGCGTGCGGAGACCGCGTTCTCCAGGGAGTCCAGCGCGCTGTTGAGGCGCGCAAGCGCGTGTCCTCCCGGCATACCGCCACCGTTTGCGCCGTCCGTCATGCCGATCCCCAGGGCCCCGTGCATGGTCTGGACCGGCGCCCCGCCGAATCGGCCATGCGAAAAGAATGCCTTATCCCCGAAAGATTAGGCTTCGGGTGAAGCAGGCGTCAACCAAGAAGGCCCGATCCTCCCCCGCCCATCCGTCGCGAGCCCCGCCGTTTCGTGCGCGCCGCGCCGCCGTTTGTTGACAGGGCAAGACCCGCTGCTATGTCTCCGCCCGAGCCCGCCGCGGCGCTTTTCGCCGGGCGGAGGCGCAAGAGTTTCAGGAGGGGCCGATGGCTTCGCGGGAGTTGCACGACCGGATGGCCAATGCCATCCGATTCCTTTCCATGGATGCGGTGGAGAAGGCCAACAGCGGTCATCCCGGTCTGCCGATGGGCATGGCCGACGTCGCCACCGTGCTCTTCACGCAATACCTGAAGTTCGATCCCAAGGCCCCGAACTGGCCCGACCGCGACCGCTTCATCCTGTCGGCCGGCCACGGCTCGATGCTGCTCTACTCGCTGCTCTACCTCACCGGCTATCCCGACATGACGATCGAGGAGCTGAAGAACTTCCGCCAGCTTGGCTCGCGCACGGCGGGCCACCCCGAATACGGCTTTGCGCCCGGCATCGAGACCACTACCGGCCCACTCGGCCAGGGCTTGGCCAACTCGGTCGGCTTCGCGCTCGCTGAAGCCCACCTCAACGCGCAGTTCGGCGACGAGCTGGTCGATCACCACACCTATGTGATCGCGGGTGACGGCTGCCTGATGGAAGGCGTCTCGCAGGAAGCACTCACCCTCGCCGGCCACCTCAAGCTGAACAAGCTCATCGTGTTCTGGGACGACAACTCCATCTCCATCGACGGTGCGGTCTCGATGGCCGATTCCACCGACCAGTGCGCGCGCTTTGCCGCCTCAGGCTGGAACACGATCCGCATCGACGGCCACGACCCGCAAGCCATCGCATCGGCGATCGACGAGGCCAAGAAGTCCGACCGTCCGACGCTGATCGCCGCCAAGACCACGATCGGTTTCGGCGCGCCCACCAAGGCCGGCACCAAGGCCGTGCACGGTTCGCCGCTCGGCAAGGAAGAGATCGCGGGTGCCCGAGAGAAGCTCGGCTGGGATGCCCCACCCTTCGAGATCCCCTCCGACATCCTCGACGCATGGCGCAAGGCGGGTGAGCGTGGCGCAGCCCTCCGCACCGAGTGGGAAGGGCGCTCGAGCGACAAGCGCGCCGACTTCGACCGCCGCATGAGCGGCAAGCTGCCCGAAGGCTTTGACGGCGCCATCGCCGACTACAAGCGCAAGCTCGCCGAAGACAAGCCGAAGGTCGCGACCCGCAAGTCGTCCGAAATGGCGCTCGAGGTGATCAACGGCTTCGTGCCGGAGACCGTGGGCGGCTCGGCCGACCTCACGCCGTCCAACAACACCAAGACCAGCCAGCTCCACTCGATCAAGCCCGGCGAATACGCCAACCGCTACGTGCATTACGGCATCCGCGAGTTCGGCATGGCGGCCGCCATCAATGGGCTGACGCTGCATGGCGGCGTGATCGCCTATGGCGGCACCTTCTTCTGCTTCTCGGACTATGCGCGCCCCGCGATGCGCCTGGCCTCGCTCATGGGCATCCGCTCGCTCTTCGTGATGACGCACGACTCGATCGGCCTGGGCGAGGACGGCCCCACCCACCAGCCGGTGGAGCAGCTGGCCGCGATGCGCGCAGTGCCGAACCACTACGTGTTCCGCCCCGCGGACGCGACCGAGACGGCCGAAAGCTGGCAAAAGGCCATCGAGACCACCAAGACGCCGTCTACGCTGGTGCTCACCCGCCAGAACCTGCGCGCGGTGCGCACGGACTTCACGGAAGAAAACCTCTCAGCCCGCGGCGCCTACGAGCTCGCGGCCGCCGAGGGCGAGGCGGAGGTCTCGATCTTCGCTTCGGGCTCCGAGGTCGAGATCGCGCTCGACGCCAAGAAGCTGCTGGACGGGGAGGGGACACCCACCCGCGTCGTTTCCGTGCCGTGCTTCGAGCTGTTCGAGGAGCAGGACAAGGGCTATCGCGAGAAGGTGTTGGGCACGGCCCCCGTGCGGGTCGGCGTGGAAGCCGCAATCCGGCTGGGCTGGGACCGCTTCATCGGCTCGGACGGCGCCTTTGTCGGCATGACGGGCTTCGGCGCCAGCGCGCCGGCGGAAGAGCTCTACAAGTATTTCGGCATCACGGCCGAGAACGTGGCGAAGATCGCGCGCGAGCGCGTTCAGGGCGGCGTTCCCCAGGGCGAGGAGGCCCGCGCCATTCCCGAAAGCGAGCCCGCCCGTCCTCATCCGTGAGATCGTCGGGGCGGCCGTTCGCGCCGCCCCATCGGCCGTTCCACGCCCCTAGCTTCCTGCGGCGTCGCCCGCTATGAAATGCGCCCAGCCGGGCGCGCCCGCCCGTCCATCCCAGGAGGTCTCGCCCATGCCCGTTCGGGTCGCCATCAACGGCTTCGGCCGCATCGGCCGCAACATCGTGCGCGCCATCTACGAATCCGGCCGCAAGGACATCGACGTGGTGGCCGTGAACGATCTCGGCCCGGTCGAGACCAACGCCCACCTGCTGCGCTTCGACAGCGTGCACGGCAAGTTCCCCCACGAGGTGAAGGTGGACGGCGACAAGATCGTGATCGGCGACGAGAGCTTCACCGTCACCGCGATCAAGGACCCCGCCCAGCTGCCCTGGAAGGACCTCGACATCGACATCGCGCTCGAATGCACGGGCATCTTCACCGCGCGCGACAAGGCCGCCGCCCACCTGACCGCGGGCGCCAAGCGCGTGATCGTGTCGGCCCCCGCCGACGGCGCGGACCTGACCGTGGTCTACGGCATCAACCACGACAAGCTCACAGGTGAGCACAAGGTGATCTCGAACGCCTCGTGCACCACCAACTGCCTGGCGCCGCTCGCCGCCGTGCTCCACGAGACGGTCGGCATCGAGCGCGGCATGATGACGACGATCCATTCCTACACGGGCGACCAGCCCACCCTCGACACAATGCACAAGGATCTCTACCGCGCGCGCGCCGCGGCGCTCTCGCAGATCCCGACCTCGACGGGCGCGGCCAAGGCCATCGGCCTCGTGCTGCCCGAGCTCAAGGGCAAGCTCGACGGCATCTCGATCCGCGTGCCGACGCCCAATGTCTCGGTCGTCGACTTCAAGTTCGTCGCATCGCGTTCGACCACCGTGGAAGAGATCAACCAGGCCCTGATCGCCGCCTCCGACGGCAAGCTCAAGGGCGTGCTCGCCGTCACGCGTCACCCCAACGTGTCGATCGACTTCAACCACGATCCCCATTCCTCGACGGTCGCGCTCGACCAGACCAAGGTGATGGACGGCAACTTCGTGTCTGTGCTGTCGTGGTACGACAACGAGTGGGGCTTCTCGAACCGCATGGCGGATACCGCGGTCGCGTTCGGCAAGACGATCTGAGCGGAAGCGCACAGCGACAAAAGAAAAAGCCGAGCGGTTCGCTCGGCTTTTTTGTTTGGGACCTGCTGGTGGAATCAGCGCGCAGCGGGCAGCGGCTTGGTGATCTGCTTCAGCAGCGCCTTGTGGATGAACTCGTTGCCGGCGACGATCGAGCCGGAATCGAACGTGGTCTGCCCACCGTTCTTGTCGGACACGAAGCCGCCGGCCTCCCGGATCATCAGCATTCCCGCCGCGACGTCCCAGGGCGCGAGCGGCTCTTCCCAGAACCCGTCCAGACGGCCCGCCGCCACCCAGGCGAGATCGAGCGCTGCCGAGCCCATGCGGCGGATGCCGATGCTCTCGCTCATGATGTTGCGCAGCTCGATCAGGTAATGCCCGTGCCGCGAACGGCCGAGATGGGGGATCCCGGTGCCGATCACGCTTTCGGCCAGCGTCTTGCGGGCGGCAACCCGCAGGCGGCGATCGTTGAAGAAGGCGCCGCCGCCGCGCTCGGCGGTGTAGAGCTCGTCCATCGCGGGGTTGTAGATCACGCCCGCCACGATCTGCCCCTGGCGCTCCAGCGCGATCGAGGTCGCGAACATCGGGATGCCGTGCAGGAAATTGGTGGTGCCGTCGAGCGGGTCCACGATCCAGCGGTGCTGGTCGTCCTCGCCCGCAACCGGCCCGCGCTCCTCCATCAGGAAGCCGTAGCCGGGGCGGGCCTTGGACAGCTCCTGATGGACGATCTCCTCGGCGCGCCGGTCGGCCTGGCTCACGAAATCGCCGGGGCCCTTGAGCGAGACCTGGAGGTTCTGCACCTCGCCGAAGTCGCGCGAAAGCGATCGTCCCGCCTTGCGGGCGGCTTCCACCATCACATGCAGGAGTGCGGAACGGGCCATGATCGTCTCCTCAATCCGCGCGGCGGAGATAAGTGAGTTCGTTGGTGTCGACGAGCACGCGCTCGCCTGTAGCGATGAAGGGCGGCACGAGGATGCGGATGCCGTTTTCGAGCACCGCGCCCTTGTAGGAGGATGCGGCCGTCTGGCCCTTCAGAACGGGATCGGCCTCAGCGATTGCCAGCACGACCTGGTCGGGCAGGGCGATGCCGATGGGACGCTCGCCGTAGAGGCGCACGGTGACCTTCATGCCGTCTTGCAGGAAGGCCGCGCGCTCGCCCACGAAATCGCGCTGGAGTTCCAGCTGCTCGTAGGAATCGGTGTCCATGAAGACGAGGTTCTCGCCCTCGGCATAGAGGAACGAGAAGTCCTTGAGGTCGAGATCCACCTGTTCCACGGTCTCGGCCGAGCGGAAGCGCTCGTTGAGCTTGGAGCCGTTGATGAGGTTCTTCAGTTCGACCTGGTTGTAGGCGCCGCCCTTGCCGGGCTTCACCGTGACCGTCTTCACCGCGGCCCAGAGCCCGCCCTCGTGCTCAATCACGGTGCCCGGACGGATTTCGTTGCCGTTGATCTTGGCCATGGAGCGCTTCTGGATGGTGGAGGAGGGAGCCCGGAGGGCCGGGTCGGCTCCTCACCACAAAAGGCGCGGACAGGCAAGGGCGCTCAGGCCCTGATCAGCGTGCCCGCCTCTGAAGCCGGCTCTTCGTCGAGATATTCCTCGACGTAGAAGATGCGCACCACGCGCAGCACCATGGCCGCGATAGGAGTGGCGAGTGCCAGGCCCAGCGCGCCGAACAGAGTGCCGAACAGAAGCTGGATCGCGATCGTGAGCGCGGGCGGCAGCGACACCGCCTCCTGCTGCACGCGCGGCGTGACCAGATAGCTCTCGACCGCCTGCACCGCGAGATAAAGCCCGATGACCCAGGCGACCGTGGTCGGTCCGAGCGCGAGCGACACCAGAACGGCGGGCACGGCGGCGAGGATCGGCCCCAGCGTCGGAATGAAGGTCAGTGCGCCCGCGAGCACGGCGAGCAGCAGCGCCAGCGGAATCTCGAGCGCCCAGAGCCCGAGCCCCGTCAGCACGCCCACCACGGCCATGGACACGAACTCCGCGCGCAGCCAGCCGCGCAGCGCCTTGCCGGCTTCCAGCAGCATCCGCTTGCCGCGCGGGCGCAGGGAAGGCGCGAGCAGCATGGTCGCCCCGTTCACATAGGTGCGCGGCGAGGTCGCCCCATAGACGCCCACGAAGAGGATGATCAGCAGCGATCCGAACAGGCCGAAGGTCGCGGACACCGTGGAAAGTGCACCTGCGCTCGAAGGCAGGATGTTTTGCAGGTCGATGGAATCCATCAGCCGCTGCAGCCAGCCGTTTTCGTCCACATAGGTTCGCACCGCTTCCACCGCGCGGGGCAGTTCATCGAGCAATTGGCTGACCTGCTGCGCGAGCGCCGCCGCCGCGAACCAGAAGAAGAGGACGATGCCGCCAGCGAGCGCGAGCGAGAAGATGGCGAGGCCCCAGCCCTCCGCCAGCCCCAGCCGATGCGCGATCCAGTTGCCGGAACCGCGCAGCATGACCGCGAGCAGGATGCCCGCGAAGGCGGAGAGCAGAACGCCGGGAACGAGCACGATCAGAAGCACGAAGGCCGCGATCAGCACGAGAAGCGAAATGGTGCGGCGCGACATGGATGCTCCGGATGCGACCGGCGTGATCGTGCCGGCACGGCGCAAAGCTAATGCCGGGCGGGCATTCGGCAATGGTGGAGGGGTGTTTGGACCGGGCGCTGTGGCGCTAAAAACTCAGCGCAGCCGGTTGGCCCGCTCCAGCGCCGTCTGCTGTTCCTCGGTGGTCAGCCCGTTCAGGAGGTCTTCGAGCACGGGGTCCTTGAGGCCGGCGCGGCGCGCCAGGAAATACCAGGAGGCGGCGGTGACCGTGTCGGGGCTCGTGCCGATGCCTGCCATCAGGAGCTTGGCGAGACGGGCCTGGGCAGCGACATTGCCGCCGATGGCCGCGCGGCGCATCCAGCCGTAGCCGCCGCGCTCGTCCTTGGGCCCGCCGCGCCCCTCCACCATCCAGGTGCCGAGGTCGAGCTGGGCCGTGTCGAAATTCTGCTGGGCTGCGAGCCCGAGCCAGCGCCGCGCCTCGCCCTCGTTGCGCGGCACGCCGCCCCGGCCGTTCTCGGCCAGTTGCGCCATGGCGTATTGGGCGTCCGCCAGACCTGCATCGGCGGCGCGGCGATAATAGGGTGCCGCCTTGACGAGGCCCGGCTCGCCGCGCTCGCGGTTCACCACCATCTGGGCGAAGTTGAACTGCGCGAGCCGATTGCCGGCTTCGGCCGAAGCTTGGAGAAGCGCAAAGGCGCCGTTCTCGTCCTTGGGCACGTATTTGCCGTCGAGCAGCATCAGGGCATATTGGAATTGCGCCTCGGGCACGCCCTGTTCTGCCGCCTTCTCGTACCAGTCGGCGGCGCCCTTGTCGTCGCGCTTGCGGCCGAGGCCCCTCGACAGGATCTCCGCCACAAGCGTCTGCGCGGCGGGGTCGCCGCTTTCGGCGCGGGGGAGGGCGAGGTTGTAGGCGGTCACATAGAGGCCGCGCTGGAAGGCGCCGTAGGCCTGGTCGTCGGCACGCCCGCCGAAACGGTCGGGCGCGACCTCGTCGGCCAGGATCGAGCCGATGCTGTCGCCGTCGGTCGCCTGCGCGGGAAGCGCGAGGAAAAGCAAAGGGAGAAGGAGAAGCCTCTTCATGCCTTCTCCACCTCCCAGCGCGGCGAGACCCGCTCCAGAATGGCGTTGGCTTCGGCCACGGCCTCGCGCGGGTCGCGGCCCTCGCCGAACACGGCCGCCCCCAGCGCCACGAACTCGGCACCCGTCTCCGCCACGGCCTCCACGGAAGCGATGTCCGAGCCCGCCGCCACGATGGCCGGCAGCGCGATCATCTCGCCCCACCAGCGGCCGAGCGAAAGGTTGCGCGGATGAGGCTCGGGCTTCTCGTCGTAGCCGAAGCGGCCGAAGAAGATGTAGTCGGGCCGCTCCTCGCCCAGATCGAGCGCGTCGTCGCGCGTCTTGGCGCCGCCCACGCCCACGGAGATGCGCCCGTCGGCCCGCTCGATGGCTTCGGCCAGTTCGGCCTTGGAGCCTTCGAGGTGGATGCCGTCGGCGTTGAGGCGCCCCGCGATCCGGCTGTCGCCCGCGACAACGGCCGCTGCGCCCTTGTCCTGCGCGAGCTTCACCAGCGGCTCGGCGGCTGCCTGGAAGGCATCCGCCTCGAGCCCGCCCTGCGGGATGATCACGGAGGCTACGTCACCACCGTCGAGAGCGGCGGCGAGCCTGTTCGCGAGGTCCGGGCCGGGCAGGCCGGCGGGAACGATCAGGACGATGCGGCAGCGGTTGAGCGAGGCGTCAGACGGCATGAAACGAAAAACCTTGAAACGGAGGGTGTTTGCGCACCGATCATGTTGTCTTTGCGGCGAGCCAGCGTCTTCCACAAGCACTACGCGAAGCGTAAAGCCCTTCCGTGCCCAGCCTTCTTCTCGATCCCCTGTTCTATGCGGTGGCCATTCCAGCCGTGATCCTGGTCGGCCTGTCCAAGGGCGGCTTCGGCGGGGGGGTGGGCTTCGTGGGCGTTCCGCTGATGGCGCTCGTGATCTCGCCCGTGCAGGCCGCGGCCATCCTTTTGCCGATCCTGATCCTGATGGACATCGTCTCG
>QFNI01000127.1 GCA_003240775.1 Mesorhizobium amorphae | reverse complement strand
CGGGTTCGGGCCCCCTCTCGGCGTCGGCGAACCCTTCGCGCAGGGAAAGGAGCGCGACCCGCGCCTCCGCCGCGGGGCGCGGGTCCGGGAGGACGAAGGAGAGTCTCATCTCGGCGCCGTCCGCCTCGAGAAGCAGCGCGTGGTCCCGGTTGCTCGTGTCGATCCCGATCCGGTCACGGCTAAGGGCGGACAGGGCGGCCCCCAGGACCGCCCCGGGAAGGTCGCTTCCCGGCCGCAGGCGGGTGTGGCCGTGAACCACGAAGGTCGGGGACCCGTCAGGCCCGACATGCCCCCCGGCCCTTTCCAGGAACGGCTCACGCACCCAGAGCGGGTGGTGATGCTCCTCGCCCTCGCGCGACGGGAAGGGCGCGTGCAGGAACGCGCCCCCTCCCGCGCCCGGCGGGATCCCCGCGTGGATGAAGGTGACGGAGCCGGACGCGTGCCAGAGCGGCATCTCGCCCCGAAGCCGGGCCGTCAGCTGCCGGGGGAGCAGGGAGGCCAGATCACGCGCCGCGCCCCGGATGTCGCCAGGGTTGCCCATCTCGTCCATGATGAGATGCATCCCCCCGTTGATGAGCCAGCCCCCCAGCGCCTCGTCGTCCCCGGCCGCGGCCTCGAACACCATCTGGTCGTGGTTCCCGGCGAGGATGACGAGGTCCCGGAACGGGTGATCCGCCTCCAGCTCCCGGAGCATCTCCAGGACGCCGAGCGTGTCCGGGCCGCGGTCGACGTAATCGCCGAGCAGGATCACCTCGGTCTCCGCCGGGTCGGAGATCGCCGACAGCGCCGCCAGGAGCCGGTCGGGGCGGCCGTGAATGTCGCCGACGGCGGCGATCCGGCCCGAAACGCGATGGCGGGAGGGGAAGGCGGCGCCCCTGGATTCCATGATCATGACGTGAACCTCTCTCCCCCCCTCATGCCGAACCTTTCCGAAAAGTTCAACGTCCGTTACGGGGTTGCTCCTCATGATCCGGCGTGAGACAATGAACGGGAGGCGGACGCGAGGTTGTCGTGACGACGAAATGGGCCCTTTTCGACTACGACGACGTCCTCGTGGATTATCTGGGAGGCGTGGCGCCCTTCGCCCGCTCCCGGCTCGGGCGGGACCTGATCGGCCTGCCCCGAAGCTGGAACCTGGCGGAATGGATGGGGGTCGCCCCGGATGAGGCTCGCGACGTCATCACCGCCTTCAACGAGCAATCCTGCGCCTTCGGGAACCTGCGCGCCAAGGACGGCGCGGTCGAGATCCTGACCGCGGTGAGAGGGCTCGGCTTCGAGACGGCAGTCATCACCTCGTCGAGCGTGGCGCCGCTCTCCGTCGCCAGGCGGGCGCTCAACTGCGACGCGCTGTTCGGCGGCCTCGTCTCCCGGCTGCACATCGTCCCGCTGGGGGAGACGAAGGAGCATGTGCTGCGCTCCTACCCGGAAGGATCCCTCTGGTTCGAGGACAACCCCCGGAACGCGATCATCGGCGCCGAGGCGGGTCATCGCGCCTTCCTGGTCGACATGCCACAAAACGAGGGCTTCGAGGCGCCGCCCCCCGTCACCCGGGTCAAGGACCTGCGCGAGGCGTTGCGGATCATCACGGCGGACGAGCCGTCGCCGTCATTCAGCTGAGGGGGGACGCCGCCGTGATGATCATCGCCAGGCTGGCCGCCGCCGGGATCGGCTGGTGGCTCCTCGCCTCCCTCGGGGCGCCGCCCGGCATCGCCTTCGTCGTCGCGGCCGCCTCGTGCCTCCTTCTCCCGCCCCTCGCCGCGTCGCGCCCGGAGGGAGATCGGCGGGTCGCCTCGCCGAGGGGTTCCCGCGGAAGAGTCGGATCCGAAACGCCCGCGGCGGGATCCGGAGACGGTGACGGCGGCGCGTTCGCGGGAGCGGGGCGCCCTGCCCGGGAAGCTCACACGCCTGCTCCGGGGACGGCGACGGGGGCGGCGACGGGGGCGGCGGGGGCGACTGACTCCCGGCCCCTCCGGGACGGCGGAGTCACCCGCCCGGGCGCTCGTCCCCGGCCGCTTCGGGGGCGGCGTCAGCCGCGTCACCCGATCCGGCCACGAGTCCGGTGAGTCTATTCGCCCCGGCTCCAAGGCGTTTCCCTCCGCCCCGGCGGAGAGGTCACGGCGCGGGGCCGGACGCCGGCGCCGCCATGATGTCGACGCCGGGCGCGGTGCGCTGCCGGATCAGCTTGTGCGACATCCAGTGATCGCCCGATTCGAGCAGCGTCTGGCTGAAATGCGGATCGACGTGTTTGAAACGGCCGATCGCCTCGTCGCCGAGTTCCCGCTTCACGTAGACGCCCTCCATGCGATCATGATCCCCGGTGCGCGCCAGCGCGACCCGGGCCGCCTCCTCGAGGTCGCCCTCCGACGGGGGCCTG
>QFNI01000126.1 GCA_003240775.1 Mesorhizobium amorphae | reverse complement strand
ACGCGGCGAAGACGTCGACGTCGCGCCGCCTGCGGCGCGACCATCCGGAGCTGAGGCGGCTCGGCGACGCGCTCTGGTCGCCGAGCTATTTCGTCGCCAGTTGCGGCGGGGCCAGCCTGGAGACGGTCAAGGGTTACGTCCGGTCGCAGGAGCGACCGGACTGAAGACGCCGCCAGCCCTGCGGCCCCCCCCCACCAACCGGTGGGTTGGAAGGGGCTTGTGGCGGCGGGTTTTGGTCAGGAGATGTTGACGCTCCCTTCCCGGGGGCATGTCGTCGAAGCCCCGTCATCCGGCGTCTGGGTCTGATCCGCGGCAACGGCGGGCTTTGCCGCCTTGAAACCCGGGCGTTTTTCGTGTTCAATGCGGAAGCTTGGAAACGCCCCGCTGGGGCCTTGTGCCGGGGGTGCATTCCGTTGAAGACAGCCAAAGCGTTCGCCATAGGCGATGACGTCGTCTACCCCGGCTCCGGGGTGGGCACCATCAGCCGGGAGGAGACCCTTTCCGTTGACGGCGCGGAGCAGAGGTTCCACGTCATCGCGATGCGGGAGGGGCGCGTCACGCTGAGGGTTCCGTTCGGGCGGCCGGATCTGCGCCCGCTGTCGACGGAGGCCGTGGTCGCGAAGGCGATGGCGGTTATCGCGGAGCGTCCGCGCAAGCTCGTCGGGATCTGGTCCCGGCGCGGCCGCGAATACGAGCAGCGAATCGCTTCGGGGGATCTGATCCAGATCGCTCAGGCTCTGCGGGATCTCAACGTGATCGGCCGCGGGGACGTCGCGTCCTACTCCGAACGCGCGCTGCATGACGTCGCGATTCGCCGGCTGGTCGACGAGATCGCCGCGGTGCGCGGGAAGGACCCCGTCGCCGTCGAGGCGGAGGTGATCGCCGCGCTTCGCGCCGGCGGCGCGAAGGCGCGGGCCGCCGGGGCTGACCTCGAGGACGGTGAGGACGAGTAGCGGACCGGACGGCCCGGGCTCAGGCGGCCGTGTCCGGCCGCCTCTTCCTGAGCGGCGCGAGCATGAGCTCGCCTTCGGCTGACCGGCCGTAGACGGACATCCCGCACTCATCCGCCGCCGCGAGCAGCCGCGCGTCCCCGACGGGGACGTGGAGGGTGGGGACGGCGCCGGTCCTGCCGCCGATCGAGACCAGGTCGCTGACGAACCGGCGATGCGAGATCGTCGACGCGTCGCGGCGCGAGCACACGAAGTTCGAGGCGACCAGGCGGCGGCCGTGAAGGTCGAGCCTGGCGGAGAACATGTCGCACCCCGCGGATCCGGCGCCCCCGGCCCAGCCGTGCTCCGCCGCGGCGCTCAGCACGTCTCCCATGGTCGGCTCCTCGGAAGCGTTCATCCTGAAAATCTCCGTTCAGCCTTTCGAATCGTCGCGGGCGATGTTATCATGGGCATACCGGAACCTAAAGGACATCCTCATGAAGCGTCTCGCCCTGGCCCTTGCAGCGACGGCCCTCATAGCCGGCCCCGCGTCCGCCCTGGAATACCCCCCGCCCCTCCCGGGCGAGGATGTCACCTTCATGACCCCCGAGGCCCAGAACGAGGTCCTGGACCGTCTGGGCCTGCACGACGTCGTTCGCGACTACGGCTTCTATCACGAGCGGTGCGCGGAGAGCCCCAACCTCCAGGATTGCCTTCTCGAGGCTTACAGCGGCGAGATCCTGCGCCGCAGGAACGTCTGCGGCACGGCCGGAACCCCGGAGGGGATCCGGGTGGAAGGCTGGCACATCTGCGAGGAGCGCAGCTACCCGATGGGCAAGCTCGAGGACTTCACCTGGCACGAATGACGGCGTCTTCCAGGTCCCGGCGCGAATAAATTCGGCGCCGCGCTTGACGTGATCCTCATCAGGCCGGTATCTGGGGGCAGATGCCAGCCGGTTCAGGAGGACGCCCATGACCATTCGTAACCGTATCGTCTCGGCGATTCTCGCCCTGGCCGCTTTCGTTCCGGGAGCGGCGCCCTCCGTAAAAGGCGTCTCCGTCGTGGCGGGATTGTCCTCCGCCGCCATCCTCGCCTCCGGCGTGTCGACGCCGGCGCTCGCCGCCTGGGGCTTTCCGGGCGGTTACGGGTCCGGCTCCGTCCAGATCATGTATGACTATTTCGTCTCCCAGGGCCTGTCGTCCGATGACGCCTACGCGATCATCGGCAACATGAGCGCCGAGTCGGGCGGCTTCCAGCACGTTCAGGAGATCCGGCCCTACAAGAGCTGGGACCCGAAGATCGCCTGCTCGGACGCCGAGGTGCGCGCCGGCCTGGCCAAGGGCCGCGGCGCCATCTGTCGCGGCGGGCTGGGCTATCTCCAGTGGAGCCAGAGCCGTCGTGACGGGTTCGAGGATTATCTGCGCACGACCGGCGCCGACGCCGCCGACCCGACGGCG
>QFNI01000020.1 GCA_003240775.1 Mesorhizobium amorphae | reverse complement strand
CGGAGGTCGAGCACGTAGCCCTTGAGCTTGTCGTCGGGCACCTGCTTCTTGATCTCGGCGATCGCGAAGTCGAGGTCGTCCTGGGTCTTTTCGGTGAAGGAGGCGATCTTCATGTAGCCCACATCGCCTTCGACGCGGAACTTCACGGCCTTCACCTTGATGATCTCGCGCACCACGGTGAGGTCGATCGGCTTGTCGGCGCCCTTGCGGATGATGGTGAGCTTGATCGGCGTGTTGACCGCGCCGCGCATCTTTTCCACCGCGTCGTTGAGCGTCAGGCCGCGCACTTCCTGGTCGTCGATCTTGGCGATGAAGTCGCCCGCGAGCACGCCGGCCTTGGAGGCGGGGGTGTCGTCGATGGGGGTGATCACCTTGACGAGCTCGTCTTCCATGGTGACCTCGATGCCCAGGCCCCCGAACTCGCCCTTGGTCTGCACGCGCATGTCCTGCGCGGCTTCGGCGTTCATGTAGGAGGAGTGGGGGTCGAGCGAGGTGAGCATGCCGTTGATGGCGTTCTCCACCAGCGCCTTCTCGTCGGGCGGCGTCACATATTGCGCGCGCACGCGTTCGAAGATGTCGCCGAAGATGGCGAGCTGCTTGTAGGTCTCGGAGCTGGCCGCCACGGCCTGGCCCGACACGTTCTGGACCAGACCCATGGCCGTTGCGCCGATCAGGCCGCCGGCAAGCAGAAGCGACGTCTTACGAACCATTCCCTGTCCTTCCAGAAGAGCCTGCCCACCAGGGCGAGGGATCGACGGGTTTGCCGCCTTCGCGGAATTCCACATAGAGTTCAGGACCCGCCGCATTCCCGAGGGAAGCGATGGACGCTATCCGGGTTTCCCCCATCGCGCCGACGGGTTCGCCGGCGAGAACGGACTGGCCCTGAGCCACGTTGATTCGATCCATTCCCGCAAGCACCAGATGATAGCCAGCGCCTGCGTCGAGGATCAAGAGTTGACCCATCGATCGGAACGGCCCGGCATAAAGCACCACCCCGTCTGCGGGTGCCGTGACGATTGCCCCCGATTGTGTCGCAACCGTGTCTCCGAGCATCACTCCGCCGTGACCGTCATCGCCGCCGAAGCGCCGCGCCACACGGCCCAGCACGGGCAGCGAGACCTGCTTCTTCAGCGCCGGGAAGGGAGCCGCCGCCGTCAGCCGGTTGGCTTCGGGCACGGAGCGCGCGGCAAGCTCGGCGCGCTTCTGGGCGGCACGCTCCTCGTCGAGGCGGCGCTGGTCGGCCGCGGCCTTTTCCTTTTCGAGGCCTGCGATCAGCTCTTTCAGCGAGCCGGCCTTGGCGGCGAGCTCTTCCGCGCGGCGCTGCTCTTCCAGGAGTGCCGCCTGGTTGGCGTCGGCCAGGCGCTGCTTTTCGCCGAGCAGCATTTCGAGCTTGCGCTTTTCGGTGATCTGGCTCGCCACGGCCTCGCCGAGCTTGGCGCGCTCGGCTTCCACGGCGCGCGTGGCCTGGTTGAGCGCGTCGAGATCGGCGAGCAACTGGTCGGCCTCGGCGCGAAGCTCGGGCACGACTGCGCCGAGCAGAATGGCCGAGCGCACGGAAGACAGCGCATCCTCGGGCTCCACCAGGAGCGCGGGCGGCGGGTTGAGACCCATGCGCTGAAGCGCGCCCAGCACCTGGGCGAGCACCACGCGGCGCGCGCGCAACGTGTCGCGCAGCGTGCTTTCCTGCGCCTTCAAGGGCTCCAGGCGCACGACGATCGCTTCGATCTCGGCGCCCAGCGAGCGCTCGCGCGCGGCCGACTGGATGAGGGCCGCGGTCAGCGTCTCGTGGTCCTTGCGCACGGTGGCGATCTCGGCGGCGAGGCTCGCCGCGCGGCCGTCCGACAAGGAGATCTCGCGCGTCAGCCGCTCGAACTCGGAACGGCTTTCGGCCTGGCGCACCTCGATGGGCCGCGCTTCCGCAGCATGGGCGAGAGTGGGCAGGCACAACAGCAGAAGGGCTGCGCCGCGCGCGATCCAGCACTGCATGAGGCCCTCCCGGTCCGTGTGATCGGACAAATGTTAGGGGAGGGTGCTTAACGAAGCATCAACCATGCGGGGTGGGTTCACTGGCGTTGCCGGTCATGCCCGATGGTAGGGGTGGCCGCCCAAGATCGTGGCTGCGCGGTAGAGCTGTTCGGCGAGCAGGATGCGGACGACCTGATGGGGCCATGTGGCGCGGCCGAAGGAGACGAGAAGGTCGGCCTCGTCGCGCAGCGAGGGGTCGTGGCCGTCCGCCCCGCCGATGGCTACCAGGAGATCGCGGCGTCCACCGTCGCGCAGGGAGCCGAGCCGCCCCGCGAAATCCGCCGACGACAGGTCGCGGCCCCGCTCGTCGAGGAGCCACAGGGCGGAGCCCGCGCGGCGGGCCGCACGAAGGGCCTGGGCCTCTTCGCGCATGCGTTCGGGCGCGCTGCGGCCGCGGCCCTCGGCGGTTTCGAGCGTGCCGCCCCATTCGAGGCCGAGCGGGGGAGCGGAGCGCGCGAAGCGTTCCGTGTAGCGCTCGGCCAGCTCACGCTCGTGGCCGGATTTGAGCCGGCCCACGGCGTGGAGAGCTACCCGCACTGGCGCACCGCCGGGCCGGAGACCCGGCGGAAACCGGTCAATGCAACCGATCCTCGTCGAGGTCGGGCGCCTGCCACATCTTCTCGATGTTGTAGAATTCGCGGACCTCGGGGCGGAACACGTGGACGATCACGTCGCCCGCGTCGATCAGCACCCAGTCCGCGCTCGGCAGGCCCTCGATCCGCGCATTGCCCAACCCGGCGTCCTTCAACGCCTTGATCAGGTGCTCGGCCACGGCTGCGACATGCCGGTGCGAGCGGCCCGACGCGACCACCATGTGGTCGGCGAGGCTGGACTTGCCGCGGATGTCGATGGGGGTGATGGTTTCGGCCTTGGAATCGTCCAGGCTGGCCAGAACCGTTTGAAGCGCCAGTTGGGAGTCGTCGGGACGGCTCATTCCGGCGAGCGAAAGCGGAAGTTCCGCCTTCTGGTGCATCGCTGTTCTCAGTGTCTTTCCTTTCAACACGAACAACTGCCGGCCGCGGGAATTGCGGCTCACCTCTCAAAGTGGCAGCGCAGGGCAAAGGTTTCAAGACAGTCTGGGGATAAGCAGCGATTCCTATCCCTGGTTACTCACTTGTTACCGCTTGGCGGCCGCGCGGATTGCCGTGGAGGAGAGCGAGGAGCGCGGCCCGTGGATGAAGGTCCATGCCGGCGGACGGCGGCTCGCCAGCACTTCCGCGTCGGATTCGTCCATCCGCGCATAGTCGAACACCTTGGCCATCGCGGACGACAGGAAGGAAAGTGTGGCGCCCGGCCGGTCGATCACCGCGATGGGAAAGGTCTCCGCGATCTTTTGCCAGCGCTCCCAGCGGTGGAAGTCGCGCATGTTGTCCGCGCCCATGATCCAGACGAAGCGCACGCCCGGGTTGCGCGCCTTCACGGTCGCCAGCGTGTCGGCGGTGAAGCGGGAGGAAAGGCCGGCTTCGAAGGCCGTGACATCGATGCGCGGATCGTGCGCGACCCCTTCGGACAAGCGGATGCGCTCGGCGAGCGGCAGAAGCTCGCGCCGGCTCTTGAGCGGATTGCCCGGCGTGACGATCCACCAGAGCCGGTCGAGCCGCAGGCGGCGGAGCGCGATCTCCGCGACCAGCGCGTGGCCGGCATGGGGCGGGTTGAACGAACCCCCGAACAGCCCGACCGCCATGCCCCGCTCGACATAGGGCATGCGCAGATAAGGCGCGGGCGCCTCACCGGCCACGGAAGGCGCCTGCCCTGCGAAGAAGGGGGAGCGCGCCGCTCAAGCGCGCACCTGGCCCGTGCCGCGCACGCGATACTTGAACGAGGTGAGCTGCTCCACGCCCACCGGCCCGCGCGCATGCATCCGGCCCGTCGCGATGCCGATCTCGCCGCCGAAGCCGAACTCGCCGCCATCGGCGAACTGGGTCGAGGCGTTGTGGAGCAGGATCGCGGAATCGACCTCGCGGAAGAAGCGCTCGGCGACCGCCTCGTCGTCCGCCACCACCGCTTCCGTGTGGTGGGAGGAATATTGCGCGATGTGGGCAATCGCGCCTTCCACGCCGTCGACCAGCTTGGCGGAGATGATCGCGTCGAGATATTCCGTGCGCCAATCCTCCTCCGACGCGGGCGTGGCCTGGGGGAAGGCGGCCATCACCTGATCAGAGCCGCGGATCGCGCAGCCGGCTTTCGCCAGGGCGTCGAGTATGGGCTTGAGATGGGTCTGGGCCACCGCACGGTCGACGAGCAGGGTCTCGGCCGCGCCGCAGATGCCGGTGCGTCGCATCTTGGCGTTGACCGCGATGCCGATCGCCATCTCGAGGTCGGCGGAAGCGTCGATGTAGAGGTGGCAGAGCCCTTCGAGATGGGCGAAGACCGGCACGCGCGCTTCGCGCTGCACGCGCTCGACGAGGCTGCGCCCGCCGCGCGGCACGAGCACGTCGAGGCAGCCGTCGAGCCCCGACAGCATGGCGCCGACGGCCGCGCGGTCGGCGGTCGGCACGAGCTGGATTGCAGCCTCCGGCAGGTTCGCCGCTTCGAGGCCCTCGACCAGGCAGGCGTGGATCGCACGCGACGAGTGGACCGAATCCGAGCCGCCGCGGAGGATCACGGGATTGCCCGCCTTGAGGCAGAGCGCGCCTGCATCCGCCGTCACGTTTGGGCGGCTTTCGTAGATCACGCCGATCACGCCGAGCGGCGTGCGCACCCGCTCGATCCGCAAGCCGTTGGGCCGCTCCCACTCGGCCGTCACCGCGCCCACGGGGTCGGGCAGGTCGGCGACCGCCAGGAGCGCTTCCGCCACGCCCTTGAGCCGCGCGGGCGTCAGGGTGAGGCGGTCGAGGGCGGCAGGCGTCAGGCCGTTCTCTCCCGCGCGGTCGAGGTCGAGCCGGTTGGCGGCGAGGATCGTGTGCTCGTTGCGCGCGACGGCTTCGGCCGCGGCACGGAGCGCGAGAACCTTGGCTTCGGGCGAGGCGAGCGCGAGCGCCCGCTCGGCCGCGCGCGCGGCACGGCCGATCTCCGCCATCACGGCATCGGTGTCGGCCGGCGGGTTGGCGGCGGCGGTCGCTTGAGGACGGTCGAGCATGGGCTATCCCTCCAAGGCCTGCGCCACCTGCGGCGCGCCGCTGACCACGAGATCGTCGCGGTGGATCATCGCCGCGCGGCCCTCATGGCCGAGCACGCCCGCGATCTCCGTGGATTTCAGCCCCGCGATCCGCACGGCATCGACGGAATCGTAGGAAACGAGCCCGCGCGCCACCTCGCGGCCCTCGGGACCGAGCACGGCCACCGTGTCGCCGCGCGAGAAGCGGCCGGACACGCTGCGCACGCCGGCAGGCAGCAGCGAGCGCCCCGCAAGCAAGGCCGCAACGGCCCCGGCATCGACCGCGAGCCGGCCCGCGGGCTCGAGCTGGCCCGCGATCCAGCTCTTGTAGCCGCGCACGGGGGAGGGGTGGGGGGCGAAGAATGTCGCTCGTTCGCCGCGATCGATGGCGGCGAGCGGGTTCTGCCGCGTGCCTGCGGTGATCACCATGGCGGTGCCAGCGAAGGTTGCGATACGGCCGGCGTCGAGCTTGGTCTTCATGCCGCCGCGCGAGAGCTCGGAGGCCGCGGCCCCCGCCATGCCCTCGATCTCGGGCGTGATGCGCTCGACATGGGGGATGAAGCGGGCCTGGGGGTCGAGGGCGGGCGGGGCGGAGTAGAGGCCGTCGATGTCGGACAGAAGCACGAGCAGGTCGGCGTTCATCATGGTCGCCACGCGCGCGGCGAGCCGGTCGTTATCGCCGTAGCGGATTTCGGAGGTTGCGACCGTGTCGTTCTCGTTGATCACGGGAACCGCGCCGAGCTTCAGCAGGGTGGCGATCGTGGCGCGCGCGTTGAGATAGCGGCGGCGCTCCTCGGTGTCGCCCAGCGTCACCAGGATCTGGCCCGATTTCAGCCCGCGCCTGCCGAGTGCATCCGCCCAGGCGCCCGCGAGTGCGATCTGGCCGGCGGCAGCGGCGGCCTGACTTTGTTCGAGCTTCAGCGCGCCACGCCCCAGCCCCAGGATGTTGCGCCCGAGCGCGATGGCGCCCGACGAGACGACGAGCATCTCGACCCCTTGGGATGCAAGGGCTGCCACATCGTCGGCAAGCGAAGCCAGCCATTCCGCCTTCAGCCCGCGCTCGCGGTCGACCAGGAGTGCGGAGCCGATCTTGACGGTGATGCGGCGGAAGGAGCGAAGCGGCTTCACTGCTGCCACCTGGTGTCGACGGGCTCGGGCGCATCCTTGGCGCGCGCTTCGCCGATCTCGCGCAGAAGCGCGCGCAGCGCTTCCTCGACGCCTTCGCGGGTGGCGGCCGAAAGCACGAGCGGCTCGAAGCCGCAGGCTTCGGCGAGCGCCGCGCGCTTTTCCGCGCGCTCCTCGTCGTCCAGAAGGTCGATCTGGCTCAGCGCCACGATCTCGGGCTTGTCTTCCAGCCCCGCGCCATAGGCGTCGAGCTCGTGGCGCACGGTGCGGTAGGCCTGGGCGACATCCTCCTCGCGCGCGGACACCAGATGCAGCAGCACGCGGCAGCGCTCGACATGGCCCAAGAAGCGGTCGCCGATGCCCGCACCCTCATGGGCGCCCTCGATCAGGCCGGGGATGTCGGCCAGCACGAATTCGCGCGCGTCGACCCGCGTGACGCCCAAGCCGGGGTGGAGCGTGGTGAAGGGGTAGTCCGCGATCTTGGGCTTGGCGGCGGTCACGCTGGCCAGAAAGGTGGACTTGCCGGCATTGGGCAGGCCGACGAGCCCGGCATCCGCGATCAGCTTGAGGCGCAGGCGAATCCAGAGTTCCTGGCCTTCGAGGCCGGGATTGGCGCGGCGCGGCGCCTGGTTGGTGGAGGTCTTGAAGTGCTGGTTGCCGAAGCCGCCGTTTCCGCCTTCGGCCAGGCGGATGCGCTGGCCCACCTCGGTGAGGTCGCAGATCAGGGTCTCGTCGTCCTCGTCGAAGACCTGGGTGCCGACGGGCACCTTGAGCACGACATCGGCGCCTTTCGCGCCCGTGCGGTTGCGGCCCATCCCGTGCACGCCGGTCTTGGCGCGGAAGTGCTGCTGGTAGCGGTAGTCGATCAGCGTGTTGAGGCCTTCCACGGCCTCCACCCACACATCGCCCCCGCGCCCGCCGTCGCCGCCGTCCGGCCCGCCGAACTCGATGAACTTCTCGCGCCGGAACGAGACGGCGCCCGCCCCGCCGTCGCCGGAGCGGATATAGACCTTGGCGGAATCGAGGAATTTCATCGGTTCAAGCGTCTCGTTCGGTTTGCCGCTTACAGGAAACGGGCGGCTGTTCAAAGCCGGCGGGGGGCGGGGGCCGCGGTTTCGGTCACGTTCGGGGGAGCGGCGCTCAGGCGACCGCCGCTCCGTTCCAGCTTCTGAGCCCGACCCAGGTGCGGCGGTCGAGCCGGTAGCGCTCGACGGCGACGCGGCCGCTCGCCACCGAATGGATCATGCCTTCGCCCGCATACTGGAACCCGCATTTGTGGATCACCCGCCGCGAGGCGATGTTCAGCACCCGGCAGGAAGCGTGCAGGACCTCGACATCTGAGTTGCGGAAGGCGATGTCGACCAGCGCATGCGCCGCCTCGGTGGCGAAGCCGCGGTTCCAGAAGGGCTCGCCGATCCAGTAGCCGATCACGAGGTTGCCGTCATGGGCGGGGTCGAGCGCCGCGCAGCCGACGAAGGCGCCGCTCTCGGCCAGCGTCACCGCATAGGTGCAGGACTCCGCGCCGCCGTTGCGCGCGATGAACTCGGCCGCGTGGCGCGGGGTGTAGGGGTGGGGCATGCGCGCCAGCATTTCGGCTACGCGGCGGTTGTTGGCGAGGCGGGTGAGCTCGTCGGCGTCGTCGGGGTGGGGCGGGCGCAGCACCAGGCGCTCGGTGGTGAGCACCGGGCAGCAGAGCCCCGGGAAACCTGTCTCCAGTTCCTGTTCCGCAACCATGGCGGGATCCTCTCCAGAACGTGCCGCCATCCCCAGCGGCACAAAGAAAAAGGGGGAGATGGCGCCCATCTCCCCCTGATCTCTTCTGGATCACACGCCAGACACCGGTCCCGGGAAGGGGCGCCGGTGGGGTGTGTCGCGGATACCGGCTATTCCGCTGCTTCCTGCATCGGGTTCACCGACACGTAGGTTCGGCCATTGGCTTTGTGATTGAACGCGACCGCGCCCTGGGTGAGCGCGAACAGCGTGTGGTCCTTGCCCATGCCGACATTGGTGCCGGGGTGCCACTTGGTGCCGCGCTGGCGGATGATGATGTTGCCGGGAATCACGGCTTCGCCGCCGAACTTCTTGACGCCAAGGCGCTTGGACTCGGAATCGCGGCCGTTGCGCGACGAACCGCCTGCTTTCTTGTGTGCCATCGTGGTGCTCCTAAACTTGGGGGCTTCCTACTCGATCCCTCGCCGGAAATCCAGCGGGCGCAGACGCCCGCGATTTCCGAGGAGAGCAAACGAAAAGAAGCGTTACTCGGTTGCGGCGGCTGCTTCCGACGCCTTCTTGGCGCGGGGCTTCTTGGCCGGGGCCGCTTCTTCGGAAGCCGTCTCGGTTTCGGCCTTGGCAGCACGCGCGGCGGGCTTCTTGCCTTCGGTCAGGATCTCGCTGATGCGCAGAACCGTCTCGTGCTGGCGCTGGCCGCGCTTGCGGCGCGAATTCTGGCGACGGCGTTTCTTGAACGCGATCACGGTCTTGGCGCGGCCCTGGGAAACGATCTCGGCTGCGATCGTCACACCTTCCACCGTGGGGGTGCCGATCGTCGCGTTGTCGCCCTCGCCATAGGCGAGCACGTCGGTGATTTCGATCACGTCGCCGGGGTTGCCTTCGAGGCGGCCGACGGTGAGCGTGTCTTCGGCGGCGACGCGATACTGCTTGCCGCCGGTTCGGATGACTGCGAACATTGTTTTGCCTTTCGGTGTTCGTTCACGGCTCTGGATGGGCATGAGCCCGCCCGGCCGCCTTCTTGTTCAGCCGTTGAAACCGGTTGGTTCGTTCGGAAGCCGAAGCCCCGGCTGCCAAAGCGAGACGGGTTTCGGACGGGCCGCGCGTAAGGGAAAGCGCTTGCGAAGTCAAGCCGCGCCACAATCCGCGCGGTCTCCCACAAATCCCTCTTGTGCCGCCGCGCGCCGCTCGGTAAGGAACCCCTCGCGCGGCCCACCACGCCCGCGCGGGCTCCTGATGCCTTCTCGCGGAGAGGTGGCTGAGTGGTTGAAAGCACCGCACTCGAAATGCGGCGTGCTCGCAAGGGTACCGGGGGTTCGAATCCCTCCCTCTCCGCCACTTCGGCACAAAACCGGGAACGCCGGTTCCCGCCAATTTCCCGCCCTTCGCCAACACCAGTGTCCGCAGCAGGGTGTTCTTCGATCCCATGATGTGGATCGCGTCGTCGCCGACCTCGATGCGCTGGGCGAAGGCCCGGACGTAATCCCGCCGATGGCCGCGCGTCCCGAGCCGCATCCGGCTGCGCACCTCGGCCGTCGGTTCGCGCACGGCCTCGCGGGTCAGTCCCTGATGGACGGTGTCGGCGATGCGCATCATCGGCCGGATGGCAATCCGAACTTCCGCATTCCTGGGATGGCGGGGAGGTGGCGGGATTGCCCGGGTCCGACAAATCCGCCATCACGGGGGCGGACGCAATTCCTCGGGCATCGTGCGATAGTTCGATGGGGTGACGTTCCAGCGATCTTCGTCGTCGTGCTCGAACTGGAACCTGACCCTACCGGTGCTCCGCCGGATCTGGACGAGCGCCACCTTCCAGGGGCGGGTAGTGGGGCCGACCTTCGTCATCGCGGCATCCAGCCGGGCGAACAGGTCCATGATGTCGTTCGCTTCCGGAAGCTCGGGCTCGACACGACCGTCGTTGAGGTAGATGTAGCCGTGCATCCGCATGCCACCACCGCCGATGCCCACGACGAGGGCGATCGCCTCCCAATCGCGTTCGCTATAGGCGGGGTCTTGCACCAGCCTGTTGCCGATCTCATTGATGAGCCGTGTCGGCTCCTCCAGATCCACCGTCATGCGTCACCTTCCCGTTTGACTGAAGATACGTTCCTGCCCTTGGCGACGGCGAGCCAGATCGTCCCGCCCACCCCGCCGGTGATGACCGCGGCCATCGCCAGACCGGCAACGAGCGGCGATCGGGGGAAGAACGCGAAGAACACCGCCAGTGCGCCGCCGATCGTGGCGCCGATGCAGCCGATCAGGGCCAGCCATCCCTTGGCATTGGCTGGTTGCGCGCTGATTTCGCCCACCCGGCGTTCGTAGACGAACCAGGCTTCCTTTTCGCGATCCATCCCCATCTCGGTCCTCCGAAAGCCGGCACGCCGGCCGTCACCATGACGAACGCCTATCGTGCTTGCGTGCCACTTTCATGTAGCGATGGACGCCCATTCCTCGACGCGCGCGCCGCCCATCCGGTGTCGAAGACGTGAGAGGTGCCGCATGTCGTGGAAGGTCGCCGTCGTTCTCACCCTCGCCGTGGCGCCGCCCTCCGCCTTGACGGTGAGCGCCCCGCAGGCCCGGCGCGCCGGGCCGATGGCGGTGGTCGAGTATCTCCAGGCGATCTCCGGCGCGCTTCAGCCGGGAGGAGATCGAGCGCATCATGGCGGTCGAACGGCGCCTCGCCGGTCGGGATGCCGCCGAGCGGCAACGGACCTGGCGCGAGGTCGACGGCGAGCTGCGGGCGCTCGACGGGGCCGATCTCGCCCCCCGCGCCTTCGCACGGCATCGCGCCCGCGCCGGCTTCCAGCTCGCCGCCCAGCCGGACCGGACGGCGATCGCCATCGTGAACGCGCACGATCCCGCCATCATCGTCGATGCGCAACGCAAGGAAGTCGTCACCGCGTCCGACGTCCGCGCGATGTTGGCCTCCAACGCCTTCGTTGCCCGGATCGCGTCGGTCGCGCCGCCGGCCTCGCCGCTGACGCCGGCCGGCATCGCCGGGCTCAGGGCGCGCTATGCCGGCGATCCGGCGGTCCGGCTGACCTTGACCGAAGCGCAGGTGCGCAATGCGGTGAGGGCCCGCTACTGGCCCAGGCTTCCCGTCAAGACCCGCAACCAGGTGGTAGCCGAGATCCGGCGCACGGTCCGCACGCCGGGCGACGTGGCGACCGCCGCGCGCGAGGTCGACGGCGCCTTCGCCAACGTCTACATCAAGGACCTCCAGCGGCGTCGGCGCGCCGCGATCGCCCGCACTGTCTTCCCCAACGGTCCGCTCGGCGGGCTGGTCGCGATGAAGCGCGCGACGATGAACCTCGACGCGCTGAACATGGCATGGCCGCACATGTAGCGATGTCCGCCGCGCGGAATGCGAATATCCGTCTGGTTTCTCGCAAACGATGGAAACTTGGAGGGCTACAGCGTAGACGTAGTGCTCATCCGGGCCTGGCGCGGCCCGCCATGACAAATTCTCTTGTTTCGGTTGCAGCCAAGTGCCGATCATCGCTCGGCAGTGTCTTCCGCGTCGATCCATGCGCCGCATAGGGCCGGTGGTCTGCTTGTGGGTGGGAAGCCGGGACGACCTCGGCGCGATCGCGCGCAGTTCCCGATGGTCGCTGGCGCTATGACGAGAAACAGCCAAGCGCGAGCGATGCGGTTCGATGAGATCCTAGCCGCCTATTGGCTCGAGGGCCGCACGCTGGTTGCGGTGGTGGGGGCGGGCGGGGCGGTCGCGCTGCGGCTCGACCTTTATCACTGCGACGATGCGAAACGCTGCCGAGACGGCGTGGAGTATCTGCTCGACATCGCGGTGCCGGGGGAGAGGCTGCGCGTCGAGAGGGATCTGGTCGAGAGGCTCGGGGACAGCTTCTCCGCTGACGTCCTGGCGGCCGAGATCGTGGGCGACGAGTTGCGTCTTCTGGTCGACTACTCGTTCTACGGTTCCAAGACCCAGCTGGTGGGGCAGATCGTGCTTTCGGGCGGGGAGGCGGATGTGGTGGAGCATCCGCCGGCTCTGGTTCAAGATGCGCCCGTGCCCGGCGCCGGGGGGCGCGGCTGACGAGCGCCGCTGCTGGCTGGGGTCGAGATTGGGGAAACCTCGCTCCATTCTCGCTATCGATCCGACGATTGCCAACCCTGCGGCTCTGATGGGGAAGGCTGCCTGAGCCGTGGCTAAGGCACCAGGAAGCAGGTGAGCTTTCCCGCGCCTTGCACCGGAGGCTGCCTCAGCCTTTCAACAGGTCGGCGAATCCCAGCTGTGGGCCGAGCGGCACGATGCCGGAGGGGTTGAGGGACTTGATCGAGTAGTAGCCTCGCTTGATGTGGTCGATGCTGACGGTGCTCGCGACGCCGGGGACAGCCAGCATCCGTTCAATGTGGGCGGACAGGTTCGGGTAGTCGGCGATGCGGCGCAGGTTGCATTTGAAGAGGCCGTGATAAGCCGCATCGAACCGGATCAGGGTGACGAAGAGCCGGATGTCCGCCTCCGTCAGGCGCTCGCCGAGAAGGAAGGGGCGCGTGTCGAGATGCGCCTCGAGCTCGTCGAGCATGCCGAAGACGTCGCCGAAGGCTTCATCATACGCGATCTGCGTGGTGGCGAAGCCCGCGCGGTAGACGCCGTTGTTGAGGCGCGGATAGATCCGGTCGTTGAGCGCATCGATCGCGCCTCGGAGGTCCGCGGGATATAGGTCGGGGCCGCTCGCGAATTGCCCGAAGCCGGAATTCATCATGCGGACGATGTCGGCGGACTCGTTGTTGACGATCGTCCTCTTCTCCTTGTCCCACAGCACGGGCACCGTGGCGCGCCCGGACACTGTGGGATCGGCCCGCGTGTAGAGCTCGTGCATGTAGGTGGCGCCGTTCACCTCGTCACGGTCGGAACCGGGATAATCGCCGAAGCGCCAGCCTTGTTCGGTCAGCGCGGGCTCCACCACGGACACGGAAACGGTGTCTTCGAGCCCCTTGAGCTTGCGCGCGATCAGCGTGCGCGAGGCCCACGGGCAGATCAGGGCGACATAGAGATGGTAGCGTCCCTTCTCGGCGCGGAAGCCTGCCGTTCCCGTGGGGCCGGCACTTCCATCGGGCGTCACCCAGCTGCGGAAGCTGGAGGTCTGGCGGACGAAACCGCCCTTTTCATCCTTTGCCTTGACGGGCTGCCAATCGGCGGTCCACTTGCCGTTCACGAGCATGGTCGGTGGTCTCTGACAGGTTTCGGGTTGCGTCAGCCGGCGGCGGCCGGCGCAAGAACGGTTGCGATGAAATCCCGCGTGAGAGCCGCACCCTCGGCGGAAACGGTGTGACCGAGACCGGGAAAGATTCGGCTCCTCACGTCGAAGCCCTCCGCCTGAAGGATTGCCTCTGCCCGTGCGGTCTCCCAGGAAGGCACGACCGGGTCGGCCGAGCCGTGCAGCAGCAGAACCTTTGCGCCGGCCGACGGGGAAAGGGGCGGGGGCGATGCGAGGCGGCCGGAGATGGCGACCACCCCCGCGACGGGCCACCGCCCGGAGGCTGCGGCATCGAGCGCCATCATGGCACCTTGCGAGAAACCGACGAGGACGACCCTGTCCAGCCTGTCGGTGAAACCCAGCCGAGCGAGTTCCGCCCCCATCACCGCGTCGAAGGCGGGCCGCGCAGCGGCGATCCGCGCGGGGCGGTTCTCGGGCGATATGCCGGCGACGCTGAACCATTGGCACCCGGTTCCCCCCTGGTCGAAGGCGAAGGGGGCATCGAGCGCGGCGAACCGCACGTCCGGCAGCGAAGACCGCCATGATCTCGCAAGGGACAGCATGTCCTCGCCGTTGCTGCCGACGCCGTGGAGAAGAACCACCAAGCCGTGTGCGGATGGGGAAGACGTCATGGGGTCGGCTCCTGCCTGCTTGTAAGGATGCTTGGGGGGAACTGCCGAGGGCCGCGGCTCGGCTCTCGGCAGGTCGGCTTGTCAGGTGCGGGCCGGGCGGAGCGGGACGGCGGATGCCGGTCGAAGCGCGTAGGCGCCATCGCCCAGCAGGGCGACCGAAACCAGGCCGGCGATCCAGAGCGCCAAAAATTCCCAGCCGCCGTTGGGATTGGTGAAGAAGAAACCGGCCGATCCGTGCACGGTGACGATCGCACCCAAAAGGATGGGCACGAGGGCGAGCGCCACGACGCGGCTGAAGACGCCGGCAACCAGCATGAGGCCGCCCACGGCCTCCATGAGGATCACGAGATAGGCAAGCGGGCCGGGCAGGCCGAGGCTGGCGAAGAACTGCGCGGTGCCGGCGGGCGTGAAGACGAAGACCTTCAGGCCGGCATGGGCGAGAAACAGGAGGCCGAGCGCCACGCGGAGGGCGGTGGCGGCGTACGGGGCGGTGCGGTGGTCGATCATGCGGTTGCTCCAGGCTGATGCCCGCAATCTGCTGCCTTTCGGACGGTTTGATAATCCGCGCGGATTGCATAACACCACACACCAGGAGTGTGAGGCGATGCTGGACAGATTCACGGGTATCCAGGTGTTCGCGCGGACGGCCGCGCTCGGCAGCCTGACCGCAGCGGCGAAGTCACTCGGCATGTCGCAGACCATGGCAACGAAGCATATGGCGGCGCTGGAGGAGCGGCTGGGCGTCAAGCTGCTTCATCGCACGACCCGCAAGGTGACGGTGACCGAGGCGGGCCGGCGCTATCTCGAAAGCGCCGAGCGCGTGCTCGGCGAACTAGAAGAGGCCGACGCGGCCGCATCGGCCGAACGCGTCGAGGTGACGGGCACGCTCCGCGTGAACGCGCCGGTTTCTTTCGGCATCCGCGAGGTCGCGCCGCGGCTTGCCACGTTTTCCCAGACACACCCCGCGCTTTGCGTCGAACTCGGGCTGAACGACCGTGTGGTCAATCTCGTCGAGGAGGGGTGGGACGTGGCCATCCGCATCGGGCGCATTGAGGATCAGGCCTTGATCGCCCGCAAGCTGGCGCGTTGCCGCCTGATGGTGGCGGCCTCGCCGGCCTATCTCCGGGATCGCGGCACTCCCAAGACGGTGGCCGACCTCTCCGCGCACAACTGCCTGGGCTACACCTTGTCGAGCGCGCTCGGGCCGCATCGATGGCGGTTCGGGGCCGATGGAGCGGTCGCCGCTCCCGTCCGGGGAGACCTCTCCGCCAACAACGGCGACGCGCTCGTTGCCGCGGCTTTGGCGGGGCAGGGGCTGGTCTACCAGCCGACTTTCCTTATCGGCGACGATATTCGCAGCGGCCGGCTCGTGGCCCTCGACCTCGACTGGCCACCGATGGAGCTTCCCGGCGTGTTCGCCGTCTATGCCGCGAACCGTCGCCCACCTGCGAAGCTGCGGGCCTTCATAGATTTTTTCGCCGCCGGGTTCGGCGATCCCGCGCCGTGGGATTGCGGTCTCTGATTCCGCTCGAACGCTGGGATGTCAGCGCGCGCCGGTCCGGGCGTAGGAGCCGCTATAGATGCCGTTGCGGATGGCGGCCAGGGTTTCCTGTTCGCGCTCGGTCTGAGCTTGGGCGGCCTTGAGGAGGGCTGGGGCGGCACTTGGGGGGAAGGAGACCACGCCGTCCTCGTCACCCACGACGATGTCGCCGGGCGACACCACCCAGCCTCCGACCGACACGGGAACGCCGATCTCGCCGGGGCCGTCCTTGTAGGGGCCGCGATGGGTGACGGCGCGCGCGAAGCAGGGGAAATCGCCCGTGCGGAAGGCGTCGACATCGCGCACCGCGCCGTCGATCACGAAGCCGCCGGCGCGCTTGAAGAGGGCGATCTCCTTCATGATCTCGCCCACCAGCGCGCGCGACACGTCTCCCCCGCCATCGACCACCAGGATGTCTCCGGGTGCCACCGCTTCCAGGGCGCGGTGGATCGCGAGGTTGTCGCCCGCCCGCGTCCGCACGGTCAGAGCGGGGCCGCACATGCGCGGTCCCGTGTAGAAGGGCAAAAGGCCGACGAGGCCCGCCGAGCGGCTGAGATTGTCCGACAGGATCGCGGTCGGCACCGCGCGGAACGCCGCG
This sequence comes from Mesorhizobium amorphae, assembly GCA_003240775.1. Classification (GTDB taxonomy): domain Bacteria; phylum Pseudomonadota; class Alphaproteobacteria; order Rhizobiales; family Rhizobiaceae; genus Mesorhizobium_B; species Mesorhizobium_B amorphae_A. The sequence continues at coordinate 45,962 of QFNI01000020.1, read as the reverse complement.
ATCAGGTCTTCCAGCTCGTGCCGGCTCAGCGCTTCGCCCATTGATGCCTCCCGTGGATGGAAGGGTCGTAGACCTCCACAGATATCGGAAATAGCGATAAATTGGATATTCGTCATATCGCACGAGGGAATGAATGGTCACGTTGCGCCAGCTCGAAGCCCTGGTCTGGATCGTCCGGCTCCGCACTTTCGAGCGTGCCGCCCGGCATCTGAACACGACGCAGTCGGCCATATCCAAGCGCGTGCAGGAGCTGGAAGCGGCGACGTCGCTTGCGGTGTTCGACCGCAGGCAGCGCGGGGTGCGGCTGACGCTGCAGGGCGAGAAGCTGCTCGTGCTGGCCGAGGAGATGCTGGAACTGCGCGATCGCGTGGGGGCGCTGCGCGAGGACGCTTCTTTTCCAAGACGCAACCTCAACATCGGCGTGACCGAACTCAGCGCGCTGACATGGCTGCCCACGCTGGTGACCACCTTTCGCAGCCGCTACGCGCCGATGGCGGTGCGGCCCGAGATCGGCAAGAGCCGCAGCCTGGTGGACGCGCTGCAGGAAGGGCGCCTCGACATCGTGGTGGTGCCGAAGATGGCCGTGGCCGCCGATGTCCGGACGGTGGAGCTTCGTCAGGTGACCAATGCCTGGCTCGCGAAAGCCGGCCTCGTGACGATGAGAGGCGCGCTCTCGCCGCGCCAGCTCGCCTCCCACCCGATCCTCATGCAGGAGCGCGCGTCGGTGTATTCCGGCACCCTCGCCGCCTGGCTCAAGGAGGAGGGGGTGGTGCCCGAGGAGGTGATGACCTGCAACAGCCTGACCGCGCTGATCGGGCTGACCGCGGCGGGGCTGGGGGTAAGCTTCCTGCCGCAGCGCTGCTTCCAGCACCTGATCGAGGACGGCACGCTGGAAGAGATCGAAACCGTGCCGCCTGCCCCCTCCGTCTCCTATGTCGCGATGTTCCGCGAGGAGGCGGCGTCCGCATTCACGAGCGAGATCATCGGCTTGCTGCGGGAGGTCTGCACCTTCAACCAAATGCCGCCCGACCATCAATCGAATTTTGGAATGACAGAGGCTGAAACTTAATCCCTTGAATCGATGAATGCGCTCGGTCCACATCACGGCAAGAAACACGAGCGACCTTTTCTGCCATGGCCGATCCCAGCAAGCTCCTTCACGGATACCGCGTCCTCGACCTGTCGAGCATGCTGGCCGGGCCCTATTGCGGCTACCAGCTCGCACTGCTCGGCGCGGAGGTGGTGAAGATCGAGGCGCCGGGCGACGGCGATCTCGCCCGCCTCTTCGGCGCCGACGCCGAACTCGGCGAGCAGCGGATGGGGGCGTCGTTCCTGGCGCAGAACGCGGGCAAGCTCTCGATCGTGCTGAACCTCAAGGACGCCGAGGACCGCGCGACCTTTCTCGGCCTCGTGCGCACGGCCGACGTGGTTCTGGAGAACTACCGTCCGGGCGTGATGGACCGTCTGGGCTTCGGCTTCGAGGCGCTCAAGCGGGAAAAGGAGGACATCGTCTTGTGCTCCATCTCGGGCTTCGGCGCGACCGGGCCGCTCAGCCAGCGCGCGGCCTACGACCAGATCATCCAGGGTTATGCAGGCGTGATGGACATCACCGGCACCGCCGAGAGCGGGCCCGTGCGGGTGGGCTTCCCGATCTGCGACATCCTGGGCGGCATCCATGCCTGCTTCGGCATCGCTGCGGCACTCGCGGAGCGGGAGCGCTCGGGCACGGGCGCGCATATCGACGTGTCGCTGATGGAATCCACCATGAGCGCGCTCGCATGGGCCGCCTCCAACTACCTGATCGCGGGCCGCGAGCCCTCGCGACTGGGCAACGACAACGTGGCGGCGAGCCCGTCCGGCCTGTTCCGCACGGCGAGCGGCGCGCTCAACATCGCCGCCAACAAGCAGGCGCAGTTCGAGGCTCTGTGCCGCGCGATCGGCCGGCAGGATCTGGTGAGCGATCCGCGCTTCGCCGTCCGCCAGGGCCGGCTCGCCAACCGGGCGGAACTCACGCGGGAGATCGAGGCGACCCTGAGCACGCGCTCCGCCGTCGAGTGGGAGGATATCCTTGCCGAGCACAGCGTTCCCGCGGGGCGGGTGCTGAGCGTGGCCGAGGCGCTCGCACACCCGCAGACCGCTGCGCGCGGCTTCGTGCAGGAATTCCCCGACATGCCGATGCCGAGCGGCAGGCCGCTCTCGGTGCTGCGCGGCGGATTCGTGGTGGACGGTCACGCGCCGGCCGCGTCCTGCCCGCCGCCGGAATTGGACAGCGACCGCGCTCGGGTCCACGACCTGATCAAGGGATCACGAAACGGCTCGGACCCGAAAGAGGAGCGGGCCCGCGCATTCTAGGAGCGGTTCCGGCAAAAGGCGCGGGACCGTCCCGCCTGCCAGGCTCTGCCGGAACGATCGCTCCGCAAGACGGACACTGAACGGGAGGAAAGCATGAAACGTCGTGAATTCATCGGGCTCGTCTCGGCAGCGCTTGCGCTGCCGGCGCTCGGCCGGCCGGCGATGGCGCAAGTCGTCAACCAGCTCAAGATCATGGTGCCCTCGGGGCCGGGCGGCGGCTGGGACACAACGGGCCGCACCGTGGAGCAGGTTCTGCGCGGCGCGGGCCTGATCGGCTCGGCTCGCGTCACCAACGTTCCCGGCGCCGGCGGCACCATCGGGCTCGCCACCTTCGTCAACCAGAACCGCAACGACGCCCAGGCGATCCTGGTGGGCGGCCTCGTGATGGCCACCAACATCATTTCCAACCGCTCAGCCGTCGACCTTTCGATGGTGCGGCCCCTGGCGCGGCTGACGGGCGAGTACCAGGCCGTCGCCGTTCCCGCCGCCTCGCCCTATGCGACGCTGGGCGACCTTCTCGACGATTTCCGCGCGAAGAAGCGTGGCGTCTCCTGGGTGGGCGGATCGGCCGGCGGAACCGATCACATCATGGCGGCCCTGATCGCCAAGGCGGTGGGCATCGGCATCGGTGACTTGACCTATGTCGGCTATCCCTCGGGCGGCGAGATCCAGGCGGCGGTCCTGGGCGCGCAGGCCTCCGTGGGCGTGTCGGGCCTGAGCGAGTTCTCCGAGCATGCGGCCGGCGGCGGGATGCGGATTCTCGCGGTGTCTGCGCCCGAGCGCATTCCGGGCGTCGACGTTCCCACGCTGCGCGAAGCGGGTGTGGACGTGGAACTCGTCAACTGGCGCGGCCTGTTCGCCGCTCCCGACATCTCCGACGAGGACCAGGCCCGCCTGCTCGGGCTCGTGGAGGCGATGGTCGCGACGCCCGAATGGAAGGCCGAGCTCGAGCGCCGGAACTGGACCAGCACCTATCTCGCGGGCGCGGAGTTCGGAGCGTTCCTGGAAGCCGAGAACGCGCGGCTCAAGGCCGTGCTGGCCGAACTCGGCCTCACATGAGCGCCGCCAAGCCGCACCCGCTGCGCGCGCTGCCCGCCGCGCTCAGCGTGGTGGGCCTGGGCGCGGTCGCGCTCTGGCAGGCGCTTCTGATCCCCGCGAGCCCGATCGGCGACGGGATCGGAAGTGCAGCCTTTCCGGTGGCGATCAGCTTAGGCGTGCTCGGATGCGGGGCGGTGCTGACCGCGCAGGCGCTGCGCGGTGGCTGGGACTGCCTCGCGAGCGACCCGGCCGAGCCCGCGCCCGAACTGCGGCCCGTCGCCTGGATCGTTCTGGCTTTCGTGCTTGCGGGCGCATCCCTGCTCTTCACGGGCAGCTTCATTCTGGCTGCGACGCTGCTGTTCGTCGTCTCCGTTCATGCCTTCATGCCCGGCAAGCTGCGCACGGCCGTTCCGCTTGGGCTCGGGGCTGCGGTTCTCACCTATCTCGTCTTCGCCGGCCTGCTCGGGCTGGAGATCGGCCAGGGATTTCCCGAAAGGACGCTGCGGTGGATTCTTCGCTTCTAGCGCTGCTCGACGGCTTCTCAGTCGCGCTCACCCCCGACAACCTCTTCTGGTCGGCGCTCGGCGTGACGCTGGGCACGCTGGTCGGCGTGCTGCCGGGCCTGGGGCCGGGCCTGACCATCGCCCTGCTTCTTCCGCTCACCTACCAGGTCGGGCCGGAAAGCATCTTCATCCTGTTCGGCGGCATCGTGTTCGGCGCGATGTATGGCGGCTCGACCACCTCCATCCTGCTCAACACGCCCGGCGAGGCCGGCTCGATCGTGACCGCACTCGAAGGGCACAAGATGGCGCGCAAGGGGCGAGGCGGGCCGGCTCTCGCAACGGCTGCCATCGGTTCCTTCGTCGCGGGAACGGTGGGCGTCGTCGGGCTCACCTTGCTCGCGCCGCTTCTCGCCCGCTTCGCGCTGATGATCTCGCCGGCCGACTATCTTTCGCTGATGGTGCTCACCTTCGTGTCGATCACCGTTTTGTTCGGCAACTCCGCCGTGCGCGGGCTCGCCTCGCTCTTCGTCGGCATCTGGCTCGGCCTCGTGGGGATCGACAACCAGACCGGGCAGATGCGCATGACGTTCGGCTCGACGGACCTGCTCGACGGCATCGACGTGATCCTGGTCACGGTCGGGCTGTTTGCGGTGGGCGAGACGATCTACGCGGCGTCGCGCCAGCGCTTGGGTGCCGGCACGGTGACGCCCGTGAAGGGCTCGATCTGGATGACGCGGGAGGACTGGCGGCGCTCGTGGCGTCCTTGGCTGCGCGGCTCGTTCCTCGGCTTCCCGCTGGGAGCGCTGCCCGCCGGGGGCACGGAGGTTCCGACCTTTTTGTCCTATGCGGTGGAGCGCCGCCTGTCGCCCAAGCCCGAAGAGTTCGGACAAGGCGCCATCGAAGGCGTCGCGGGCCCCGAAGCCGCCAACAACGCGGCCGTGGCGGGCATGCTCGTGCCGATGCTGACGCTCGGCATTCCCACCACCGTGACCGCTGCGATCATGCTGAGCGCGTTTCAGAGCTACGGACTCAATCCCGGCCCGCTGCTGTTCTCGTCGAACCCGGACCTCGTCTGGGGGCTGATCGCGAGCCTTTATGTGGGCAACGCGATGCTGCTCGTGCTGAACCTGCCTTTGATCGGCATCTGGATTCGGGTGCTCAAGGTGCCGCCGCACTACCTCTACCCCGCGATCCTGGTGTTCGCGCTGGTCGGCACGTTCGGCATCAGCCAGTCGCTGCTCGACGTGGCGCTGCTGCTGGTGATCGGCTGCGCGGGGTTCGCCATGCGCCTGTTCGACTTTCCCACGGCCCCCGTGGTCATCGGCATGATCCTCGGGCCGGTGGCGGAGCAATCCTTCCGCCGCGCGCTGACGCTGTCTCAGGGCGATTATTCCACCTTCCTGACCCATCCCATGTCGGCGGTTCTGCTGGGCCTGTCGGCGGTGATGGTGGTGCTGCCCTTCATCCTGCGCGGCCGGCGCTCCGAGCCGGCCACAGCCTGACGCCCGAGGAGCTTCGAGCCACGATGAGCGATCTTCCTGCCCGCGTTTCGATCAACGAGGACGGCCCGCGCGAAGGCGTCCAGATCGAGCCGCGCGTGATCCCCACCGCGGACAAGGTGGCGCTGGTCGACGCGCTGGCCGAAACCGGGCTGCGCGAGATCCAGGTCGTGTCCTTCGTCAGCCCCCGCCGCGTGCCGCAATGGGCCGATGCGGAGGCGGTGGTGGCAGGGCTCGCTCCCCCGCCGCCCGGCCTGCGATACACGGGCCTCTACCTGAACGAGCGCGGGCTCGAGCGCGCGCTGGCCACGGGCCGGCTCCACATCGAAGGCGGCATCAGCCTGTGCGCCTCGGAGACCTTTCTCCAGCGCAACCAGCAGACGAGCTTCGAAGGCCAGCGGCAGACCAGGCGCAACATGGCGAAGCTCCTGCAGGAACGAGGCATAGCCATCGACAAGGGCGGCATCAGCGCCGCCTTCGGCTGCAACTACGAAGGCGAGATACCGCTCGACCGCTTGATGGAGCGCGTCGACGAGGTCTTCGCGCTGGCCGACGAGTTCGGCGAAAGGATCGACACGCTCGGCCTGTCCGACACGATGGGCTGGGCGACCCCGCTTTCCGTCAAGCGCGCGGTCGGCGCCGTGCGGGAGCGCCATCCCGACATCGCCGTCTCGCTGCATCTCCACGACACCCGCGGCATGGCGATGGCCAATGCGTTCGCGGGGTTGGAAATGGGTGTCGCCGACTTCGACACCTCGATCGGCGGCCTGGGCGGCTGCCCTTTCGCGGCCCACAAGGGCGCGGCGGGCAATCTCTGCACCGAGGATTTCGCGTTTCTCTGCGAGGAAAGCGGCTGTGCCACGGGCCTCGATCTCGACGCGTTGATCGAGGTGTCCCATCTGGCGGAGCGGATCGTGGGCCACCCCTTGCCGGGATCGCTCAGGACTGGCGGGCGCCTTCCGAAGAGCGGCAGGGCCTGACTTGCCGGAGGTTTCGTTTCTGTGGCCACGGCGCGCGCACGAAGTGTTGTCGAGCCGACTGGCGGAGGCGCCGCTTCCAACCTTACCAAGCGTCAGCTATTCAATATAGCGCCGATCGTCTGTTTCTCGGCGGTCGGTCTTGCGCGACAACTTTCGCTCCCGAGTGAATACTATTGGTTGAACTCGCGGGATAACTCCCACCAATAGTAATTTCGATGCCCGCTTCATTTCGATGATACCGACGATATTCACCACTAAATAACTTATGTGGTTGCTTGATGGCTTATGCAAACAGCCCTCTACCAGCTAGCCACGGATCATGCCCTGAGCTTCGTGCTGGCGGCGGGGCTGATCTGCGTGGTGACCGGCGCCTTGCTGGCCATTCTGATGCAGCAGGCCGAGCGCTCGCGGCGCAGGGAGCGGCACTGGTGGCTCGCGGGCATCGTGGTCGTGGCGGGAATCGGCGTCTGGACCACGCATTTCATGGCCATGCTGGGCTATCGCAGCGATGTGGCCGTCAGCTACAGCCCGAGCACCACCGCGTTTTCCGCGCTGATCGCGGCGCTTGCCATCGGCGTGCCGCTGGCAGCCAGCGTGATGACCGCCATCCCCTGGCATCGGATGCTGATGGGCGTGATCGCGGGCGTCGGCATCTTCGCCATGCACGCGACGGGAATGGCCGCGCTGGAGGGCTGCCTCCAGAGCCATGCGCTCGGAGCGGGGCTTGCGTCTCTCCTGGTCGGCGGTGGCTGCATGGGGGTCGCGCGGAGCATCCCCGCCATTCGCAACTCGGTGCTGCAAACGGCCGCCTCGATCGTTGCGGCGGTCATCGGCACGCATTTCCTGGCGATCGCCGGCACGACCCTGGTGCCCGTGGCGAGCGAAGGCAATTCTGGGCGGCACCTGCTGCTCAGCGTCTTCATCGCGGTGGGTGCGGGTGTGCTGTTTGCCGGCACCTTGCTCGCCATCCTGGCGGCACGGCGCTTCGAGGCGCAGGAGACACGGCATTCCGGCAGGCTGAACACCGCGCTGGAAAACATGTCGAACGGCATTCTGACGGTGTCCGCCCGCCTCAGGGTCGAGCTTTTCAACGAGAAGTTCCGCGAGATGCTCGACCTCCGGCACGACGACATCGCGCCGGGCATGCGTCTCGAAACCCTTCTCGCCAATGTCGGGCGGGTCTGGGGCTGGGACGAGGCCCGCATCGCGCGCGTGTTCGAGAACCATCGGGCCTGGATGTCGGCCGATCACGAAACGCAGGTGGAGCACAATTTCAGCGGTGGCCGCATCCTGTCCATCGCCTGCCAGCCGGTGCGCGGCGGGGCGGTGCTGACCTATGACGACGTGACGGCCAGCCGACAGGCGCAGGCGCAGATTCTGGAACTGGCCTTCACCGATGCGCTGACCGGGCTCGCCAACCGGCGGGCCCTGCAGCAGCGCCTGCAGGAGGCGCGGGGCGCACAGCACCCTCTCCAACTCCTGCTGATCGACCTCGACCGCTTCAAATCCATCAACGACACCTACGGCCACAGCCTGGGCGACGAGCTTCTGGTTCAGGTCGCGCAGCGGGTGCGCGAGGCCGCCGACGAGCGATGCTTCATCGCCCGCCTCGGCGGCGACGAGATGGCTGTCCTGATGGAAGACGAGGGGATTGCCGCGCATGGTCTCGCGCGCGACATCGTGGAGCGCCTGGGCCAGCCTTTCACGTTGTGCGAGGCGCTGGTGACGATCGGCGCGAGCATCGGCGTCTGCGCGATGGCGTCAGTGCGCAGCGTCGACGAACTCATGCAATGCGCCGACATCGCGCTCTACGAATCCAAGCGCAGTGGCCGGGGCCGCACGACCTTCTACGAGCCCGGCATGCTGGAAGCGGTGGCGGCGCGCAGCAGGCTCGAAGGCGACATGCGCGAGGCGCTGGTCGGCGGTCAGTTCCATCTCGTCTACCAGGCCGTCCATTCGCTCTCCGAGAACCGCCTGATCGGCTACGAGGCCCTGCTGCGCTGGGAGCACCCCGTCCACGGCAACATCCCCCCATCCGACTTCATTCCGCTGGCCGAGGAGACCGGGCAGATCGTGGCGATCGGCAAATGGGTGCTGGAGGAGGCGTGTCACCAGGCGGCGGGCTGGGAGGACCACCTGCATGTCGCCGTCAACGTGTCGCCCGTCCAGTTCCGCTCGCCGCTTCTTTCGGCGCATGTCACGGCCGCTCTCGACCGAAGCGGTCTGCGCCCGCAGCGGCTGGAGATCGAGCTGACGGAAACCGCGATCGTGGAAGACAGCACCGGCATCGCCCATGTGCTCGAAAACCTGCGCAGCCTGGGCATCAGGATCGCCATGGACGATTTCGGCACCGGCTATTCGTCGCTCTCCTATCTCCGCAATCTGCCGTTCGACCGCATCAAGATCGACCGGAGCTTCGTGGCGGCCGCCGAAGCCGACAATCACAGCATGGCGGTGCTGAAGGCCATCACGCAGATGGGGCGCGACATGCGCATCTCCACGCTTGCGGAAGGTGTCGAGACGGAAAGCCAGCTCAAGGTGCTGCGCGCCCTGGGGTGCGACGCCGTTCAGGGCTACCTGATCGGCAGGCCGGAGGTTCTGCCGCCGCGCGTGGGCCTGTCTGGGGAGACGGGGCCACGGAACAGCCGCCGGGTCGCTTGAACGGGCAGCGGCCTGCCCGTCACCCTTCTTCGCCGGCTATTCCCGCCTGCATCAGGAGCGCCAGCGCGAGCTTCACGCTGTCTTCCAGGCCCGGCACCGCTTGGCCGAGCCGCACCGCCTCGGCGTGCAGTTCGAGCGCGAGGGCCGCGGCATGGTCGAAGGGCTTCTCGGGCGATTGCGGGCTCGCGGGGTAATCGAAGAACACCGCCTGGTGCTGCATGTGCCCGTTGCGCTTGATCTCGGTCACGTCGAGCGCGATGCCGCGACCGCCCGCGATGAGGTCTCCCGGCCGCACCGGCTCGAAGCGGCCGCGCGACAGCACCCAGCGTTCCACGCCCGGAGCGGGGTTGATGCGGTATTCGAACACCATCAGCCCGCCATGCCTGCGCACGAGCTGGGCCTTCTCCTGAAACAGCAGCCGGTCGACCGGATGCACGATCTCCTGGTAGCGCGCCTGGGTGACGCCCTGCCGGGCTTCCTCGTCGGTCAGCCCGAACATGCCTGCCATGGTCGCGTCGCAGCGGATCAGGCCGGCGCGCGCGTCGCGGTCCCAGACGCCGACATCCGACGCTGCCAAGGCTTCGAGCGCATATGCGGGATAGGTGATGGCGAGGCCCTCCGCCGCTCATGCATCCCCGGGCGAAAACCGGGGTGAAGCGGATTGCCGAACCACATAGCAGTGATGGTATGATTGCAACCCACAACAAGGCGTGAGGAACCGAACATGGCCTCCAGCGAACGTCCGCGCCATGGCCAGCGCCCGCGGCCCAGCGCCATGGACAAGCAGATCGGCGCGGAGGTGCGCAATTCCCGCCTGCTGGCCAAGGTCTCGCAGGAACAGCTCGGGGCGAGGATCGGAATATCGTTCCAGCAGATCCAGAAATACGAGCGCGGCACGAACAAGATCTCGGCCTCACGGCTCCAGCAGATCGCGGCCGCCCTGGAACTGCCCATCACGCATTTCTTCGATGTCTCGGCCGCGGGTCCGCAAGCGAACGGGCAAGCCGGCGCCGAGCCGCCGCGCCCGCTTTCCGCCCTCGACGCACGTGTTCTCGACGCCTTCCACCAGATCGAGGACCCGGTGGTGCGCAAGACGCTGCTGGAGCTTCTGATGGCGTTGTCCGGCCGGTCGGCCGATTAGGGCCTGGGCCGATCGCCAACTGTCGGTTGCCGACCCGTTTCCGCGCGAGATTCCCGTTGCCGCTTGTGCGGACGCGTCCGAGACATCTTCGGTTCGAGAAATATGTGTCGAAATCGAAGCCATGAATACCATTGGTAGAATGAATTATATTGCTCAATCAATAGTATAAATTTTACGTAACCTGCATCTTTCCAAATCCTAGAGAGTTCTAGGCCGAGACTTTCTTCCGGAAGCGGAGCGCTGATCCTTGGATCGTGCTTCCGCTGCCGGATCGGTCGAAGGCGGGGATGGGCCATGAGGGCAGGACTTGGCGCGCTTCGACGCGCAGATGCGGGCCGTGTGCGCCGCTTCCACATCGGATCGCAGGGAGATCTCGGCCCCGTCCGGCATCGCGCCGGTTTTCGGGTTGCAGCGGCCTGTTCGAGGGGTGGCGTCGGGCGGGCGGGCGCCCGATGAAACCCGACACGCGCGACGACGCGGTGCCCGAGGCCGAGCTGCGCATACCGCTGGTGGAAGAGATCGCGCATGTTTCCGCGCGCGAGCGCCTGAGCGGCATCGTCCGGGTCTCCACCGTCACCGAAACCGACGAGGCGGAAGTCGAGCGCGATCTCGAGCGGGACGATGTCGATGTGAAGCGCGTGCCCATCGGGCGCTGGATCGCGGATTCCGAGCCGTTTCCCGATGTCCGCACCGAAGGCGACGTCACCATCCTGCCCGTCGTGGAGGAGGTGCTCGTGGTCGAGCGCCGGCTTCGGCTGGTCGAGGAGGTGCGCATCACCAGGCGCACCAGCACCCAGAAAGTTCAGGTCCCGATCCGGCTGCGCAGCCAGCGCGTGATCATCGAGCGCGCCGGTCCGGACGGCGTGTTCGCTCAGCACAATCCGGAGAACATGGAGCCAAACATGACTGAGCAGACCCTCGTCGGCTATTTCGACACGCGCCAGCAGGCCGAAGCCGCCCGCGACGACCTCGTGATCGCAGGGATCGGGGCGACCGCGGCCAGAATCCTGCCGGAAGAAGACACGAGCTACACCCGCAGCGGCGTGGACGCGTCCTACGATCACCGCCGCGACGAAGGCGGCTTCTGGGCGTCGCTGCGCGATCTCTTTCTGCCCGAGGAGGACCGCTACGCCTATGCCGAGGGCATGAGCCGCGGCGGCGTCACGCTTTCGCTCAGCGTGGACGATGCGGAATATGCGCGGGCGGCCGAAATCCTGGAGCGCAACGGCTCGATGGATGTGGACGAGCTTGAGACCGAGTGGAAGAACACGGGCTGGCGCGGCTATTCGGCAGAGGGCGCTGGAGCCGTAGACCACTCTGCGACTGCGCGCGCGGTGGAGACCGGCGACACCGTGATCCCCATCGTCGAAGAGCAGCTGCGCGTCGGCAAGCGCCAGGTCGACAAAGGCCGCGTGCGCATCCGCTCCTATGCCGTCGAGACCCCGGTCGAGGAAACGGTGAACCTGCGTTCCGAGCGCGTCTTCGTGGAGCGCCGTCCGGTGGACCGCGCGCTCGACGGACCGGAAAAGGCCTTCACCGACCGCGTGATCGAGGCCGAGGAACATGCGGAAGAGGCGGTGGTCTCGAAGGAAGCTCGCGTGCGCGAGGAGATCGCGCTTCGCCGCGAGGCCGAAGAGCGCACGGAGACCGTGAGCGACACGGTGCGCCACACCGAGGTCGAGATCGAAGACGACCGCACCGAGGCCGAGCGTCTGGACACCGACCGGGCTTTCGCCTCCAAGCCCTTCCCGCATTGAGCGGACAGGCGGCTCAAGCCTCGTGACACCTGACGGCGCCGTTCCCGATGAGCGGCGCCGCTCGATTGTTCTCAGCGCGCGGTGCGGTCGAGTTGCTCAGTGAACTTCGCGAGCTCGTCCGCCTGCATGCGGACGATGTGCCGCTCCTCGGGATAGGCGTTGGCGTTCACATCGGCCACATATTCGGAGAAGGCCGCGATGCGCTCCTGCTGGAGGCGGTCATATTCGGCGGCGAAGTTGCGGTAGACCTTGGAGTGGCGCGGCATGTGCCCGCGGTTCTCGCCCAGGATGTCCTCGGCGAAGAGGTACTGCGCATCGCAGCCCGCGCCGGCACCCATGGACAGCAGAAAGAGCGAGGTGCGCTTGGAGATGGCCTCGGCGACCTCGACGGGCACCACCTCGATCTCCGCGCCGAAGGCGCCGGCCTTTTCCAGCGCCTGCACGGCTTCCCAGATTTCGAGCGCGGATTCCGCCGTCTTGCCGACCGCCTTCCACCCGCCCGTCCAGGTGCGGCGCGAGGGAACGAGGCCGACATGGCCGATGACGGGCACGGATTCGTCGGCCATGCGCTTGATGGTGGCGACGCTCGCGCTGCAATAGACGGCGTCCGCCCCCGCCTTCAGCATCCGGAAGGACCAGCGCACGAAGTCGTCCGCGGTGCCGACCTCGAAGAAGTTCTCGCCCGGCATGGAAAAGAGCGAGGGTGCCGCGTCGCGATATTGCGGGTTCATCAAGAGTTCCGGGGGGATCGACACGATGTCGACGCCGGCGCGCTCGGCGGCCTCCGCCTCGTCCAGCGTCACCACGCGCAGCATGGTCAGCTGGCGCTTGCCCTTGATCGCGCGCAGGTCTGCGATCGTGGGTCTCGTGCGGCTCATGATGGTGTTTCCTCGATTGGGATTGGGGTTGGAAGTGCCGCCTTAGCGCGAACGGCCGGACAAGGATTCTAGGGGTCGGCCGGGCGAAACGCCACCGAGCCTTGCAGCTCAGCGGCGCCCCGCGCCCGTCAGCCTGGGGAAGCTGTTGGAAGGGAGGGGGTAGTCGTCGTCGGGCTGGCGCGCGATGGCTGCGATGCGCGTTTCTGCGGCTGCGAGCGCGTCCGCGCCATCGAGCACGCTGAGCCGTGTGTCGTAGCGGCGCTCCTCGCCGTGCTCCAGCCAGATCATCTCGCCGCGCTCACGCGCGGCCATGTCGCCCAGCACGTGATGGGTCGAGGGCTCGATGCCCATCGCGTAATGCCCGGCCTGGAAGTTCTGCCACTGATACATGGCGGGCAGCTGATCCCGGCGGGTCTCGACGGAGAAGCCGAGCCCGATGCGCGGGTTGACCACCGCGACCGGCACGATGCCGGCATCGTCGGCCACCATCTCGTGCTGCCAGACCTGCTCGCGGAAGTTCATGCGGGGGCCGGGCAGGGTGCGGTAGCCGACGCCCTGGCTCTCGTAGCGCCCGCCCGCATGGGCCGCCCACAACACTTCGCGGATGGGCGCGAGATAGCGGGCTCCCTCGTCGATCACGGGGTGGCCCAAGTTGAGGTGCAGGAAGAACATGTGGGGCGTGGGCGAGAACCCCTCGTTCACCACGCGGTCGGTGATGCGGATCGCGTCGCCGCCGACATCCGCCTCGATGCGGCGGTGGAGCACGAGCGTCTCGCCGAACACGGCTGCCTGGCGAATGGTGCCTTCCGCCCAGAGCACGCATTCGTCTCCGTTCCACGTCTCGCCATAGCCGGTGAGGCGCGCGGGGATCGTGCCCACGCGCCCGTGCAGCGAATGGCGCACGGTCGTCTTGCCGGGATAGTTGTAGTTCTCGGCCGGAACCTCTTCCGGCCCCAGGATATGGTCGAGCCCGCAGGTGACGAGCAGGCCCGAGAACGAGCGGGCCCAGGACAGGCCCGCTTCGCCTTCATATTCGTGGAGCGCGGGATGGCGGACGCCCGACGGCGAGTGCCAGCCGATCGCGCGTCCCTTGTGCTCGCAGTCCGCGATGTCGAGCGCGCGGTCGACGAGCGCGGTGAAGCGCAGGCCCGAGCCGGTGCGGAACTCGAGCATGCGGATGCCGCGTTCGAGCCCGTCGGACAATTCCACCAGCCGCACGCCGGCAAACTGCGAGAGCATGCCCGCATGTTCCGCCACGTCCCTGCGCGAATAGCTGCGCCCGAAAAGCTCGACCACGGAAGCGTCAGACCCCGAGCGCGAGGAACTTGTCGTCCAGGAACTTCTTGGCGCGCGGCGCATCCGCCTCGTCCAGATGCTCGATGATCACGGGGATGTTGGGGTGCTTTTCCGCGAGCCGCTTGAGGTAGAGGTCGTAGTTCAGGACGCCCATGCCCGGCGCGTCGAGCGCAATGGCGCCCACGCCGCGGAAGGTGTGGGAGGCGAGCGCGTCGTCGTCGCCGATGTCGGCGTGCTTTTCGGTGGAATCTTTGGCGCGCGCGACGTCCTTGGCATGCGCGATGTGGATCTTGTCGGCCAGCGTGTCGAAGACTTGGTTGAGCACCTTGTCCATCTGATCGATGTTGTGGTCCTCGAAGTAGTTGGTGGGGTCCATCAGGAGCCCGAGGCCGGGATGGTCGACCTGCGCGAACATGCGCACGGTCTCCTCGACCGAGCCGACCACGTTGTTCACATAGGTCTCCAACAGGAACATCGAGCCGTGGTCGTAGGCTTCCTGGGCGAGCTCCGCGATCACCTTGCGGCAGGTCTCGAAGCCTTCCTCGGTACGGTTCTTGGGGTCGCTCATCCATTCGGATTCGGTGTTGTAGGTGCCCGTCTCCGAGATCACGTAGCGCGTGCCGAGCTTGCGGGCGTTGCGGATGATCTCCTTCAGCCGGTCCACGTTCGCCTTGCGGTGGTCGAGGTCGGGATGGATGATGTTGGTGTAGCCGGAGATGGCGCAGATCGGCAGGTCGTGCGCGCGGAACGTGTCGCGGATGCGCTTGCAGTTGGCGTCGTCGAGCTTGCCGGGGCCGACGTCCAGATCCTTGAAATGAAGGTCGAGCTGCACGGTGTTGAAGCCGTGGGCGCGGATTTTCTTGGCCGTTTCCTCCAGGCCATAGGGGAAATATGCGGTGAAGATGCCGTTCTGCATCATGGCGGAGTTCCTCCCTCTTCGCTCGATTGGTTGTCGGCCGGTCAGGCGACCGGGATTTCGGACAGCCTGACGGTGCGGCCTTCCGCGATCGAACGGTAGCCCGCCTCCACCAGGGCCACCGTCTTCACGTTGTCGGCCACCGTCAGCGCGGGCGCCTCGCCGGAGGCTACCGCGTGCTGAAGCTGCTCCATCACGCCGATAAAGGCGTGGGGGAACCACATCGTGTCCCATTCGGGCTTGACCCATTCGCCACCCGTGGTCCTGGCCGAGGCGTATTCGAGCGTGGAGGCCGAGCCCGTGGGCCAGCCGATCGTGCCGCGCGCCACGCCTTGCGTGCCCTCCACGCGGAAGCGGATGTGCTGGTCGTCGCGATAGCCCTCCTGGCGGGGGCCGGACCAGACATCTTCCAAGGACAGCGCGAGCACGCCCGAGGGGAAGCGCAGCGTGGACACCGTAATGCCGTCGGTGTGCTCGAATGTCGTGCGCGGGTCCTGCCGCGCCTGCGTCGTGATCTCGTCGGGATCGCCGAACAGGAAGCGCAGCACATCGAGATGGTGCACGCTCATGTTGGACAGGGTCAGCCGGTCGTATTGCTGGAGAAAGGGCTGCCAGTGGGGGATGGCGTGCATGTCGATCTGCGCGAACACGACCTGGCCGAGCTCGCCGTTGTCGATGATCTCCTTGAGAACGCGCATGGACTGGTCGTAGCGCATGTTCTGGTTGACGGAGAGGATCTTGCCCGCGGCCTCCGCCTCGTCGCGCAGGGCCTTGGCCTCGTCGAGCGACAGCGCAAGCGGCTTCTGCGCGAGGATCGCCTTCACATGCGGCTGCCTGAGCGCGTGGCGCACCAAGGCCGGCTGCTGGTCTGGCGGATAGGCGAGATCGACGATCTCGACGGTCTCGTCCTCGATCAGTTGCTCGGGCGTCTCGTGGACGGTGGGGATGTCCCAGCGCTCGGCCACTTTTTCGGCGTTGGCCCGGGTGCGCGAGGCGATGGCCACCACGGGAAAGCCGGCCTGCTTGTAGGCCGCGAGATGGCACTCGGCCATGATCATGCCCGCGCCCACGCAGCCGATGCGCGCGCTCCGGCTGCGGATCGTCACGTCGGGCGAGAAGCCTCGCGCCCGGTCCTCTGCACTCATCCTGATCCTCCCGCGGCAAAGCCCGTCCGACGGCATCCCGTCCGCCTCGCCGACAGCAACTAAGCAGCGGGAAGGCGGATTGGGAAGAGGAGAAATGAGGAAAACGCCATCATTTTTCGTCTGAATGGGAAAGGGCTGCCGCCTCTAGAGGCAAGGAAAAGCGCGCCGCAGCGGGGCTTCGGGAGCCTGCAGCGACGCGCTTTGGAAATGATGGGAAATGATGTGTATGGGGGACCGCGACCGAGCCGGCGGACGCAGCCCACGGGACCCCGGAGCGTCGTGCTCCGAGGTCTCGGCCTTTGTCGTCAGGCCGTCCAGCCGCCGTCGATCACGTGGATCTGGCCGGTCGTGTAGGTCGCGCCCGCGAGGTAGACGGCGAGGTCGGCGATCTCCTCGGGCTTGCCGATGCGGCCGATGGGCTGGCGCGCGATGAAGGCCGCACGCGCTTCGTCGTAGTTGCCGCCCGCGCGCAGGCGGTCCTGCAGCGAGGGGCTCTCCACCGTGCCGGGGCAGATGGCATTGCAGCGGATGCCTTGCGCCACATAATCGGCCGCGACCGACTTGGTGAGGCCGACCACGGCCGCCTTGGTGACCGAATAGGAGAAGCGGTTGGGCACGCCCTTCACGGACGAGGCCACCGAGGCCATGTTGACGATCGCGCCGTCGCCGCGCTCCAGCATGCCCGGCAGCACCGCGCGGATCGCGCGCCACTGCGCCTTGACGTTGAGCGCGAAGGCGAAATCGAGCTGCTTCTCGTCGGCTTCGAGCACCGAGCCGCCATGCACCACGCCCGCGCAGTTGAAGAGCACGTCGATCACCGGGTGATCCCTGACGAAGCTTTCGACCGCTGCGTCATCCAGCACGTCGAGGCGCGCGGTGGTGATGTTGGGCAGGCCGGCCAGCTCCGCCAGCTTCTCCTCGTTCACGTCGGTCGCGAGAACACTCGCTCCCGCTTTCGCGAAAGCCTCGGCGCTGGCGCGGCCGATGCCCTGGGCGGCTGCGGTGATGAGAACGGTCTTGCCTGAAAGGTCTGTCACGCTGGTATCCTCCGATGCACGCGCTCCATGTCACGCCGCGCGCCGTTGCGCCAGAAGCACGTGATCGCAAGCCATCACCGTTGCTCCCCGCTGGTTAATCACGCGGCATGTCTCGACCACGCGGCCCTTGTCCGGCCGCTTGGGATCGGGCTCGATCGCGGACACGGTGAGAACCGTGTGGATCGTGTCGCCGATGAAGACGGGAGCGGGAAAGCGCAGCCGCTCGTAGCCGTAGGTGAAGGCGAGCGGGTTGATCTCGCTCGCGGTGAGCCCGATGCCGATGGCGAACGTCATGGTGCCGTGCGCGATGCGCTGGCCGAACTCCGAGCCTTTCATGAACTCGGCGTCCATGTGATGGGGAAAGAAATCGCCGGTGTGCCCGGCATGGACCACGAAATCGGTCTCGGTGATGGTGCGCCCGTGGGAGCGGCGCTCCTCGCCGAGCTGGTAGTCCTCGAAATGGCGCGGGCGTTCCACGGCGTCTCCTTTACTTGAAACTCTCGGCAAACAGCCGGTTGCAGTCGTCGAGCACGGGGCCGGCTTCCTCGCGCTTGCGCAGGCCTTCCACGATGCGGTCCGAGGCTGCGGCCTGGAAGGCCATGTAGCCGTCGTGGCGCGGGCGCAGGAAGGAGCCTTCGAGCGTCGCACGGGTGGCGCGGTAGAAGTCGCCGGTCGCTGCGTTCACGCCCGCGTCCTCCCAGGCCTCCGCATGGCCCGGCTGGCCGTTGGAGGCCGCATAGAGCGTACGCTGAACAGGGCCCGACGCGATCCAGTAGGCGAAGTCGGTGGCTTCCCGCGGATGGGCCGTGCGGGCGGAGACCGCGATGCCCGTGCCGCCGAGCGCTGCACCCCTCGGGCCGCCTCCCGCCACGGCCGGCACATCGGCGAACGCGATCGCGCGCTCGCGAAAGCCCTGGGTCGCATAGGGCACGTAGCCGTAGATCAGCGGCACGGCGTGGATGGGGGAACGGGCCTCGGCCATGCGCTCGAAGACGGCGATGGGGTCGCTCTCGAAATCCACGGGATCGACCAGCTCGGCCATGGCGCGCATGAGCGTCCAGACGCGCGTGCCCGCTTCCCTGCCGATCAGCTCGGGGCCTTGGGTGGCGCAGGGCGTGCCCATGTTGGCGGCGAGCGAGTAGAGCACCATCAGCGCATGCGGGCTGCGCAGCGGCAGAGCGAGGTGCCCTTCGCGGCCGAGCGTCAAGACCTGGTCGTAGTCCGAAAGGGGAGCAGCCAGCCTGTCCTTGCGATAGGCCTGCACCTGGGTCGCCGCATCCAGCGGAAAGGCCCATTGATGGCCGCGCCAGGTGTAGGACGGATAGGACGGGCCGACCGAGCCCTTGGCCAGTGCTGCGCGCTCGCTTTCGCGGCCGGGCACGTCGAGCGGCAGCAGGCAGCCCTCGTCGGTGATCTGGCCGACATGGGGATGGTCGATCACGATCAGGTCGTAGGCGCGGGCGAGCTCTTCCACGGGGTAGCTCTCGAAATCCTGCAGGGAGCGTTTCTCCCAGGTGACGGAAATGCCGGTCTTGCGCTCCCATTCGGCTGCGCCCGCAACCATCGGGTCGAAGCCGCGCGGGTGGCTCCAGGTCATGCCCTTGAGTGAAACGGTCACAGGCCGAACTCCCTCTTGATGGCAGCTGAATGCTCGCCGATGCGGGGAGCAGCCGCTTCCACGATGGCCCGCGTGCCGTCGAAGCGCAGCGGCGAGCGCGTGGTGCGGATCGAGACGGCGTCCTCGCGCTCCACGGTCTGGAGCATGTCGAGCACCTTGAAGCCTTCGCTTTCGATCAGCTCTGGCCAGTTCAACACCTTGGCGCACCAGATGTCGGCGGGCTGGAGCAGGGAAAGCCAGTGGTCGGCGGTGGCGGTGGCGAGCCTTTGGGCGAGGATCGCCTTCACCTCGTCGCGCGCGGTGAACCAGGTGGCGGGCTGGTCGCGATAGGCCGAAAGCTCGTCCTGAAGGCCGAGCAGGTCGGCCAGCCGGCCGATCGGCGTCATGGCGATGGCCAGAAAGCCGTCTTGCGTGGGATAAACGCCGTAGGGTGCCGACAGATAGGCGTGTGCCGAGCGGAAGGCCGAGCGGCGGGGCAGGCGGCCGCCATCGTTCAGGTGGGTGGTGAGCACCTCGAACTGGAAGTCCACGAGCGCTTCGAGAAGGCTCGTCTCCACATGCGCGCCCTCGCCCGAGATGCCGCGGCGCACGAGAGCCGCGAGAAGGCCCTGGCAAAGGGCCGCGCCCGCGAGCATGTCGCCCACCGCAAGGCCGAAGGGCACGGGCCCCTGGGTCTCGTCGCCGTTGAGCCACATCACGCCCGAGCGCGATTGCGCGAGCAGGTCCTGGCCCGGCAGCTTCACCCAGGGGCCTTCGGTGCCGTAGCCGGTGATCGAGCCGTAGACGATGTCGGGTTTGATGGCCTTGATGTCCTCGTAGGAGAGGCCGAGCCGCTCGATCACGCCGGGGCGGAAGTTCTGGATCACCACGTCGGCCTGGGCGAGGAGCTGCTTGAGGCTCGCGAGGTCGCCCGCATCCTTCATGTCCACCGCGAAGCTTTCCTTGGCGCGGTTGATGGCGTGGAAGATGGTGGAATCGCCGCCGATCTCGGTGTCGGAGAGATAGAGCCGGCGCGAAAGGTCGCCGCCGTCGGGGCGCTCGACCTTGATCACGCGCGCGCCGAAGTCGAGCAGGCGCAGCGAGCAATAGGGGCCGGACAGGAACTGGCTCATGTCCACCACGAGCAGCCCTTCGAGCGGGCGCTTGGCGTCGGTCTTGTCTGTCATGCGGTTTCCGGCAATTGGGGAATGGGGGTGGCGGGCGCGGCACTCGAGCGGAAGCAGGCTTCCACCAGCGCCATGGTCGCCCAGGCGTCCTCGACGGATGTGTGGAGCACGCCGTCCTCGCCGCTCGCGAAGCGCTGGAGATTGGACATGGTGCCGATGAAGGCGTGCGGAAACCATGCGCCCTCAAGCGGCACTTGGTTCCAGTCGCCGCCTTTCTTCGCGATCCACAATTCGTCGGGCTCGCCGCGGGGATAGTCGAGGTTGACGCCGAGCACGGCCACGGCCGCGCCTTCCGTGCCCTCGAAGCGGAAGCGGCAATCCTGGAATCGGCGGCCGAAATCGTGGTTGTGGTTGATCGACATCACCGCCCGCACGCGCGGGCCGTAATCGAGGATGGCCGAGGTGCGGGTCTGCGCCACCGCGCTCGACGGGTGGCCGATCGTTTTCGCGTGCACGCCGAGCGGATTGCCGAGCAGGGAGCGGATGAGGTCGAGATAATGGATCGAGTGGACCGCGATCTCCACGCGCTCCATGCCTTCCAGAAAGGGCCAGAGGTGCCAGGGTGTGTTGATGTTGGAGTGGAGCTCGATATCGACCAGCTCGCCCAGCAGGCCTTGCGCGAGCGCATCGGCCACCGCGAGCATCATCGGCGCGAAGCGGAGCTGGAAGTTGACGGCGGCTATGAGCCCCCGCGCGCGGCAGATCGCGAGGATGCGGGTGGCGCCCTCGAGGTCCGCGCCCATCGGCTTCTGGATCAGAACGGGCGAGCCTTCCGGCAGCTTCGCCAGCATCTCCGCATGGGCCGATGGCGGCAAAGCGAGATCGAACACGGCGTTTTCGACGGCCAGCGCCTCGTCGAGGCTCGCGAAATGCCGGACGCCGAACGCCTCTGCCAGGCTTTTCGCCCGCGCGCCGTCGAGGTCGAACAGGCCGGCCACCGGCAGCCCGGCCAAGCGGTAGGCGGGAAGGTGGGCATCGCGCACGATGCCGCCCGCGCCGATCACCACGATCGGTCGGGGCGCGCTCGGACGCGGCCAGGCCTGGGCCAGGCTTGCGGGCATTCCTCCTCCCTCATTCACCTTCTTATGTGAATGAGGATTTCATATTTGATTTTCAGATGCAAGCGCGTCGAAGCGCGAGCCGTGGTTCGCCTGGGTGCTGTGCCGCGTCTCAGGGATGAAAGAACACCTGCTCCGTCGAGGCCCACCAATCGCCCTCGGCGCGCGTGTCGAGCGGCGCCTGCATGGGACCGCAGACCTTCCACCAGTCCTGCGTCACCGGGTCGGCGGCCATTTCCGCCATGTCGGCCGC
The DNA here is from genome assembly GCA_003240775.1 of Mesorhizobium amorphae. GTDB lineage: Bacteria > Pseudomonadota > Alphaproteobacteria > Rhizobiales > Rhizobiaceae > Mesorhizobium_B > Mesorhizobium_B amorphae_A. The sequence goes on along the minus strand of QFNI01000020.1, from coordinate 24,664 downwards.
GAGGTCTTCGCCGTGATACTCGAAATAGGCGAAGAGCAGATTTTCGGGCTCGCGCAGGAAGATCGAGTAGTTGCGGATCTTGCTCCGCTCGATCTGGCGCAGCACGTCGGGCCAGACGGCGGCGTGAACGCGCTTGTATTCCTCGATGTGCTCGGGGCGCACCCCGATCACGCTGCCGATGCGCTGCATGGTTTTCCTCTCCGGTGTCTGGGTGATTTCAGTCGGCGCCGCCGACCGCGACCGAGATGTCGCGCGCGGCGTCGAGCAGAAGCTCGCGCGTCTGATCGATGGTGGGCATGTTCGTGCGGTCGAGCCGCTGGATGTGCGGGCAGGTGAGGGCCGCGAGCACCGTTCCGCTCGGCCCCATCAGCGGCACCGAGATGTTGGTGACGCCCATGGTCTGCTGGCTCGCCACCGCCTCGAAGCCCGCGGCGCGGACCTCGCTCAGGCGTTTCTCGAAGTCCTCGGGCCACACCTCGTCGGGCATCACTTCCCGCTCTTCGAGCATCAGCCGCCGCTCGGCGGGGTGGGCGAAGGCCAGGAGCACATGGCCCGAGCCGGTGTTGACCAGGCTGATATGCGAGCCCACCCGGATCGACAGGCCCCAATAGCCGGGCGCGTCCACCTGGGCGATCACCATGGAGTTGCCGCGGTCGTAGACAACCATGTGGCAGGCCTGTGCCGCCTCCCGCGCGAAGCGGCGCATGCGGGGGAGCGCCTGTGCGGTCAGCCTGCGCATCGGCGGATGGCGGTGGGCGATGCCGAACAGCTTGAGCGTGATCTCGTAGCGGTCGGCGCTCGTGCGCGCCACGTAGCCGCGCCGCACGAGGCGGTCGAGCATCCGGTAGATCTCGTTCGGCGTGCGGTCGAGCGCCTTGGCGATCTCCACCTGGCTCATGCCTTCCTCGTCGCCGGCCAGGAGCTCGATGATGTCGAGGCCCTTGTCGAGCGCGGGCGCGCGGTAGCGATCGCCGGTTTCGTCCGCCGTGTCCGACACGTCCGTCTCCTCCTCTGCCCTCGGGCTTGCGAGAGGTGTCGCCAAACTCTCCCCAAAGGGCAAGCCCGCGGCGAGCGAGAGCCGGTTGACCTCGATTGAGCCGCATGCTTTCTTATCAGCGAATGTGAGTTTCAAATATGGAATTCACGTGTTCTGGGAGGAACGGGGAATGGTGATCAGCCGGGGGGCGGCGTGCCGCGCCGCAGCGGGCAGAGCGCGCACCGCGCTGTGCCGCGTCGCGCGCTAGTTTTTCGAGCGCCCCGGCACCATGGCGAAGATCGTTCGCGTCGAATTCCTGATGGTCGACCTGCAACCCAAGGTGAAGCGGGTCGACGCCATCCAGTCCTTTGTCAGCCAGGAAACGCCGATCGTGCGCATCACCGATGCGGACGGCGCGGTGGGCACCGGCTATTCATACACGATCGGCACAGGCGGGCCTTCCGTGATGCGGCTGATCGAGCGCACGCTCGCCCCCGCCATTCTCGGCCGCGAAGCCGAGGAGATCGAGCGCATCTGGCGCGATCTCCTGTTTCTCACCCATGCCACCACGGTGGGCGCCATCACGGCCATCGCAATGGCCGCGATCGACACCGCACTCTGGGACCTGCGCTGCCGCCGGGCGAATCTGCCGCTGCATCTTCTGGCGGGCGGGGCGCAGCAATCCGTGCCGCTCTACACCACCGAAGGCGGCTGGCTGCATCTGGAAACGGCGGCTCTGGTCGAGGATGCCCTGCGCGCCAGGCAAGAAGGCTTCGGCGGCGCGAAGCTCAAGGTCGGCCGCCCGATCCACGAGGACGTCGCCCGCATCTCGGCCGTTCGCGAGGCGGTCGGCGCGGGCTTCGAGATCTTCACCGACGCCAACCAGGCCTGGAGCGTGGACGAGGCCATCCGCCGTGCGCGCCACTACGAGGCGCTCAACATCGGCTGGCTGGAAGAGCCCTTGCCCGCCGACGACATCGACGGCCATGCGCGGCTCGCGCGCTCGACCGCGATTCCCGTGGCGGTGGGCGAAAGCCTCTACAGCCACCTGCATTTCCGCGAATACCTCGCGCGCGGCGCGTGCTCGGTGGTGCAGGTGGATGTCGGCCGCATCGGCGGCATCACGCCCTGGCTCAAGACCGCGCATTTGGCCGAGTGCTTCAACACCGCCGTTTGCCCGCATTTCCTGATGGAGCTGCATGTGGCGCTGTGTTGCGCGGTGCCGAACGCGCGCTGGGTGGAATACATCCCCCAGCTCGACGAGATCACGACGCAGGGCATGCGCGTGGAAAACGGCCGCGCCTTCCCGAGCGGGGAGCCGGGCCTCGGCATCGCCTGGGACACGGCCGAGATCGAGCGCCGCAAGGTGGAAGGCTCCCATCTCGCCATCGCCTGAACGACCGGGCGCGTCACGCGCCGGCCCAACCAGAACATTCCCGGAGGAGAACCCCATGAAACGACTGCTCGCACTCGGCCTCGCCGCGCTCGCCACGGCTGCCCTCGCGCTTCCCGCCGCCGCCCAGGAATACCGGCTGCGCTTCACCACCTCCCAGGTGAACCCCAACGAGCCCATCATCCGCGCCATGAAGCTCTATGCCGAGCGCGTGGGCGAGCGCTCCAACGGGCGCATCGCCATCCAGGTCCTGACCGGCGACCAGCTCGGCGCGCAGAAGAAGGTCAACGAGATGATCCTGAGCGGCGCGAGCCTGATGAGCGCGACCGACTACGGCCAGCTCTCGAACTTCGTGCCCGACCTCGGCGTGATCGCCGGGCCCTACATCTTCCCGACCGTGGAATCCTCCGACAAGCTCTTCGCCTCCGATGTCTACAAGGAGATGTCGGCCAAGCTGGAAGAGCGCGGCATCAAGATCCTGATGCCCAACGGCCTGTTCGGCCTGCGCCACGTGATCGCGGGCAAGCCCGTCCGCTCGCCCGCCGACATGGACGGCGTGACCGTGCGCGTGCCCGCGTCCCCCATCATGGTCGCGACCTTCACCAAGTTCGGCGCGCGGCCGACCGAGCTGCCCTGGGGCGACGTCTACAACGCGCTCCAGACCAATGTGGTGGACGCCGCCGAAGGCCCCTTCGGCTCGATCGCGGGCGCCAAGCTCAACGAGGTGCGCAATGTCATCTCCAAGACCGGGCACCAGATGATGTTCACCGCCTGGACGACCTCGACCCAGTTCTTCAACAGTCTCGATCCCGAGCTTCAGACGGTTCTGCTGGAGGAGGGCGCCCGCATCGCGCCCGAGCTCACCAAGATGACGCTCGAAACCGATCAGGAATATGCCGACCAGCTCGCCAAGGCGGGCGTGGAGATCGTGACCGACGTCGACGTGCCGGCCTTCCAGGCGGCTGCCACCGACGCGTTTGCAGCCGTGCCCGACCTGTCGCCGGGCGTGGTCGAGCGCGTGCGCGCAGCCGTCGCCGAGTGATCGAACGGGGAGGGGAGCGCCATGCGTGATCCGGAAGAAAAGCCGCTTTTCTCCCCGTCTCGCTGGGACGAGCTGATCGGGGTGGTGGCGCTGCTCGCCATCATCTTCGCGATCGTCTGGGGCGTGGTCAGCCGCTATGTGCTGCCCCGCCCCGCCGCCTGGTCCTACGAGATAGCCAGCATGGCCTTCGCCTATCTCGTGTTCTTCGGCGCGATCGCCGGCGTGCGGCTGGGCAGCCATGCCGCGATCGACGTGCTGGTGGACGCGTTTCCGCTGCCCGTGCGCCGGGCGGTCGCCTGGTTCAACTACCTGCTGCTGGCCGGCCTGTTCCTGCTGATGACCGTTCTCTTCGTGATGCAGGCCTGGATTTCGCGCGACGTGCATTCGGTGGCGCTCAACCTGCCGCGCTCGATCTATTACGCGCCGCTCGCGCTCGCCTCCTTCGGCATGTTCGTCCAGCACCTCATGACCGCGCGGCCCTGGGCGGCCGAGACGCTCGAAACCCACGCGGACCCCATCATATGAGCTTCCTGCATCTCGCTGGGCCCTCCGTCCTGGTGCTCGCGCTCTTTGCGCTGCGCACGCCCATCACCTGGTCGATGGCGGTCGGCGCGCTGTTCTTCTTCTGGATCAACCGCGACACGATCCCGCTTTCCAATTTCGCCCAGGAGATGGCCGAGGGCAGCCAGTCGGTTTCGCTGCTCGCCCTGCCGCTCTTCGTGCTCGCCGGCTCGATCATGAACGCGTCGGGCATCACGCGGCGCCTGATCAACCTGGCCGATGTGCTGGTCGGCCACATGACGGGCGCGCTCGCCCAGATGTGCACCGTGCTCGGCACGCTGCTCGGCGGCCTGACGGCTTCCGCCAACGCGGATGCGGCGATGCTCGCCAAGACGCTCGGCAACCAGATGGTCGCCAAGGGATACAGCGCGGCCTTCGCGGCCGTGATCACCTCGTCCGCCTCGATCATCACGGCGCTGATTCCGCCCTCGATCGGGCTCATCATCTACGGCTTCCTGTCGGAAACCTCGATCGGACGGCTGTTTGCGGCGGGCATCGTGCCCGGCCTGCTGCTCGCGCTGGCGCTCATGGTCACCACCTATTTCGTCGCCAAGAAGCGCGGCTACAAGCCGCTGCGCGCGACACGCGCCACGCGGCAGGAAGGCTGGACGGCCCTGGTGGACGGGCTCTGGGCGCTGTCCATTCCCGTGGTGATCCTGGCAGGCACGCGCTACGGCCTCTTCACCACCACCGAATCGGGCGCGATCATCGTGCTCTACGTGTTGTTCATCGCGATCTTCGCCTATCGCGAGTTCCGCGTGCGCGACATCCCGACCGTGCTGGCCGAGGCCGTGCGCGATTCGGCGACCGTCATGATGATGATCTGCGCGGCCGCCGCCTTCGGCTTCTACCTTGCCTGGGAAGCCGTGCCGCAGAGCCTTTCGGGCTGGATGGAAGGGCTGACCGACGACCCGCTCCTGCTGCTTTTGGTGATCAACGTGGTGCTGATCGTGCTCGGCACCGCGATCGAGGGGTCGGCCGCGCTGATCATCCTCACGCCCATGCTGATCCCCGTGATCGCGCGCGTGGGCATCGACCCCGTGCATTTCGGCATCGTCTTCATCACCAATCTGACGATCGCCGGCATCACCCCGCCCGTGGGCGGCATGATGTACATCTCCTCCCAAATCCTGCGGGTCTCGATGGTGGACTATGCGAGGGAGGTGCTGCCCTATCTCGCGGCCATGGCGGTGGTCTTGGTGCTTCTGAGTGCCTTTCCGCAGATCTCGCTCTTCTTGCCCAACCTCATCTATGGCGGGGTGGCGGTGCAGTAGGGAAAGAGATCGCGGGCTTCCTGGCAGGCAGCGACTTTGCCATAAGCGCGGCGCGCGGCGCGGGTCTCGCTCGCGTTGGCAAGGAGAACAGCGATCCCAGGCGCACCGGAACCGAGATTGGTGATCTTCTGCCACGTCCATTACCTCGACGTGTGGAATGAGATCGCCGCGCGCATCGCCGAGACCCTCGATCAGCCTTTTCGCCTGGTGGTGACGACGGCGGGGCCGGTGGATGCGGTGGAAGCGCCCGCAACGCCGCATCTGCTCGCCATGCGCGTGGTGGAGGTGGAGAACCGCGGGCGCGATATCAGGCCCTTCCTCCAGGTGTTGCGCGAGGAGCCCGCTTTCGATGTGGGGCTCAAGCTTCACACCAAGCGCTCGGTGCACCGGCTCGACGGCGAGGGCTGGCGCCAGGCGATCACCGGCTCGCTGCTGCCCGACCGCGAGGGCACGCAGCACTTCGCGGCACTGCTCGGCTCGAAGACGGGGCGGCTGGGCATCGTGGCACCCGATGGCGCACTGTTGTCGGTCGCCTTCTGGATGGGCCGCAACCGGCGGCCTATCGCCCAGGTTGCGCGCCGGATGGGACGCGATCCCCGCCGGCTATTCGCGCACTGCCCTTACTTCGTCGCTGGCTCGATGTTCTGGTTCCGCGCGGAAGCGATCGCTCCCTTCCGCGATGTCGATCTCGACGACCTTTTCGCTGGGGAAAAAGGCCAGACCGACGGCACGGCGGCCCATGCGGTGGAGCGGATGTTTGCTCCCGTGGCCGAAGCCGAAGGCTGGATCACGTCAAGTGCCGCGACCGCAGCGGGGCTCGGCGAGGAGCCTGTCTCGGACGCCGCCCTGCGTTCGGCGACGCTCGCCGAGATGGACGCGGAGTCCCGGTTCCTTCGCCGGCCCCACCCCTTGGTGATGTGGGCCTCCAACAGGCTGCCCTTCGTCGTCTCGGTCTACCGCGCCATGCCCGACCCGATCCGCGTGCGCCTCCGCGATGCCCTGCATTGGGCGGCTGCTGTGGCGCGCAAGTCGAAGACGCAGTCAAGACACGGTGATCCGCATCGGGGCGGATGACAGTTTCTCCGCGCGATCCTATAGGGCAGCCATGAGAAATCTTTCCCCGGCCCCTTCCACCGGCATCGCGCAATCCGACCGCATCGGCGTGCTCGTGCTCGGCATGCACCGCAGCGGCACCTCGGCCGTCGCAGGCGTGCTCGACCTGCTCGGCGTCCCCACCCCCGGCGAGCTGCTGCCGCCGGCCGAGGACAACGAGAAGGGCTTCTTCGAGAACAAGGCCGTCTACGAGTTCCACGAGCGCCTGCTGGCCGCGCTCGGCTCAAGCTGGGACGACACGCTGCCGCTGTCCAACGACTTTGTGGACACGCCGTATGGCGCCGGCCTGGCCACCGAACTGGCCGAGCTGATCGAGCGCGAGCTCGCGCAGAAATCGCCCATCTTCGCCGTCAAGGACCCCCGGCTTTCGCGCTTCATCCCGCTGTGGCGGGTTGCCTTGTCGCAAGCCGGTGTCACGCCGATCGCCGTCATCCCGCTGCGCCATCCCGTCGAGGTGGCGGGCTCGCTCGGCAAGCGCAACGGCTTTCCGCGCGCCAAGACCTTCCTGATCTGGCTCGACCACATGCTGGCCATCGAAGCCGACACGCGCGGCATGGTGCGCAGCTTCGTGGGCTATGACGAGCTGCTGCGGGACTGGCGCACGGCGACCGACCGGCTGTCGCGCGACCTCTCGCTGCAATGGCCGAAGAAGCGGGATCGGATCGAGCACAAGATCGACGCGTTTCTCGACGCAGGCCTGCGCCACCACAAGCAGGCGGCCGAACTCGGAAGCGAGACCCGCCTGGACGCGATCGTTTCCCAAGCCTGGGACGCGTTCTCCGCGCTGGTGTCCGACGCCAACGACCAGACGGCGCTGCAGTCGCTCGACGCGATCCGAGCGGAAGTGCGCGACGCCGCACAGGTGTTCTCCGGCTACCTCAACTGGATGCGTGAGGAGCAGGCGGCCAAGGATACCAAGATCCACCACCTGAACCTTGCCGAGCGCGATCTGCGGCAGGAGAAGGACACGGAGATTCACCGGCTAAATCTGGCGGAAGCGCTGCTGCGACGGGAGAAAGATGCCGAGATCGGTCAGCTGAATTCGATCGCCCAGGAATTGCGCCGCGAGTTGGCGGGGGCCGAGCAAGCGGCCTCCGAAGAGCGCGCGGGCCTTGAACGTTCGCTGACGGAGAGCTTCGAGCGCGAACTCGGTGAGCGCAATGAAGCCATCTATCGGCTGGACGACGACATGCGCGCCCTGCGCAGGGAAAAGGACGAGGCTCAAGCTCTGGTCGGCGTGGTCGACCGGCTTGAGCACGAGGTCGGTCATGTGCGGCGCGAGAATGACCACTTGCGCACCCTGATCAACGCCATCCACAGCTCCACCACGTGGCGTGCACTCCGCCCCGTGCATCGGGTGGCCGAGCGGTTGCCGAATTCCTTCAAGGTCTGGCTGCGTCGCGGCGCAAAGGCCGGTTGGTGGGCCATCACGCCCTGGCGCACGCGCGAGCGCCTGCGCCTCCTGCGGACGCGCTACAGCCAGCACCTGTTGCTGCAGGCTCCGCCTAACCAGGCGCCCGGCCCCGCTCTCGATTTCCCGCCCGGCGCCTTCGTGCCGCACGGCATGCGCTCCTACGATGCCTGGGTGCGCCGCTACGACACTCTGAAGCCGCATCATCGCGCGGCCATCCGCGGCAAGGCGAAGGCCTTGAATTACAAACCGCTGCTCTCGATCGTCATGCCCGTCTACGACACGCCCGAGACCGTGCTGCGCGAGGCCATCGGCTCGGTGCGCGCGCAGCTCTACGAGAACTGGGAACTCTGCATCGCAGACGACGCCTCGCCCGCGCCGCATGTGAAGGCCGTTCTCACTGAACTCGCAGCCGCCGAACCGCGCATCAAGTGGATGCGGCGGGACACCAACGGCCATATCGCGGCCGCCTCCAACAGCGCGCTCGAACTCGCCCGAGGCGAGTTCATCGCTCTGATGGACCATGACGACCTTTTGCCTGAGCACGCGCTGTTCGAGATCGTCACTCTCTTGAACGAGCGGCCCGACGCCGACATCGTCTTCTCCGACGAGGACAAGGTGGACGAGAACGGCACGCGCTCCGACCCCTATTTCAAGCCCGGCTTCAGCCTCGACCTTTTCCTGGGCCAGAACCTCATCAACCATCTTGGCGTCTACCGCGCCTCGCTCATCGACGAGGTCGGGGGCTTCCGCAGCGGGGTGGACGGCAGCCAGGACTACGACCTGGCGCTTCGCGTGATCGCCAAGACCTCGCCCGAGAAGATCCTCCACATCCCCAAGGTGCTCTACCACTGGCGCCAGCCGAGCGGGACCGTGTCGTTTTCGCAATCGGCCCTCGACAAGTGCATCGCGTCCTCGCGCAAGGCCATCCAGGATTACCTGGATGAGACCCATCAAGGTTTCGACGACAAGCCCAGGGTCGAGGCCTGCCCGCTGGTGCCGAGTTGGAACCGGGTGCGCTGGCCTGTGCCGACGCCCGCGCCGCTCGTGTCCGTCATCATCCCGACGCGTGACTACGCCCAGCTTCTCAAGCAGTGCGTGGACGGGCTCCTGCATCGCACGGACTACGCCAACATCGAGATCCTTGTGGTCGACAATGGCAGCGTGGAACAGCGCACGCGTGATCTCTTCGCGAGCTGGGCGGGCGAGAGCCGCATTCGCATTCTGCCCGACCCCAGGCCGTTCAACTATTCGCGGCTGAACAACTTCGCGGCGAAAGAGGCAAAGGGCGATCTCTTTCTGCTGTTGAACAACGACATCGACGTCATCGGCGCCGACTGGTTGACGGAGATGGTGTCGCTTGCTTCGCGGCCGGGCATCGGCATCGTCGGCGCGAAACTGCTCTACGGCGACCGGCGCGTGCAGCATGCCGGCGTGCGCCTGGGTGCCGGCACCTTCGACGGCGGTCCAGGCGTCGCCGGCCATTTCGGTCATCTGGCCGCCGCCCAGGACGCTGGCTACCGGGGCAGCTACGCGCTGACGCAGGAGATGAGCGCGGTCACCGCGGCCTGCCTTCTCGTCACGCGGCAGGCTTTCGAGGCGGTGGAAGGGTTGGACGAGGAAAGCCTCACCGTCGCCTTCAACGACATCGACTTCTGCCTGCGCGTGCGCGAAGCGGGCTTCCGCGTGCTCTGGACGCCCTATGCCGAGCTCTTCCACCTGGAATCGGCGTCCCGCGGCTCCGACATGACGCCCGAGAAGCGGGAGCGTTTCGGCCGCGAGGCCCGCTACATGCGCAGCCGCTGGGGCGCACTGCTCGACCGCGACCCCTTCTACAACCAAAACTTCGACAACACCGCGCCCGACTACGTGCTGGATTTCACCGCCCTGCCGCGCTGAGCGGACGAGGGGACGCATAGCGGGCCGGACGCACCAGTCGGGCGACGGGGTTGGCTCCGTCCACCGTGGTCGCGCGCGCTCATCCATTTCAAGAGTACGCCCCTGCGTTTCCAGGTCTGCGTCGCGCGAAGACGCAGATCTCCCAGTCGCTCGTTTGCACGATCGCCGAACATCCCAAGCCCCTGGGTCCGGTGAACCCTCAGCCGCGCCAGCCCTTCGGCCGAGGGCAAGAGGGACACCTACAGGTTGTGGGCCGTGGTTGAATCTTGTGTCATTTGTGCACTACCCAGTTGTGATGACGAAAATCAATGCAACTAGAACTTGCGACTCGTGAGCGAGGCGTGCTTATGCTTTCCAGGCTTTGGTTGCCGAGGGGCAATCGGTCATTCGTGGGGACGTGTGCGACAGCACAGTCATATCTGCCCTGGTGAAGAAGGGCTTGGAGGCTAAATGGCAACTTACGTTTTCAGTGGATCGGGCAATCTCTCGATCCCGACTTTCGACCCGGTCAACGACACCATCGTTTTCGACAATCTCGATGCTGCTGACATCGCATCCATCAGTCAGACCAACACTTCTGTCACGGTGACGCTGACCAACGGCAACGCAGCCGTGTTGGGTGGGGTGATCCTGGCAAGCCTCACTTCGACCAGCTTCCAGGCTGGCACCAACTCCGACCTTCAGTTCGCGATCGGCACCGCTGCGGGTGAAATCGTTGATGGAAATGTGGTTCTTGGGCTCGCAGGTGATGATGACACGATCCTGCAGAGCGACAACGCGCTCTACTACGGCAATCAGGGCAACGACATCCTGAACGGCAATGGTTTCGAGAATGCACGCATCTTCGGTGGCCAGGGCAATGATCAGCTGTTCGACTTCGGTTCGGGCTCGGTAGTCTACGGCGGCCTCGGTGGCGATTTCATCGATGCCACGCTGGCCAACGCAGGTGAGTCCGTCACGATCTACGGCGGCAACGGCTTGGCTGACGCTGAAGATCTCGCCGATCAGATCATTGTCACGCTCGCTGCCGACACCTCTGCGGCCATCTATGGCAATGCCGGAGACGACATCATCAACGTGTTCGGCGCGGGTGACGCGAGCGTCTACGGTGGTCGTGGCGACGATCAGATCTTCGCTTCCATCAATGGCGGCACCGTGGTCGGCGGCCTGGGCACCGACACGATCAACGTGGTGGCGGCCGGCGCAGACGCCTCGTTCTCGGTCTTCGGCGGCAATGGCACGGCAGATCCCACGGATGGCGCCGACATCATCAATGTGACGCTTCTCGCGGACTCCAAAGCCGAGGTTTACGGCAATGGCGGAGCCGACGACATCAACCTGCTCGGAGCCAATGGCGGCACGTATTCCGTGTTCGGCGGCGCCGGCAACGACACCATCAGTGGTGGTGGTGCCGCAGACCCAGGCGTCGTGGGCAATGGCTCGGTGATCTATGGCGGCCTCGGTGCCGACACGATCAATCTCGCCATCGCTCAGGACAATGGTCAGATCACCGTCTACGGTGGCAACGGCCAAGCCGACGCGGCCGACGGCAATGACGTCATCACCGTCGCGCTGACCAACGTGGCTGGAAACGCCATCCAGACCGCCTCGATCTTCGGCAACGGCGGCAACGATACGATCAACGTTTCGGGTGCTGGCACGGCTACGGTGTTCGGCGGCGCCGGCAACGACACGATTGACGTGGGCGCTGGCTTCGGTGCGCATGTGCTGACCGGTGGCATCGGCAACGACACCTTCGACATTCGCGATGCCGGAAACACGGCAAGCGCCGATCAGATCGTGTCCATCACCGACTTCGCCTTCGGTCAGGATGCCATCCTGTTCAGCGGCGGCGCCGTGTCCTCGGCGATCACCGTGAACGCGTCTTCGGTTGCCAACTTCGCGGCACTCGAGGCTCTCGACAACGGGACCGCAGGTCAGGTGACGATTGCAAACGTCGCCACCGGTTCGCTGGCTGGCACCTACGCTCTCTACAACGACCAGGTCGTCGAGATCACCGGCTTCACCGGCACCGTCAACGCCGACAGCTTCGCGCCGCTGACCGCCTGATCGGCCGCCACAAGCAAAGCAAAGGGCGGCTTCGGCCGCCCTTTGTTCTTCGCAGGCAAACGATGACCAGTTCGCGCGAGAACGTTCTCTTCATCACATTGGATTCGTGCCGGTTCGACACGTTTGCGAACGGGTGCGCGCCGAATATTCGGGCGGTGGCGCCGCTGCATCAGGCGCAGGCGCCGAGCTATTTCACCTACGGCTCGCACTCAGCCATGTTCGCGGGCTTCACGCCGGGCATTCCGGGCGCGGCCGAGCCATTTCTCGATCCGAAATTCGGCAAGCTCTTCAAGCTGGTGGGTGCAGGGCACCCCGGCAAGGGGTCTGAAGGCTTCGAGCTTTCGGGGCGCAACATCGTGGAAGGGTTCCGCGCGCGCGGCTATTCCACGATCGGAACGGCAGCCATGGGCTGGTTCGACCCTGCGACGCCGACGGCCGCCCACCTCATCGGAAGCTTCGAGCATTTCTTCTATGCCGGCCCCTATTTCCTGCGGCAGCAGGTGGCCTGGGTGGAAGAGCGGCTGAGCGCGGCCACCGCGCCCACCTTCACCTTCATCAATGTGGGCGAGACCCACGTGCCCTACTGGCACGAGGGCGCGCCCTGGGAAGCGGACGACAATCCCTGCCGGCCCTTTCAGGACGTGGACCGCTCGGCCGAATGCCGCGAGCGCCAGTCGGCCTGCCTTGCTTTCGCCGACACGCAGCTCGGACCGCTCTTGGAGCGCCATCGGGATGGCACGATCATCGTCTGCGGCGACCATGGCGACTGTTGGGGCGAGGACGGCGTGTGGGAACACGGGATCATGCACCCCATGACCACCACCGTGCCGCTTCTGATCCGCCATCGCGGCGCGCCCGTGACGCGCCGGGCCCATGCGCCCGGCCAAACGCGCACTTCTGCGCTCTCGCGCCTGGCGCAACGCTTCAATTTCGTCCGGGCGCAGTGAGGCACGGCACCGTGCCTCGCCTGCGCCCCGTCTGAGAAGGCATCATGCAGAACGCAAGCGGATTGGCGCCGGAGATGCGCTCGGCACTGCAGGCAAGCGCGCGGCCGCTGGCCTTTGCGGCCTTGTTTTCCTGCGGCTCGAACCTGCTCTACCTCGCTTTGCCGATCTACACGACGCAGGTCTATTCGCGGGTGGTCACCTCGCATTCGGAAGCGACGCTGCTTTATCTCAGCATCGCGGCCATCGGCGCCTTCGTGGTGATGACGGCGCTCGAGGAACTGCGCGGGCGCATCCTCATCCGCATCGGCACCATGCTCGACCGGCGCCTGGCGCCGCGCCTTCTGGAAGCGGTGGTGAGTGCCGGCCTGCGCGCCGGCCGGCCCGCGCGTTCGGCAGCCCTGCGCGATCTCGACACGTTCCGCCAGGGACTGGCCGGCAATGTGACGAACACCCTTCTCGACGCGCCTTGGGCGCCGATCTTCCTGGCCGTCATCTTCGTGATCGACTGGCGCCTGGGGCTGCTCGCCACGCTCGGCGCCGTGCTGCTTCTCGCGCTCGCGCTCGCCAACGAATATGCGACCAAGCCTTCGCTTCAGGAGGCCAACCAGGCGGGGCAACGCTCCTACGCCGCGACCGATTCCGGGCTGCGCAACGCGGAAGTCATCCACGCGATGGGCATGCTGCCGGGCCTGGGGCGCCGCTGGAACCGCGACCGGCTCACCATGCTCCAGGCACAGGAGGCGGCCTCCGAGCGCGGCGGCACCTGGAGTGCGGCGATTCGCTTCCTGCGCATGTTCCTCCAAGTGGCGATCCTGGGCGGCAGCGCGCTTCTGGTGCTGGAAGGGATTTCCGGCCCAGGCGTGATGTTCGCCTCCATGATGCTGATGGCCCGCGCGCTGGCACCTGTCGAGCGGGCGGTCGGCTCGTGGAACGCGGTGGTCACCGCGCGCCAGGCGTTCGAGCGGCTGAACCAGCTGCTTCTCGAATTCCCCTCCACCACGGTCGGCATGGAACTGCCGCGCCCGCGCGGGCACCTTTCGGTCGAAAACGTCTTCTTCGCCCATCCCGGCGTGCCCAAGGCGCTTCTCAAGAATGTCAGCTTCGCGCTCGTTCCCGGCGATTGCCTGGGGCTGATCGGACCCTCGGGTGCGGGCAAGTCCTCGCTCGCGCGCCTTTTGATCGGCATCGCCAAGCCCTCGTCCGGCGGCGTGCGGCTTGACGGGGCGGAGATGCATTCCTGGGCGCGCAGCCACATCGGCAGCCATATCGGATACCTGCCGCAGGACGTGGAGCTGTTTTCGGGCACGGTGCGCGAGAACATCGCGCGCTTCTCGCCCGAGCCGAGCGACGAGCAGGTGCTGGACGCCGCCCGCATGGCGGGTGTGCACGACCTCATCCTGCGCCTTCCCGAAGGCTACGACACCGAACTCGGCGAGGGCGGCGCGATGCTGTCGGTCGGCCAGCGCCAGCGGGTGGCGCTGGCGCGCGCGGTCTACGGCGTTCCCGCCTTCGTGGTGCTGGACGAGCCCAATGCCAGTCTCGATTCCGATGGCGAGCAGGCGCTGCTCGCGGCCATCGCGGCACTTCGCCGGCTGGGCTCCACGGTCGTCGTGATCTCGCACCGCATGTCGGCGCTCAACTCTTCCAACAAGCTCCTGCTTCTGCGCGACGGCATGGTCGAGCAGTTCGGCTCGCGCGAGGAGGTGTTGGCGAAGCTGATGACGCCCGCCCAGCCCGTTGCGCCACCGCCGGTGGCGGTGACCGTCGGCCCGCGCCCCGCGATCGCAGCGGGCGGGGCCGATCCCAAGCTGCCCGCCTCCTGACCGCGAACGAGAGGGAACCTCCCATGTCGGTGATCGCCTTCAAGAAGCAGTTCCTGCGTGCTCCCCAGCCGGCGGAAGACGAGGCGCCCGAGGCCGAGCAACCGGTTGTCGCGATTCCCCTCGCAGACGACGAGGGCGCCGAACGTGGTTTCGGCCCCCTGATCACGGCGGGCTCGGTGATCTTCGGCGTGTGCATCCTGGGCACCGGGCTCTGGATGGCGCTGGCGCCCTTGAGCGGGGCGGTGATGGCGCCGGCGGTGGTCAAGGTGGAGGACAGCCGCAAGGTCGTGAAGAACCGCGACGGCGGCATCGTTGCCCAGGTGCTGGTGCGCGACGGCCAGCATGTGGGGCAGGGCGACGTTCTCCTGCGCATGGACGACGTGCAGGCGCGCTCCGCCTTCGAGGTCTACGACAACCAGCTGCTCAATCTGAGCGCCAAGCGCGCGCGGTTCGCGGCCGAAAGCAAGGGTGCCGACAGGATCGAGTTTCCCGCCTCCGTGCTCGACCGCCAGGGCGACGGCAAGGTCGAGCAGCTCATCGCCGAGCAGACGCTTCTCTTCGACACCCGCCGCCAGGCGCTCGCGACCCAGGTGCAGATCCTGGAGCAGCGCCTCCAGCAGCTCGAAACCCGCATCGGCGGCTACGATGCCCAGGTGTCCTCCATCACGCGCCAGCAGGAGCTGATCAAGGACGAGGAGGAGGGCGTGAACACCCTCTACAAGCGCGGCCTGGCGCCCAAGACCCAGCTTCTCGCCCTGCAGCGCGCCTCCGTCGATTTGGAAGGCCGCACGGGCAGCCTGCGCTCGCAGATCGCTGAAGCACGGGAAGCCCAGGGCGAGGCGCGCATGCAGATGAACAAGCTGCGCCAGGACCGGCAGACCGAAGCCAATCAGGGCCTGAGCGAAGCGCAGAACGAGCTTGCGAACATCATCCCCCGCCTTCAGGCCGCGCGCTCCACGCTGGAGCTGACGGAGGTCCGCGCGCCTGTTTCGGGGACGATTCTCGGCCTCACACAGTTCACCAATGGCGGTGTGGTGGGCGCGGGCGAGCGCATCCTCGACATCGTGCCCGACGACACCCGGCTCGTGGTGGAAGCGCGCGTGAAGCCCGAGGACATCGACGAGATCGAGCCGGGCATGGCAGTGGACGTGAAGCTCACCGCCTACATGCAGAGCGTGACGCCATCGGTCGCGGGCACCATCCGGCGCATCTCGGCCGACCGGCTGACGGACGAGGCGGGCTTTTCCTATTTCGCGGCCGAGATCGACGTCGACCCCGCATCGCTTTCGCGCACCACGGCCAATCTCACGCTTTATCCCGGCATGCCCGCCGAGATCATCGTGCCGACGGGCGAGCGCACCGCGCTCGAATACATGCTGAGCCCGATCAGCAACTCGATGAGCCGCGCCTTCCGCGAGCAGTAGGCGTCAGGCCGCGAGCGAGGCGCGGTAGGCGGCCAGGATGTCTTCGAGCGGTCCATAGCCGCGCACGCGGCCGTGCTCCATCCAGAGCGCGGTCTCGCACCATTCGCGAAGCAGTTCCTCGGCATGCGAGGCGAGCACCAGGATGCCGGCATCCCGGACGAACTCGCGCAGCCGGGCCTTGGCCTTCTTGAAGAAGGCCGCGTCGCCCGCGCCCACGCCCTCGTCGACGAGCAGGATATCGGCGCGGATCGAGGTGGACACGGCAAAGGCCAGGCGCGTCGACATGCCCGCCGAATAGGTGCGAAGCGGCATGTCCAGGAACTCGCCGAGATCGGAGGCTTCGGCGATCTCGTTCTGGCGCTCCTCGATCTCCTTGCGGCTGAGGCCGAGCAGCATGCCGCGCAGGATGATGTTGTCCCAGCCCGTGCTGTCGGGGTCCATGCCGAAGCCGATGTCGAAGATGGGCGCGATCTTGCCTTGGACGGTGACCTTGCCCACCGTGGGCTCGTAGATGCCGGCCATCACGCGCAGAAGCGTGGTCTTGCCCGCGCCGTTGTGGCCGACGAGTGCGAGCCGCGCGCCCTGGCGCAGGTCGAGCGACAGCGCTTCGATCGCGCGCACGGCAGGCCGCGCCCCGTCGCGCCCCTTGATCTGCCCGCCGGTGGCCATGGACAGGATGTTGTTCTTCAAGGAGCGGTTGCCCGCGTTGAAGATGGGGATGTCGACGCTGACATCCTGAAGCGTGAGCGCGGTCATCGTCAGGCCCAGTAGGGGATGCGGGCGCGCACCCGCGAGAAGAAGAGGGTGCCGAGCACGGCGAGCGCTGCCGTGATGCCGATGCAGCCCAGCCAGTGGCCGAGCTCGGGTGTGCGGCCGAAGAGCGGTTCGCGCATGATCTCGACGAAGTGGTAGAACGGGTTGAGCAGCAAAAACAGCGCGCGTTCGGGCAGGTTCTCCGGCGTCCAGAAGATGGGCGTCAGGAAGAAGAAGATCTGCATGATGCTCGTCATGATCGGCGGCACGTCGCGGAAGCGCGCCGAGAGCGGGCCGAGGATCAGCGCCAGGAAGAAGCCCGAGATCAGCGTGAGGGCGGCAGCAGGGATCACCAGCAGCCCCGTGACGCCCGGCCAGATGCCGAACACCAGGGCCACGATCACATAGATCACGAAGTTATGGAGGAAGATCACGAACTGCCGCCACAGCAGCTGGTAGGCGTAGACGCTGAGCGGCAGCCGCGACTGGCGCACGGAGGCGGCGGCCGAGGTGTAGATCGTGCAGGCCTCGACGATCAGCCCCGACAGAAGCCCCCAGACGATGAAGCCCACTGCGAGATAAGGCAGAAAGGTCGTGATGTCCTGCTGGAAGATCTGCGAATAGAAGAAGCCGAGCGCGCCGACCAGGATGCCCATGTTGAGCGTCAGCCAGAAGGGGCCGAGCACCGAGCGCTGATACTGCTTGCGCACTTCGCGCCAGCCGAGAAAGCTCCACAGCTCGCGCTTGGCCAGCCCCGCCCGGATGTCGCCCAGGCCTTTGCTCAGACGGCGTGGCCAGCTCTGGCTGCTGTCCGTTTCCAGAAAAGCCGCTGCGGTCAAGAAACACTGAACTCCGATTTCGCCTTGCCCGGCGCGGCATGATCTGCGCGCGGGGAGGGCCGGCTGCGGGATAGGCCAAGACGCCCCCATGCACAAGCCGACCAGGGGGCGAGGAGGATGCGTGCGTGTTCTTCGCGCCACGCAAGGTCTTGCGGCGCGTTCAGCTTGCCGAACCTCGCAGGAGGCCGCGCCGCTCCATCTCGGCGACGATTCCGTCGGCTGCGGTCTCGGGGTCGGTCGTGGTGGTGTCGATGCGCAGTTCCGGTTGCTCGGGCGGCTCATAGGCGCTGGAGATGCCCGTGAAGTTCTCGATCTCGCCCGCGCGTGCCTTGCGGTAGAGGCCCTTGGGGTCGCGCGCTTCGGCCACAGGGAGCGGCGTGTCGACATGGATCTCTAGGAACGCGCCTTGGCCCATCAGCTGGCGCGCCGCGCTGCGCTCGCTGCGAAAGGGCGAGATGAGCGAGACCAGGACGATCAGCCCCGCTTCCGCCATCAGCCTGGCGACCTCGCCGACGCGCCGGATGTTCTCCACCCGGTCGGCATCGGTGAAGCCCAGATCCCGGCAGAGGCCGTGGCGGAGGTTGTCGCCGTCGAGCAGCGCGCTGTGGCGGCCCATGGCGAACAGGCGCCGCTCGACGAGGTTGGCTATCGTGGACTTGCCCGCCCCCGAAAGGCCCGTGAACCAGAGGACGCAAGGCTGCTGGTGCTTCTGCTCGGCGCGCGCCCGGCGGTCGATGTCCACCGACTGGCGGGGGATGTTGTCGGCGCGCCGCAGCGCGAATTGGATGAGGCCTGCGGCCAGCGTGTCGTTGGTCAGCCGGTCGATCAGGATGAAGCCGCCGGTGGTGCGGTTCACGTCATAGGGGTCGAAGGCGACGGGCTGGTCGAGCCCGATATTGCACACGCCGATCTCGTTGAGCGTCAATTCGCGCGCGGCCGTCTTCTCGAACGTGTTGACGTTCACCTTGTGCTTCAGCGCCGTCACGGAGGCGGAAACCGTTCTGGCGCCGATCTTGAGCAGGTAGCTGCGGCCCGAAAGCATGGACTTCTCGCTCATCCAGACGAGCGTCGCCCGGAACTGGTCGGAACTGCCGGCGGCTTCCGATAGGGAGGAGATCACGTCGCCCCGGCTGCAATCCACCTCGCGGTCGAGCACGATCGTCACCGACTGCCCCGCCGAGGCGTGCGGAAGCTCGGCATCGCTTCTCACCGAAGCGACTTCTGCCCTGGTGCCCGCGGGCATGATCGTCACGGCGTCGCCCGGCGCGACCCTGCCGCCCGCGATAAGCCCGGAAAAGCCGCGGAAATCCATGTCGGGCCGGTTCACCCATTGCACCGGCATGCGGAAGGGAGCATCGGCTGCATCCCGCGCCAGCGGCACGCTTTCCAGGTGCCCCATCAGCGTCGGCCCGCGATACCAGGGCATCGCGCCGCGCGCTTGCGTGATGTTGTCGCCCATCAGCGCCGACATCGGGATGGCCACCGTGCGCGTTTCGGGCAGCGAGGCTGCGAAGCGCGCGAACTCCGCGACGATTGCGTCGAACACCTCCTGGCTGTGGCCCACCAGATCCATCTTGTTGACGGCGAGCACCACATCGCGGATGCCGAGCAGCGAAACGAGATAGGCGTGGCGCCGCGTCTGGGTCAGCACGCCGCGCCGGGCGTCGATCAGGATCACGGCGAGGTCCGCCGTGGAGGCGCCCGTCACCATGTTGCGCGTGTATTGCTCGTGGCCCGGCGTGTCCGCCACGATGAACTTGCGCTTGTCGGTGGAGAAGTAGCGGTAGGCGACGTCGATGGTGATGCCCTGCTCGCGCTCGGCGGCCAGGCCGTCCACCAGAAGCGCAAAATCGATCGCGTCCTTCTGCGTGCCCATCTTGCGCGAATCCGCCTCGAGGCTCGCGAGATGGTCCTCGAAGATCATCTTGCTGTCGTAGAGGAGCCGCCCGATCAGCGTTGACTTGCCGTCGTCCACCGAGCCGCAGGTGATGAAGCGCAGCAGGCCCTTGGCCTCGTGCTGGTCGAGATAGCCGTCGATGTCGGTGGCGATCAGGCTGCCCTTGTGCGCCATCAGAAATAGCCTTCCCGCTTCTTCTTCTCCATGGAGGCGGCCGCATCGTGGTCGATGGCGCGGCCCTGGCGCTCGCTCGTGCGGGTCAAGAGCATTTCCTGGATGATGGCGGGCAGCGTCGCCGCATCGCTTTCCACCGCGCCCGTGAGCGGATAGCAGCCGAGCGTTCGGAAGCGCACGCGCTTCGTCTCCACGCGGGCACCGGGGGCAACGCGCATCCGCTCGTCGTCCACCATGATCAGCAGGCCGTTGTGCTCGACCACAGGCCGCTCGGCCGCGAAGTAGAGCGGCACCACGGGGATGCTCTCCCGGTGGATGTATTGCCACACGTCGAGTTCGGTCCAGTTGGAGATCGGAAAGACACGGATGCTTTCGCGTGCGTTGGTGCGCGTGTTGTAGAGGTTCCAGAGCTCGGGCCGCTGCATCTTGGGGTCCCAGCGGTGATGCTCCGAGCGGAACGAGAAGATACGTTCCTTGGCGCGGCTCTTCTCCTCGTCGCGCCGCGCGCCGCCGAACGCCGCGTCGAAGCCGTGGAAGTCGAGTGCTGCCTTGAGCGCCTCGGTCTTCATGATGTCGGTATAGGCCCCGCCATGGTCGAACGGGTTGATGCCGCGCGCGACACCGTCCTCGTTGATCCATTCGAGCAGTTCCACATCCGCCTCCCGCGCCATGCGGTCGCGGAAGGTGATCATGTCGCGGAATTTCCAGGTGGTGTTCACGTGCAGGAGCGGAAACGGGATGCGCCCGGGCGCGAACGCCTTGCGCGCCAGATGCAGCATCACCGCGCTGTCCTTGCCCACGGAATACAGCATCACCGGCTTGCGCGCCTCGGCCGCCACTTCCCGCAGGATGTGGATGCTCTCGCCTTCCAGGCGCTGCAGATGGGTCAGCGCGTCCGTGCCGCGATGGGTGTCCGCAAGCGAACTCAATGAAAAGTCCTCCGAAGCCGGCCCATCCGGGCCGCCTGATTTCGTCCGCTCCTCTCGACGCCGCCGGGACCTAGCGGCGGCGCAAGATGAAACGTGAAGCGACGAAGTTGATCACCGTGGTCGCAGCGATCACCAAGAATATAGCGAGAGACGCCGGCACGCCAGCCGATTGGGCGAGAGAGAGCAGCAAAAGCCCGAGCAGGAAGACCCCGATGTAGGAGATCGCGACGGTCAGCCTGTCGGTCAGGCTCCGACGGCCACCCTCGAAGACCTTGTCGGGATAGACGATCGCGACGTAGACGAGCCCCGCGAGCCAGGCACCCGCATAGGCGAGCGAGGGCCTCATGAAGAAGAGCAGCGCCTGGTAGACCAGCAGCGTCAGCGCGGTGTTCAGCACACCGGCGATGATGAAGCGCACGGCATCCCGCGACAGGCGCGGGCCCCGCGCGATGCCCGCCATTCTCAAGCGTCGCGCTTTTCGCCCACGAGGCGGCGGAATTCGCCGTAGTCGCGGATGTAATCTTCCGCCTCGTAAGGGTGCGAGGCTGCGACGAGCAGAACCGTCTCGGGATCGAACTTGTACTGGATGCCCCAGACCATGGGCGCGAGGTAGAGACCAACGGAAGGGTCTTCCAGGCGGACCTCGCGGCGGCGTTCGCCATCGTCCACCACGACAGACAAGCTGCCATGGGCCGCCACCAGAAACTGCTCACAGCGCCGGTGGGCGTGCTCGCCGCGCACATGGTGGCTCGGCACGCCGTAGACGAGGAACATGCGGCGCGCCTCGAAGGGCAGGCCCTTGTGCATCTCGAGCGGCGTCAGGCTGCCGCGCATGTCGGAGAAATGGGGCAGTCGCTCGAGCCATGTGCCGCCGACGTCGAGATCCAGCCGGCTGCCGATCGCGCGCCCGAGGCTCGCTTGCGCGAGTGCCCCATCGTTTTGCGACCTGGTCTGCGGCGCGACATTGTCCTGGTAGCCGACGATGACGGCGGGGTTGCCTACGACCGTCGCGTAGGGCGGCACGTCGCGCGTGACGACCGCGCCCGCGCCCACCATGGCGTTCCGCCCGATGCGCACGCCCGGCAGGATCGTGGCATTCGCGCCGATCGAGGCTCCGTCCTCGACGACCGTCGACAGGAACGCGGCAGGATACTCCCGCGAACGGGGGAAGCGGTCGTTGGTGAAGGTCGCATTGGGCCCGATGAAGACCTTGTTGCCGATCCGCAGCCCGTCCCAGAGCTGGACGCCGCATTTGATCGTGACCGCATCCCCCACGATCACGTCGTTCTCCACGAACACCCCGTCACAGATGTTGCAGTCGCTGCCGATCCGCGCACCGGGCAGCACATGCGCAAAGGCCCAAACCCGCGTGCCAGGACCGATATTCTCGCTCTCGCAAAGGCTTTGCGGGTGGAAGAAGGGGGCGTTGGGTTGTGCGGCCATGGAGTCAGATCGTCCTTGCAGTCACGCTCGCTGCTTCGCCCCCTGTCACCACGCGGCTCAGGATGCGCAACGGCCGGCGCTTGGTGTTCTCGAATGCCCGCCAGAGATAGCAGCCGATGATGCCCTGCACGGCGAGAATGGCGGAAGCGGAAAAGGTTATCAGCACCGCAAGCGTCGCGTAGCCGGGCTCCGTGATGTAGCCGCTCAGGCGGGCTGCGATGATGGCGATGCCGGTGATGAGGCTGAGCACGCAGCCCATGATCCCGAACCACAGCACCACCAGGATCGGCAGATCCGAGAACGAGAAGATGCTGTCCATCATGTAGCGCATGCGCCGGGTGAAGTTCCACGCGCTCTTTCCCTTGAGGCGCGGGCGGCGCTGGTAGGGCACGAAGGCGCGGCGGAAGCCGACCCAAAAGAGTTGCGCAACGAGCGAGGTGTTGGGCTCGGTGATCTCGAGCACGGCATCGGCCACCATGCGGTTGCAGGCGAAGATGTCGACGCCGCCCTTGGGCAGATCCTTCACCACGAGCTTACGGTAGAGCCACCAGAAGGTGTTCGACATGGCGTCGCGGAAGAATGCGTCGTGCCGCTCGGTGCGCTGGCCGAACACCACATCGGCCTCGCCTGCCTCGAGCTTGCGGAAAAAGGTTTCCACGAGTTCCGGCGGCTCCTGAAGGTCGGCCGCCATCACCGCGATGAACTCGCCCTTGGCGAGGGACATGCCCGTGCGGATCGCGGTGAACGAGCCGAAATTGCGGCTGTGGAACGCGATGGTGCTCGCAAAGCCCATGGTGGGTTGGGCCGCCACCAGAAGCTCACCCGACCGGTCGGGCGAACCGTCGATCACGAACACGACCTCCATCCCGCCGACCGCCGCATCCAGCGCCTTCAGCGCGACGAGCAGGTCTTCGAGATTCTCCTCGTTCCGGTAGATGGGAACGACGAGCGAGCGGCGCGGCGCGGCGGACACGGTCACTCAGGGCGCCCAGGAAGACAGGGCGTCGCAGACGCGCGCCACCTCGGCATCCGTCATGCCGGGAAAGCAGGGCACCGTCAGGAGGCGTTTCACGCTGGCTTCCGCCACGGGCAATCCTTCAGGCGACACGCGCTGTGGCAGCGACAGCCAGCCGGACTGCTGGCTGTCGAGGATGGGATAGTGGATGTCCGTGCCTATCTCGTGCGCTGTGAGATGCTCGCGTAGCGCGTCGCGGTCGTTGCAAAGCAGGATCGCGAGATGGGCCACGCTGCCGATCGGGCTCTGCACCAGCGTGACGCCTTCCGGCAAGACTTCTTCATACCGGCCGAGGATGGCACTGCGCTTCGCGTTGGCGGCATCGAGCCCGGGCAGCAGAACCGAAAGGATCGCTGCCTGGACTTCGTCGAGCCGCGAATTGCGACCGCCCGGCCGGGCGATGTCGTATTTTCCCGCCCAGCCATACTGACGCAGCGCGTCGCAGGCGGATGCCAGTTCCCCATCCGAGGTGACGATCGCGCCGCCGTCGCCGAAGGCGCCGAGATTCTTGGTGGGGTAGAACGAAAAGGTCGCGATGTCGCCCAGGCTGCCGACCTTGCGGCCGCGAAGCTCTGCTCCGTGTGCCTGCGCGCAATCCTCCAGGATCGCGACATGGGAGAAGCCACCCGCATCCATTTCCGTTCGCAGCGCTTCCACATCGAACACGCCGCCGTAGAGATGCGTGATCACCACGAAGGCGGTCTGGTCCGAAAGTGCAGCCAGGATCGACGCCTGCGAAGCGAGCTGCGACCCTTCCACCACGTCGACATAGACGGGGACCAATCCGAGCTGGCGGATGGCGATGGTCGAATAACCGCCCGCATTGGCGACCGTCACCGCCTCGCGCCGGTCGCCCGCGCGGATCTCGACCAGCGCCCGCATGGCGATCTCGAGCGCGTCGGTGCCGTTGGCGACCCCGATGCAGCGCTCCGCCCCGACATAGGCCGCGAAATCCGCGCAGAACCGCTTGGTGCGCTCGCCGTTCAGCCACCACCCCGAGCGCAGCACCCCGCTCACCGCCGCATCGAGCGCATCGGCATCCTGCGCGAACACGCGCTTGAGATCGTTCAAGGGCAGGGGCATGGTTTGGACGTACTCACCAGACTGCGATGGGTGCCACGTTTCTTTCGGGTGTCCACAGCCGAACACCCGACACCTGCGGCGGGCATCACATACGGCAAATGTTCCGGGGTGCAAAGGGCCGGTCCGCCAAGCAAAAACAAGGCAACGAAGCAGATCGCCTCACACTGGCAAGACGCCGGCACCCTCCATCAGTCAATGGCGGCCTGCCGACCTCGGACCAGCAAATTCATTGAAAGAAGGGCTCGCTTGCCATATCCGCCATTCCTTGCAGCGCGTCGCACCGCTTTCACGCGTTGCGCATGTGCCCCTTCCACAGATTGAAGGCGGCGCGGCATCCTTGCCTTCGCTAGGGCTCGTTGTGCTGAACAAGACGGCTTTGGAATGACTGAAAACCCGATGAACAGAACCGGTCTGGGAGCCGCCGAGGCGATCGTGGTGCTCGCCTTTTCCTTTGCTGTCGTCTGCTATTCCCTCGTCACACCCTTCAACGGCGCGCCCGACGAAGGCACTCACTTCTTCCTTCTGGAATATCTTTATGCGTTCGGGGAGTTTCCCCGCCCGATGATCGATCCGGTCACCCCGGCGACGTCACCCTCGT
>QFNI01000086.1 GCA_003240775.1 Mesorhizobium amorphae | reverse complement strand
ATCCTGTTCGTGCTCGTGCTATACGTGACCATGGTCTACGGCCCGATCGCCGCCATCCTGGTGGAGATGTTCCCGACCCGCATCCGCTACACCGGCATGTCCTTGCCCTATCACATCGGCAACGGCTGGTTCGGCGGCCTGCTGCCGGCCACGGTCTTCGCCATGTCAGCGGCCGCGGGCGACATCTATTACGGCCTCTGGTATCCGATAGCGATCGCCGCCATGTCTCTGGTGATCGGCCTGATCTTCGTGCGCGAGACGAAGAACACGGATCTGGACGCGGTCCACTAGACCCTGCCGACAGGCACATTCTCTTCCCCGTCGACCGGGGGAGAGAAAGACCAGAGCATGAAAAAGGCCCGGCAGGTTTCCCTGCCGGGCCTCTTGCTTTCTTGAGAGGTGCGCCGCTTAGCGGTCGTCTTCCTCGCCGTCCTCGTTCGGATCGAAGAAGTTCTCCGGACGGGCGTTCTCGTTGATGTCGTCGCCATAGATGGCTTCCGCCGTGGTCAGCGTTTCGCCGCGTGCCTGGCGCTCGGCCTCGTCGGTGGAGCGCGCGATGTTCAGCGTCACGGTGACCTCGACTTCCGGATGCAGCGCGATCGCCACATTGGTGAGGCCGATGGTCTTGATCGGCTGGTTGAGCTCGACCTGGTTGCGGTTGATCGTGAAGCCTTCGGCGATCAGGAGATCGGCGATGTCGCGCGTGGAGACCGAGCCGTAGAGCTGGCCGGTCTCGCCGGCGGAACGCACCACGATGAAGTTCTTGCCATCGAGCGTGGTGGCGACTGCCTCGGCTTCCGACTTGCGCTCGAGGTTGCGGGCTTCGAGCTGGGCGCGCTGGCCCTCGAACTTCTTCTTGTTGGCCTCGTTGGCGCGCAGCGCCTTGCCCTGCGGAAGCAGGAAGTTGCGTGCGAAGCCGTCACGCACGCGCACGGTCTCGCCCATCTGGCCGAGGCGGGAAATGCGTTCGAGAAGAATGACTTCCATGGGAGTGTCTCCTTGGTTCGTGAACGCCGGCGGAGACAGGGAAAGAAGCGCCTTGGGCACTCGGGCCGCTGTCCTGCCATCCGGCAGTTAGGGGCAGGTG
The DNA here is from genome assembly GCA_003240775.1 of Mesorhizobium amorphae. Classification (GTDB taxonomy): domain Bacteria; phylum Pseudomonadota; class Alphaproteobacteria; order Rhizobiales; family Rhizobiaceae; genus Mesorhizobium_B; species Mesorhizobium_B amorphae_A. Next base: position 11,107 of record QFNI01000086.1, on the reverse strand, counting down.
CCCCAACTCGGGATCGGGATGTCAGCCCGGTTCCGCGCCCGTCGCGGAGGGGCGAAACGGGCGGCCCGAAGGCCGCCCGGAAGACTTAGCGAACGACGTAGGGCAGCAGGCCCAGGAAGCGGGCGCGCTTGATGGCCTTGGCCAGCTCGCGCTGCTTCTTCTGGGAAACGGCCGTGATGCGCGAGGGCACGATCTTGCCGCGCTCGGAGATGTAGCGCTGAAGCAGGCGCACGTCCTTGTAGTCGATGCGCGGTGCGTTGGCGCCCGAGAAGGGGCAGGTCTTGCGGCGGCGGTGGAAGGGCCGGCGCGTGGGGATCTGGTTGATGTCGACCATCGCTTACGCTCCTTCGGTTTCGCGCGGACGCCGCGGTCCGCGATCGTCGCCGCCACGGGGGCCGCGATCGCCACGCTCGCCGCGGTCACCGCCACGGTCGCCGAACGAACGGGGGCCACGGTCGCCGAAGCCGCCGCGATCACCGCGCTCGGAGCGCTCTTCGCGCTTCTGCAGCATGGCGGACGGGCCTTCCTCGTGCTTCTCGACCTTCACGGTCATGAAGCGCAGGATGTCTTCCGACAGGCCCTGCTGACGCTCGACCTCGACCAGCGCCTCGGGCGGGCAGTCGAGATCCATCAGCGTGAAATACGCCTTGCGGTTCTTGTTGATGCGATAGGTGAGGGACTTGAGCCCCCAGCTCTCCACCCGGCCGATCTTGCCGCCGAGCCCGCCGATCACGCCGCGGTAATGTTCCACGAGCGCGTCGACCTGCTGCTGCGACAGGTCCTGCCGGGCAAGGAACACATGTTCGTACAATGCCATGGTCTTTGCCTTTCGTTGCTTCACCCTGCCGGGGATGGCGGCTAAGCCTCCGCGACCGATCCTCCCCGGATGGGGACGAAAGGCGCCTAGGAATGGTCGAGAGCGGGAACACGGGGGAGGCGGAAGACCGTTCCGGCTTCACGCGCGGGTGTTGCCACCCACGTTCCTCCGCGAAGCCCCCAGCCAGGGACCGGCAGAATGGCGGCCCTATACGCTGCTTCGACCCCTCGCGCAAGCTCAGCCGAGCGGGGTCGGATCGTCCTTGGGCTTGGGGAAGAAACGGTCCGCGCCCCATTTCTTGCCGAACATCAGGTCATATTGCAGGAAGTTGAAGTCGCGCACGGCCGGGTCGACCGCCTTGTCGCGCGACCAGTCGGCCGTTTCCCCGCCCGCCTGATCCATCAGGACATGGCGGTCGAGCACGGCGAAGCGCTCGCGCACGGCGCCCAAAAAGCCGGTGTAATAGGGGTGCTCGATGCCCGCCTCGCGCAGCACGAGAAGCGGCAGAAAGGCGGGGCTGACCGTGCCGATGTCCTCGGCCCTGCCGTTGCGGTTCGACCAGACCACGAGCGGCGTTTCCCGGTGCGACAGGAGCTGCGCCAGCGGCTCGCGCTTGGGCGGCACCATGTCCCGCAGGAAGCCCGTGTCGATATAGGGCTGGCCGAGCGGGGGCAGGTGGTCGCCGAAGAAGGCGATGACCGTGTGCCGCTCGCGCTTGCTCGCCCAGTCCATCAGCCGCGCGAGACCCTTGTCCGCGTCGGACACGCCCTCGGCATAGGACAGGATCGCAGCGCGCGAGGCGTCGGGCATCGCGCCCTCGACGCTCAGCGAAGGGTCGGCATAGCGGTTGGCCTCGTAGGGCCCGTGGTTCTGCAGGCTGACGGCGAACAGGAAGACGGGATCGCGCGTCGATTCCGCCTGCGCGATGATCTGCTCGGTGAGTGCTGCATCCGAGGCGAGCGGGCCGCGCTTGGCGAGATAAGGCAGGTTCTCCTCCGCCGAGAAATGCTCGAAGCCGAAGGCGTCGTAGACCGTCTTGCGGTTCCAGAACCAGCCCGCGAAGGGGTGGATGGCGCGCGTCTCGTAGCCCTCGCTCTTCAGGAAGCCCGCGAGCGAGGGCAGGGCGCTACGCACATATTGCTGATAGGGAATCGAGCCATAGGGCAGGAAGGCGTTGGAAAAGCCCGTCAGCGCCTCGAACTCGACATTGGCGGTCATGCCGCCGAATTCGGGTGAGAAGACGTGGCCCGTGCTCGCCGCGCGCACCGTGGGCATGGGATCGGGCGCGATCGTGGTCTTGGGCAGGCGGGTCGGATCCCAGAAGGACTCGCTCATCACCACGATGATGTCGGGCCGCTCGCCGGGCATGGAGATCGCGGGCACGGGCGTCTCGATGGCCGCGAGCGCTTTCTCGTCATAGCCCTTGGGCGCGGAGACCTTGGCCATCGGCACGTTGAGGGCGAAGGCGATGGCAAAGCCGTTCGAGGCGTAGTTCTCGCGCTGGTCCCACATCATCGGCACGATCTGGAGCCGGTCGCGCGCCCAGGAGAACGACGCGTAGTCCATGATCGAGGCGAAGAACACGAGCGCGGGGATGGCGGCACCCAGCCGCATCAGGCGCGCGCGGGGGCGAAGGCGCGGCAGCCTGCGGCGCATCACGCGCCAGCCCCACACGGCCAACCCGATGCCGGCCACGGTGCCGATGCATGCTGCCGCCGCCGTCCAGGGCCGGTCGCCCGCCAGAAGCGGCAGGAGCTCCAGGATCTGGCGCGCATAAAGAAAGTCGGTGGGGTAGAGCGGGTCGCCCAGATAGAACGCCTTCTGGTGGTTCACGAAGGCCAGCGCCAGCAGAACCGGCGCCACCACGAGCACACCGTTGTAAGCGCGCCCCAATGCTGCATCGAGCAGCCAGAACACGAGCGCGAACAGCGCCACCGTCGTCCACGACGGACGGAACGGCTGGGAGAAGAAGGCGAGCGTCGCATCCAGCGAGCCGCGCACCACCCATTCCACGGAGAACACGAGAAGCGAAGCGATCACCAGCGTCCAGAGCACGTAGGCGAGCTGCGGGCGCCAGCGGCGGAGCGGACGGAACATGGACAAAACGGGACGACGAGCCGCGCTCGCGCGGTTCGAAACGGACGATTCCACTCTTCTACGTCTCCGAGACGCGCACTCGGCTGTCGCGTCTTTGTCATCCCAACGTCACAGGAATTAGATCATTTTGCAGGAATTGAAAGTGCATTTGCCGTCCCACCCCGCGCGGCTTGTGGACGCCCTTGCGCTTGACTTGCGCCTGCGCCCTGCGCAACGAGAGCCCTCAGATTGGGAGACAGGCGCGGAAAAATGGGCGTTGCATTCACTTTCCCCGGCCAGGGCAGCCAGACGGTCGGCATGGGCCGAGAACTGGCCGAGGCCTATCCGCAAGCGTGCGCGGTGTTCGCCGAAGTGGACGACGCGCTCGGGGAAAAGCTCTCCGAGCTGATCTGGAACGGCTCCCAGGAGGAGTTGACGCTGACGGCCAACGCCCAGCCCGCCTTGATGGCCGTTTCGCTCGCCGCCATCCGCGCGATGGAGGCGGGCGGTCTCGTGCTGGGCGACAAGGTGCGGTACGTCGCCGGCCATTCGCTGGGCGAGTATTCCGCACTTGCCGCCGCTGGCGCGTTCAGCGCAGGCGACGCGGCGCGCCTCCTGCGCATCCGCGGCCGCGCCATGCAGGAAGCGGTTCCCGCCGGCGAAGGCGCGATGGCCGCCATTCTCGGTCTCGAGGAAGACGCGGTGGCCGCGGCCTGCGTCGAGGCCACAGGCGGGCAGGTGTGCCAGGTTGCCAACGACAATGGCGGCGGGCAGCTCGTGATCTCGGGCGCCAAGGCAGCCGTCGAGCGCGCCATGGCGCTTTGCCTGGAGCGCGGCGCCAAGCGCGCCCTTCCGCTGCCGGTTTCCGCGCCCTTTCATTCCCTTCTGATGGCGCCTGCGGCCGATGCCATGCGCAAAGCGCTTCTCGCGACGCCGCCCAAGCGCCCCGTGGTGCCCGTGGTGGCCAATGTGATCGTCGAGCCGATCGACGAGCCCGATGCCATCGCAGCCCGTCTGGTGGAGCAGGTCACCGGCCGCGTCCGCTGGCGCGAGACGGTGGAATGGTTCGCGAGAAACGACGTCACGACGCTTTACGAGATCGGTGCGGGCAAGGTCCTGTCGGGTCTCGCCAAACGCATCGACCGTTCGGTCGAGAGCCATCCCGTCAACGGCCCCGCCGACATCGACAAGGCGCTTCAAGCGCTCGTCTGAACGAAAGGAAGCCTTCATGTTCGACCTGTCCGGCCGCAAGGCCCTCGTCACCGGCGCATCGGGGGGTATCGGCGAAGCGGTGGCCCGCGCGCTTCACGCGCAGGGCGCGACCGTCGGCCTCCACGGCACCCGCGTGGAGAAGCTCGAAGCGCTCGCCTCCGAGCTGGGCGACCGCGTAAAGCTCTTTCCGGCCGACCTGTCCGACCGCGAGGCGGTGAAGGCTCTGGGCCAGAAGGCCGAAGCCGAGCTCGAAGGCGTGGACATCCTCGTCAACAATGCGGGCATCACGCGCGACGGGCTCTTCGTTCGCATGTCGGATGCCGACTGGGACGCGGTGATCGAGGTGAACCTGACCGCCGTGTTTCGCCTCACCCGCGAGCTGACGCATCCCATGATGCGCCGCCGCTCGGGCCGCATCATCAACGTGTCTTCCGTGGTGGGCGTGACCGGCAATCCCGGCCAGGCGAATTACTGCGCCTCCAAGGCCGGGCTCATCGGCTTCTCGAAGTCGCTCGCGCAGGAGATCGCCTCGCGCAACGTCACCGTGAACTGCATCGCACCCGGCTTCATCGAATCGGCCATGACCGACAAGCTGAACGACAAGCAGAAGGACGCGATCATGGGCGCAATTCCCATGAAGCGGATGGGCACAGGCGCGGAAACGGCGGCTGCCGTCGTCTTTCTCGCGTCACAGGAAGCGGCCTACATCACCGGCCAGACCATTCATGTGAATGGCGGCATGGCGATGATCTGATCGACGATCAGATTGCCGGGGCGCAAGCACAGACCCGACAAATCTTTCGGCTTGATTACCGGCAAGCCCCCCGGTAACGAGGCGATGAACTAGCCAAACACGAGGAAATCCCCATGAGCGACACCGCAGAGCGCGTCAAGAAGATCGTCGTCGAGCATCTCGGCGTGGACGCCGAGAAGGTGACGGAACAGGCCTCTTTCATCGACGATCTGGGCGCGGACAGCCTGGACACCGTTGAACTCGTGATGGCCTTCGAAGAAGAATTCGGCGTCGAGATCCCCGACGACGCGGCCGAGACGATCCTGACCGTCGGCGACGCGGTGAAGTATATCGACAAGGCTTCGGCCTGATCGCAAAAGCATGGCAGTGGCGATGACTGGTGAATTGAGACGGGTCGTCGTCACGGGCCTGGGACTGCTCTCGCCGTTCGGCGTGGGCGTGGACCGCGGCTGGCAGGGTATCCTGAGCGGCAGGAGCGCTTGTCGCCCTGTTCAGGGCTTCGAGACCGAAGATCTTGCCTGCCGCATCGCCCATCAGGTTCCGCGCGGCGATGGAGCCGACGGCACCTTCAACCCCGAGCAGTTCCTCGAGCCCAAGGAACTGCGCAAGATCGGGGACTTCATCCTCTACGGGATCGCGGCCGCCGACGAGGCTCTGGCCGATTCCGGCTGGAAGCCCGAGACCGAGGAAGACCGCTGCGCCACGGGCGTGATGATCGGTTCCGGCATCGGCGGCATCGACGGCATCGCCGACAACGCGATCCTTCTACGCGACAAGGGCCCGCGCCGCATCTCGCCCTTCTTCATTCCCGGCAACATCATCAACCTGGTTTCCGGCCAGGTCTCGATCCGCCACGGGCTGAAAGGTCCGAACCACGCGGTGGTGACGGCCTGCTCCACAGGCGCGCACGCGGTCGGCGACGCGGCCCGGTTGATCCAGTTCGGTGACGCCGACGTGATGCTGGCCGGCGGCGCGGAAGCGCCGATCAACCGCCTTTCGCTTGCGGGCTTCGCCGCCTGCCGCGCACTTTCCACTTCGCGCAACGATGACCCCGAGCACGCTTCGCGCCCTTACGACCGCGACCGCGACGGCTTCGTGATGGGTGAGGGCGCAGGCGTCCTTGTGCTTGAGGAACTCGAGCATGCCAAAGCGCGCGGCGCACGCATCTATGCCGAGGTCGTGGGCTACGGCCTCACCGGCGACGCCTATCACATCACCGCTCCGACCGAGGACGGCGACGGCGCGTTCCGCTGCATGAAGGCTGCGCTCAAGCGCGCCGGGCTGGATCCCGCCGACATCGACTACATCAATGCGCATGGCACCTCGACCATGGCCGACACGATCGAACTCGGCGCAGTCGAGCGCCTGCTCGGCAACGCCGCGGCCAACGTGTCGATGTCGTCCACCAAGTCTTCGATCGGCCATCTCCTGGGTGCTGCAGGCGCGGCCGAAGCCATCTTCTCGGTGCTCGCCATCCGCGACAACATCGCGCCCGCCACGATCAACCTGGCGAACCCCGAACGCGAAACGCCGATCGACCTCGTGCCGAACACCCCGCGCGAGCGCACGATCGACGTGGCGCTTTCGAACTCCTTCGGCTTCGGCGGCACGAACGCATCGCTGATCTTCCGCCGCTACGAGGCCTGAGGCGCCTGCCGGGACCTCGCGGCGCGAATTTGCCATATTCGGCCCCCAACCGTCTTTCGGGGATGCCAACCACGAAAACGGAACAAGCCTGATGACCGACACGCCTCCCGGGGACGGCGCGTTCGGGCGCCGCGCCGCCGCACCGCCTGCCGCCGAAGACCTGCCGCCCGCCGCTCAGCCGGACGGGGTGTCCCACACCGATGCGCCCGCCCCCGGCACGCCCGCGCGTGACGCCCTCCGCCCCCAGGCGCCCGCATCCACGCCGACGCCCGCCCCCGTTGCACGGCGCCGCTCGCGCCAGTCGCGCAACCAGTTCGTGGTGTTCCTGAACTTCCTGATCTCGGCCATCGTGCTCGTGATGCTCGGCGGCATCGCACTTGCCTGGTTCGGCAAGGGCGCGTTCGAGGCGCCCGGCAGCCAGACGGCCGACGCCACCTTCATGGTGCAGCCCAACACGGGCGTCACCCAGATTTCCGAACAGCTCGAACGCCGCGGCCTGATCTCGGACGCGCGCGTGTTCCAGCTCGGCACCCGCCTGAGCGGCGCGTCGGGCTCTCTCAAGGCGGGCGAATACGCCATCCCCGCGGGTGCTTCGATGCGCGACATCGTGGAGATCCTGCGCAGCGGGCGCTCGATCACCTACACCCTCACCGTGCCCGAGGGGCTGACGGTGGAGCAGGCGCTGGCGCGGGTTGCGACGCATGAGGCCCTGTCGGGCGACATGCCGCCCGAGCGTCCGCCCGAAGGCAGCCTCGCCGCCGACACCATTCCCTTTACCCGCGGCACGCCGCGCCGGCAGATCGTGGAGAAGCTGCGCACCGACCAGGAAAAGCTGGTGGACGAGATCTGGGCCCGCCGTGCGCCCGACCTGCCGATCGCCGACAAGAACGAGTTCGTGACGCTCGCCTCCATCGTGGAGAAGGAGACGGGCCGCGGCGACGAGCGGCCGAGGGTCGCTGCCGTGTTCGTGAACCGCTTGAACAAGAACATGCGCCTGCAGTCCGATCCGACCATCATCTACGGGCTGTTCGGCGGCCAGGGAAAGCCGTCCGACCGGCCGATCTACCAGTCCGACATCGAGAAGCCGACGCCCTACAACACCTATGTGATCAACGGCCTGCCGCCGGGCCCGATCGCCAATCCCGGTCGTGCGGCGCTCGAAGCGGTGGCAAACCCCATCGAGACGGACGACCTCTACTTCGTCGCCGACGGCTCGGGCGGCCATGCCTTTGCCGCCACGCTTGCCGAGCACAACCGCAACGTCGCGCAGTGGCGGGCGCTCGAACGCGAGCGGGCCTCCGTCGCGCAACCCACCACCCAACAGTGACTGCCTGACCCGCGAAGCGAGAAGCCTGCCCGCATGACCATCCAGAGCATGACGGGCTTTGCCCGCGCGGCCGGCGAGCACCGGGGGCTCTCCGCCACCTGGGAAGTGCGCTCGGTGAACGGCAAGACGCTGGAAGCGCGGCTGCGCCTGCCGCCCGGCGTGGACCGGATCGAAACGGCTGCGCGCGCGAGCCTCGCCAAGCGCATCGCGCGAGGCTCGATCCAGGCGACGCTCACGCTCAACCGCTCGGGCGCTGCGCGTCTCGCGGTGCCTGTGGTCAACGAGACCTATCTGCGTGATCTTGCCGAGCTCGCCCAGCGCCTCGTGCAGCAATTCGGCGCGGCACCCGCACGCGCGGACGGCCTGCTCGCGCTGCGCGGCGTGCTCGAAGCGCCCGACGCCGACGCGGGCGAGAAGGGAAGCCCGGAGGAGGACGCCTTCCTGCTCGGTCTGCTGGACGAGGCCCTCGACGGGCTGACGGCCATGCGCCAGAGCGAGGGCGCGGCGCTCGGCGCGGTGCTGGGCGATCTCATCAGCCAGATCGAGGCGCTGGTGCGTCGCGTGGAGGCCGATCCCTCGCGCGAGCCTGCTTCCATCCGCGAACGCTTGGCAGCCCAACTGCGACCGCTGCTCGACACGGGGGTCTCGGTCGATCCCGCGCGCCTCGCGGCCGAAGCGGCACTTCTCGCGACGCGGGCCGACATCCGCGAGGAGATCGACCGCAGCCTGGTGCATGTGGCGGCTGCGCGCGAGTTGCTGGAGAAAGGCGGCCCCGTGGGCCGGCGCCTCGATTTCCTGGCCCAGGAATTTAACCGCGAAGCAAACACCTTGTGCTCTAAGTCCAATGCCGCGACCGTTTCGAGCGCGGGTCTCGAACTCAAGGCCGTCGTGGACAGGTTCCGCGAGCAGGTTCAGAACCTGGAGTAGGGTATGGCATCGCAGGACCTGACGGCCTCCATACGCCGCCGTGGCCTCATGCTCGTGCTGTCCTCGCCGTCAGGCGCGGGAAAGTCCACGATCGCGCGCAATCTGCTGAAGAGCGATCCCTCGCTCGAACTCTCCGTGAGCCTCACCACGCGGCCCCGCCGCGGCAGCGAGATCGACGGGGTGCATTATCATTTCGTGTCCCACCGCGATTTCGAGCGCCGCCGCGAGACCGACGGCCTGCTCGAATGGGCCGAGGTGCACGGCAACTTCTACGGCACGCCGCGTGAGCCGGCGGAAGTCGCGATGGCCGCAGGCCGCGACATGCTGTTCGACATCGACTGGCAGGGAGCGGTGCAGCTCGACGAGAAGATGGGCACGGACCTCGTCTCGATCTTCATCCTGCCGCCCTCCATGGCCGAGCTGAAATCGCGCCTGACCCGCCGCGCAGAAGACAGCGAAGCCTCCATCGCGCGCCGCCTCCAGAACGCCCGGCTCGAATTGGAGCACTGGCGCGAATACGACTATGTGGTGGTGAACGACGACCTCGACCGCGCCTTCACGCGTGTGCGCGCGATCGTGGCCGCAGAGCGCCTGCGGCGCGACCGGACGCCGGGCCTGTTTGATTTTGTCTCAGGCTTGCTGGACGAGAAGATCGGCTGAAGCAGCGGGCTTCAGGCCGCCGCAAGCGCGTTCGCGAGCGCAACGAATTCCGCGACATCGAGCGTCTCCGCCCGTCGCGTCCCGTCGATGCCGGTGGCGGTAAGGAGCCGCTCCCCGCCGATGCCCTTGAGGCTCTGCCGCAGCATCTTGCGGCGCTGCCCGAAGGCTGCCTCTGTCACGCGGCCGAGCAGCTTGGCCGAAGCGGGCAGGGGGTCCGCGCGGGGCACGAGCTGCACCACCGACGAGGTGACCTTGGGCGGCGGAGTGAAGGCCTGAGGCGGCAGATCGAAGAGGATGCGCGCTTCCGTGCGCCAGCCCGCCAGCACCGCAAGACGGCCGAAGGCGCCGTCGCCGGGCTTGGCCACGATGCGTTGGGCGACCTCGCGCTGGAACATCAGCGTGAGCGACTGGAAGAAGGGCGGCCAGGGCTCGGTGGTGAGCCAGCGCACCAGGAGTTCCGTGCCGATATTGTAGGGAAGATTGGCTGCGATCCGCACGGGGCCGTCGCTCGCAAGCCCCGCCCAGTCGGTCTTGAGCGCGTCGCCTGCGATCACTTCGAGGCGGCCGGGCGCATAGTGGGCGGCAACCTCGGCCAGCGCCGGCAGGCAGCGCTCGTCGCGCTCGACGGCTATCACGCGTGACGCGCCGTGGTGGAGAAGCGCGCGCGTCAGCCCGCCAGGGCCCGGGCCGACTTCGAGCACGGTCACGCCCTCGAGCGGCCCCGCCGCACGCGCGATCTTGCCAGTGATGTTGAGGTCGAGAAGGAAGTTCTGGCCGAGGGCGCGCCGTGCGTCGAGCCCGTGGCTCGCGATCACCGCGCGCAAGGGCGGCAGCCCGTCCAGGCTGCGCTGCCGTTCAGCGGTGGAAGCGTCGGTGCTCAGCGTTCGACGATCTTCGCGCGCTTGCGGAGTTCGGCGACATAGGTCTTGTCGAGCTCTTCGGCCTGCGCGTTGCCGCCGTTCTTGTCCATCTTCTCGCTCTGGAAGACCATCTGCGCCACGCGGTCGTCGGACACCTCGCGCGAGGAGCACACACCGATGAATTCGATGCCGTTGACGGTCTCACGCACGGGCGTAGCGCCGCCCTGGCCAGCCGACTTGATGGCGTCGGCCCAGTCCGAGGGAAGCTGCGGCGCGAGCGTGCGGCCGAGATCGCGCACAGTGACGTCGACCAGGCCCTTGGTGAACTCGCGCGTGTTCTCGCAGGAACGGAAGCGCTGGCGCAGCGCATCGGCCTCGCGCTTGCGTTGCGCCATCTTCGCGCCGCGCTCGGCGGCGGGCACCACGAAGATCACCTGCTGGAGCGTGTATTCGGTGGCGGACGGCTTCTGCCCGCCATCCTTCAGCATGCGACGGACGGCTTCCTGCTCGGTGACGCGGCCACCGCCGCCGCGCGAGCGCAGCCGGAGGCCGAGCGCCTGGTTCCAGCCCATCTGCGAACGGATATATTCCTTGAAGTGCGAGCGCGTGACGCCCGACTGCTCCATCACCTGGTCGAGCTGGGCCAACGTCATCTTGTTGTTCTTGGCGAAGCGGCCATAGGCCTCGTCCACCTGTGCGTCGGTGACCTTGACGTTGAGGCGCGCGAACTCGGCACGCTTGAGCGTCTGCTCCACCATCTCGTCGGCGGCGAGCTTGTTGATGTTGCCCTGCCGCCGCTGCAGCTTCAAGAAGGCCGCGCGACGCTG
>QFNI01000085.1 GCA_003240775.1 Mesorhizobium amorphae | reverse complement strand
CCTGACACGGCACGACGAGGCGGGCATCGCCAGTCTCGGCATCGGCCGCAAGTTCCAAAAGCCCACCGTCTTCGAGAGCCAATCGGTGGAAGACAACATCCGCCTTTCGCTCAAGGGCCCGCGGAATGTCTTGGCAGCACTTTTCGCCCGCAGGTCGGCGGAAGAAGATCAGGCCATCACCGCCATCCTCGACCGGGTGCGCCTTTCCACGCGGCGGGGCATGCTCGCAGCCAATCTGAGCCACGGCCAGAAGCAGTGGCTGGAGATCGGCATGCTGCTCGCCCAAGACCCCAAGGTGCTGCTGGTGGACGAGCCGGTCGCCGGCATGACCGATGCGGAAACCGCCGAGACGGCGCGCCTCCTGCGCGACATCGCCGAGGATCATTCGGTGATCGTGGTCGAGCACGACATGCATTTCGTGCGCGAGCTGGGCGTCAAGGTCACCTGCCTGCATGAGGGCTCGGTGCTGGCGGAAGGCTCGCTGGACCACGTGTCGGCCGATCCGCGCGTGATCGAAGTCTATCTGGGGCGATGATGACGATGTGGCGTGTTTGCCTGGACCGAATGAGTGTTGCGCGGGCATCCGCTTCGACCGCGCCCGAAAGCGACGGAATGTGGCGCGCGCTCAGGCCTGACTGCTCCACGGCGTCGGAGAAGCGCCCCGCGCCGCGTGAGGCGATGGCCCGAAACGCGCCCGTCGCCTTTCCGCCGTTCGGCTTTCGTCCATGCTGAGCGTTGCCGACGCCACCCTTCACTACGGCGCGGCGCAGGCCCTGCGCGGCGTGTCGCTCGACGTGCCGACCGGCAAGATCACCTGCGTGCTCGGCCGCAACGGGGTCGGCAAGACGTCTCTTCTGCGCGCGATCGCAGGCCATCATCGCCTCACCGGCGGAACCATTGCCTTCGAGGGGAAGGCGCTCGACCGGAGCACGGCATCAGACCGTGCCCGGTCGGGCATCGCATTCGTGCCGCAGGGCCGCGAGATCTTTCCGCTGCTTTCGGTGCGCGAGAACCTGGAAACGGGCTTCGCCGCGCTCGAGCGCGCGGAGCGGACCGTGCCGCCTCATGTCTTCGAGCTGTTCCCGGTGCTGCGATCCATGCTCGCGCGGCGCGGCGGGGACCTGTCGGGCGGCCAGCAGCAGCAGCTGGCCATCGGCCGTGCGCTCGTGATGCGCCCCAAGCTGCTCGTGCTCGATGAGCCGACCGAAGGCATCCAGCCCTCGATCATCAAGGATATCGGCCGCGCCATCACCTGGCTCCGCGACACCTTCGGCCTGACCATCCTGCTGGTCGAGCAGTATCTCGACTTCGCCCGCGGGCTTGCCGACCACGTGGCCGTGATGGACCGCGGTGCGATCGTTTATTCGGGCGGGGTGTCGGGTCTGGACGATCCCGAGGTGCACCGGCACCTGATGCTCTGACGCACCCGTCTCGGACGACGCTCTCGCGCCGCGCTTGTTGTCGGCCTTTGCCCTCCGCACGCGCAATCGCTTTCCAATTCATCGCTTGCTGAACGTAATAACATAACATATTGGGAGCTTGGTTTGGCGTTGAGGTCGATGCCGTTTCCTCGCGCATCGCAGACAGGAGCACGATGATGAAGCGACTTCGAAGTCCGACGTGCCAGGCCTGCTTGAGAACCCCGATGGTGCCGGCCGCCTCGTTCGTCTTGCACCGGCCGCTTCGATAGACGGCCCGTCGCTTCGCGCCGCCCCATCCCAGCTTACCGTGTGCGGGCAGCCTCTGTTTCACCTCGCCGAACCCAAGAGATCAGCCATGTCTTCCGTCCGCCTGCCCGTGACCGTGCTTTCCGGCTTCCTCGGGGCCGGCAAGACCACGCTTCTGAACCATGTGCTGAACAACCGCGAGGGCCGAAGGGTCGCCGTGATCGTCAACGACATGAGCGAGGTGAACATCGACGCCGCGCTCGTGCGGGACGGGGGCGCGAACCTTTCGCGCACCGACGAGCAGCTCGTGGAGATGACCAACGGCTGCATCTGCTGCACGCTGCGCGACGACCTCTTGCAGGAAGTCCGCCGCCTGTCGGAGGACGGCCGCTTCGACTATCTGCTGATCGAGGGCACGGGGATAGCCGAGCCCTTGCCGGTGGCCACCACCTTCGACTTCCGCGACGAGAACGGCGAGAGCCTGTCGGATGTCGCGCGCCTCGACACCATGGTCACCGTGGTGGATGCCGCCAACCTGTTGAAGGACTATTCCTCCCGGGATTTCCTGCGCGACCGCGGCGAGGTGGCGGGCGAGGGCGATGACCGCGCGCTCGTGGACCTGCTCGTCGAGCAGATCGAGTTCGCCGACGTGGTGGTGCTGAACAAGGTGTCCGACACCCCCGCGGGCGATCTCGACCTCGCGCGCAAGATCATCCGCTCACTCAATCCCGATGCACGTCTCGTGGAAGCGGATTTCGGGCGCGTGGCGCTGGAAGCGGTTCTCGACACCGGCCGTTTCGACTTCGAGAAGGCGCAGTCCCATCCACTCTGGTTCAAGGAGCTGAACGGCTTCAAGGACCATGTTCCCGAGACAGAGGAATATGGCATCCGCTCTTTTGTCTACCGGGAGCGCCGCCCGTTCGACCCGCAGAAGCTGCAGGATTTCATCTCCCGTGCCTGGCCCGGCGTCGTGCGCGCCAAGGGTTTCTTCTGGCTTGCCACCCGTCCGCACCATGTCGGCGAGATCAGCCAGGCCGGCGCCTTGATCCGCACCGGCAAGCGGGGCCTGTGGTGGGCATCCGTGCCCAAGCACCAGTGGCCCGATCACCCCGAATGGCGCGCGGCGATGAAGCCCTATCTCGATCCCGTCTGGGGCGATCGTCGCCAGGAGATCGTCTTCATCGGATGCGATCCGATGAACGAAGCACGGATTCGTGCCGAGCTCGACGCCTGCTTGGTCACGGAAAAGGATTTCATGCCCGGCCGCTGGCGCGATCTGCCAGACCCGTTTCCCGCCTGGGGCCCGATGGCCGCCTAGCCCGCTTCGCAGTCCGGTGATCAGTCATTGTTAAGCATCGAGGCCGGGCTGCCGCAACGAAACGCTTGTTGAAGGGGGAAGCCTCTGCGCAGAGTGGAAGTTGTCGACTCGCGCGGTTGGAACATCCGGCCCGGGGCCGCCAAAGGGGGCCAGCATGCGGATCCGTCTCGGCCGGAAATACCAAGACCTCGTTCACGGTTGGGATTGCCCCTGCCACAGCGGACCGGTCCAGCAGCTCTTCGCCCGCATAAACGAGGGGCTGTCGCGCCGCTCCGTCCTGAAAGGCGTGCTGGCGAGCCTCGCCGCACCGGCACTCGGCATCGTCAGCCCCGCGTTTGCGCAGAAGTCGGACAAGCCCACGCTCTTCACGAATGTGCGGATCTTCGACGGAACCGGCAGCGCGCTCGTCGAGGGCCGGAACGTGCTGGTCGAAGGCGGGAGGATCAAGGCGCTGGTCGCCGCAGCCGACATGGTGACGGATGCGGAGGTGATGGACTGCGGGGGGCGCACGCTCATGCCCGGCATGATCGATGCGCACTGGCACGCGATCCTTGCCGGCATCTCCCAGGTCGCTGCCCTGACGGCCGATGTGCCTTACGTGCATCTCGTCGCCGCCCAGGAGGCCGAACGGACGGTGTTGCGGGGCTTCACCACCATCCGCGATGTGGGCGGCCCCTCCTTTGCGCTCAAGCGCGCCATCGACGAGGGCGGGATCGCCGGGCCGCGCATCTATCCGTCCGGCGCCATGATCTCCCAGACCTCGGGGCACGGCGATTTCCGCATGCGCACGGATGTGCCGCGCACGGCACAATCGACGCTCAACATCACGGAGACGGCCGGCATCGCGACCATCGCCGACGGCGAAGCGGAAGTGCTGCGCCGGGTCCGCGAGCAGCTGATGCTCGGCGCCAGCCAGATCAAGATCATGGGCGGCGGCGGCGTCTCCTCGATGTTCGACCCGATCGACTCGCTTCAATACACCGAGACCGAGATGAAGGCTGCGGTCGCAGCCGCTGCCGATTGGGGCACCTATGTGTGCGTGCACACCTATACCGCGGCGGGCATCCACCGCGCGCTTGACGCCGGCGTGAGGTCGATCGAGCACGGCCAGCTGGCCGACGAGGACGCGGCCAAGCACATCGCCGATGCCGGCGCATGGTGGAGCATCCAGCCCTTCCTGGCCGACGAGGACGCAAACCCCCACAGGGAGCCCGAAAAGCAGCGCCAGATGCGGGAGATCGCCGAGGGCACGGTCAGGGCCATCGAACTCGGTCGCAAGCACAATGTCAGGATGGCGCTCGGCACCGACATCCTCTTCACCCCGACGGGCACCGCGACCCAAGGAAGGCAACTGGCGAAATTCGCCCGCTGGTACGATAATGCCGAGGTGTTGCGCATGTTGACCAGCGGCAACGCGGAACTGCTGGCGCTGTCCGGCCCCCGCAACCCCTATTCGGGCAAGCTCGGCGTCATCGTCGCCGGCGCCTATGCCGACTTCATCGTGCTCGACGGCAACCCGCTGGACGATATCTCGCTGATCGCCGACCCTGAAAGGACGATGAAGCTCATCGTCAAGGATGGGCGCATCCACAAGAACACGCTGGCTGCCTGAAAGGACGTGTCCGTGAACAGGTTGCTTCTCTCGATCGCGCTGTCAGCGCTGGCAGGCAGTGCCTCTGCTGCCGATCTCGACATGGGCGAGACCGAGCCGGGTCGGGACACGTCGGCATGGGCTCTCCAGATCACGCCTTACATGTGGGCGGCGGGGCTCGATGGCCGCGTGTCGCCGTTCCGGCGCGGGCCTACGCTCGAGGTCGACAAGTCGTTCTCGGACGTGCTGGAAGACCTCAATCTCGGCGGCTTCGTCAATGTCTGGGGACGCGCCGAGAATTTCGTCTTCGCTGCCGACGTGATGTATGTGGACACGACCGGCGCCGAGGGCACGGGGCCGCTGCCCGCCTTCTCGATACCGGGCATCGGCACGATCCCGCCGGGTGCGGAAGTCGACGCGAGCATCGACACCACGGAATTCATGGCCTCGCTGCAGGGCGGTTATCGCATCCTCGACGCCGGCGGCATCACGCTCGATGCCTTGGCCGGGGCGCGGTTCTGGCACATCTCGAACGATGTCACCGTCACGGTCAGCGTGCCGTTCCTGGGAAGCCGCAGGGCGTCTTATGGGGAAAGCTTCGGCTGGGTCGATCCGATCGTCGGCCTGCGCGGCTTCGTGCCGGTCACGGAGAGACTGTCCATCCAGGCGCAGGCGGATATCGGCGGCTTCGGTGCGGGGTCCGACCGCACCTGGTCGGCGATGGCGACGGCCAACTACGTCTTCACCGAGAAGCTCTCGGCATCGGTTGGCTACAAGGTGCTCGACGTGGATTACGATGACGACGGGCACGTGTTCGACACGCAGCTCTCGGGGCCCGTGCTCGGCATGACCTACCGGTTCTAGCGAGGGGCGTGAGCCGGCAGGCAGTGTTTTTGTTTTGCCGGCGTTAAGCGCGGGAAAGCAGCAGGCGCAGCCCCGCATAGGCGAACACCACCGCCAGAACACCTTCGATGCCGCGCCGGGCCCGGCGATAAAGGCGCACCATCGGAGCAGTCGAAAAAAGCAGCGCGTAGCCGCAGAAGATCGTGACCGACAGCGTGAAGCACCCAGCCAGGATCATGGCAACGCCCTGCGGTGCAGCATGGGGCCCGAGCCCGAGCGAGAACAGCGCGACCCAGGCCAGGATGGCCTTGGGGTTGGACAGATGCATGAGCAGGCCCCGCCGGTAGAGCGCGCCTCGCGACGCCGCGGCATCGACGAGTGCCGTTCTGGCCGCCGCCTCGTCGCTCGTCATCGAGGCGCGGGCCGCCTTGTAGGCGAGAAACAGGAGGTAGAGCCCGCCGAAGATCTTCAGCGCCACAAGCGCATGCGCGTATTGCGTCAGCACGGCCGACACGCCGGTCGCCGCCATCGTGCCCCAGAAGATCGAGCCGGTGACGACGCCTGCAGCCATGGTCAGCGCGGCCTGCCGACCCTGGTGCATGGCCACGCCCATGATCCGCATGGTGCTCGGACCGGGACTGCCCGCCGCCAGCGCATAAGCGGAGAAAACGAGGAGAAGCTGAGACAGGCTGGGCAGCATGGGGTGACCTGATGCTTGGCGAAGAGGATGTCGATCACATCCCGTCTCGGCACTCTACGCTGGGATTCGGCAGGCTCGGTGCTGCCAGGCGGCGCTTCATCGGTGGTCCAGCCTCATTTCGAAACGCAACATCCACGGGAAGGCGTGTCGCATGCCTCTATGAGCAAGTTCCAGCCGCGACAGCGACCGGACGGATCGGCTTTCCGAAGCCGCCGCAGTCGCGCGAAATCGGACCACGGAAAGCCCCCGCCCGATCGTTTACCGTCGGTCAACGGCCGCTGCGGCAGACTGGCTGCGCCGGGCCATCCACTTGCGGCTCATCGAGACCGACCCATGCCGGCCGCCACCTTCGCCTTGATCGCCAACACCGCAGTGGCTGCGATGTTCATGATCAGCTTCGCGCTGGTCGCCCGCCTTTATCCCGGCCGGCCGGGCATCCGCCTAATGGCGTTCAGCTATGCGGTCGGGCTCCTGACGCCGCTGGCCGAGCTTCTGCTGCCGCATAGCCCGGTTGCGGCTCCGCTGATGCTCTTGAGCTATGGGGCGCTGCTTGCGGCGCTCGCCCTGGTCGTGCCGGCCCTCCAGCTCTATTACGGCCATCGGTTGCGATGGAACGTCGTCGCCGGACTGATCGGCGCAGGCCTCGCGGCACGCGCGCTTATCTGGGGCGGGACGCGGGACGATCTCGACTATGAGCTCGTTTATCAACTCCCCTTTGCCGCTGCGACGGCCACAGCCTCGCTCGTCGCTTGGCGGGAATGGCGCACCAGCGGGCGGGGGAGAGCGGTGTCGCTCGTCTTCGCCGTTCTCGCGGCACATTTCCTGCTGAAGCCCTTTGGCGCGGCCTATCTGGGTTCGGGCGCGACCGCCGGGGCCTATGTCGGCAGCAGCTATGCCCTGTTCTCGCAGGCCCTTTCAGGCATGCTTCTGATTGCGGCCGGGCTGGTGCTCTTGATCACGGTGCTGCATGAACTCGTGCGCGAGGTGCGCTCGGAAGCGCAGTCGGACCCGCTGACGCTTCTGCCGAACCGAAGAGCGCTCGGGCTGATGTTCGATGTGGTGAGGAAGCACACGGCGAATTCCGGCATCGCGCTCTCGATCGCCATCATCGACATCGACCACTTCAAGGGGTTCAACGACCGTTGGGGCCACGGCACGGGGGATGTCGTGCTTCAGGCCGTCGCACGCGCTCTCGAGACGTCTTGCCCGCCCCATGCCCTGGTCGCGCGTCTGGGCGGGGAGGAGTTCGTGGTGCTGATGCCCGGCACCACGGCCCAGATGGGGCGTCTCGCCTGCGAGCGGATGCGGATGGCGGTCGCGGAGATGGACACGGGCACCGCACCCGTCACGATCAGCATCGGCTTGGCGGAAGTGAGCGCAGGCACGGCCACCCTGTCCGAAGCGATCGCGCCTGCCGACATCGCGCTCTACGAGGCGAAGGCCAAAGGCCGCAACCGGACGCAGGTGTTCGAGCCCGCGCCGGGGGTGATGGGAGCGGGTGTCCGCAGAACCGCCTAGCACTCCCTGCACGGCGCATCTCGCTCGGCGAACCGCATCGTGCGATAGGCTGGTGCGGTGATCGTGAGAGGGCGTCGTGCAGCAGGCCGGCCAAATTGTCTCCCAGAACCTGACGCGCGGCCTGGCCCTGACGGGGCTCGCCTTCGCGATGTTCACCGTCCAGGACGCCATGGTGAAATGGCTGGTCGTGGTCTATTCCGTGCCGCAGGTGCTCTTCATGCGGAGCGTGGTGATCATCGCCATGGCCTTGATGCTGAGCGGGCGACAGGCCCTGCCGCGCCTCGTGGCCAGCAGGAACAAGGGCGCGCTCGTTCTGCGTGCGGCACTTCTGCTGATCGCCTGGCTCCTCTACTACACGGCGTCCCGCGATCTGGGCCTCGCCCAGCTTTCCACGATCTATTTCGTGGCGCCGATCATCGTCGTGGCGCTTTCGGCCTTGATCCTGCATGAGCGGGTGCCGCTCGCGCGGTGGCTGATCGTGATCCTGGGCTTTCTCGGCGTCCTGCTCGCATCGCTGCCCAGCGCGTCGATCAGCCTGCTGCCCGCCGCGATGGCGCTTCTCGCGGCTTTCTGCTGGGCGCTGAATTCCATTCTCGTGCGCCTGATCAGCGGATCGGAAACCACCGCGAACCAGATGCTGGCGAGCAACGCCTTGTTTCTGATCGCCTCGGCCGTGACATTCCCTTGGGTCTGGCAGACGCCCGAAGCGTTCGACTGGATGCTGATGTTCGCGCTGGGCCTGGTGGGCGGTCTCGGCCAGTTCTGGTTCTTCGAGGGCTTCCGGCATGCGCCCGCTTCCGCCATCGCGCCCATGGAATACACGGCCTTGGTGTGGGCGTTTCTGCTGGGCTATCTGATCTGGAGCGACATTCCCCAGGTCAACGTCTTCGCCGGGGCGGGGTTGATCGCAGCCAGCAGCCTGTGGCTCCTGTGGTCGGAGCGGCAGCGGGCACCGGCCTGAGGCGGCCAAGGCCGGCGCCTCGCGGCTGCGCACGATGCCGGATGGGGAGCGGTGCGTTGGATATCGATGACATCGGAACATTCGTGGAGATCGCCGATGCCGGCGGTGTTTCCGCGGCCGCGCGCAGGCTCGGCCTGTCCAAGTCAATCGTCAGCCGTCGTCTTCTGAAGCTGGAAGCGGCGCTCGGCGTTCAACTCGTCGCACGAACCACGCGCGGTTCGGCTCTCACGGAAGCCGGCGCGATGTTTCGCGAGCATGCGGCAAGGGTTGCAACGGAGATCGAGGCGGCGAAAGCCGCGATCCTGCCATCTGGCGAGCTTCGCGGCCGCCTGCGGGTCGCGATGCCGCTTTCGCTCGGCCCGACGCATTTCGCACCCGTGCTCGCGCAGATGGCGCGGCGGCATCCTCTCCTCCAGATCCACGCCGCCTATGGCGACCGCTTCGTCGATCTCGTCGGCGAAGGCTTCGACTGCGCGATCCGTGTGGGATACCTGCAGGATTCGAACCTGATGGCGCGCCGTGTCGGGCTGATCCGAGGAAGCCTCGTGGCGAGCCCTGATTATGTTAGGGAGCATGGCACGCCACGGGAGCCTGCGGACCTCGCCGGCCACGAGGCGCTCATGCAGGGCACGGAAAGCTGGCAGTTCACCGATGGCGGCAAGATCGTCACCGTCCAGCCGCAGGGCCGCTTCAAGGCGGACAATGGGACGGCGCTCACGGCGGCGGCCGTCGCGGGCCTCGGTATCGCCTGGCTGCCCGATTGCCTGACCTATCGCCACCGAGCCTCCGGCACGCTCGTCTCGGTCATGGAGCAATACCCGCCTCCACCGGCTGGCGCCTATGTGGTGCGTCCGCCCGGCCAGTATCCTACGCCGAAGGTTCGGGTGTTGGCGGAAATGCTCGTCGAGCATTTCGAGCGCAACCCGGAGTTCCAGGGGCTGGAGCCGGATGAGACGAGTGGCGCCTGAAGGGTGCTGCCGAAATGAAATCCCCTCGCCGGCGTTCCGCTTTCCGCGACGCAGTTCGCTGGATACGGGGCTAGTGGCGGCTAAAGCAGGACGGTAGTCAGAACTGCCGGACGCGCCCGCCTTGGTTCGCGCCGGGGCGAGGAGCACAGGCATGAGCTGGAACCCAGCGATCGAACCCGGCTGCCCCGATGCGGTCGGCGTCGACGCGATCGAGACCTTGATCGTGCCGCGCTCCAGGGATCTCGGCGGCTTCGAAGTCCGCCGCGCCCTGCCGGCGCCCAAGCGGCAGATGGTGGGCCCCTTCATCTTCTTCGACCAGGCCGGCCCGGCGGAGTTTCTCACCGGCCAGGGTGTGGATGTGCGGCCCCACCCCCATATCGGGCTCGGCACCGTGACCTATCTCTTCCGCGGCGACTTCCACCATCGCGACAGCATCGGCTCCGACCAGATCATCCGGCCCGGCGCGCTGAACTGGATGGTGGCGGGCCGTGGCGTCTCCCATTCCGAACGCACCTCGGCCGAAAGCCGCGCCGGCCCGCACAGCCTGCTCGGCATCCAGACCTGGCTCGCGCTGCCCGAGAGCCACGAGGAGATGACGCCGATGTTCGAGCATCACGGCAAGGACGCGCTGCCGACCATCGAGGACCGCGGCGTTTCCGTGCGGCTCATTCTCGGGAACGCCTATGGCGAGGAGGCGCCCGCGACCATGTTCTCCGAGACCTTCTACGCCGATGCGATGCTCGAGGCTGGAAGCCTTCTGCCTTTGCCCGACAACCATGAGGATCGCGGCATCTACATCCTGGAAGGCTCGATCACCATCGCCGGCAGCGAATACGAGGCGGGGCAGATGATGGTGTTCAGGCCCGGCGACAGGATCACGGTCGCAGCCGGGGGTCGCGGGGCCCGCCTCATGATCCTGGGCGGGGCGACGCTTCCCGGCCCCCGCTACATCTGGTGGAACTTCGTCGCCTCCTCGCGCGAGCGGATCGAAGAAGCCAAGGCCGAATGGCGGGCGGAGAACTGGGGCAAGGGCCGGTTCGACCTGCCGGTCGACGATCGGGACGAGCACATTCCGCTGCCGGGCTGACGGGCAGGGCATCGCAGGCGATCATGGACAAGGGAAGCGCAATGAGCAGCAACTGGCCTCCTCTGGACTATCTCGGCTGGCGCGAGACGTGTTCCGCGCTGCATCTCTATCTACAGGTGGCGGGCAAATACCGCCTGGCGCACTCTCCCTGGCTCAACCATTCCTGGACGGCGACCTTCTATGTCGTGCCCAACGGCTTGACCTCATCGCCCATTCCCGACGGCCCCGGCATCGAAATCCTGTTCGATCTGCGCGAGCACAAGGTCGTGGGCATCTGCGGCAACGGACGAACGGCGTCCTTTGCGCTGGAGCCCACCACGGTCGCGACGTTCCACTCCCGCTTCGTGCAGCTCGTTTCCGAGCTTGGCGGCACGCCCACCTTCAACGGGGCGCCGAACGAGGTTCCCAATCCCGTGCCCTTCAAGGAGGACCACCGCGACCGGCCCTATGACCGCGATGCCGTGGAGCGCTTCCACCAGGCGCTGATCGCGATCGACCGGGTGTTCAAGGAGTTCAGGACATCGTTTCTCGGCAAGTCCAGCCCCGTGCACCTGTTCTGGGGCGCTCTCGACCTCGCCGTCACTCGCTTTTCCGGCCGCCGCGCGCCCCTCCACCCCGGCGGCATACCGGCCCTGCCGGACGATGTGGCGCAGGAAGCCTATGATCGCGAGGTGTCTTCCGCAGGCTTCTGGCCCGGTGGCAACGGCATCGACTACCCCGCCTTCTACGCCTATGCCTACCCGGCCCCCAACGGCTTCAAGGACGCTTCCGCCCAGCCCGACGCCGCGTTCTGGCACAAGGAGCTGGGGGAATTCGTTCTTCCCTACGATGCCGTGCGGGAAGCATCCGACCCCGATGCGGCGCTGCTCGCGTTTCTCGTTTCCACCTATGAGGCTGCGGCCGAACTGGGCGGCTGGGACCGCGAGATCCTGGAATGCGGGCCGGGCAGGCCCGGACAGGTGCGCCCGCCCGATGCCGGCCAGCCTGAAGCAGCCGCGGCGCCGCTCGACGGCGTGGTGGAGCGCGAGGACGGTCCCGCAAAGGGCCGCTACTGGATGGAGATCGACGGATTCGAAGCCGAAATGACCTACAGCCGGGCGGGCGAAGGCCTGATCATCATCGACCACACCGAAGTGCCGCAGGCCCTGCGCGGCCGCAAGGTGGGCGAGCGCTTGGTGCGCCAGGCGGTGGAGGACGCCCGGCGCGAGGGCATAGGCATCATCCCCCTTTGCCCCTTCGCGAAAGCCCAGATCGACCGACACCCCGAATGGCAGGACGTGCTGCGCCGCTGAACAAGCGAAAGCCCGTCAGCCGATGTCGTCGCGGATGCACGCCTTGCGATGGCTCGTGCCGACCTCTTCCAGAGGCGGCACGACCGTGGCGCAGGCCTCGATCGCGTGCGGGCAGCGTGTGCGGAAGACGCAGCCCGAGGGCGGATTGGCCGGGCTCGGAATGTCGCCCGAAAGGATCTGGCGCGTCTTGCGCGCCGCCGGGTCGACCGTCGGGATCGCGGAAAGCAGCGCGCGCGTGTAGGGATGGCGCGGGTTCCGGTAGAG
>QFNI01000125.1 GCA_003240775.1 Mesorhizobium amorphae | reverse complement strand
GATCGGGTCGGATGACCCGGAGGCCATGATGAACACGACCGACACGGTCGAGTTCTTCAGCCGCGACGAGGTATACGCGTCGCACGGGGCGACGCCCCGCTTCGCGGCCGACGAGTCGGGTCCGCATCCGTGAGGGACGTCTTCCTGTCCGCGGAGGCGCGCCGGCATGAGATGGCGATGTCCTCCTGGGCGTCCGGGGTAACCGGCTCCCGAGACCTGCGCGACGCGCTCAGGCGCGCCGCGCACCCGCCGCGGCCGCGGGCGGTCATCTCGCCGCTCCGGTTCATGTGGTCGCATGCCGATTCGCGCGAGCGCAAACGGGTCGAACGGGACCTGAGCCGCCGGATCTCGGCGGCGTCGCCCGTGGAGCTGGACGGCCGCGGGCACGGCCCATCGCCCGGCGCGTATCCCGCCATGCGGAGGAGCGACTCGGCGACCCCGATCGCGACCGCCCCGTCGGTGACGGAGCGCGCGAGCGTCTCGCCCGCGGTGAGGGCGGAGCCGATCATCCTCCGGCCGAGATCTCGCGCCCCGACGATCTCGTCCAGGTCCGCCTCCCACCCGTCGATCGCGGCGAGGTCCGCCGCGCCGCGGAAGCGGAGGGCTGCGGATCGCCGGAGCGTCTCGACGCACGTCGCCGCGTCGTGACCGGAATCGATCAGGTCCCGCGCCTCTTCGGCGAACAGGCCGATCAGCCCGCTTCCCGGCGCCGGGCGCGGCGCGCGAACGGCGCGAGCCCGCTCCTCGAGCGGGATGAGCGGGTCGATCCGGAAGGCCGTCCGCGCCAGGGCGGGGAGGCTCCCCCCGGGGTGCGGCGGCGTCTCGACGCCGGACCGCGCGAATCCCCACCAGAGGTCGCGGCCGAACGCGTCCCTCCCCGCGCGACCGGCGAGGCCGCGAGCGGCCAGGGCGCGCAACGCCTCGTCGACGGCGCGCGCGGCCGCGGAGCGGTCCGCGGCGGGGTCGGGACTCGTCATGACCCAGGTCAGGGCGGCCGCCGTCAACGGCCCACCCGCCTCGGAGAGGGCGATCCTCACGGTCCGGAGCGTCTCCCCGCCGTCGGTCACGCGCGCGTTGCGCGCCTTCTGGAAGTTCCGGTTCCGGCCGCTCCAGGTCCGGATCCACCGCTCCATGTCCGGACGGCTGTCGGGCCATTCGGAGAACCACCGATCCAGCCGCTCCCGGTAGTGGCGATCATGGGATCGGGGGTGAAGCCCGTTCAGGAGGGCGCGCCAGAAATCGGACTGCCCCGACTGCTGGACGGAGGTCGCGACCCAGAAGGCGAACTGATCATTCCCGTAGTCGACCAGCCTGAGCGGCTCCCCGTTTCGCCGGTTGAGATCCCATTCCATGAGGGCCTGAACCGCGTTCATGCCGGGCAGACCGGGCCATCGCGTCTTGCCGAGCGCCTCGGCCAGGGTCACGCCGGTGACGCGTTCGGCCTCCAGGACGGCCGACCCGATGAGCGGGGCGGCGTTGCGCGCCAGGTTCATGAGCCAGAACCTCTCCGCCACCTCCCGGCGAGCCCCGCGGCGCCAGCGCGAATCGGTCGGGAACGGGCGACGCTCCAGCTTGCCGCTCAGGCCGATCATCAGCGTCACGGCGTCGCGCGCCCTGATTCCGTCGACGGGGCAGTCGTCGTCCCCCGCGCAGAGGGCGCGGGAGCTCACGACGATCGCCGCGCGATCCGCGCGGATCGTCTCGCCGCGGCCGTTGACGGCCATGAGCGGCGCGTCGATCTCATCCCGGGTCATGTCGCCCCGCCAGGTCGAGCCGCCGTGGAAGCACATCTCGGGCGGGATGATCTCGGGGATGGCGGAGAAGGTGCCGCGACGCGTGCTGACGCGAACCCCGCCGTTCCGGCGCTGGTCGAGGCGAAGGATGTGGACGTCATCCGCGTCGTCGCTGAGACCGGACGCCACGATCTCGGCCAGGCTCGCCGCGATGACCCTTTCGGCGTCGTGCGGCGGATCCTCGGAGTGCGGGCGGCCGGGGTCGACGACGAGGCATACGGGGCCCGGAACGGCATCCCGAAAGGCGCGGCCGTCGACCTGCTCCTTCTCCCGATTCGCCCGCGCCCTGCGGATGCGATCCGCAAGGATCCGATCGTGATCCGGCATGAAGGGAGAGGTTTTCGTGTAACTGTCAGGGAGGGACGAGCCCCCCTCGTCGGCCGGATGCGATCCGACCAGTCGCGCGAACGCGTTTTCCATGGCGATCATCTCCTGACGCCGTTTTCGCTTTGCGCGCCTGCGGCGCGGACGCCCCTTCCTAGCCCGTCGCCGGCCGCAGGTCAACGACTCGCCGCTTCCCAGGATGAGCCTTTTATGACATGATGGTCCAGAAGCGAGGATCAGCCCCGAGGAGATGAGCATGGACGCGAATCAGGCCGCCGCCGCCCTGGACGGCACGGAGTATCGCGCCGACTGGCCGCGGGACCTTCTCGTCGCCATGCGGACCGCCGGACTGGTCGCGATCACGGGCGCGAGTGACGACCTGGCCGATCTCGCCGGCGCGATCCGTGACGAGGTCCCCGCCAGCGGCCGGAAGACGACCCTGCTCCTG
>QFNI01000084.1 GCA_003240775.1 Mesorhizobium amorphae | reverse complement strand
TGGTCATGGTGAGCACGATGTCGAACACCTTGAGCACCAGGATGGTGATCGTGGTCCAGACGACGGCGATGGTGCCCCAGATCTGCGGGATCATGATCTTCCAGAAGATCTGGAAGGGGTTCGCCCCGTCGATCACGGCCGCCTCGATCGTTTCTTCGGGAATGCCGCGCAGCGCGGACGACAGGATCACCATGGCGAAGCCGGTCTGGATCCAGATCAGGATCGCCATCAGGAAGAAGCTGTTCCAGAACGGCAGCGAGATCCACACCTGCGGCTCGAAGCCGAGCGCCTGGGCCGCCGCGTTCAGGATGCCGATCTGGGTCTGGCCGTCGCCGCGATACTCGTAGACGAATTTCCAGATCACGCTCGCGCCCACGAAGGAGATGGCGAGCGGCATGAAGATCAGGCTCTTCGCGATCGTGCCCCACCAGATGCGGTCGGTCAGAACGGCGATGATCAGGCCCAGGAAGGTGCAGGCCGCGGGCACCACGAGCAGCCAAAGGAAGTTGTTGAAGATCGAGTTGCGGAATTCGCGGTCGCCGAACGCCCACTGGTAATTGGCGAAGCCCACGAAGTTCTGCCCGGTGCGGTCGAAGAAGGACAACCGCACCGTCTCGATCACGGGATAGATCAGGTAGACGCCGAGAAGCAGCAGGGCCGGGCCGATGAAGAGCCAGGGGCGGATCAGGCCCTGCCTGCGCAAGTTGTCGACCGCTCGCATCCCGCTCACGCCGTGGGCGGGAAACACGAGATCGAGCAGGCGGTTCGCGCCCCAGAAATAGACGACGCAGCCGCCCACCCCGATCAGGACGGTGACGAGTGCGGAGATGATCTGCTGAGCCATGGCCGATCCCGCTTGAAGATGGGGAAGATCAGTGCGCCCCCGCGGCCTTTTCGCCTTGCGGCCGACAAAGGAAGCGGGGAGCGGGCCTCTCCCCCGTCACAGGGGGAGAGGATGCGAGGCGAATGGTTGGGAAGGGGGCGTGAACGCCCGCTTATTTCAACCCGGCCCAGGCGTTCTGGATGTCGGTCGCGACCGCTTCGGGCGACTTGCCGCCGACCAGATCGATCATGCCCGTCCAGAAGGCGCCCGCGCCGATGCGGCCGGGCATCAGGTCCGAACCGTCGAAGCGGAAGGTCGAGGCGTTCACCAGGATCTCGCCCTGGCGGCGCAGCGCGTCGTTGCCGTAGGCTTCGGGCTTCACCGTCTTGAGCGGCGTGAGCAGGCCCGACTGCGCCATCCAGATCTCGTGCGCGAGCGGCATTTCCAGGAACTTGATGAAGGCGCGCGCGGCGTCCGAATCCTTGGTGATGGTGAAGAAGGTGCCGCCGCCGAGCACCGGCTGGCCAAGCTCGGGCTTCGCCGCGAGAGGCGGCAGGTAGAAGAAGTCGGCATCCTCGCCCAGCACCGTGCCTTCGGGGAAGAAGGACGAGATGAAGGAGGCCTGGCGGTGCATGTAGCACTTCGGCGGCACGCCGAAGAGGCCCTTGGGGCTGTCGCGGAAGTCGGTCGCGGCGACCGCCGCACGGCCGCCGTCGACATATTTGTCGTTCGTGGCGATGTCCTTGAAGATCGTCAGCGCGTTCACGACCGCGGGGTCGTTGAAGGGGATCTCGTTGCGCGTCCACTTGTCGTAGGTTTCGGGCGTCTGGGTGCGGAGCATGATGTCTTCCACCCAGTCGGTCGCCGGCCAGCCCGTGGCGCCGCCCGAGCCGAGCCCGATGCACCAGGGAACGCCGCCGTCCTCCACGATCTTGTCGGCAAGCGCCTGCATCTCCTCCCAGGTCTTGGGCACCTCGTAGCCCGCGTCCTCGAAGTTCTCCGGCACATACCAGACGAGCGACTTCAGGTCGGCCTTGTAGGGGAAGCCGTAGAAATGGGGCTGGCCGTCCTGGCCCTTGTAGGTGCCGAGCTGCACCCAGCTGTCGCCCGCGCCATAGTTTTCCTTGACGAAGGTTTCGCTGGTCGCGTCGAGCGGCGTCAGCAGGCCCTTGGACGCCAGGTCCTGGATCAGGCCGGGCTGGGGCAGGATCGCGATGTTGGGGGGCGAGCCCGCCTGCGTGTCGATCACGATCTGCTGCTCGTAGTTTTCCGACGACGAGTAGTTGACGGTGGCGCCCGTGGCCTGCGCGAAATAGTCGATCACCGAGCGCGCGAGCGTCTCGTCCTCGCCGCGCCAGGGCCCGAAGATGGAGAGCGTCTGACCCTTGAGGTCGACCTTCTTCAACTCGTCGTAATTGGCCCAGGTGAAGCGGCTGTCCTGGCCGGGCTCGAATTTGAGCTGGGCTTGAGCAGGGGCGGCAAGCGCCAGCACGGCAAGGGCCGCGCCGAGCAGCAGAGAATTCCTCATTCCAGTCCTCCCAGACGGTCGCACATGGCCCGCCCTTGCGGCGCAGGCCGGTTGGGGACCCGGACTCCTCCCGAGACCCGTTGGTGAAAGCAGTGTGCCGCAACAATCCGCGGACGGCAACGGGCACACCCCAATTTTCCAAAGCGCTTTGAATCACATTTCACAGGGGCTTGTCGAGACGCGGCCTCGTTGCCGGCCTTCGCAAGCCGGCTTTTTGTCTGCTACCTTGGCGCTTGAGAAGGCTCGCAGGACGGAGGATGCCATGGCTCGACCCGGCGAAAGGACGCGGCGCGGACGCGAGCGCCCGTGACCGTCAACCTCAAGCAGCTTTCCAACATGCTCAGCCTGTCGCAGACCACGGTCAGCCGGGCGCTGAACGGCTATCCGGAGGTGTCGGAGGAAACCCGCGCGCGCGTGCGCGACGCCGCCAAGCGCCACAACTACCGCCCGAACCCCTCCGCCCGGCAGCTCGCCACCGGCAAGGCCGGCATGATCGGCCATGTGCTGCCCACCGGCGAGAGCGTGGACATCGACCCCCATTTCGTGGAGTTCCTGTCGGGCCTCGGCGACTATGCGCGCGCCAACGGGCTCGACCTCGTTCTCTCGCCCGCCCTGCGCGACGAGGAGGAGGCCACCTATCGCCGCATCGTGGCGCACCGGCAGGTGGATGCGGTCTACCTGTCCGCCCCCCGTCCCGAAGACCGCCGGGTGGCGCTCTTGCACGAGCTCGGCATCCCCTATCTCGTGCACGGCCGCTCGGAGGGCCTGGGCTTTTCCTACCCCTTTCTCGACATCGACAACGAAGGCGCCTTCCACGACGCGGCCGGGCGGCTTCTCGCGCTCGGCCACAGGCGCATCGGCCTGCTCAACGGCGATCGGGGGGAGACATTCGCGATCCACCGCGAGCGCGGTGTCTTCCGCGCGTTGCGCGAGGCCGGCATCGCGCCGGACCCCGGCCTCGTGCGCTCGCTCGCGATGACCGAGGAGAACGGCTTTCGCGCCGCCCTCGACCTCCTCGACCGGCCGGAGCGCCCGACCGCCATCCTGTGCTCGAGCCTGCTGATGAGCTTGGGCGTGGTGCGGGCGGCGGGCGAGCGCGGGCTGTCGATCCCGCACGACCTTTCGCTCGTCGCGCATGACGACGTGTTTCCCTGGCTCAAGCCCGGAAACTTTCCCGTGGCCCTTTCCACCACCGAATCCTCGATCCGCCAGGCCGGCGCGCGCGTGGCGGAACGGCTGGCACAGCGCATCGCGGGAGCAACCGAGCGCCAGCCGCAGGAGGTGTGGCCGATCGCATTTCGCGAGCGGGGGTCGATGCGGGGGGTGGGGTAGAGGGGGCGCTCCTTATCCGCGCTGGGCCTCCACACCCCCGACCCAGACAGTTTCGACCTCGAGTGCCTCGTCCAGTGCCACAGCATCCGCTCGCGAGCCCGGCAGGAGCCGGCCGTGTTCCGGCGCCACCCCCACCGCTTCCGCCGGATACAGCGAGGCCATCCGCAGCGCCTCCTCCAAACTCACCCCGACCGTGCGGTGGGTGAAGCGCACGGCGACCGCCATGTCCAAGTCCGCGCCAGCCAGCGTGCCATCGTCCAGCGTCAGGCGGCCCTCGGCGCGGTGGATGGTGCGGCCGTTCAGCGTGAAGCTTTGCATGTCCGTGCCGATCGTCGCCATCGCGTCGGTTACGAGAAAGATCCGCCCCGGCCCCTGCTTGGCGCGGAGGGCTGCGCGGATCGCGGCTGGCGCCACATGGATGCCGTCCGCGATCAGCCCGGCGTGAACGGGGCCGGCATCGAGCACCGCGCCCACGACGCCCGGCTCGCGGTTGCCTAACTGGCTCATCGCGTTGAAGAGGTGGGTGGCGAGGCTCGCGCCCGCTGCAAACGCCGCGCTCGCGCCCGCAAAGCCCGTGTCCGTGTGCCCCAGGCTGACCCGCACGCCGGCATCCCGCAGGCGTCCGATCTGCTCGGGCGTCACCGATTCCACGGCGACCGTGGAATAAAGCACGGGCAGCGCGCCGGCCGTTTCGCAGAGAAGCAGGAGGTCCTCCTCCTCCATCGGGCGGATCAGGGCGGGGTCGTGCGCGCCCTTGCGCGCCACCGAAAGGTGGGGGCCTTCGAGATGGAGCCCGAGGAAGCCGGGCACCCCGCGCTGTGCCGCCTCGACGCCTGCGGCGATCGCGGCTTTCGTCACTTCCGACGTGTCGGTGATCAGGGTCGGCAGCAGCGCGGTGGTGCCGAAGCGGCGGTGCGCCGCGATGATCGTTTCGATGGCCGCCACATCCGGTCGGTCGTTCAGCATCACGCCGCCGCCGCCGTTCACCTGCAGATCGACGAAGCCCGGCGCGAGAAAGCCGCTCTCGCGGTTCGAGAGGGGAAGGCCCGCAGGCAGATCGGCAAGCCGCACGATCTCTGCCACCCGGCCCCCTTCCACCACGAGCGCGGAGCCCTCGTGCCAGCGCTCGCCATCGAAGATGCGGGGGGCCGCGATGGCGTGAACGGGCGCGCTCATCGGGTTTCGGTCACCTTGCGCAGATGCGGGGGCCGGTCGGGGTCGAGGCCGCGGGCGCGGGCAAGCTCTTCGGCGAAGCGGTAGAAGGCGGTGATCAGGGCGAGCGGATCGGTCAGCGGATGGCCGGTGGCGACAAAGGGCAGTTGCCGCTCGGCGGCAATCTTGTCGGTCGTGGCGAAGACCGCGGCCCCCTTGGCGGCCAGGCCTTCCACCGCCTCGACCACATAGGGCTCGGCCCGATCGCGCGCGGCAAAGGCCAGAACGGGAAAGCCCGGCGTCACGAGCGCCATCGGCCCGTGCATCACCTCGGCCGCCGAATAGCTCTCGGCGTGCATCCCGCAGGTTTCCTTGAACTTCAGCGCCGCCTCGCCCGCCACCGCGAAGGCCGGGCCGCGGCCCAGGATGAAGAGCGAGGTGTCCTGCGCGAGAACCTGCGCGAAGGAAGACCAGTCGCAATCGAGCGCGGCCCGCAGCGTTTCCGGCAGGTTGTGAAGGGCTGCCAGAAGGGCTTGGTCTTCCTGCCAGTGGGCGAGCAGCCCGAGGCCGGCCGCAGCGGATGTCACGAAGGTCTTGGTCGCCGCCACGCTGCGCTCGGGGCCGGCTGCGATGTCGACCGCGTGGGCTGCCTCGCGCGCGAGCGGCGAGTCCGGGTTGTTGGTGATGGCGATCGTCAGCGCGCCGCCCTCGCCCGCGCTCTTCTGCGCCGCGACGATGTCGGGGCTCTTGCCGGATTGCGAGATGGCGAGGCTCGCCGCTCCCCCAAGCTTCAGCTTCGCGTCGTAGACCGAGGCGACCGACGGGCCGATGGAGGCCACGGGCACGCCGGCTGCGATCTCGGTCGCGTATTTGAACAGCACGGCCGCCTGATCGGACGAGCCGCGCGCGATGGTCGCGAACACCGCAGGCTCCCGCTCGCGCAGCGCACGGCCGGCGTCTTCGAGGGCGGCGTTGGAACGGTCCCAGAGACGCGCCACGGCATCGGGGATCTCGGCCACCTCGGCGGCCATCAGGCTAGTCATCGCACTCCTTCCCGGGGGGCACCCCAGCTTAGTTCGGCCACGAAATCATAGGCGTCGCCGCGATAGATCGAACGCGTCAGCTCGATCGGCCGGCCACTCGCCTGGAACGACACGCGCTCGATAGACAGGCAAGCGGCGTTCGGCGCAACATCCAGCAAGCGCGCATCGTCATCCTGGAGGTTGACGGCTGCGATCCTCTGGATGGCGCGCACCGGGCGATGGCCGGTTGCTTCCAGCGCCGCATAGAGCGATGCGCCGATTTCCGCGGGCTCGGGCAGCACGGCAGCCGAAAGCGAGGCGCGCTCGATGGCGAGCGGCGTGTCGCCCGCGACCCGGAGGCGCCACACCCGCGCAACGAGATCGCCTGCCCCCAGGCCGAGCGCCATCACCTCGTCTGTCGAGGGCGGATAGATGCCGCGGTCGAGCCAGACCGATCGCGTCGCGAGCCCGCGCCGCGCCATGTCTTCGGAAAACGAGGTGAGCCGCGTCAACTGCTGCTCGACGCGCCCCACCTTGGGCGCGACGAAAGTACCCGAGCCCTGGCGCTGCACGAGGACGCCGCGCTTCACCAGGTCTTGGACGGCCTTGCGCACGGTCACACGTGAAACATCGGCGCGTGCCGCGATGTCGCGCTCCGAGGGCAGCGCGTCGCCCGGCGCGATGCGGCCCGAACTCAGCGCGTCCTCAATGGTGCGCTGGAGGCGAAGATAGAGCGGGGCGTGGGCATCCGCCTCGCGCAGGCCGGAAAACAGCTCGTCGCTCACGGGGCTGCGCCCCAATATTGCCGCGCAAGCAGGATCGCACCATCGAGCGCGTCGC
Source organism: Mesorhizobium amorphae (assembly GCA_003240775.1). Lineage (GTDB taxonomy): Bacteria > Pseudomonadota > Alphaproteobacteria > Rhizobiales > Rhizobiaceae > Mesorhizobium_B > Mesorhizobium_B amorphae_A. Next base: position 5,960 of record QFNI01000084.1, on the reverse strand, counting down.
CTTGGCGAGGATGGAGAAAGGGGCGGAGATCGGGGTCGAGCCGTGGAGCGGTCTTTTCTGCCAGCCCGCCGAGCAGCGCCAGGCGCTCACCGGGCCGAAGCGCGAGCGCACGCACCGAGGCCGACACCATCGCCGCCCCGGCATCGAGCAGTTCGCGGGCGAGCGGGTCCTCGGGGTCATCGAACAGAAGCGGCGCCAGCGCGCCGAAATCGCCGGGTTTGGCTGCGGTCGCCCATTCCACCATCGCCTGCGGCTCGCCCCCGAAGCGCGCGAGCACACGGGCTGCAAGCGGCGATGAAGGGCGCACGCCATCGAAGGCGAGAAGCGTTTCTTCCGCCACGCGCCAGCCGAGCCAGGCCCCGCTGCCGCCATCTCCCAGCGCAAAACCCCAGCCGCCGAGATGGCGCACTTCCCGCCCACGCTTCAGCGCATAGGCCGTGCCTGTTCCCACGATGCCGATCGCGCCGTCATGCTCGCCCAAGGCGCCATAAAGTGCGATGGTCGCATCGCTTTCGATGCGGGCGCGGCGAAAGGGCAGGCGCGCAAGCAGTTCCTGGCCATAGGGTCCGACATTGGCGCCCGCGAGCCCCAGAACGGCATCCGCCTCCGCGATGGCATCCGATGGGAGCGCGGCCGCCTCCAGCGCTTCTCCGGCGGCATGAGCGATGCTTTCGAGCGCGCCAGCAACGCTGGTCAGCACATTCGAGGCCCCGCCACGCCCGCGGCCCAGAATGCCGCCGGTTTCCGCTGCCACTGCGGCGCGACAGCTCGTGCCGCCGCCATCGATGCCGATCAACAAGGCCAAGGCTCGCTCTCCCCGGCCTGACAATACCATTAAAATACCAATCGCCAAGCCGTAAAACGTTCTTGCGCTGCCTGCGGGAGGAAATGGCTGAGCTTGGGGCGAAAAGTCTGGCGAAGAAAATCCATTCGCTAACGTCGCTAGACAAGTGGTATTTTTTTGGTATCGTCCCCGGCGATGATCCAACCAGCCACCCCGGCCCAGCAGACGGAAGCGCTTCGAAGCGAAGCGGCCGAGCTCGACCTGTTGGCGCCGGAAGCCGCACTCACCCTTCTGGCCGACAGCCAGGCGGCAGCCGCGCGTGCCGTGCGCGATGCGGTGCCGGCCCTGGCGCTTGCTGCCGAAGCGGTGGCGGGAGCCTTGGGCGGGGATGGGCGGTTGATCTATGCTGCGGCCGGAAGCTCGGGCCTGATGGCGCTCGCGGATGCGCTGGAGCTGCCGGGCACCTTCGGCATCGCGCCCGCCCGCATCCGCGTGCTCCTTGCCGGCGGCACTCAGGCGCTGTTCGACCTGCCCGGCGCGCCCGAAGACGACGAGAAACAGGGCGCGCACGAGATTTCCGAGGCGGCGATCGGCCCGAATGATTGCGTGATCGCGCTCGCGGCCAGCGGCTCCACCCCTTATGCGCTCGGCGCGCTGCGCGAGGCCAAGCGCCGGGGGGCGCGCACGATCGGCCTTTCCAACAACCCCGGCACGCCGATTCTGGCGGAAGCCGACATCCCCGTGCTGCTCGCCACGGCGCCCGAAGTGGTGGCCGGCTCGACGCGGATGGGGGCGGGCACGGCGCAGAAGATCGCGCTCAACATGGTCTCGACGCTCGCGGCCGTGAAGCTCGGCCACGTGCACGGGCCCTTCATGGTCAACATGCGCGCCGACAACGCGAAGCTGCGCGATCGCGCAGCCCGCATGGTGGCCGCGATAGCCGGCATCGACGAGAGCCAGGCCCGCGCGCTGCTCGACCGGAGCGGCGGGCGCGTGAAGCATGCCGTGCTGCTCGCCGCCGGTGCGCCCGACGAGGCGCAAGCCGAAGCGCTTCTCGTGGAACACCAGAACAATCTCCGGGCGGCACTCAGAGCGCTCGAAGAGAGCGCGCTGTGAAAGCGTGCGTGAACAAAGACAAACAGGGGAATTCCGGCAGCCAAAAGCCGGCGGTCAAACAAACAGGAGGCTCCAAACCATGAAACTCAAGCTCACCCTCGCAGGCCTCGCGGCTGCGACCGCGCTCACCGGGGCGGCCCAGGCCCAGGACGCGACCCTCACCATCGAGTCCTGGCGCAACGACGACCTGCAGATCTGGCAGGAACAGCTGATCCCCGCCTTCGAGGCCAAGCATCCCGGCATCAAGGTGACGTTCTCGCCTTCGGCCCCCACCGAATACAACGCGGCCCTCAACGCCAAGCTCGACGCGGGCTCGGCGGGCGATCTGATCACCTGCCGCCCCTTCGACGCCTCGCTCGAGCTCTTCAACAAGGGCCAGCTCGCCGACCTGACCGCGCTGCCGGGCATGGAGAACTTCTCGGACGTGGCGAAGTCCGCCTGGTCCACCGATGACGGCTCCAAGGCCTTCTGCGTGCCGATGGCATCCGTGATCCACGGCTTCATCTACAACAAGGACGCCTTCGACCAGCTGGGCATCACCGAGCCCAAGACCGAGGCCGAGTTCTTTGCGGCGCTCGACAAGATCAAGGCCGACGGCACCTACATCCCCATGGCCATGGGCACCAAGGATCTCTGGGAAGCCGCCACCATGGGCTACCAGAACATCGGCCCGACCTACTGGAAGGGCGAGGAAGGCCGCAAGGCGCTGATCGCCGGCACCCAGAAGCTGACGGACGCCGACTGGGTCGCGCCCTATGCCACGCTCGCCAAGTGGAAGCCCTATCTCGGCGACGGCTTCGAGGCGCAGTCCTATCCCGACAGCCAGAACCTCTTCACGCTCGGCCGCGCGGCGATCTATCCCGCGGGCTCCTGGGAGATCGCGACCTTCAAGTCCCAGGCGCAGTTCACCATGGGCGCCTTTCCCCCGCCCGTGCGCAATGCCGGCGACACCTGCTACATCTCTGACCACAACGACATCGGCATCGGCCTGAACGCGAAGAGCGCCAACCAGGAAGCGGCCAAGACCTTCCTTTCCTGGGTCGCGTCGCCGGAATTCGCGGCGATCTACGCCAACGCGCTGCCGGGCTTCTTCTCGCTGTCGTCCACGCCAGTGACGATGAAGGACGACCTCGCCCAGGAATTCGTGTCCTGGCGCCAGGAATGCCAGCCCACGATCCGCTCCACCTACCAGGTGCTGTCGCGCGGCACGCCGAACCTGGAAAACGAGACCTGGGTGGAATCGGCCAACGTGATCAACGGCACCGAGACCCCCGAACAGGCCAGCCAGAAGCTCCAGCAGGGGTTGGACAGCTGGTACAAGCCGGCTCAGTGAGCGCGGGGATCTAGCGCCTAGCTCTCCGCCTCCCCTCCCCCTTGAGGGGAGGGGTACGGGTGGGAGTGAACTGAACGACCGTTTGCGCGGTGGAGGTCTTAAGCCCCACCCCTGACCCCTCCCCTCAAGGGGGAGGGGAAACGGCTCCGTCGCCGCCAGACTCTCAACCCGACATGCGCAGGCCATTCCCTTGCTTGGCCCCCACGCTTCCGAAAGCCCCATGTCCCTCGCGCCAGAAGCACCCCCCAAGCGCCCCTTCCGCTGGCACATCCTGGTGTTCCTGGCGCCGGCCGTGCTCGTCTACACGGCGATCATGATCCTGCCGCTCTTCGGCACGCTGCAGCTTTCGCTCTACCGCACCGCCCAGGGCGTCCAGTCCTTCGTCGGCTTCGACAATTTCCGCACCCTGCTGGGCGACCCGCGCTGGTCCGCTTCCTTCTGGAACGCGCTGTGGAACAACACCTGGTTCTTTCTGATCCACATGGTCGTGCAGAACCCGATCGGCGTCGCGCTGGCGGCTCTCCTGTCCTCGCCCAGGCTGCGCTTCGCAGCGTTTTACCGCACCGCCATCTTCATCCCCACCATCCTGTCCTTCGTGATCGTGGGCTTCGTGTGGAAGCTCATCCTGTCGCCGTTGTGGGGCGTGGCGCCTAGCCTGCTCGACACGATCGGCCTGCGCTCGCTCTTCACGCCCTGGCTCGGCAAGGAGGAATACGCGCTGACCACGCTCGGGCTGATCTCGGTTTGGCAGTTCGTCGGCATCCCGATGATGCTGATCTATGCCGCGCTCCTTTCCATCCCCGACGAGGTGATCGAAGCCGCCGAGATCGACGGGGTGACGGGCTGGAGCCAGTTCTGGAAGATCAAGCTGCCGCTGATCCTGCCGTCCATCGGCATCATCTCGGTGCTCACCTTCGTGGGCAACTTCAACGCCTTCGACCTAATCTATTCCGCCCAGGGCGCGCTTGCCGGCCCGAATTATGCAACCGACATCTTGGGCACCTTCCTTTACCGCACCTTCTTCGGCTTCCAGCTCCAGCTGGGCGATCCCAACATGGGCGCGACCATCGCTTCGATGATGTTTCTGATCATCCTGCTTGGGGTCTGCGTCTATCTGTTCGCCGTGCAGCGCAAGCTCAGGCGGTATCAGTTCTGATGCGGATGGCGCACACCCCCTTCCGGCCTGCCGGCTCCCCCCAGAGATCCGCCCCATGAGCCGCGCCACAGCCTCGCTTCCCCGCACGCTCGGCGCGCATGCCGTGCTGATCCTCTACACGGTCATCGCGCTGTTTCCGGTGCTCGTGATCGTCGTGAACTCGCTGAAATCGCGCAACGCGATCTTCCGCTCGCCGCTTTCGCCGCCGACGCCCGAAACCTTCGACACGGTGGGCTACACCACCGTCATGGCGCAGGGCGACTTCATCGCCTATTTCGGCAACAGCCTCACCGTCACCGTGGTCTCGCTTTTCCTCGTGCTGCTCTTCGGCGCGATGGCGGCCTTCGCGCTTTCGGAATACCGCTTCCGCGGCAACACGATGATGGGCCTTTATCTGGCGCTCGGCATCATGATCCCGATCCGGCTGGGAACGGTCGCCATCCTCCAGCTGATGGTGGCATCGGGCCTCGTCAACACGCTGACGGCGCTGATCCTCGTCTACACCGCGCAAGGTCTGCCGCTCGCCGTCTTCATCTTGTCGGAGTTCATGCGCGGGGTGTCCGACGACCTGAAGAACGCCGGCCGCATCGACGGCTTGTCGGAATACCGCATCTTCTTCCGCCTGGTGCTGCCCCTGGTCCGGCCGGCGATGGCCACGGTCGCCGTGTTCACCATGATCCCGATCTGGAACGACCTCTGGTTTCCGCTGATCCTCGCGCCGTCCGAAGGCACCAAGACGGTCACGCTCGGCGCGCAGATCTTCATCGGGCAGTTCGTCACCAACTGGAACGCGGTGCTGGCAGCGCTCACGCTCGCCATCCTGCCGGTGCTCGGGCTCTACCTCGTCTTCTCGCGCCAGCTGATCCGCGGCATCACGTCGGGCGCGGTCAAGTAAGGAATTCCATGGGCTCGCTCATCCTCCGCGACATCCGCAAGAGCTTCGGCGCGACCGAGGTGCTCAAGGGCATCGACCTCGACGTAGCCGATGGCGAATTCTGCGTCTTCGTCGGCCCGTCCGGCTGCGGGAAGTCCACGCTGCTGCGCATCATCGCGGGGCTCGAGGATGCGAGCTCCGGCGCCATCACCATCGACGGGGCACGCGTCGAGACCACCGCGCCTGCGCAGCGCGGGATTTCGATGGTGTTCCAGTCCTATGCGCTCTACCCGCACCTCTCCGTGCGCGACAACATGGGCCTGGGCCTCAAGCAGGCGGGAACGCCGAAACCCGAGATCGAGAAGCAGATCGCCAAGGCCAGCGCCATGCTCTCGCTCGAACCCTATCTCGCGCGCCGCCCGGCCGAGCTTTCGGGCGGCCAGCGCCAGCGCGTCGCCATCGGCCGAGCGGTGGTGCGCGATCCCAAGCTCTTTCTTTTCGACGAGCCCTTGTCGAACCTCGATGCCGCACTCCGCGTCAACACGCGGCTGGAGATCGCGCGACTCCACCGCGAGCTGTCGGCCACCATGATCTACGTCACCCACGACCAGGTGGAGGCGATGACGCTGGCCGACCGCATCGTGGTGCTGAACGCCGGCCGCATCGAGCAGGTCGGCCGCCCGATGGAACTCTACAA
>QFNI01000124.1 GCA_003240775.1 Mesorhizobium amorphae | reverse complement strand
CCGTCCACGACGCTCTGCTGCAGGACGCCGGAAAGCGCCGCCGCGAGGAGCTGCCGGGCCTCGCGGTCGGGCATGGCGCGCGCCGCGTATCGCGCCAGGGACAGCAGGGTCGAGATCGTGTCCGCCCCGTGAACGGTGGTGACGACCAGCGGCCCGGAGATCGCCATGTGCAACGTCTCCGCCGCCGTCTCCGGATCGCGGATCTCGCCCACCAGGACGAAACGGGGGGCCCATCGCCGCGATTCCCGCATCGCCATCGCGTAGCCGTAATCGGTGACATCCGTCTGCACCACGGAGCCGCACTCGCCGCCGATTCGCTCCATGCTGAACTCGGGAGGGTCCTCGAACGTGACGCCAACCTCGCGGGTCGCGGAGACCCACTCGTCGAACACGGACGCGGCGCTGGTCGTCTTCCCGGACCCGAAGGACCCGCCAACGGCCAGGAGCCCGGTCCTCATCTCCATGCGCCGGAGCGCCTTGATCATCTGGACCGGCATGCCGAGATCCGCCAGCTTCGGCACGTTCCGGCTGATCCGGCGGATCGCCCAGATCCGCGTCCCGGCGGGGGCGTTGCCGACCCACATGCGGGAGCAGCGGTAACGGACCCCGTCATGCAGGGTGATGAAGGAATCGCCGGCCTGCAGGGACGGATCGCGACAATTCGCCCCGACCGTCGCCAGGAACGTCGCGCAATCGCGTGACAGCGACGGGGGGAGCGAGGATACGAACCGGCCGCTTTGACCATCCCGGGCCGGCGCCCCCGGAATCGACAGGCCTCGGATCACGCTTTTCTGCTCGTCGGCCTCCGGGAGGTATATCTCCCGGAAGCTGCATTCGCTCAGGCGCATTTCCGTTCTGGCAAGCATGTCGGGTCTTTCCGCGTTCCGGTTCGCTTTCGCTTGCCACAAAAAAAAAGGCGTGGCAATAGCCTGGTGAGGAACGGAGGACCGCGATGAGATTCGCCAGATTGAACATGATCATCCTGCTCGCACCGCTCGCCGTCGCCGCGTGCTCGGCCGGCGTCGACGCGGGCTCGGAATACGAGAGTTTCCGGGTCGAATCCCGGCGCGACCAGGCGGAAGGCGTGCCGTGGATGGCCGGCCCCGGCCAGCGGCTTTACGTCGAGGTCGTCGAGAAGGCGTCCCGGCCCTGCGTCGCGCGGGACGCGTATGACCGTTGCGTCCGCAAGGCGGCCGGAAAGGTTCATGTCCCGCCGGCCAGATCCGTGGCGCTTCCCGTCGCGACGAACGCGCCCGTCCGTCAGGCTGACGGCCTGCTGCACGCGCGCGAAATCATCGTCCCGGAGGGCGCGCCCAGCGCCGCTGACGGCAGCCTCGTTCGTCGCTGATCCCGGCATGCGGCGGGACTCCGATACGAAAATCTGCCGCGGCCCGGGTTCCTGGGCCCTGACCGCCCCGAGCCGCTCCGGCGGGAGCTTCCGGAGCGGACGAGCCCTCTTGTCAGCGGACGAGGAGAACGCGCTGATCGCCGCGTCGAAGGCCGGAGACGAGCGGGCCACGAACCGGCTGCTTCTGCTCTTCAGGCCGATGATCGCACGCATCGCCAGGCGGAACTGCGGGCGGGACGAGGACAGGTTCCTCGACGCCTTCCAGGACGCCAGCATCGGCTTCGTGAGGGCGATCCGGAAACATGACGCCGCCCTGGGGCGGCTGTCCACCTACGCGCGGCGATGGATGATGTCGGAGACGGCGCGAGGGCTCGAGATCCGCACGAACGGCAGGTGCTCGCCGCCCATGGCCCGGATCCGTCGCCACGTGGCCCGGTCAGCCGATCCGGACGCCGCCTTCCGGGAGGCGTGTGCCAGGGAACGGGTCCGCGAGTCGGACGCGATCCCCTACGTGTTCGGCGCGTTCCGCCTGGACGCGCCGTCCGCCCTGACCGGGGAGGCGCTGATCGAGACGATCAGCGGCGACCATCCGGACGCGGAGGAGGCGGTTGAGCGTGACGAGAAGGTTCGCGCCCTCACGGACGCGATCGGGACGGTCCTGTCCTCCCGGGGGCAGCGGGAGCGGGACATCGTCGAGATGCGCATCCTCTCCGAAGACCCCGCGACGCTCAAGGCGGTCGCGACCCTGCACGGCGTCACGCCCGAGCGGATCAGGCAGGTCGAGAAGGATCTTCGCGAAAGGATCGGGGCCGAGCTCCTGATGAGATCGGCCGCTCAAAAAAGAGACATCTTTCGTTCTCAAAGAACTCAAACGTCTCCTCGCCCCTGAGCGACATGGGGCCTTAGGCGTGTCACCCCGTGGGGCGGAGACATGCGTCGCGGCGTTTCCGCCGTCCCTTCGGGCCCGGGCCGCGGCTCGCGCCGCGGCCTCGACCTGACGGATCGGGCTCCCGCCCGGCGATCACACTGGCCGCAACCAGCGCCCGGTGAATCTTGGCCCATTCCGCCCACACGCCCAGTCGCCCATCGACCCGAGTGCTCAAGCGCGTGTAGACGCCGCCAACCTCACCTTTCCTGTTGACCCTCTCCGACATCGTCGTCATGCCGGGGCGGTTGTGCGATCGCCGCGCGATCGCCACCGCCGCCCCCTGATGCCGCGTCAGGCCGTAGCGTCCCGCCCAGTTCGCCTCGCCGAT
>QFNI01000123.1 GCA_003240775.1 Mesorhizobium amorphae | reverse complement strand
GGGAGACGGTCACCCGGCCGGGACGGTCGGGCCGAAGGCCGCGCGAGCGGCCTGAGGCGAAACCCCCTCCAACCTGCGGGATTGGTGGGGGAGGTTCATGTAGCTGTAGGCGGCGCACGCGTCGTTCTCCGCGCAGGCCCTCTCGCACTCGCCGAGCGACACGCCCCGGACCCCTTTCGGGAAGAGGTCAGACCCGAAGAAGTCGGTGCCGACGTAACGCTCCGCGTCCGCCAGGCGGTCGCCGGGCGGGGCGGGGGCCGGGTCATACCTCTCGAAGGCGTCCGGCTCCGGCGCCTTGACGCCGGCGTTCTCGTCCGGACCCGCCCCCTTCTCGCGCGCCGCGACCAGGATCTCAGGAGCCCGACGTCACGCTCACGCATGGCGCGGCGCAGGGAGAACGCGTCGCCGACCCCGATCTCGCCGACCAGGAACAGGGACCGGGGCGATTCCCCGCTCCACTCGAACGGGCCGTAGGTCACCCGCTGCGCGGGGGCGTCCTCCGCCGCGGCGGTCGCGGGCCCGGGGGCGGTTACGGCAGCGGCGGGATCCGCCCCTTCCGGCGCTGCCGCGGGCGCGGCCGGCGAGGGGTCGGCCGGCCACGTCTCCGGGACGGCGTGCGCGGCGGTGACGCCGCAGGCGAGCAGCGCGGCGGCGGCCGCGAGGGGGTGTCTCATGGTTCCCTCTCCTTTCCCGGGGCGGCGCAAGACGCGCCGGTCACCGCCGGATGATGAATGACGTCCCCGGGCCGGAGGTCAAGCCGGTCCGCCTCGCCCGCGCGCATCTCAAGCGCGAAGGGGCGGTTCGGATCCGGATCCCCGGCGTCCGCGCCCGGGATGAGCGAGTCGTCGAGCGGCGGCGCGGACGCCACGACGCGGCGGATGACCCCGCGCCGGTCCGCGAACATGATGTCGAGCGGCTCCGGGACGCCGCGCATCCAGAACGCCACCGGCTCGTCCGGCATGACGAAGAGCATCCCGGCCCCGGGAGGCGGCGCGGCGCGACCCGTCAGGCCGCGGTCGATCTCATCGGGGGAGTCGGCGATCTCGGTCATGACCGACGTCACCCGCCCGTCACGGGCGGAGACCACGAGCGCCTCCCCGCACGACGGTTCGGGCGGCGCGGCGACGACCGTCGCGACGATGGCCGCGAGGATGATCATCCGGCGCAGCCCGGCGCGAAGGGGCGATGGCTCGGACTCATGCCGCGGAGATCATCCTCGTTCATGCGCAAGCCCTTCATGGGGATTCTCCCGCAAACCGGCGGAGCGCCCTCACCGACGCCCCGCCGCGCCTCATGCGGCTCAGGACAGGAGCGCGTAGCCGGCCAGGGCGATGATCGCGATAGCGATCAGGGTCAGGGCCGTCCGGTAACCGCGCTTCGGCTCGGCGACGTCGGCCAGGAGAGGGGCGCGGTCGTGATCAGCATGACGATCGACATGGAACGAGTCCGGCCGAACCTCGGTGCGCGCGCCGGCCGAGGTCGTCTCCCACGAATCCACCATCGCGCGCGCCGCGGCGAAGTCCGCCTCCGTGGTCCCCTCGACGGCGGCGTCCTGCGTCAGGCGGACGCGGTCGAAACCGGAATCCCCGGCGAGGGGCGCAGCGACCTGCGCGGCGTCGCCGCGCAGGTCGACCAGGCCTTCGGGGAGCGCGCGCGCCGCCGGGGCTTCCGGCGTGACGATCTCCCCGACCGGATCATCCGCGAAGGTCGCGGGGGCGGGCGCGGGGTCGGCGATCGCGCCCCCGGCAGCGTCCGCGACCGAGGCGCCCTCAGCTTCCGTCACGGCGCCCGCCGGATCGGCGATGGCGTCGCCGGCCGCGGACTGGACGGCGACGGCGCGGACGTAGGCCCCTTGCGAGACGCGGCTGACGAGCCCCTCCTTCTCGAGGTTGCGGAAGGTCATCGTGACCGAGCCGCGGATCGCGTTGGCGTTGTCGTAGAGCTGGGCGAGCGACGCGGGGACCGAATGCGTCACCTCGGCGACGGTCACGGTCCGCCCGTCATCGGCCGAGAGGGCCGCGGAGAGGACGTGGTCCCTCATCGACGTGGTGCGATAGGCGGTGCGGGTTGCGGACGATGCCATGTGATGTTCCTCTTGAAAGGTGGTTGCCGTCTCTTGCCGGGCGCCCGTCGTCGGGAAGGCCCCAGGGACCCGCTCACCCTCATGTTCACGTCAGGACGATAACCGAGAAAATCCTTTATGACAACAGGTTTTCTTCATGTCCATGATCGACTTCACGGAAGCGGCGAATCATCACCGAGGAAAAGATCCGCTCCGCCACCTCGGCGATCGGCGCGAACGGGACGAGGGCGTGCTCCCCGAAACGCGGCGCGTTCTCGCGCATGACCTGCAGCATGACGGCGGCGTTCTCGGCCGACCGCCGGTCCAGCCGGTCGAGGCCGCCGCGCGCCAGGGCCGCGGCGGCCGCGTCGTCACGCTCGAGGATGAGCGTCAGGTCCGGGCTGATCCCGATGAACGATTCGTGGACCCGGAGCGCGAGATCGACCATCTCCCGGCCCCGAAGCGCCTGATAGGCGAGGGTGGAGAGGACGAACCGGTCGCAGATGACGATCGCGCCCCGATCCATCGCGGGCCTGATGACCCGCTCGAC
>QFNI01000019.1 GCA_003240775.1 Mesorhizobium amorphae | reverse complement strand
ATCGTGGAGGCGTTGAGGTTGGAAAGCATGCGCAGCTCTTCCAGCCGCGCAGGCTCGAGGTTCTGCGCCTCGTCCACCACGAGAACGACGCGGCCCCCTTGGGCGGCCACGCCCAGCACGAAATCGCAGAACTGGCGATACATCGCGGCATAGGACGTCTCGCGGACCGGCTGGTCGAAGGCGAGAAGCAGCCATTCGAACAGGTTGTCCTCGCGGCGCGGGGTGTGGCTGATCAGGCCGATATGCAGGTGCTGGCCGACATTGGCGAGAAGGTGCCGGATCAGTGTCGTCTTGCCAGACCCGATGGCGCCCGTGACCACGGTGAAGCCAGCTTGGTTGACGACGCCGTATTCCAGCATCGAGAGGGCCATCGAATGCGCCCGGCTGAAGAACAGGAATTTTGGGTCGGGCAGGATCGAGAACGGCATCTCGCTGAAGCCGAAATGGGCGGCATACATGCGTCAGCTCCCGAGCCGTGCGAGGGAAACGATGTCAGAGGCCATGGAAGCCGCAGCCGTTCAGCACGAACTGGACGCCCTCGCGCCGGTCGAGCAGGGATTTCGCCTGCTCCACCTCGCTGAGCGTGGTGCGGCCCTCTGCCAGCACGACCACGATCGCATCGGGCGCCGAATTGAGCGAACCCGACGCGCTGTCTCCGCCGAGCAGCGGCGGCAAGTCGATCACCACCACCGTCGCCTCCTCGAAGCGGCGGCGGGCCTCGGTGATGGGGTCGTCCGCGGCCCGGAGATCGGCCACGCGAAGCGAGACGCTTTGAAGGCTCGCGGTGACCGTTTCGTCTTCCACTGCCAAAGGCCCCTCGTGCCAGAAGTGCTGCGGGAGCCCCAGGCGGTTGCGGATCTCTGTTGCGCCCGCATGGGCATCTGTCAGGACGACGCGCTCGCCGCGCCCGCGTGCGAAGCTGAAGGCCAGGTTGATCGCCGTGGTGGTCGTGCCGCAGCCGTGACCGGGGGCGGAAACGCAGACGATCAGCGGCGGGGCGTGGCGTGCGTGGCGGGCGAGCTGGCGGCGCAGCAGATCGTAGTGGCGGGTAGGTGCCGCACCGGGATCGAAGGTGATCACATGGTTGCGGCGCAGGTGGTTCTCGTCGAGCGACACGGCATGGGTCGGGCGCAACTCGGGCGGCTTGGGGCGCAGCGGCCGGCTCGACCGGAAGCTGTCGGCGAAGGGCTGCGCGATGTCGGGGATCGAAACGCTCTGTCTCGCCCGCACCAGCGCTTTCGTGATCGTTTCCATTCGGGCGTTCTTCTTCGATCGAGTGGGGTTCAGGACATCGCCGGCCGCTCGCCGGTGGCGAGCCGCGCGAGACGCATCAGAGCCGAGCCGGCGAAACCGCGCCGCGCGCCCTCGTCCGTCCAGTGCGGGATGACCACCAGCGTGGAACCGGCGAGGTGGGTCTTGAGGTCGAAGGTGCCGCGCACCGTGCGGCGCAGCGTGTCTCCGAGATAAAGACCGCCCGCGCCGGCCGCCAAAGCAGCGGCGGCAACCATCAAGAGGGCACGTGTCCGGCTGGGCGAGGCGGGATAGCGCGGCGTCTCCGGTGCTTCAAGCACCTGGACGGGCGTCGCCGCCTCGTCGCGTTCGAGCCGCTCGCCGATGCGCGCAGTGGACAAGCGGCCACGCATCTCGTTGAGGCCGGCTTCGAGCGTGGTGCGCTCGCGGCCGATGGCCTCGGCCTGGGCGGCGACCGCGGGAACCTGCTCAATGGCCTTGCGCAGTTCCGTGATGCGCGCGTTCACCTCCGCGCGCTTCTCGGTCAGCGAAGCATGGCGGCCCCGTGCGATGGCCGCGCGTTCGGCCACGAGCGCGAGCTCGGGCGAGAGCTGGGATGCCTGCGCACCGGCATCGCTCGCCACGCGCTGACGCAGGCTTTCCACGCGGCGCTTGAGCGAACGGATGTCGGGATGCGCGTCCGACAGGGAGACGGACTTTGCGGCAAGCTCGGATTCGAGGTCGGCAAGCTGGGCGCGGTCGCGCGTGTCCGTTTCCGGGCGCTGCCGGCCCAGCCGCAATTCGGCCTCGAGCAGGCGCAGTTCCTGATCGAGGGCTGCGATCGACTGGTCGAGACCCGTCAGTTCCCGCTCGCGCTCGGAGACTTCGCCGTCGAGGACGGGCAGGCGGGCAGGCAGAAGGTCTGCATTGGTGTCGAAAAAGGTCTTCCAGCCGGCTTCGCGCTCCTGAAGCCTGTCCGACAGGTCGGACACTTCGCGCTCGAGGAACGCGGAGATCTCGGTGGCGCGCTGGATGCGCTGGCCGCGGCTTTCCTCGACGATCAGCCGCACCAGTTCGGAAGCGCCCGCGGAGGCCTGCTCGGCGCTGGGTGCCGTGAACATCACGTGCATCGCCGTGGTGCCTGAATAGCGCTCGGTCGGCTCGGCGGCGAAGGTGGTGATCAGGATCAGGCGGCGGATCTGCTCGGCGAGCTTGGTTTCCGTCATCTCGTCCCGCAGGCCGGGAAAGAGGTCGAGCTTGCGGGCGAGCGCGATCAGCTTGTCGCGGGCGAGCACGCGCTGTTCCACGAATTGGAGGTGTTCGGCCGCGACCGTCGCGGGCACGAGCGAGCCCTGGGTCTGGGGCGCGCCGATCAGAAGCTGTGCCGCCGACTGATAGCTGCGCGGCAGGTTGAACACCACGCCGGCACCGAGCCCGAGCACGGCGAGAAACGGCAGGATCACCCAGAGCGGCCGGCGCAGGAGCGCTTCGACATAGTAGATCACGTTGCGGAGGATCTGGTCGACCATGGTCTCACTCCGGACGGGCGCAAGGGAGATGCTGCGCGGGGTTCACTGGGACACCGTGCGTTGGGCCGGGCCTGCGTCGGAGACCTCGGTGGTCGCCATCTGCGGGGCGGGGCCGACGCGGATAAGGTCGCCCGGCTGGATTTCCGTCAGTTCGTCCGCTTCGAACTCGGTGGGCTTGCCGTTCACGTTGCGGATGATGCTGAGACGGGTTGGCCCCGTGGCTTCCTCGGTCGGCACGTCATTGCCTTCGAGCAGGAGCTTCAGCACACGTTTGTTGTCGGCCAGTTCCGACTTCGCGTCGGCCTGCGCGCGCTCGGCGTCGCGCAATTCCACCTCCATGCCCGTGCGGCGCTCCTGAAGCTGGGCCTCGGCGCTTGCGACATCCGCGCCCGCTTCGCGTTCGGCATCGAGCCGCTCGACCTGGAGCGCCAGGAGCCGCGCGCGCATTTCAGCCAAGCTGCCCTGCAATTCGAGCTGCTGCGCCTCGTTGGCGAAGCCCTTGGCCACAAGCTTGGAGATGGCTTCGAGCCTGCGCTCTGCGAGCGCGATGCGCTCCGTCTGGGTGTCGGCCTGCTGGGCGATGGCCTGGGCGGAGTTGCGGCGCAGTTCGGACGCCTCGTCGCGCGCCCGGCGCAGCGCGGCTTCCTCGGCCTGTCGCGCAGCAAGCACCCTGCGCTCGCGTGCGATCGCCTGGGGCTCGTCGGCCTTGGCGGGCGGCAGGTCTTCGCCGGCAATCTCGGCGGACACGCGCGCGACCTGAGCGTCGAGCGCTTCCAGCCGCGCGGTCTGCCGGGCAATGGCGCCGCGCGTTTCGACGATGCGCTGCTCGTCGGAACCCGCATCCGCTCCCGTGCGCAGGCCGCCCGCCATGCTGATGCCGTGCAGCAGGATCATGCCGGGACGGAAAGGGTAGGAGCCCGGCGTGGCCACCGTGCCGCTCACATAGACGGTCTGCGCGCTCTCTTCGCGCGGCTGCAGCATCACCGTGATGTCGACGGTTTCCTTGAAAAAGCCCTTGAGCTTCTCCTGCAGGAGATGTTCGAGGTCGGGTGCGGAAAGGCCCGCGGCCTTGACGTGGCCGACGAGCGGAAGCGCCAGCCAGCCATCCGGGCCGATCACGGCCGTGCGCTGGAGGCTCGGCTCGGCGGGCGACCACACTTCGACACGGTCGTTGGCTTCGAGGCGGTAGAGTTCCTGCGCCCAGGCCGAGCACATCCCCAATGCGAGGATCAGCCCCGCACCCCCCAGTCGCGACAGCATGTTCGGCTCCAAAACCTTGCCGCTCAACGGTGGAGCAGCTTTTCCGCCGAAGGCTAGGGGTCCGGGCGGGGGCCGGGAAACTGCGCACAAGGGTGTAGGCGACTTACGCTCGCGCGACCCGCTCTACGTCTGCCGATGCGGGTTCTACGCCTTTCGGGGAGGGCCGTGGTTGCGACGATGATTCAACGACTTTGCGCAGTGGATCAACTGTCGGCCAGGCACGCGTGTCACGCCGCGTCGTCGTTCCACTCAGCGGCCCAGAAAAAACTATAATTAAGCAGATGCTTAATCAAACTTGATAATCTGGGAAGTTGACTGCCGATCAGTCTTTTTGAGGCCGCGCTGCCCGATAATGATGTGGTGATTGCTTTCCTGCGGGACCTCTGACCAGACCGAGGAACGGCACTCCGCAAGTCCGAGCTTTCCCCGGATTTCCCTTCATCCTTTCGTGATCACCTGTGCGCTTGGGAAAGGATGAGGAGGCCGTGCGGCGGGGCCGCACGGTTTAATGCGTGATCCTCAGGCGCGCTGGGGCAGGAGGGGGTAGCCGGCGAGCACCGCACGGGCGGCAACGGTTGCGACGGCTGCCTTGAGCAGATCGCCCGGAATGAAGGCGAGCGACCCGGCGAGAACGGTGCCGAGCGGAGTGCCGGTGGAGGCCGTCACCCAAGGCGCGCCGATCGCGTAGAGGACGACGATGCCGCCGAGCACCGCGGCCAGAAAGAAGCCACCCATCTGGCGCCATTCGCTCTGGCCCTCGCGCACGAGACGCTCGGACAAGAGGCCGCACACGACGGCCGCCGCGATCCAGCCGAAGATGTAGCCACCGGTCGGCCCGAGCAGCACGGCCAAGCCGCCGCGGCCGCCAGACAGCACCGGCAGGCCGACCGCCACAAGCAGTATGAAGAGCAGCACGGCCAGCCCGCCGCGCTTGGCGCCCAGGATGGTGCCGGCGAGCATCGCGCCCATCGACTGCAGCGTGATCGGCACGGGAATGAAGCCGAGCGGCACCGGCGGCATCATTCCGAGAACGGCTATCAAGGCGGCGAAAAGGGCCGCGAGCGAAAGGTCTCGTGTTGTCACGAAGGTCTCCTTGGTTGGGAATGGCGTGGTGGCGCGCGGAGGCCGCGTGCGTCAATGGCTGCTGCTGCGGCGTCCGCCTCGCGCAGGGTTTGGATCACGAGCGGGCCGATCAGCGTGTGCGGCCTGAGCTTGAGCCCGCGCGCCTTGTGCGCTTCGGCCAAAGCGTTCGCGCGGGAAGCGATCTCGGGCACGAAACGTATAGCGAGACCGACCATCAGGCCGAGATCGCCGCGCCGCACGAGGCCCAGCCGCTCCAGGGGCAGGGCAAAGCGGTTCACCGCCCCGATCATGAGGGGTAGCGGCGTTGTGGCGGTGACGGCGGCGGCGAGGAAGACCAGCGCCAGGATGCGCAGGGTGAGCGTGAGCACTTCGCCCGGCGGGAGCAGGAACAGGTTGAGCGCAGCCAGAAGAGCAATGGAGACGAGCGTCCAGCGCAGCCGCCGCAACGCTTCGGATATCGGGAGGCCGGCGGTGAGGTAGAGCCCTGCGGCAATTGCCAGAAGGACTGCGAGAACGACGGGCCGTTCCACGAGAAAGAGAAGCGCGCCGGAGATGGCGAGCGCTGCGAGCTTGGTGCGCGCACCCAGCCGGTGCAGAAGGCCGGTGCCCTCGACATGAAGCGCGCTCAGCATCCGGCGATCTCGCGATAACGACCAAGCACCGTGTTGGGCGGGCCATCGGCCGCGAGGCGCCCCTCGTGAAAGAGCAGCAGGCGGGGCAGGGTGGCCGCGAGATCGAGGTCGTGAGTGACCACCACGCAATCCTCGTCGAGCGCCGTGATGGCATCCACCACCCGGCGGCGGTTGCGCAGGTCGAGCTGGTTGGTGGGCTCGTCCAGGATCAGGATGCGGGGCTCAAGCGCGGTTACGCTCGCCATCGCAGCCAATTGCAGCTCGCCGCCCGACAGCTCGTGGATGCGGCGGGGGCCGAGTTCCATGATGCCGAAGCGGGCAAGTGCCGCCTCTGCGCGGCTTTCGGCGTCTGCGGTCGAGGCGCCCCGCGCGCGCAGGCCGAAGGCGATGTCCTCGCGCACCACGGGCATGATCAGCTGGTTCTGCGGATGCTGGAACACGAAACCCGCTTCCGCGCGCACCCGATCGGGCTCGGCCGCCGTGTCGAGCCCGTTCACCGTGACCCGACCTTCGGTCGGCAGCGTCAAGGCGTTGAGCAGGCGCACGAAGGTGGTCTTGCCCGAGCCGTTCAGCCCGACCACGCCCAGCCGCCGTCCCTCGACGTGCAGCGTCAGCGGCTCGAGCGCCGTGCGCGCGCCGAAACGCACCGTGCATTGGTGGAATTGAAGGTCCAACGGTTTCCCCGATCCCCGCCGCGCCGCTTTGGGCCAAAGCGCGCGAGAAAGCCAGAGCCTGCTTGCCTTGACAGGCAGGCGCGCCCCTTTCAAGCCGCAAGGGGTGGGGAGGACCACGGTGTGACGGAAACGGTTCTAGCGCTGAATTGCGGCTCGTCTTCGGTGAAATTCGGCATCTTCGACACCGCGTTGCGGCGGGTGCTGTCGGGGGATGTCGAGGGCTTGGGCGCCGGCCTCGTGCCGCGCATGAGGATAGACGGGAAAGAAGCGGCACTGCCTCATGGTTGTCGCGATCACCGCGGTGCCATTGCAGCCCTTCTGGAACTTGTGGGCGACCGGTTCGGCGGGCTCGCGGCTGTGGGCCATCGCATCGTGCACGGCGGCACGCGCTTCACGGAGCCGGTGGCGATCGACGCGGAGACGCGCGCGGAGATCGCCGCTCTCGCGCCCTTCGCGCCCGCGCACCAACCGCACAACCTCGCAGGCATCGACGCCGTCGAGCGGCTTGACCCCGCCTTGCCCCAGGTGGCCGTGTTCGACACGGCGTTTCACCGCACGATCCCGCTCCACCGCCAGCGCATGGCGTTGCCCGCGCGGTTCGCGGCTGAAGGGCTGTTGCGCTTCGGTTTCCACGGCATCTCTTATCAGAGCCTTGCGGACAGGCTGCCGGCTCTTCTGGGCGACAGGGCAGGGAGACGCGTGATCCTGTGCCACCTCGGCAACGGGTGCAGCCTGGCCGGGCTTGTCGAGGGACACTCGGTCTACACCACGATGGGTTTCACGCCGCTCGACGGGCTCATGATGGGCCGGCGGCCCGGGCGGCTCGATCCGGGCGCCGTGCTCTGGCTGGTGGAGCGGCATGGCGGGGACTGGCGCGAGGTCGGGCGCATTCTCAACCAAGAGGCTGGTCTGCTCGGCGTGTCCGGCATCACCTCGGACATGCGGGACTTGCTATCAGACGGGAGCGAGACGGCTGGGCTTGCCGTCGCCATGTTCGTGGACCGGCTGGCGCAGGAAGTGGGCGGCTGCGCTGCAGCACTCGGCGGGATCGACGCGCTCGTGTTCACCGGTGGCATCGGCGAGAACGCGAGCCCGATCCGTGCGCAACTCGTGGAGCAGTTGGGCTGGCTCGGGCTTGGGCTGGACGCTGCCTCAAATAGCCGACACGCGCCCACGATCTCATCAGATGGGAGCTCGGTCTCGGTGCACGTGCTGCCGACCGAGGAAGAGCGCGTCATCGCGCAGGCTGCAATCCTTCTGCGATCAGGCGGGAAAGCTCCTCCGCCGCGCGTGTGACGTGACGCTGCTTGTGGCGAAGCGCGAGAAAGCGGCGCGGGGGCAGGGCGAAGGGCACGAGCGCCAGCGTGCCGAGCCGCACGGACTGCTCGACCACGAGGCGCGACATGATGGCGGCACCCGAGCCCGCCTCGACCGCTGCGCGCACCGCCTCGTTGGATGGGATTTCCAGCGCCACCTCGATATTGGCCAGCGCGAGGCCCGCGCAGCCCAGCGCCTCCTCGAAGGCCTGGCGGGTGCCAGAGCCCGGCTCGCGCAGCACCCAGCGCGAGGTTTCAAGCGCAGCCGGCTCCAGCTGCTCGATGCCCGCCCAGGGGTGGTGGGGCGAAACCACGAGCACGAGCTCGTCTTGCGCGACGGTGGAGATCGCCAAATGGGGGTCGTCGATCGCGCCTTCGATGATGCCGAGATCGGCCGAACCTTCGTGGACCAGGGCCGCCGTCGTGCCGGTGTTGCCGATGGTCACCTGAACGGCGATGCCGGGATAGGCCTCGTGAAAGCGGGCGAGGTGGTGGGGCAGCCAGTAGTTCGCGACGGTCTGGCTGGCCGCGACCCGCAGGCTGCCGCGTTTGAGACCGGCAAGGTCCGCCAGCACGGTTTCGGCAGCACTCGCGCGGGCGAGCACGGCGCGCGCTTCTTCCAAGAAGACGCGGCCGGCCTCGGTCAGCACCACGCGGCGGCCCACGCGGTCGAAGAGCTTGGTGGCGTAGCGCGCTTCGAGTGCCGCGATGGCAGCACTGGTCGCGGATTGGGTGAGGTTGAGGTCGCGCGCGCCTTGCGTGACGTGTTCCCGCGTGGCGACGGCCACGAAGATGCGCAACTGCTCAAGCGTCAAACGCGAACCCGCCTAGCCGAGGGAAAGGACGAGCAGCAGACCACAGAGCGACACGAAGAGAAAGGCTGCGAAGCCGAGCGCGAACGGACGCCAACCCTTGGCGCGCAGCTTGCCGAGATTGGTTTCGAGACCGACCGCCGCAAGCGCCATGGCAAGCAGGAAGGTGGTCAGCGAGGCGAGCGGCGACTTCACCTCGACGGGGATGGCGAAGGCGCTGTTGAGCACCACCATCAGGAGGAAGCCGAGCACGAACCAGGGGGCCGGGGCCTTTGCTCCGCCGCCGCCGGCCGCCGCGAGACGCTGGCGCGCGAACCAGCCGAGGCCGAGCACGATGGGTGCGAGCAGCATCACGCGCGAGAGTTTGGCGACGGTGCCGAACTCGCCCGCCTCCTGCCCGCCCTGAAAGGCCGCGGCAACCACCTGCGCCACCTCGTGGACGGATGCACCCACCCAAAGCCCGTATTCGCGCGCGGCGAGCCCTAACGCTTCGGCCGCGAGCGGAAAGCCGAGCATGGCGATCGTGCCGAAGAGCGTGACGCAGGCGACGGCGTAGGCCACATCCTCGTCGGAACCGCGCGCCACGGTGTTGGTGGCGACGATTGCGGACGCACCGCAGATCGAGGTGCCGGCGGCGATCAACTGGGTGAGCGGCGCTTCCACCTTGAGCAGGCGCCCCGCCCAAAGCGTGAAGGTGAAGGTCGCGAAGACCGTGGCCACGAGCACGACAAGACCCGAGCCGCCGACAGCCGCGATCTGAGCGCCGGTCAGCTGGAGGCCGAGAAGCACGATAGCGAATCGCAGAAGCTTGCGCAGGCAGATGGCGAGGCCGGCTTTCGCCCAGCGCGGCGTGCCGACGATGTTGTTGATGCCGATCCCCAGGAGGACGGCGATGATCATGGGGCTGGCCCAGCCGAGACCGGGCAAGTTGCGCAGGGCGAAGGCCAAGGCTGCGACGGCGGCGGCGAGCGCTATGCCGGAAAGGAGCCCGGCCTGCAGCGATGCGGATTTGCCGACCCGTGTGCTTCCAGCCTGTAGACCCAGTTCCGCCACGATGTGCATCCTTGCGATGCAGCGAAACTAGTCGCTTGGCGCTGGGGCATCCAACGCATTGGCTCGAACTGATTGATCGGCTGAAGCGAATGATTTTTGCTAAATTTCAGCTGTAAGTTGGAACGGCCTGCTCAGAAATTGGTTCGCTGGAGCAGGCCGTTCCCCATGGGTGGGAGTTGATCACGCTGGGTCCGGCGGAGGCACGGCATCGCGCTGGGTCTCGGGATCGGGGTTCGGCTTGGTCTGGCAGGCGGTGGCGCCCGCCGCCAGTCCGGCGAGAATGAGCGCCGTTGCGGCGAGTTTGAGCAAGGACGTCATGAAGAGAACTCCCATTGACTGCCCCAGGTGAGCTAGCGGCGCAGCGTCACCTGACAAGATCGGCGGGGTAGCGGGTCCTTAAGCGTTGTATGGCAGTCTTCCTTCTGGATTGCGAGCAGGCCGCACAAGGCCGACAGGCGAGACGCGCGGATGCCGTATGACGGGGGCGAGACGGAAAAACAGGAAATGCGCGCCTGCGACGCCGGGCTCGAGGCCATGCTCGCCCATGGCGGCGGCTGGGTCTGGGAGACCGACGCGTCGCTGACCATCTCCGCACTTTCGGCGGCCTATGCAACCATCACCGGGTTCCCGCGCGAGGAGATCATCGGCAAGCGCCGCCTCGATTTTCCCGCAGCGCCCAATCTCACACCCGAGACCTTCGCCCATCTCGCCGATCTCCAGGCGCGGAGGGATTTCACAAATGTGCTGCGCGAGCTGCATGGCGGGCCGCCGCATTGCCGATGGCTGGCGGTGTCGGGCAAGGCGCGCTTCGACGAAAGTGGGGCATTCGTCGGGTTTCGCGGGATAGCGCAGAACATCACGCCGCTCGTCGGCGGTCTCCTGCGGCGGAATGCGTGGCGCGGCGAGACGGGCTGCGAGCCCGAGCAAAGCCTGAGCCAGACCGAGCTGCTGCATCAGGTTCTCGACGAGATGCCCGTTGCTGCTGCGCTCAAGTCGCAGCACCTCACCTATGAATATGTGAACAAGGCCTGGTCGGCCATGACCGGCATCAGGCAGGAAGAAGCGGTCGGCGCTCTCGACACGGCGCTCTTTCCCCGCGATGTGGCCGGAGTCTACATGCGGGACGCGGCCGAAGTGATGAGCACCGGCAAGGTGCTGGAAGTGGAGGAGCCCGTCGCACACCGCGACGGCACCTTGCGGCAGGTGATGACCCGCGTCAGCCGCGTCGAGCACAGCGACGGCAGCTTCCACCTCGTGGAGACCAGCACCGACATCAGCGAGGTCAATGCGCGCCAGGCGGAGCTGACGGAAACGCTCAGTCAGAACGAACTCTTCCGCAACCTGATCGACAATGTTCCAGTCGCCATCTACGCCAAGCAATCCGACCTGCGGCTCGTCTATGTGAACAAGGGCTGGTGCGAGATGGCCGATTGCGCCCGCGAGGATGCGATCGGGCGAAGCGACATCGAAATCTTCGGCTACGAGGGCGGGCGCGATTATCAAGCGAGCGATCTCGCTGCGCTGCAATCGAAAGAGCCGCTTCAGTTCGACGAAGTGGCCGAGAGCGAGGACGGCGACACGCGTCACCGGCTGGCGCGTAAGAACACGATGGCCGCAGCCGACGGCTCGCTCTACCTGATCGGCTCCACCACCGACGTCACCGAGATGAAGAAACGCGAGCGTGAGCTCTCGGAAGCGCGCAGCCGCGCGGTTCTGGCTGACCGGGCGAAATCCGAGTTCCTCGCCAACATGAGCCACGAGATCCGCACGCCCATGAACGGCGTGCTGGGCATGGCCGAGCTTCTCGCCCGCTCCGACCTCGACGCAAAGCAACGCACCTTCGTCGACATCATCGTCAAATCGGGCAACGCGCTGCTCACCATCATCAACGACATCCTCGACTTCTCGAAGATCGATGCGGGCCGGCTGATGCTCGACCCCGTGCGGTTCGACCTCGCCGAGGCCGTCGAGGATGTGGCGACGCTGATCTCCGCCCGCGCGCGCGAGAAGGACCTGGAGCTCGCCGTCCGCATCGCGCCGCAGGCCTCGGGCACCTATCGCGGCGATGTCGGACGCATCCGCCAGGTGGTGACCAACCTCGTGGGCAATGCGGTGAAGTTCACCGAGCGCGGCCATGTGCTGATCGACGTCTCGGCGGAAGGCGAGGGTGAGGGGTCGACCGTCACCATCACCGTTTCCGATTCGGGCATCGGCATTCCGAAGAGCAAGCTCGGCCACGTGTTCGAGACCTTCTCGCAGGTGGACGCATCCTCGACGCGCCGCCACGAGGGCACGGGTCTCGGCCTCGCCATCACCGCGCGCCTGGTCGCGCTGATGCAGGGGCGGATCGATCTCCAGAGCGAGGAAGGGCGCGGCTCCGTCTTCCGCGTCACGCTCCCGCTGCCGCGCGAGACGGCGGCCGCGCCCGAGGCCGTGCCGGCATCCGAGGGAGTCACGGCGCGCGTGCTCGTGATCGACGACAATGCGGTGAGCCGCGCCGTGCTCTGCGAGCAGCTCGGCTGGCTGGGGCTCGATGTCTGCGGTGCCGCGAGCGGTGCCGAAGGGCTCGCCGTTCTCGATGCCGTGGACCAGTTGGGGCTCGCGGTGGATTGCGTGGTGCTCGACCAGGCCATGCCCGACCTGAGCGGCGCGGAAGTCGCCCGCCGCATCCGCGCGCGGCTGCGCACCGCGCGCACGCCGATCGTGATGCTGACATCGGCCGAACAGGCGCTCGGCGGGGTGAGCGTTTCCGACCTCGACGCGCAATTGATCAAGCCCGTGCGGGCCGCAGCACTCGGCGAAGCGGTGACCCAGGCGATCCGCACCCGCCGGGCCGATGCCGGACGCGCTGTGCTTCGGCCCGCGCCCGCGCTCGTGCCGGCTTCGCGCCATCTGACGCCGAAGCGCGTCTCCGGCGGAGGACGGCTCGACATTCTGGTCGCCGAAGACAACGAGGTGAACCAGCTTGTCTTCACGCAGATCCTGATGAGCACCCCGTTCTCGTTTGAGATCGTCACGAACGGGCGCCTGGCCTGCGAGGCGTTCCACACGAGCAGGCCGCGTCTCGTTCTGATGGACGTCTCCATGCCCGAGATGAACGGGATCGAGGCAACGGAAGAGATTCGTCGCGCGGAAGCGGAGAGCGGTGATCATACGCCCGTAATCGGCGTCTCGGCACACGCTCTGAAGGGCGACCGCGACCGCTGCCTGGGGGCCGGAATGGACGACCATTTGGCAAAGCCGATCAGCCCCAAGACCCTGCTCGAAAAGATCGCGCTCTGGCTTCCCGCGGACGAGGAACCCCTGCTTGCACAGGCGTGAGACCCGCGTCACCCGCCTGTCTTGTGTGTGTCATGCAACTGTCGTGAAAGCCTCCTAATGGCAGCCCGCGGGCGCCACAGGCGGTGCTCGATCCCGATTTGCCCCAAGGAGCAGGCCTGATGAAATCCACCCTTCTCGGCGCGAGCGTGGCCGCTCTCGCCATCGCCCTTTCCGCCGGCGCGGCTTCCGCGCGCGACCAGATCCGCATCGTCGGCTCGTCCACCGTGTTCCCCTTCACGACCTCCGTCGCCGAGCGTCTCGGCCAGGGCGGTCAGTTCCCCGCGCCCGTGGTCGAGTCGACCGGCACCGGCGGCGGCCTCAAGCTCTTCTGCGAAGGCGCGAGCGAGAACACCCCCGATTTCGCCAACGCTTCGCGCCCGATCAAGAGCTCCGAGCTCGAGACCTGCAAGAAGAACGGCGTGACCCCGGTCGAGATCAAGATCGGCTTCGACGGCATCGTGCTCGCCGGCTCCAAGTCGGGCGCCGAGTTCGACCTGACCAAGGACGAGATCGTCAAGGCGCTCGCCAAGGAAGTCGTGGTGGACGGCCAGGTCGTCGCCAACCCCTACCAGAACTGGTCTGACATCGACGCCTCGCTGCCCGCGACCAAGATCGAAGTGCTCGGCCCCCCGCCGACCTCCGGCACCCGCGACGCCTTCGTGGAACTCGTGATGGTCGAGCACTGCCCGGCCGAAGTGAAGGCCGCCAACGAGGACGCCTGCGCCCAGATCCGTGAAGACGGCGCCTATGTGGAAGCCGGCGAGAACGACAACCTGATCGTGCAGAAGCTCGAAGCCAACGCGAACGCCATCGGCATCTTCGGCTTCTCGTTCCTCGACCAGAACGCCGACAAGCTGCAGGGCCACAAGATCGACGGCGTGGACCCGACCTTCGAGAACATCGCCGACGCCAAGTACGGCGTGTCGCGCTCGCTCTTCGTCTACGCGAAGAAGGAGCATGCCGGCGTGATCCCCGGCATGGCCGAGTTCATCAACGAGTACACGTCCGACGCCGCCTGGGGCCCCGAAGGCTACCTCGCCGACAAGGGCCTAATCCCGCTGCCCGACGCCGAGCGCGCCCAGGCCGCGGAAGACGCCCGCGCCCTGAAGCCGATGGGTTCCTGATCCTCCTCCCGGTAATCGGATAGCATTCCATGGCCACACTTCTGGTCCTCGCTCTGGCCGTCGCATTCGCGGCGGCCTGGGTGCTTGGGCGCACCCGTGCCCTGCAAACCGTGGGCGGCAACGGCTCCCGCCTGCATTCCCGGCCCAACCAGCACGGTGCGTTTCTCGCGCTCATCTCGGTCGGGCCCGCGGTCATTCTTGCTGCCCTATGGGGCATGTTCTCGCCGATGGCCGAAGGCGCCCTCTTGCGCGACCGGCTGGCCTCCGCCACGGCAGGGCTGAGCCCGATCGAGGCGCAGGCCTTCATCCGTGACGCGCGCGCCCTTGCTTCCGGCGAGCGGATCGCCGTGCCCGATCCCGCAAAGGATGCGGCGGCGGCCGTGGTTTCCTCGCTGCACTTCTGGAGCATGACGCTGCTTTGCGTGCTCGCGCTGGCCATCGTGGTCGGCGGCATCGTGTGGGGACTGAACCGCATCGCGCCCGCCTTCCGCGCCCGCCATACCGTCGAGCGCATCGTGCGCGGACTTCTTCTGGCCGCGGCCGGCGTCGCCATTCTGACCACGGTCGGCATCGTGCTCTCGCTGGTGTTCGAATCCCTGCGCTTCTTCGCGCAGGTGCCGGTGTTCAAGTTCCTGTTCGGCCTGCACTGGAGCCCGCAGAGCGCCTATACCGGCGCCGGCACAGGCACGGTTTCGGTCAACCCCGACATCTTCGGCGCCGTGCCGCTGTTTGCCGGCACGCTGATGATCACGCTGATCGCCATGCTGGTGGCGGCTCCCATCGGCCTAATGGCGGCCATCTACCTGTCGGATTACGCGACACCCCGTGTCCGCGCCTTCGCCAAGCCCGTGCTCGAAATCCTGGCGGGCATCCCGACCGTGGTCTACGGCTTCTTTGCAGCCCTCACCGTCGCTCCGCTGATCCGCGGCTGGGGCGAGTCGGTGGGTCTGGGCGTCGCGTCCGAATCCGCGCTCGCAGCCGGCCTCGTGATGGGCATCATGATCATCCCCTTCGTGTCCTCGCTGTCGGACGACATCCTGAACGCCGTGCCCCAGGCGCTGCGTGACGGGTCCGCCGCACTCGGCGCCACCAAGTCGGAAACGATCCGTCGCGTGGTGCTGCCGGCCGCACTTCCGGGCATCGTCTCGGCCATGCTGCTCGCGGTGTCGCGTGCCATCGGCGAAACCATGATCGTGGTGATGGCCGCAGGCCTCGCCGCCAACCTCACCGCCAACCCGCTCGAAGCCGTCACCACCGTCACCGTGCAGATCGTCACGCTTCTGGTGGGCGACCAGGAATTCGACAGCCCCAAGACGCTTGCCGCCTTCGCACTCGGCCTCGTGCTTTTCTGCGTGACCCTGGCTCTCAACGTCTTCGCGCTCCGCGTCGTCAAGAAATACCGGGAACTCTATGACTGACCTCGTTTCCCCCGGCGCGGTATCGCCCGTCCGCGCAGCTGCCAAGAGCAGGATCGCCAAGCGCTACGCCGCCGAGCGTCGCTTCAAGTGGATGGGCGCGGGCGCCGTCATCCTTGCCGGCCTCTTTCTGGTCGCGCTCCTGTCGTCGGTCGTGACCGGCGCGTGGCCTGCCCTGCGCGCCAATTATGTGACGCTTGAGGTCGACCTGTCGGCTGCGCAGATCGACCCTGCCAACGTGGCGGGCGCCAATTTCGACACGCCGATCTTCGACGCGCTCGCAGCGGCCGTCCCGTCCGCCACCAGCCGTCAGGACCGGCGTGCCCTGCGTGGGCTCGTTTCCTCGGGTGCGGGCCCGTTGCTCAAGCGCGATGTGCTTGACGGACGCGTGGCGCTCGGCGGCACCGTCACTCGCGAAGTGCTGCTCGACGACGTGTCGGACCTTTATTTCAAGGGCCTGATCGCAGGCGAGGGCACCCGCCAGCAGCTTTCTGGCAATGTCCAGGCGTCCGGCACCACGGGCGATGTGACGCTCTCCTTCCCCGACAACACGGTGGAGCTCGCTGCCACCAATGCGCGGGCGAGTAAGAACGAAGCGGGCGAACTCACGCTCGGTTCCGGCCAGGGTTCGCTGCTTCTCGAATTCAACGGCGGCGTCATCAAGCTTTCGAGCGTCGGCCCCGGGAATGTGGCGGCAGGCACCGTGCTCGAAGAGCCCAGCGCTACAGCGGGCGAGGGCGTGCTGCGCGTGCTGTCCACCCCCGAGGGCAACCGCCGCCTCAACGACCGCACGATCGCCATGCTCGACACGCTGGCGAACCAGGGTCGGATCGAGTCCACCTTCAACACGCAGTTCCTGTTCGGAACGGCGAGCCGCGAGCCCGAACTCGCGGGCGTATGGGGTGCCGTCGTCGGTTCCATCCTGACGCTTGCGGTGACGCTCGCGCTGACTTTCCCGATCGGTGTGGCGGCAGCCATCTATCTCGAGGAGTTCGCGCCCAAGAACCGGCTGACTACCTTCATCGAGGTCAACATCAACAACCTGGCCGCCGTGCCATCGATCGTGTTCGGTCTTCTGGGCCTCGCGGTGTTCCTCAATGCCTTCAGCATGCCGCGCTCCGCCCCCGTGGTGGGCGGCATCGTGCTGGCCCTGATGACGCTGCCGATCATCATCATCGCCTCGCGCGCAGCACTCCGCGCCGTGCCTCCCTCGATCCGCGAGGGTGCGCTGGGTGTGGGCGCGAGCCATGTGCAGACGGTGTTCCACCATGTGCTGCCGCTCGCCATGCCCGGCATCATGACGGGAACCATCCTCGGCATGGCACATGCGCTGGGCGAGACCGCGCCGCTTCTGATGATCGGCATGGTCGCCTTCATCGTGGACGTGCCCGGCGGCTTCACCGATCCGGCGACCCTTCTGCCCGTGCAGATCTACATGTGGGCCGATTTCCCCGAGCAGGCCTTCAGCCATCGCACCTCTGCCGCGATCCTCGTGCTCCTGCTATTCCTGATCGTGATGAACGCGCTGGCGATCATCCTGCGCAAGCGCTTCGAGCGGCGCTGGTAGAAAGAATGGAAACCATGCTGATGCAATCCGCTGAAACGCTTTCCCCCGTCGAGACCACGGCACTTCCCGTCAAGGCCAAGATGATGGGCCGCAAGGTCAACGTGTTCTACGGGGCCAAGCAGGCGCTGTTCGACGTCGATCTCGACATGGGTGAGCGTCAGGTGACCGCGCTGATCGGCCCGTCCGGCTGCGGCAAGTCCACCTTCCTGCGCTGCCTGAACCGCATGAACGACACGATCCCGATCGCGCGGATCGCGGGCGACATCACGCTCGACGGCGAAAACATCTACGATCCCAAGATCGACGTGGTGGAACTTCGCGCCCGCGTGGGCATGGTGTTCCAGAAGCCCAACCCGTTCCCCAAGGCCATCTACGAGAACGTGGCCTATGGCGCCCGCATCCACGGCCTGGCCGCGGGCCGTGCCGAGCTCGACGCCATCGTGGAGAAGAGCCTGACGCGCGCCGGCCTCTGGAACGAGGTCAAGGATCGCCTGCAGGAGCCGGGAACGGGCCTCTCGGGCGGTCAGCAGCAGCGCCTTTGCATCGCGCGCGCCATCGCGGTCTCCCCCGAAGTGATCCTGATGGACGAGCCCTGCTCGGCACTCGACCCGATCGCCACCGCCCGCGTCGAGGAGTTGATCGACGAGCTTCGCCAGAACTACACGATCGTGATCGTGACGCACTCCATGCAGCAGGCGGCACGCGTGTCGCAGCGCACGGCCATGTTCCACCTGGGCCGCTTGGTCGAGGAGGGCCCGACCGAGAAGATGTTCACGAACCCCGACGACAAGCGCACGCGCGACTACATCACCGGCCGCTACGGCTGAGGGCTCCCGAGGAGCCCGCCCTTTCCCGCTTTCGCCAGGAGACACCACGATGGGCGAGCACACAGTTTCCTCCTTCGACCAGGAACTCGAAGAGATCGATCGCCTGATCCTCGACATGGGGGTTCTGGCGCAGCGCATGGTGGAGGATGCCACCAACGCGCTTCTGAGCGCGGATGAGCGGCTCGCGTCGCGTGTGGTGGCGGAAGACGCCACCATGGACGCCCAGCAGCGCGATGTCGACGCCCGCGTGATCACGCTGATCGCCAAGCGCCAGCCCATGGCGCAGGACCTCCGCGCGGCGGTCGGCGCGCTGCGCATGGCGGGCGATCTCGAACGCATCGGCGATCTCGCCAAGAACATGGCCAAGCGCGTGAACGCGGTCGGCCGCACGCCGATCTCGGGCACGCTCGCCACCTCCATCGAGAGCATGGCGCAGCTCGTGCTCGACAGCGTGGGAGCGGTGCTCGACCACTATGTGGCGCGTGACGCCGACGCGCTCGAAGCCCTGCGCGTTGAGGACGAGAAGATCGACATCCGCTACACCGCGATTTTCCGCGAGCTGCTCACCTACATGATGGAAGACCCGCGCGTGATCACGACCTGCACGCATCTTCTGTTCTGTGCCAAGAACCTGGAGCGCATCGGCGATCACGTCACCAACATCGCCGAGAACGCCTACTACGTGTCGACCGGCCTGCAACTGCCGGCCAAGCGCCCCAAGCGCGACGAAACCATGGCTCAGCCGGCGGCCTGATCCCATGAACGCGCGCATCATGGTGGTGGAAGACGAGGAGACGCTCGGGCTCCTCCTGCGCTACAACCTCGAAGCCGAGGGTTTCGCGGTGGAGGTGGTGGAGCGCGGCGACGAAGCCGACATCCGGCTGAAGGAGGAGGTGCCCGATCTCCTGGTGCTCGATTGGATGCTGCCCCAGGTCTCCGGCATCGAGCTGTGCCGCCGCCTGCGCCTGCGCGCCGAAACGCGCAGCCTGCCCATCATCATGCTGACCGCGCGCGGCGAAGAGGCCGACCGCGTGCGCGGCCTCTCGACCGGCGCCGACGACTATCTGGTGAAGCCCTTTTCCACGCCGGAATTCGTGGCACGCGTCAAGGCGCTGCTGCGTCGGGCGAAGCCCCAGGTCCTGTCCAACGTTCTGACCGCAGGCGACATGGTGCTCGACCGCGAATCCCATCGGGCCTGGCGCGGGCCGACGGAGCTGAAGCTCGGTCCGACCGAGTTCCGGCTCCTGGAGTTCATGATGCGCCACCCCGGCCGGGTGTTCTCGCGCGGGCAGCTGCTCGACAAGGTCTGGGACGAGACGCTCGACATCGACGAGCGCACCGTGGACGTTCATGTCGGCCGCTTGCGCAAGGCGATCAACCTCGACGGCATGGCCGACAAGATCCGCACCGTGCGCGGCGCGGGCTACGCGATCCAGGAACTCTGACGCCTCTCGTCTTCACGTGTCGATGGTGCGTGGACACGGACGCGTGTGAATGCCGTAGGATGGGAGGAAATAGGGAGCAGCGTCCCTAGCTTGGCTGCATGCAACTCATTTTTGTTTTCGGCACGCTCAAGCGCGGCTTCCCACTCCACCCCAAGCTCCACAATGCCGCCTATATGGGACCGGGGCGAACGGTGGAGGCATTTCCTATGTATGTGGCCGGCGGCATCCGCGGGCCGATGATGATCGACCGTCCCGGGCGCGGCCTGCGGGTCGTGGGAGAACTCTTCGGCGTTTCGCCCGAGCAGCTCGACGGCGTGGACGAGGCAGAGGAGATCGGCAAGCCTGGCAACTTTCGACGCCTGATCCCGGTTGTCACGGCAGCCCGCCAGCGGCTCGATGCGCTCGCCTTCTTCAAGGATGAACGCCTCGCGCGCCCTCGCGCCAGCGGATATCTCACGCATTACCACGACGGGCGCTTTCTGCCGCCCAAGACCAGGCCCTCATCGCTGCCACCCTTGCATCTCCTGTCCAAGACTGCTGAGCGGGCATAAGGGAAGGACAACCCAAAAAGAAAAGGCCCCGGATGACGGGGCCTTTTCCATTCGAGAGAGGCGGGGATCAGCAGCGCGCGGTGTAGACGCGGCCCGAACGACGGTCGCGATAGCGGCACTGGCCGGGCTCGGCCGCGCGACCGATCAGGTAACCGGCAACCGCGCCGGCGCCGGCGCCAATCAGCGCACCCGACGTGTCACCCGCAATGCCGCCGATCACGGCGCCGCCGGCGGCGCCCGCAACAGCAGTCTGCTCGGCAGTGGTGCAACCGGTCACGGCAGTGGCGCCGACCAGGCTCAGCGCAAGCATGATTTTCTTCATGGGACATTCCCTCGCTTGGATCAGAATCTGCAGCCCGGCAATCCCCTTCCAAGGCCTGCAACCGAGATGCCTTTGAGGCGCGATCATTCACACCACGCGCATCAACGCGCGAAGTGGAATTTTGTTCTCGCACTGATCCAAAAGGTACGCCGGCAATGTCAGAATGTGCCGTAGCCGAGAGCGCCGCTCATCACCACGGTAGAGGCAAAGAGGACGATGCGTGTGTAGTGGCCGGTCAGCCAACCATTGCTGCGCTCCGCCTTGAAATCGTCGGAGGACAGCGAACCCATCCCACGGCGGGCAGCATCTTCAAGGTGGCGGCTTTCCATGGTCATGGCCTATCCTCTTCCCATGACCCGTTAACGACTGCTTGCCGAGCGGGTTCCGAAGGCTGAATGCGGGCCGTCCGAGATTCTTTTGGTTTGTCGGAACCATCGCTGTGGGTCGCAGTTGTCTGGCCGATGAAGCGGCTGCCGCAGCCCCCCACCCCCACCCCCGCGGCGCCGTTGCAGAGGCTTGGGTCTCGACCCCCCCCCCCCTCGACCCAAACCAGAAAGCCGGCCCTGCGTGGCCGGCTTTTTCGTTGTGCTGTCCTTCGAGAAAAGGAGAGTGATGCTTAGCCCGTCAGGACAGCACGCTCGTTGCGGGGACTACCAGGTCATAGGTGACTTCGTGTGCCCCTATCCGCCACTCGGCGCGACCGCGCAGGGAGGTGGGCACCACACGTTCAAGCGCGAGGCTGCCGAAGCGCTTCTCGGGGCTTCCCTCGCTCGCCCCCGTCAAACTCTCGTTCCACAGGATGCGCAAACGACGCTCGCCGCCGGTCTCCACCAGCTTGGCGTCGATGGCGATCTGCCCCTCGGCTTGCGACAGGGCGCCATAGCTGAGCGAGTTCGTGGTCAGCTCATGAAGGGCCAGCCCGATATGAAGGGCGGCATTGGGATTGAGGTGCAGGTTCACGCCGGTGAAGCGGATGCGGTTGCGCGGCTCCACCGCGCTACGCCGGATCTGGTCGGCCACGAGCTCGGACAAATCGGCACCGCGCCAGTTGGACAGGGTGACGAGATCCTGCGAGGAGGCAAGGGACTGCAAGCGACCGCGAAAGCGTTCGAGAAACTGCTCGATCGTGTCGGAATAGCGTGCGGTCTGAGCCGCAACGCTCTGGATGATGGCGAGCAGGTTCTTGGAGCGATGACTGACCTCGCGCAGGAGCGTGCGCAGCACCTGCTCGCGCTGGCGGTGCTCGGTGGTGTCAACGATCGTCGTGACGACGCCGGCAATAGAGCCCGCCGCGTCGAGGCAAGGGTCGATCCAAATGTCGAACCAGCGCGTGTTGATGGCGAGATCGATGCTTTCGGTGCGCCCGGTGGCCAGCACCCGCCGCTTCACTTCGGCGAGCTTCGCAGCCTCGCTCTCCGGCAGGAACTCGCTCTCGCGCATCCCTGGCCGGGCGCGCCTCCAGGGGGAGGGGAGATTGACCGTCCAGAGGATACGGAGATCGTGCCCCTGTGCGAGCACAGAAGCGCCCGCATGACGTACGGCCCTCACGAGGCCTTCCTCGAACCCTCGCATCTCGGGTGTGACGGCGCCGATCTCGACGCCCAGAACCGCATGTTCGGAACTCTCGCCAAGAGGCGGTCCGCGCTCGGACACAAGCCCGCTATAGGAAGGTGCGGTCATCCTCCGTCAGGCGGTCAGGCGCGCCGCGTGAGGCTTGCGACGAGCGAGATCACGAGGAAGGCTAGGAAGATGAAGAGAAGAACCTGCGCAATGCCGGCTGACGAGCCGGCGATGCCGCCCAGGCCCAGCGCACCCGCGATCACAGCCACGACCAAAAAGACGAGCGCCCAGTACAGCATGGCAATGCTCCTGCAGAATCCAGCGGATCGAAAAGTCCGGCAGATGAAAGGATCGAGCCAAAACGGGAGCAAAACCCGTTTGTTCCGGCCCGGCAAAGAAACAGGGCCGCCCTGAAGCGACCCTGCGAAGATGGAAGTCCGTTGCCCTCAGGCCGCTGCTTTGGCCTGACTGTCGAAGAACAGGGCCTGGCTGATCAAGGCCTTCACCATGTCGGGATTGAACGGCTTGGTGACGAGGAAGGCAGGCTCCGGGCGCTCGCCGGTCAGCAGGCGCTCGGGGAATGCGGTGATGAAGATCACCGGAACGGGCGCGGTGGAAAGGATCTCGTTCACCGCATCGATGCCCGAGGAGCCGTCGGCCAGCTGAATGTCGGCCAGCACCATCTTGGGGTTGCTGCTAGCGAAGAGCGCGGTGGCTTCCGAATGCGTGCGCGCGACGCCCACCACGCGGTGGCCGAGGCTTTCCAGCATCTCCTCGATGTCCATCGCGATCAGAGGCTCGTCCTCGATGATCATGATATCGGTCGCGACCTGGCGGGAGATCTCGTTGCTGGCATCGGTCAGGAGCTGCGAGAACTCCTTGTCGTCCACATCGAGGATTTCGGCCGCCTCGGTCTCGTCGAAGCCCTCAACGGCGACCAGCAGGAACGCTTGACGGGCGCGGGGGGCGAGGGCGGACAGGTTGGCCTTGGCGCGCTGCTCCCAGATGGCCGTCGGCATCTCCTGCGGCACGCGGATGGCGACCGTGGAGAACATCTTGGCGAAGACCTTGTAGAGCGCGATGCGATCGCTCGACGCCTTCGGGAAGGCGCTGGGATCAGCGATCAGAACCTCGAGCATCGCGCTCACGAGCGCGTCGCCGCTGGACTGGGAACCGGACAGAGCCCGCGAGAAGCGCCGGAGAAACGGAAGATGCGGCGCAATGGTTGCGGACAAACCCATGAGTGGAAATCTCCCTCGAGACACGTGATGGCCGGCGCGGGGAGGCGCTGGCCTGAACAAAGACGATATAAGCAGGGACGCGCGGTCTGCCACCACTCCGATGCGCGCGAACCCCTCACCGAGCCCGAAACGTCCACTGCGAAGTTTCGTTCCTTGCGTGGAACGTTTTGCGCCGCTCCCCGTTTGCATCCGAATGGGAGTGCGGTTGGTCGCTGGAGCAGAAGCGGGCATCGGTCTCTCGGGTGGCACATGGCGCGGCGGGGGATTGCATCGTTGCTTGTGCCGCACCATCTGCCGGCTGCATTAGGCCGGCGCGGCTGAACGGCGTCTGAACAGGCGCCGTTCGGGAAAGCAGACGTTGTTTGGGGCAGACGCATCATGCAGGACAATGAGACCGCCGCCGGGCCGCACAGCTCGGATGCTGCGGGCCAAGGCGATCCGTTGGGCAACCATTCCGAAATCGGCCGCAAGCTCAAGGAGTATTACGAGGATCGAGTTTCCGATGCCGTTCCCGACCGCTTCGCCGACCTCCTGAGCCGGCTCGAGCGGGCCGAGTCCGCACAAAAAGAGGAAGGGTGAGACGATGGTCGTTTCCCCCGGTTTCAAGCAGGACTTGCTCGGCGCGATCCCGAGCCTGAGAGCTTTCGCCGTCTCGCTGTCTCAGAATGCCGACAAGGCCGACGATCTCGTCCAGGAGACGCTGGTCAAGGCCTGGGACAAGCACGAGAGCTTCCAGCCCGGCACGAACCTCAAGGCCTGGCTCTTCACCATTCTGCGCAACGAGTTCTACTCGCAGATGCGCAAGCGTGGCCGCGAGGTGCAGGACACCGATGGCGTGATGACGGGCCGGCTCGCCGTGCATCCGTCCCAGCACGGCATGCTCGACCTCAAGGATTTCCGCCACGCGCTCGAACAACTGCCGGAAGACCAACGCGAGGCGATCATTCTGATCGGCGCGTCGGGTTTCTCCTATGAGGAGGCCGCAGACATCTGCAACTGCGCGGTTGGTACCATCAAGAGCCGGGTCAGCCGCGCGCGCACGCGTCTGCAGGACATCCTGAAGATTTCGGGCGACTCCGACTACGGGCCGGACGCCATCGCCTCGCAGGTGATGGGGTCGAGCGCGGCCTGAGGACCGTCTCCGTTCAGCTTCCGGCCGGTTGCGGCCGGGAGCGGAAGGCGCGGGCGACCGCGCCCATCAGCTCTTCGGTCGCATAAGGCTTGTTGATCACGGCGACATCCGGAAAGGCTGAGAACACCTCGTCGGCCGTCGGATAGCCAGATGCGAACACGAAAGGCACCGCGTGCTCGCGCAGGCGGTTGGCGAACGACAAAGACGACGCGCCGCCCAGCATCACGTCGATGATCGCCACGTCGAAATCGGCCGGACGGAAGCTGCGCTCCTGGGTCTGGCTGAGCGAGCGCACGACGGACACCTCGCCTGCGCCGTGATCGCGGCAAAGCTGCTCGACATCCATCGCGATCAGGAATTCGTCTTCCAGAAGCAGGATGCGAGCGCCCTCGAGCGCATTGATTGTCAAAATAGAATCACTCCACCGCAAGCTCGATCTGAGCGGTTGGGCGGGCAAGTGTCATTTAACTATGACGCTGGCATGGTCGAAAGCGCGTGACTTGCGCGATCGTCAGTCTTCCTCGTCGGCGAGCGGCAAGCTGATCGAGGCTTGCACACCGTCTGGCAAGAAACGGTGTTCGACGGTGCTTCCCAGCACCTTGCCGAGGCTGCGCCGGATCAGAATCGTGCCGAAGCCATGCTGGCTTGGCTGCTCCACACGCGGTCCTCCGAGCTCCGTCCATTCGAGCAGGAGCCGCTTGCGTGCAAGGCGCCAGCGCAGAGAGACCCGCCCGCCGCCCACCGACAGCGCGCCGTATTTCAAGGCGTTGCTCGCCAGCTCGTGCAGGATGAGGCCAAGTCCCAGCGCCTGATCCGGCGGCAGGATAAGATCGGGACCTTCCGTTTCGATGCGCGGCATGTTTAGGTCCTCGAAGGGCCGCACTTCGAGCGCCACGAGGTCTCGCATCGCGATGCCACGCCATTCACCGTCGGACAGGAGATTGTGCGCGGCGCCCAGGGCCTGAAGGCGCCCGCTGAACGCCTCCAGGAACTCGCGCGGCTGGCGCGCGTGGCGCACAGTCTGGCTCGCGAGTGCCTGAACGGTGGCGAGCGTGTTCTTCACGCGATGGTTGATCTCGCGCAGCAGGAGCTTCTGCCGCTCCTCGATGGATTTGCGCTCGGTCACGTCCTGGTTGACGCCGAACACCAGGAGGGGATGGCCCTGCGCGTTGCGCTCCACCACGCGTCCGCGCGCCATAAGCCAGCGCGGCGGCGCAGCTGGGTCGGGGCGCACGCGATACTCGCCTTCATACTCGCCCGCCCCGTTCACCGCCTCGCGAAAGCGGGCACGCGCATTGCGCAGGTCGCGCCGGTCGATGTTGGCGAACAAGGTTCGCGCCCGCACGCGGGTCGCGGGCTTGAGGCCGAAGAGCATGGGAAGAAGCGGGTCGCACTCGATCTCGTGGTGGCGGAAATCCCAGACCCAGCTTGCGAGCCCCGCCGCCTGGAGCGCGATGCCGCGCCGCTGCTCTTCGCGCTGAAGCGCTGCCTGGCCCGAAAGGGAGGCCTGCCGGGAATGAAGAAGGTCGGCCGCGACACCGCCAAGCAGGCGAAGCTGTGCGAGTGCCGTCGCTTCCACCGGGCGGGGCAGGGGGTCGAAGACGCATAGCGCGCCCAGCGGTTTGCCGTGGTGGATAACGGGCACGCCGGCGCAAAAGTGGAAGCCGGGCTCATCGAGCAGGGAGGCGAGGCGAGGCGACGTGGAAACGTCTGCTGCGGACAAGGCTTCCCCTTCCGCGATCACATGGCGGGCAAAGACCGAGTAGGAGGATGGCGCTTCAGGCATGCCCGCAACCATTCCATCCCGCGCCACGAACACCGCATCTCGCGCGCCGAACAGCGATGCCGCGAGCGCGGCTATCCGAGCGAGCTCCTGGTCCTCCTGCCCCGCAGATGCCGCCGCTTCGTCGGCGGAGCGAGCGGGCTCCGGCGGCAAGGCGTCATGCGGCTTCTGCTCGTCAGGTGGCAACACCAGTTTTGCGGCTCCAGCTTTGGCGGTGGCGCAGATCGCCGGCCGCTGCGCCCGTCTTTTCCCGCGACCCGAGCGTGTTAGGCAAGGAACCTGGAACGGGCAAGCGCATTCCATGGGGAAGCTGCGAATGGTCGCCGCTTGAAGGAGAAGCGCATTGTCCAAGATCGTCAATGAGGAACGCGCACGTCAGGGGCGCAAAGGGTCCAAGGTCCTCATCATCTTGGTCTCCGCCCTGATCCTGGCCGCGATCGCATGGTTCATCGCCGAAAACTACGGTCAGGCGATCAGCAACCAGCCGACGCAGCTGGAAACTTCGACCTCCTGAGGCTTCAGGTTTCCACTGCAAAAGGTTTCAAGCCCTCGCACTCCGCTGCGGGGGTTTTTTGCATTTGCGAACTGCGAGGAGATGGGAAGTCGAAGCCCAGAAACAGGCCGTTCGAGGCAAAAGCCTGGGAACCCAAGCAGGGGGGATTCGTTGTCCGACCGTAAACGCCGCGTCGAGTTTGTCCCTTCCACGGTCTCGCCCGACGCGGCGGTGCATTATCCACGCACGAGGAGAAAATATCATGATCCGCAAGCTTTTGGCTACCACCGCGTTCGCGACCCTGCTCGCGACCGGCGCCTATGCTCAGGAAGCAACCACCACGGCCCCCGCCACGACCGCTCCGGCGGCGACCACGGGCGCCACTGAAGTCGCAGCCCCCAACGGCCATCTCGCCAGCAACCTGATCGGCGAGAACGTCTACAACGGTGCCGGCGAGAACGCCGAGAAGATCGGTGACGTGAACGACCTCGTCGTCAGCGATGCCGGCCAGATCGAGTCCGTGATCGTGGGCGTCGGCGGCTTCCTCGGCATCGGCCAGAAGAACGTCGCCATCAACTTCGGCGAACTGACCTGGAACGAGCGCGACGGTGATCGTTGGCTGGTCTCGGCCGCAACGCGCGAATCGCTCGAGGCTCTGCCGTCGTTCGACCGCTCGATCTACGGCCCGGCGCCCGTCGCGACCACCGCGATGAACACCGACACCACCACCGCGGGCGGCATGGCCCCGGCGGCGACTGATCCGGCAGTGACGACGACGGCACCCGCCGCGACCACCGCTCCGGCCGGCACGATGGCAACCGACACGACCGCTGCTGGCACCGACGCCACGCAGACGGCTGCGATCGACCGCACCACGCTGACCGAAGTTCCCGCGGCGAACCTCACCGCTGAGAACCTCGTAGGCACCACGGTCTACGGTGCGAACGACTCGAATGTCGGCTCCATCGGCGATATCGTGCTGACGGCGGATGGCCAGGTCGACGCCGTGCTGATCGATGTCGGCGGCTTCCTCGGGATCGGTGCCAAGCAGGTCGCGGTCGGCATGGACAGCCTTGCATTCATGCAGGACGCCAACAACAACCGCTATCTCTACACCAACTTCACGAAGGAGCAGCTCGAGGCGCAGCCCGCCTATGACGCCGGCACCTACGCCACCGAGCGTGAGCAGCAGCGCATCATCGTGCAGTAAGCTTTCGGCCCAAGGCTGAATCGAAGAGGCCCGCGCCAACCGCGCGGGCCTTTTTTCGTTGTTGATGTCGCGTCAGCCGCTCACGCTCTGATCACCCACCGCGATCAGGATGCCGCGCACGTCGAGCGTGGAGAACGGTTTCTCCAGGATATGCGGGCGAAGGGCAGGCGGCAACATGTCGACCTCGGCGCGCGCGCCCAACAGATCGCCCGTCACCAGAACGAAGCGTCGCGCGAGATCGGGGCGGCGCTCCAGAAGCGCGCGGTAGATCGAGGCGCCATCGATTCCGGGCATGCGCAGGTCGGAGAACACGATGTCGGTGGGCCGGTCCTCCACCATGTCGGCGGCGTTCGTCCAAGCGGTGACGGTGCGCGATTTCACCCCCATCAGCTCCAGGATGTCGGCCAGTGCGCCGGCCACATCGGGCTCGTCGTCGATGATGAGCGCGTGGTGCAGACCTTTGGAGACGGGGCGGGTGGCTGCTTCGTCCACATTCGCTCGGCGCTGGGAGGGCAGCTCGACCACGAAGCGAGCACCTTGCGGGGCAATCTCTTCCAGCCAAATCTTGCCATTGTGCCGCTCAATGATGGAGCGCGAGATGGAAAGGCCGATGCCTGTTCCCACCCCGACCGGCTTCGTCGTGAAGTAGGACTCGAAGATCCGCTCGCGGATCGACGGCGGCACGCCCGGCCCGTTGTCCTCCACCGAGAAGCCGCAGCGTTCGCCGGTGTGGAAAGTGCGAACCTTGATGCGCCGCTCCCCCGTCTGGGCGGCAAGCGCGTGCTGGCTGTTGACGAGGAAGTTCGCGACCACTTGCGTCAGATGGTCGGAATCGCCGGTGACGAGCAGACTTTCGGGTGAGAACTCAGTGCTGATGCCGATGCCGCTCGATCGCGCGCCGTAAGCCGTCACTTCTAGTGCTGCGCGCACCACGGCGTTGAGGTCGGTGTTGGCCTGCGCGGGCGGGCGCAGGCGCACCATGCCCAGGAAGCTCTTGACGATGCGCCCGCAGCGCTCGGCCGCCGCGCGGACCTTTTCGGCGCGCAGCTTGGTTTGCGGATCGGCGGCAAACTCGTGGAGCAGCGTGCTCTGGGCCACCACCACGGCGAGCGGGTTGTTCAGCTCGTGGCTCACGCCCGCGAGAAGCGAGCCCATGGCCGCCATCTTCTCGTTCTGGTGCAGCCGCTCGCGCTGGCGGTCGATCTCGCCTTCTGCCTCGCGCTGGGGGCGGAGGTCGCGGATCGAGCCGATCATCAGGCGGCGCCCGGCCACATGCACGAGGGAGGCCGTCAGTTCGATCGGGAAGATCTCGCCGCTGCGGTGGGTGGTCACGGTTTCCATGCGGCGGCCGAGCATCGGCGCGCCGCGGCCTGCCATGTAGTCGCCACCCGACGAATAGCCCGAGCGGTAGAAGGGCGGGATCAGGATGTGCAGCAAGTCCTTGCCGAGCACATCCTCCTTCTTCCAGCCGTAGATTCGCTCGGCGGCCGGGTTGAACTCGATGATGTTGCCGACCTCGTCGGTGACGATCACGCCGTCCAGTGCGCCGTGAATGAGGGCTGCGCGGATCACTTCGCTCACATGGGCGTCCGACGAAGAGCGCTCCACCGCGTTGCCGATCGCGATTGCCGCGAGTTCCATCGCGGCGAACTCGTCGGGCGTCCACTCTCGGCGCTTCTCGCAGTCGTTGATCGCGATCGAGCCCCAGAGATGCCCGTTGGCGAAGATGGTGGGCGACAGGAACGACTTGATGCCCTGGCGCTCGAAATCGCCGCGCAGAAAGCCCGAAAGCTCGTCCGTGTGACCCTGGAAGGCCGTGCCGTGCCGGCCGCGGGTCGCGATGTCGCGCAGGAGCGGATCGCTGACCACGGTTTCCTGCAGGATTTCGGTCGGCCGCTCGCAGCCCACAGCGGTGTCGGGATCGCTCCACAACGCCTCGATGAGCTGCATGAAGCCCTTGTCTTTGGTGTCTTCCAGGCGGAACACCACCGCGCGCTGGCAGTCCAGCGCGCTCGCAAAGCGGCCCAGTGCTGTGGGAAGCTTTTCCCGCCAGTCCTCGCCACGCATCACATGGACGAAGGCTGCCGTCTGCGCGGTCAGCCCGTCCTCGTGCTCTCCCCCCTGCCAGTCGCTCCCCAGCATGTCGCTCCGACCCCCGTCGTTGCTT
The DNA here is from genome assembly GCA_003240775.1 of Mesorhizobium amorphae. Lineage (GTDB taxonomy): Bacteria > Pseudomonadota > Alphaproteobacteria > Rhizobiales > Rhizobiaceae > Mesorhizobium_B > Mesorhizobium_B amorphae_A. Next base: position 36,613 of record QFNI01000019.1, on the reverse strand, counting down.
GTGCTATACTGCCGAACACCATTGGTTGTGGCGCTCTTTCTGCAACAGATCGCATCACATCATAGAGAGAAGATGTAGCCTTCGCCCCGCACCGTGCGCAGAAAGCGCGGCGTGCTGGGGTCGGGCTCGATCTTCTTGCGCAAGCGCATGATGCGGATGTCGAGCGCGCGCGAGGTGTCCGCCTCGTCGTCGAGCCCGATGGCCTGAAGCACGGTGGCGCGCGACAAGAGCCTGTTGGGCCGCGACAAAAACACTTCCAGAACGTCGAACTCGCTTTTGGCCAGCTCCACGGTGGCGCCATCCGGACCGGTCAGGCGACGGCCCTCGAAATCCGCTTCGAAGGCGCCAAAGCTCATGGTGCGGCGCGCGTGTCTTTCGGGCGCATTTCCTTGCGGCAGGGAGGCGGCTTCCGCGGGCACGCGGCGCAGGACGCTGCGCACGCGCGCCAGAAGCTCGCGAAGCTCGAAGGGCTTCACCACATAATCGTCGGCGCCCAGCTCCAGGCCCACGATGCGGTCGAGCGAGGTGCCGGCGGCTGTGGCGAAGATGATGCCGAGCGGCATCTGCGTGCGGAGCCAGCGCCCGAGCGACAAGCCGTCCTCGCCAGGCATGGCAATGTCGAGTATTGCCAAGTGGAAGGATTCGCGTTCCGCCAGCTTTCGCATCTCGGCGGCATTCTCGGCGGCGAATACTTGGAAGCCGTTGGCCTCCAAATATTCGGCGACGGCTTCCCGAAGGTCGGGTTCATCCTCGACAATGGCGATCCGTGCCCGCACGCCGGCCTCTTTTCCGCTCGCGGCGGACGTTAGATGGGAAGGAAACATCTTGTCCAGGCTTGTTCTTGGCTGTTCGACGAGGAGATGGCGGTGAGACGTGCGGCCATCGCACTGATCGGTTGGGAAGACGAAGGCGAGCGCGGGATGGGCGACCACCTCGAGCGGCGCGGCTTCGTGGTGGAGCGCGCGCCGAGCGTTTGGGGCGCGGAGCGGCTCATCGCGGAGAAGCGGATCGACCTCGCTGTGCTCGGCCCCGCGCTCTCAAGCACGGAAGCGCTGGACATGCTTCGCATGGACCGCCATGGCGCAGCCCCGCTCTTCGTGCTGGTCGGCCGCGACGAGGACATGGTGGAGAAGGTGCTCGCGCTCGAAGCGGGTGCGGCGGACTTCGTGCCCCTCGACATCGTTCCGCGCGAACTCGCCGCGCGTCTGGGGCGGCTTGCCGCCCGGCTCGGCCTGCGCGGGGGGGACCTCATGATGCTCGAGAACTCCACGGTCGATCTTTCGGCGGCGCTCGTGATGCACCGCTCGGGCCGGGAGGAGAGCCTGTCGCCGGGGCAGGTCACGCTTCTGCGGCTGTTCGCCGAGCGGCCAAGCATGGTCTTGTCGCGCGAGGACATCATCGCTGCAGCTCCAGCCGAGGACACGGACGCCTTCGACCGGTCGATCGATTCCCGCATCGCGCGCCTGCGGCGCAAGCTCGACACGGAAACCATCGCAACGGTGCGTGGCAGCGGCTATCGGTTTGACCCGCCGCGAGCATCCAAGGGTGCGGCACGCGAAAGCTGATCCCGCTCAGCGCAGCACGCTCGGAGCGTCGTCGCTGGCGGCAAGCTCGATGCTTGCGGGTGCTTGATCCTTCAGCAGCACGGATGCCACGCCCGCGAAGGCCAGAAGCGCCTGCGCATAAAGAAGCGTGGAAATCAGAGAAGCGGCGAAAGTGCGTTTCATGTGGTTGGACCCCATCCTCGTTGTCGGATCGTTGTCCGACATCAGCCTTCTGACTGCGCTGCGTAACGGCCGGATGCCTGCGACGTTCGATCGACGCGCGTTTTCGTTTCAATCGGAGACGTGAAGGCGAAATCCGAAACCGAAACGAAACGCGCGGGCAGTTTCGCAAAGACCGGAGGAAACGCAGACCCCTCAGAAGGCGGCCCGACAAGACGTCAGGAAAATCCTGGAAAGAGGGGAAGACGATGCTGAAGGAAATGGCGAACGTGCTGATGGACATGGCGGTGATCGGCAGCGTGGCGGTGGCCATCGTGTGCTGGTCGGATCAGGCTCATGCGGCGGGCGCGATGGTGGCCGAAGTGAGCCTAGCCCGTCAGCGCATGGTGGTGAGCGTGGATGGCCGCCCCGCCTTTGAGTGGAAGGTCTCCACGGGCGCCAAGGGCTACCGGACGCCCACGGGCTCGTTCCGGCCGACCCGGCTCCACCCGATGTGGCATTCGCGCAAATACGACAACGCGCCCATGCCGCACTCCGTGTTCTTCCACGAGGGGTATGCGATCCATGCGACGGACGCCCTGCGCAAACTCGGCCGCCCTGCGTCGCATGGATGCATCCGGCTCCATCCCGACAATGCCGAGGATTTCTTCACGCTGGTGGAGACGGTGGGCCTCGCCAACACTTCGATCGTTATCACCGAATAGGTCACACCCAGTTGTAGCGGACGAGGTGGAAGAAGACGGGAGCGGCGAAGACGAGGCTGTCCACGCGGTCCATCATGCCGCCATGGCCTTCGATCAGGCTGCCCCAATCCTTGACGCCGCGATCGCGCTTGATGGCGGATGCGACGAGCCCGCCGATCGTGCCCATCAGGCAGGCCGCAAGCGCGACGAGCGCCGCCTGCCAGGGCGAGAACGGGGTCAGCCACCATAGCCCGGCACCCAGCAGGGTCGCACCGCCCAAGCCGCCGACGAGGCCTTCCCAGGTCTTGGAGGGCGAGACCGCCGGCGCCATCTTGGTACGGCCGAAGAGCTTGCCTGCGATATACTGGAGAACGTCGCTGCCCTGCACCACGACGAGCAGGAAAGCGACAAGCAGCACCTGCCTGCCCTCGAAGCCGGGAATCGGCAGGGTCGCGAGTGCTGCCACATGGCTCAGGCAGTAGACCGTCGCCATCACGCCCCACTGCTGCTCGGACACGCGGAACAGGAAATTCTCCGTGTCGCCGCGCAAAACGGTGAGAGCTGGCATGAACAGGAAGCACCAGACGGGCACGAAGACGGCGAAGAGGCCGTACCAGTTCGTCCAGACCAGCCAGTACTGCACGGGCAGCACCACGCCGAACATGGCGAGCAACACCCAGTGGTCGGCGCGGCGGGTGTTGGACAGGGTCATGAACTCGCGCATCGCCGCAAACGAGACGAGCGCGAAGAGCACGATCACCCCCTTTGGGCCGAGCGCCACGGCGAGCGCCAGGAGTGCTGCCATCGCCCACCACGCCTTGATGCGCTCGGACAGGTTCTGCAGCACCGGGCTCGGGGTGCCGGCGCGGGCGGACAGGATGCCGGAGACCGTGCTCGCCAGCGTCAGCACGCCGAGCAGACCGGCAAAAAGAAGGATGGTCTCGGTGTTCATGCGGCGATCTCCTTGCGGGGGTCGAGGGCTGCGAGCGCGCCTTGCGCGCGGTCGAGAAAGGCACGGCGTTCCTCGCCCGCCTCGGGCCGAAGCGGGGTGCCGAACACCACGCGGCAGAGCAGCGGCACGGGCAGGAACTCGCCCTTGGGCAGCACGCGGCTCATGTTCTCGATGAAGCAGGGCACGAGTTCCACGTCGGGCCGGCGCATCGCGAGGTTGTAGAGGCCCGAGCGAAAAGGCAGGAGGCCTCGCTCGGGGGCCGTGTTGCGCGTGCCCTCGGGAAACAGGATCAGCGAGTGCCCGGCATCCAACACCGAAACCATGCCGGCCAGCGGGTCGCCCGTGCGCTCGGCCATGTTGCGCTCGACGAGCACGGACCGCAGCATGTCTTCGGCGATCAGGCGGCGCAGCCAGGATTTGCCCCAGTAGTCGGCGGCTGCCACCGCGCGGGTGCGCTCGCGCTCTTCGGGCGGCAGGCAGGCCGAAAGCAGGATGAAGTCGCCGTGGCTCGCATGGTTGGCGAAGTAGATGCGCTGGCCGCTCGAGGAGGGCGAGGCGCCCAGCCAGATCGGGCGCACGCCCGTGACGACCCGTGCGAAGCCGTTGAAGAGCGTCGCTGCCGCCCGGCGCACGCAGCGCTTGAAGAGGTTCGAGGGGTTCACGAGCGCGCTCCCAAACGGATGCGGTTGACGAGGGTGAGAAGCGCAAGCGCCGTCAGAACGGGAAAGACGATCGCGAGCCAACCGGGCAGGGTGGAGGTAAGGCCGACCAGAAGCCCGAGCGCGCCGAGCGCGGCTGCCCGGTCGCTCTTGCCGAAAGGCCCCGCATAGGAGCGTCCGACGCCTGCCGCCGTGCCCAGCATTCCCGCCACCTCGGCAAGCCAGGCGACGGCGATGAAGAGCAGCACGCCCCAGGGTGCGAATGGTGCGACGAACAGGAAGGGCAGGGCGAGGGCCGCGTCGGAAACGAGATCGGACAGCTCGTTCAGGTAAAGCCCAAGCTTGGAAGCCTGGCCATGCTCGCGCGCCAGCATTCCGTCGACGGCATTGAGCGCCATGCGGATGAAGAGAAGCAGGGGCAGGAGAAGGAAGAGGCCGCGACGGTCGGGCATGGCGCACAGGATTGCGCCCAGGCCGACCGAGATTGCGGCGGCAAAGAGCGTGACCTGGTTTGCGGTGACGCCGGCGCGGGCGAGCCTGGCGACGCCCGGTCGCAGCAGTCTCTGGAAAGCTGGCTTGAGATCGTAAAGCGTCGCCATTCGCGTTCCTCCTGTCCCCTTGTGGACATTCCCTGACGCAATGGCTACATCATGAATGAACGTTGTTCAAGAAGTATTTTGAACGACGTTCATTTTGTAGGGAGCCTGTTATGTCGGCAAAGATTGAAGCGCGCCGCGAAGCCTTGCGGCAGGTGCTGATCGCGGAAGGCGAGGGGCTGGTCGCGGCGCAAGGGCTCGGTGCGCTCAAGGCGCGCGAACTCGCCGCGCGCGCGGGCTGTGCGCTGGGCGCCATCTACACCCACTTCGCCGATCTCGACGCGCTGGCCGCCCTCATCAACGCGCGGACCCTGCGCCGGCTGGAAGAGGCCGTGGCCGAGCGCTTCGCGAGCCTGCCCGACCGCAATCCGAAGACCGCGCTCGTTGCCTTGGGCACGACCTATGCGGGCTTCGTGCGCGCGAACCCGCTGCTCTGGTCGGCCATCTTCGAACTGGGCTTCCGGCAGGGCAACGGCGCGCAGGCGCCGATGGACGAGCATCTGCGCCTACTCCGGCTGATCGCCGGCGCGCTGCGTCCCTTGCTGCCGGGTGCCGAGGAGACGATCCTCGAACATCATGCGCGCGGGCTTTTCTCTGCCGTGCATGGCATCGTCAGCCTGGCCGAGCAGCGCCGCTTCATGGCCGTGGCCGATGAGGCGGTGGAGGCGGAGATCACCTTCATCGTCGAAGCGTTCTGCGACGGCCTGGCCGCGCGGAACGGACTCGCCTCTTAGATAGCGAGGTCGAACACCAGGATGCCGTCGATCCCGCCCTCGGCCGCATCCACGATGCGCTTGCCTGCCGCCGCATGCCCAGCATCGGTGAGATAGCCGTCGCGCGCGGCCTCATCCGAGAAATCCACGGTGAAGCCTTCGGAAAAGCCGCGATCCATGCCCTCGGGGCTGGCGTTCTGCCCGAGATGGATGGCCTCGATGCCGGTGATGGTGGACTGGAGTGCGGCGATCCCCGCAAGCACGTTGTCGCGCTCTGCGCGCGACACGTCGGAGCGGAAGCGGATGAAGACGCAGTGGCGGATCATGGAAACTCTTCCTCGAATTCGATCAGCGCGGGAGCGTCCTACCGCACATCCGCGCGTGCCCTCGGGCGCTGGTCGTTGCGCTCATAGGTGAACACCGCGGCCGGTAGCGGGGGCAGGCCGCGGATGATGTCGGCGCCTTTTTCGCCCGCCATGATGGTCGGCGCGTTCGTGTTGCAGGAAGGCACGCGGGGCAGCACCGAGGAATCGCAGACGCGCAGGTTCTCGAGCCCGCGCACCCGCAGTTCGAGATCGACCACCGAGCCCACGTCCGAGCCCATCCGGCAGGTGCCTACGGGGTGGTGATCGGTCTTGGCGTTGCGGCAGCCATATTCGAAGAGCTCTTCTTCCGTGTTCACCTTCGGTCCCGGAAGGCGCTCGGCCAGAACGTAGGGCGCGAGCGCCGGCTGGCTCATGATCTCGCGCGCGAGCCGCAGGCCTTCGAGCGACATCGCGCGGTCGTGCGGGTCGGACCAGTAATTGGGGTCGATCAGCGGCGCTGCTGCGGGGTCCGACGATGCAAGGCGCACCGTGCCGCGCGAGCGGGGGTGGAGATAGGCGGAATTGAGCGTCACGCCCGCATTCTTGAGCCGCTCCACACCCGCCTCGATGCCCGAGCCCAGGCCCAGGTGAAACTGGATGTCGGGCGAGCGCGCGTCCGGGTCGGCATACCAGAAACCGCCGGTCTCGAAGAGCGAGGAGGCGACGGGGCCGGAGCGGAAGAGCACATATTGCAGCCCCGCCCACAGCGTGCGGTGGAGCTTGGTCACGCCGTCATAGGTGTGGTCGCCCGTGCATTCGCAGATCACGAAGAGGTCGAGGTGATCCTGCATGTTCTCGCCCACGCCGGGCAGGTCGTGGCGCACAGACACGCCGACGCTCTTCAAGTGATCCGCCGGGCCGATGCCCGATTGCAAGAGCAGCTTGGGCGAGCCGATGGCGCCCGATGAGACGATCACCTCGCGGCCCGCGCGGATGGTTTCGCCACTCATCAGCGTCACGCCCACCGCGCGGCGGCCTTCGAGATCGACAGTCCGCACGGGAGCACCCAGCCGCACGGAAAGGTTCTTCCGGTCCTGGATCGGTTTGATGTAGGCCATCGCAGCCGAGGAGCGGCGGCGGTCACGCTGGGTGAGCTGGTAGAAGCCAACGCCCCCCTGCTTCGCGCCGTTGAAATCGTGGTTGTAGGGAATGCCGAGTTCCTGGCCGGCGCGGATATAGGCGTCGCAGATGGGGAGGGCGGAAACCGGCATGGAAACGCCGAGCGGCCCGCCATAGGCGTGGTAGTCATCAGCGAAGCGCTGGTTGTCCTCGGCGCGCTTGAAATAGGGCAGCACGTCCCGGTAGCTCCAACCGGTGCAGCCGTCTTCGGATGCCCAGAGATCGTAGTCCGCCGCATTGCCGCGCGTGTAGAGCTGGGCGTTGATGGAGGAGCCGCCGCCCACCACCTTGGCCTGGGTGTAGCGCAACACCCGGTTCTTCATGTGCTTCTGGGGCACCGTCTCCCAGCCCCAACTCGCCACGCCCTTGGTCATCGTGGCGAAGCCTGCGGGCATGTGGAAGAGCGGATGCCTGTCGGACCCGCCCGCTTCCAGAAGCAGCACGGAAACGCTCGGGTCTTCCGACAAGCGGTGGGCGAGCACGCAGCCGGCGGGGCCGGCGCCCGTAATGATGTAGTCGAAGGCCTGTCGTGCCATGATCGTCTTCTTCTCAGAGTCTGCCGACCGAGAGCCCGCCATCGGCGTGGATCACGGAGCCCGTGGCAAAGCCGAACTGCCCGGTGGCGAGCGATGCCGCGATGCGGCCGATGTCGTCGGGCTCGCCCCAGCGGCCGGCGGGCACCAGCCCGCCCTCGATCAGGCGGTCGTATTTCTCGGACACACCCGCCGTCATGCCGGTGCGGATGATGCCGGGGCGCAGCTCGAACACGCCGATGGTCTCGGGCGCTAAGCGAAGGGCCAGGTTCTTCACCCACATGGAAAGGGCGGCTTTCGACACGCAATAGTCGGCGCGTTCGGGCGAGGCGAGCTCGGCGCTGACGGAGGTGATCGTGATGATCGAACGCGGCCCGCTTGCGCCCACCATCGCGCGCGCCACCGCCTGGGACAGGAACACCGTGCCGCGAAGGTTGACGTCGATCACGCGGTCGAAATTCTCCGGGCGCAGATCGAGGAGATCGCCACGAACGGGCGCGCCGATGCCGGCATTGTTGACGAGGCAGGCGATGGGCGAGGGGGCCGCCGCGACAAGGCCGGCATGGGATGCGAGATCGCCGATGTCGGTCTGGTGGTAGGTGAGAGCTGTCGGGACAGCCGCCTTGAGCGCTGGCGAAGGCGCCGATGCGAGGTCGGCCACCAGGATGTCGAACCCGGCTGCCGCCAGATGCGCGGCACAGGAAAGGCCGATGCCGGAATTGCCGCCGGTGACGAGGGCGAGCGTCATCGCGCAAGCTCTCCCTTGGCCACATGCTCGGCCACCCGCAGCGCCTGGGCTGCGATGGTCAGCGATGGGTTCACTGCAGCCGAAGTCGGCAGGAAGCCTGCATCCACCACGAAGAGGTTGGGATGGTCGAACGCCCGGCAGAACACGTCGAGCGGCGCGCTCGCTCCATCGGTTCCCATCTTCACTGTGCCGCACTGGTGCGAGGGCGTGCGCTTGTCGAAGGCCTGGTTCACCACCAGCGGGAAGCCCGCGCGCTTGAGCAACTGCTTGAGCTTCGCCACGAGCCGCAGATGTGCGCCCCAGTTGGTGCGCGCCCAGGCGAGCACGATGCGGTCGCCGTCCACGGTCACGCGGCTTTCGGGATTGGGCACGTCCTCGCTCATCGCGAGGAAGTCGATCGAGTGGCGCGAAAGCCGGTCGAGCAGCCATTCGGGCATGCGCGGCAGGTCGGATTTCAGAATGGCGCCGGACACGCGGCCGAGCAGCTGCACATTGCCGAGCGGCGGGCCGCCTTCGCCGTCCGACAGGTAGAAATCGTTGAAGCCGAAGGTCTTCTGATAAACGGAGTCGTTGCGATAGCGCGGCGAGATGCCGATCACGGCACTCAGGTTGTGGTTCATGAAGTTGCGGCCGACCTGGTCGGAGCGGTTGGCTAGCCCGGACGCGTTCTTCGCATCAGCCGAGCGCAGAAGCAGCACCGCCGATTGCACCGCGCCCGCCGACAGCACCACGAGCCGCGGGCAAATCGTGTGCGTCTCGCCGTTTCGCGTGTAATGCACCCGTTCGATGCACGAGCCGTCGGGTGCCGCTTCCAGGCGCGTCACGCGCGATCCCGTCTGGAGCCGGACATTCGCGTGCTTGAGCGCGCGCGCGAGCGAGGCTGTTTCCGCATCCATCTTGCCGTCGTCGGCATTCGGATGCGCGTCCCAGGGCGTCTTGCCCTTATTGAGCCACCGCTCGATGTCCACGCCGAGCGGCAAGGAAAAAGGGTGGACACCCAAGGCCTTCATGCGGGCGCGCACCTGGGCGATGGGCGGCTCGTCGGGCACGGGTGCGAAAGGGTAGGGCTGCGAGTGGTGCGGCTCGGTCGGGTCCTCGCCCGCGCTTCCGCGCACGGCGAAGATCTGCTCCGCCTCCGAATACCAGGGCTCCAACTCCTCGTACCGAAAAGGCCAGGCCGGCGACACGCCTTCCTGGTGCGGCAGCTCCTCGAAGTCCTCGCGCCGGTAGCGGGCGAGCACTGCGCCGTAAAATTTCGAATTGCCGCCGACATTGTAATAGTTGCCGGGGTTGAACGGCCCGCCGCCCGCCTCGTGCCAGAACTCCTTCGGCCGGAAATGGCCGCGTTGGAAGATGGCGCGGGGGTCGCGGTTCTCCGGGATGTCGGGCAGCCGCTCGCCGGCTTCCAGGATCAGGATCTCCGCGCCCGTTTCTGCCAGGCCGGCTGCCATCGTGGCTCCGCCGATGCCGGAGCCGATGATCACGACATCGGGGGAGGACATGGAGGCTCAGGCGATCCGGGCTTGGGTTGCGGGATCGAAGAACACCGCCTTGTCGAGGTTGAAGGCGAGCCGCGAGACCTGGCCGGGCGCGAGCCGGGCGTCGGCACGAAGCCGCGCCACCACTTCCTTGCCGCCGAGCTTGGTGACGGCGAAAGTGTCGGAGCCCGCGGGCTCGACCACCTCGATCAGGCAATCGCCTTCGGCGAGCGCGCGTGCGTTGCGGTCGGCGCCGTCCGGATCGGTCAAGGCTTCCGGGCGGATGCCGAACACGATGTCGCGGCCGGCATAGGCGCCGAGGGCCTCGGCCGAGACCGGCAGCTTGAGCGGCTCGGCGCCTGGGCGATCGAGCGACACGGCCAGGCCGTTGCCCGCGCCTTCCACCCGCGCGGAAAGCAGGTTCATGGCGGGCGAGCCCATGAAGTCGGCCACGAACATGTTGGAGGGGTTGTTGTAGATCTCGGCCGGCGTGCCGAACTGCTGGAGCACGCCGTCCTTCAGAACCGCGATCTTGGTCGCCAGCGTCATCGCCTCGATCTGGTCGTGGGTGACGTAGACGATGGTGGTCTTCATGCGCTGATGCAGGCGCTTGATCTCGGTGCGCATGTCCACGCGCAGCTTGGCGTCGAGGTTGGACAGGGGCTCGTCGAACAGGAACACCTGCGGATCGCGCACAAGCGCCCGGCCCATGGCGACACGCTGGCGCTGGCCGCCGGAAAGCTGGGAAGGCTTGCGGTCGAGCAGGTGGCCGATCTGGAGCGTGTCGGCCACGCGCTTGATGGCCTTCTCGCGCTCTTCCTTGGGCACGCCGCGGATTTCCATGCCGAAGGCGATGTTTCCCGCCACCGTCATGTTGGGGTAGAGCGCGTAGGACTGGAACACCATCGCGATGTCGCGCTTGGAGGGGTGCAGCCCCGCCACCGAGTTGCCGTTGATGGCGATGTCGCCTGACGTGATCGGCTCGAGCCCCGCGATGCAGTTGAGCAGCGTGGACTTGCCGCAGCCGGACGGGCCGACCAGCACCAGGAAGCCGCCGCGCTCGATTTCGATGTTGATGTCCTTGAGGATCTCGACCGAGCCGTAGGATTTGCGCAGCTGCGCGATTTCGAGAAACGCCATCGGGATCAGCCTTTCACCGCGCCCGACATCAGCCCACGCACGAAATAGCGGCCGGACACGACGTAGACGATCAGGGTTGGGAGGGCGGCGAGGATCGCGCCCGCGAAATGCACGTTGTATTCCTTCACGCCCGTGGAGGACTGCACGAGGTTGTTGAGCGCAACCGTCATTGGCGTGGAGTAGGCGCCCGAAAAGGATGCGCCGAACAGGAAGTCGTTCCAGATGTTCGTGAACTGCCAGATCACCGACACCACGATGATCGGCCCCGAGGAGGGCAGCAGGATGCGGCGGAAGATCTGGAAGAAGCCCGCGCCGTCGATCTGGGCCGCGCGCACGAGCTCGGTCGGGAAGGCCTCGTAGTAGTTGCGGAAGTAGAGCGTGGTGAAGCCCAGGCCGTAGATCACGTGCACCATCACCAGGCCGGGAATGGAGCCCGACAGGCCGAACAGGCCGAGCATCCGCGCCATGGGGATCAGCACGATCTGGAAGGGGATGAAGCAGGACAGCAGCAGCATCCCGAAGACGATGCCGTCGCCCCGGAAGCGCCACTTGGTCAGCACGTAGCCGTTGAGCGCGCCGAGCACGGTGGAGATGGCGACGGCGGGCACCACCATCAGGATCGAGTTGATGAAGAAGGGCCGCAGGCCCGTGGCCTCCACGCCGATCTGCGCGGTCGACCATGCCGCCGCCCAGGGCGCCAGCGTCCAGGTCTGCGGCAGATTGAGCATGCCGCCCTGGCGGATCTCGTCGAGCGGCTTCAACGAGTTCACCAGCATCACGTAGAGCGGCAGAAGCGAGTAGATCGCAAACAGGATCAGCGCGGAATAGATGAGCGCGCGGGTCAACAGGTTGTGGGTGACGGGGTTCTCTGTGGCTGCACGGCTCATCGACGTTTGGCTCCGCGCAGCTCGGAATAGAGGTAGGGCACGATGATCGAGAAGATCATCACCAGCATGATGATGGCCGAGGAGGCGCCGACGCCCATCTGGTTGCGGGTGAAGGTGTAGGAATACATGAAGGTGGCGGGCAGTTCGGTCGCCTGGCCGGGACCGCCGCCGGTCAGCGCCACCACGAGGTCATAGGCCTTGATGGCCAGGTGCGCGAGCACCACGAAGGCCGACAGGAAGACCGGGCGCATCAAGGGGATGATGATGCGGCGGTAGATCGTGACGTTCGAGGCGCCGTCGATCTGCGCAGCCTTGACGATCTCGCCGTCGACGCCGCGCAGGCCCGCCAAAAACATCGCCATCACGAAGCCGGTGGACTGCCATACGGCCGCGATCACGAGGCAGTAGATCGCGTAGTTGCGGTCCTTGATCCAGGTGAAGGTGAAGCTTTCCCAGCCCCAGAGCTGCATCGTGTTCTGCAAGCCGATGCCGGGGTCGAGGAACCACTTCCACGCAGTGCCCGTGACGATGAAGGACAGCGCCATCGGGTAGAGATAGATCGGCCTGAGGAAACCCTCGCCGCGGATCTTCTGGTCGAGCAGGATGGCGAGACCCAGGCCCAGCACCGAGCAGATCACGATGTAGAGCGAGGCGAAGATCGCGAGGTTCGACACCGCGCGCCACCAGTGCGGCAGTGCCCAAAGGCGCTCGTAATTCGCGAAGCCCACCCAACCGAAGGAGGGCAGCATGCGGCTGTCGGTGAAGGACAGGTAGCCCGTGAACAGGATGAAGCCGTAGACGAAGACGAGCACGATGGCGAAGCTCGGTGCGAGCACGAGCTTGGGGAGCCAGTCTTCGAAACGCACGCGGCTTTGCGGCGCGGCGCGTTCGGCGGCGATGGCGACGGGCACTGCGGCGTTGCCTTGGGCGCTCATGGGCGGGGCCTTGGAGATGGGGAAGGGATGCGCTGCCCCTCAGACCCCTTCCCGCCTGCGCGGGGAAGGGGTGCCCGATGGATGGGCTTGAGAGGCAGCGCAGTTCGGAGCGGCGAAGCTTACTTCGCGGCTTCCACGGCGGCGGCCAGCTCGGTCACGGCTTCCTCCGAGGAAAGCTCGCCGTTGAACTGGCGGGTCACCACGTCATAGATCGCGTTCTTGACCGATGCCGGGTTGGCGTGGCCATGGGCCATGGAGCCCATCAGCGTGCCGGCGGTGTTGGCTTCGGCCAAGTCCTTGATGGCCTTCTTGCCGCAATCGTCGAACGCCGTGTCCGGCACGTCGGTGCGGGCAGGGGCGGAGCCCTTGACCACGTTGAAGGCCGACTGGAACTCGGGGCTCTCGATGGCTGCCGCCATCGCCTTCTGCGCCGCTTCCTTGTCAGCGGCCACCTTGAACATCACGAACTGGTCGGAGTTGAAGGTGACCGAGCCCTGCGTGCCGGGGAAGCGCATGCAGACGAAGTCGGTGCCCGGCTTCTTGCCGGCCTTGATGAACTCGCCCTTGGCCCAGTCGCCCATCAGCTGCGCGCCGGCCTGGCCTTCGATCACCATGGCGGAAGCCAGGTTCCAGTCGCGGCCCGAGAAGTTGTCGTCCACATAGGAACGCAGCTTCGTCATGCGGTCGAAGGCTTCCTTCATCTGGGGGCCCGAGAGCGTCGCCGGGTCGAGGTCGATGAAGGCCTTCTTGTAGACGTCGTTGCCGAGCGAGAGCACGACCGCGTCGAAGATCGTCGCGTCCTGCCAGGGCTGGCCGCCATGCGCCAGCGGCGTGATGCCCTGCTCCTTGAACTTGTCCAGCAGTGCTACGAACTCGTCCCAGTTCGCGGGCTCCTTGCCGCCGGCCTTGTCGAGGGCCGCCTTGTTGATCCAAACCCAGTTGGTGGAGTGGACGTTGACGGGCGCAGCGATCCAGTTTCCCTCGTATTTCGAGAACTGCTGGAGGGCGGTGGGGATCACCTTGTCCCAGCCTTCGGCGGAAGCCACGTCGTTCAGGTTGCCGAGCGAGCCTTCCTTGGCCCAGTCGAGGATGTCGAAACCGAGCATCTGCACGGCGGTGGGCGCGTTGCCGCCGGTGACGCGGGCGCGAAGCACGGTCATGGCCTCGGTGCCGCCGCCGCCGGCGACCGGCATGTCGGTCCAGCCGATGTTCTCCTTGCCAAGATCCTGCTTGAGCACGTCAAGGGCGGCAGCCTCGCCACCCGACGTCCACCAGTGCAGCACTTCCACGTTCTGCTGCTGCGCGACGGCCATGCCGGCGGACGACAGCAGAAGGGCGGCAGCGGCCGCCTTCACGATCATTCCACGCATTCCATTCCTCCCAAGATGCTTTTCGCATCACTTCGGCAATCCGCACCATTGCGGAGCGCCATTCCACCTCCGGTCCCAGGCCGGAGGAATTCCTCACGGCAAGAGACTAATCACATCACCTGGGCATCCACCAGCCGGTGCGCGGGCCCATATGCATGTTGAGTGTCTTGGACTCCGTGTAGTCCTCGACGGCATGGCGCCCGAGCTCGCGACCCAGGCCCGACTGGCGCATTCCGCCGAAAGGCAATTCGGCTGCGCCGTCCATGAAGGTGTTCATCCAGACCGTGCCCGCGCGCACCCGGCGGCCGATCCCCAGGCAAGTGTCGAAGTCGTGGCTCCACACGCCGGCCGAGAGGCCGTATTCCACGGCGTTGGCGATATCCACCGCCTCGTCCAGCGTCTCGAAGGACAGCACCGACAGCACGGGCCCGAACACTTCCTCGCGCGCCACGGCCATGTCGGGGGTGACATTGGCAAGAAGGGTAGGGGCCATGAACTGGCCGGACCCCAGATCGAGCGCTTCGCCGCCCAGCGCCACATCGGCGCCGGCTTCGCCCGCGCCCTTCACGAAGGCCTGGATCTTCGCCAGATGCTCGGGCGTGATGATGGCGCCCACCTGCGTTTCGGGGTTGAGCGGGTCGCCCAGGCGCACGGATTTGGAAAGCTCCGCCACGCGCGCGGTCACCTCTTCGGCGATGCTCTTGTGCAGGATCAGCCGCGAGCCGGCGTTGCAGCACTCGCCCGCGTTGAACCAAGCGCCGAACACGGCCGCGTCCACGAAGGCGTCGAGGTCGGCATCGGGGAACACGATCTGCGGGTTCTTGCCGCCGAGCTCGAGCGAGACCTTCTTGAGCGTCTTCGCCGCATTCGCCATGGTCAGGCGACCGACTGCGGTGGAGCCGGTGAAGGACACCATGTCCACGTCCGGATGCGTCGAAAGCACCGCGCCCACTTCCGGCCCCGTGCCGGTGACGATCGAGACCACGCCCTCGGGCAGGCCGGCTTCGAGCAGGATCTCGCCGAGCAGAAGCGTGGAGCCGGAGGTCAGTTCGGACGGCTTCACCACGCAGGTGCAGCCGGCAGCCAGCGCGAAGGGCAGCTTCTGGGAAACGATCAGGAACGGGAAGTTCCAGGGCGTGATGATGCCGACCACGCCGACGGCCTCGCGCAGCACGACGCCGAGCGTGGCGGTGCCCAGCGTGTTGTAGCTTTCGCCGTGCAGATCGCGCGCAAGGGCCGCTGCATAGCGCCAGATGTCCACTGCGCCGCCGATCTCGCCCTTCACCTGGGTGATCGGCTTGCCGGCCTCGACCGCATCGAGGAAGGCCAATTCGTCCGCGCGGGCCGCGATGGCGTCGGCCACCTTGAGCAGCAGCAGCGAGCGCTCGGATGCCGTCATGCGCGGCCAGGGGCCGTGGTCGAAGGCATGGCGCGCAGCGGCCACGGCGCGTTCCGCGTCATGCTTGGTGCCCTCGGGAACGCGCGACACCACCACGCCGTGGCCCGGTGCCGTGCGGTCGATGGTGCGGCCGCTCTCGGCCTTCACCCAATCCTTGCCCACCAGCATCGAGAAGTCGCGGGCCTCGAGCCTGCGCAGGCTGTCGGGCTTCACCAGAACCGTCATTCACCATTCTCCCTGGAAGCGGGGCGCGCGCTTCTCGCCAAAGGCTGTCACGCCCTCGCGCAGATCGCCCGTCTTGGCGGCCAAGATGCCGGCAAGCGTTTCGACGCCCGCCTCGCGCGATTCGCCCTCGGCCGTGTTGATCATCAGTTTCGCGAGCGCCACCGCCGCCGGCCCGCGCTCGGCGATGCCGGCCGCGAGCTCAAGCGCGCGAGAAAGCGCGCCGCCCGTCTCGGCCACATGGTCGATCAGGCCGAGCGCTCTGGCCTCTTCGCCGAGGAACACCTCGCCGCCCAGCGCCATGCGGCGCACGACGCCCGCGCCGAAGCGGCGCACGAGGCGCTGCGTGCCCGACCAGCCCGGCACCATGCCGAGCCCCGTCTCGGGCAGGCCGATGCGCGACTGGGTCTCGGCCACCCTGATGTCGGCGGTCGCCGCCAGCTCCAGCCCGCCGCCCAGCGCATGGCCGTTGATGGCGGAGATCAGCGGCATCCGCAGCGAGGCCAGGCGGTCGAACACGCGGTGCCCGAGCCTGATCCACTCCGTGCCGAACTCCTGCGGGCTCATCGCGCCCCAGGCCTTGATGTCGCCGCCGGCCGAGAAGGCCTTGCCTTCGCCGGTCAGGATGGCCGCGCGCACGGCGTCCTCTCCCTCGATCCGGTCGCAGGCGCGCTCGATCGCACGCAGCAGATCCATGTCCAAGGCATTGGCGCGCTCGGGCCGCGCGATGGCGAGCACCGCTGTTGCACCTTCGATGCGGAGGTTGAGACGCTCGCTCATGCCGCTTCGTCCAGGCGGGGAGCGGGCTTCTCCTTGAGCCGCAGGCCGATCGGCGCCTCGCGGAAGAGCGCGTCGTCCATCACCTTGAGCTTGTCGGAGACCTTGAGCGGGAACTCGGCCTGGTCGAGGATGTGCGCCTGGAGGTCAGCGCCCGGCGCGATCTCGGTGACCACGATCCCGTCCGGCGTCAGCTTCATCACGCAGCGCTCGGTGACGTAGGTGACATCCTGGCCCTGGGCCACGCCGCGGGGGCCGGAGAAGGTGACGTGCTCGACGGCCTCCACCAGCTTCTTGAGCTTGCCGTCCTTCTCGATCTGCAGCTTGCCGCCCGCCACGCCGAGCTTCGCGCCCGCGTTGAACATGCCGGAGAACACGATCTTCTTGGCGCGTGCGGTGATGTCCACGAAACCGCCGGCACCCGCCGTCACATGCGGACGGAAGGAAAGGCGGGACACGTTGACCGAACCGTCGCGCCCGATCTCCAGGAAGGAAAGGAGCGAGGCGTCGAAGCCCGCGCCCTGGAAATAGGTGAACTGATAGGGCGACGGCATGAAGGCATCCGCATTCGACGCGCAGCCGAAGGCGAAATCGAGGAGCGGCACGCCGCCCACCGCACCCTGCTCGATCACCCAGGTGACCGAGCCGTGCAGGCCTTCTTCCAGCAGGATGCGCGGCACGTTGGCCGAGATGCCGAAGCCGAGATTGACGGCCGTGCCGCCTTCCAGCTCCTGCGCCACGCGGCGCGCGATCACCTTCTGGATGTTGAAGTCGGGCGTGCGGAAGGAATCGAGCGAGCGGAAGATCTCGCCGGAAATCGCGGGGTCGTAGGCTGTCAGCGTCGTCTGCTTCTGTTCGGCATCGACCACCACATAGTCCACCAGCATGCCGGGCACGCGCACGTCGTGCGGCTTCAGCGTGCCGGCTGCCGCGAGCCGCTTCACCTGGGCGATCACGATGCCGCCATTGTTGCGGGCGGCGAGCGCCTGGTCGAGCCCGCCGAGATAGGCGCCCTCGTGCTCGTAGGACAGGTTGCCGCGCTCGTCGGCCGTGGTCGCGCGGATGATCGCGACATCGGGCTTGATCGCGGGGAAATAGAGCCAGGTCTCGCCTTCGAACTCGACCTTGCGCACGATCGCCTTCTCGCGCGCGGCGGCGTTCATCGCGCAGCCCTCGCGGTCGGGGTCGACGAAGGTCTCCAGCCCCACCTTGGTGAGCACGCCCGGCCGCTTGGCAGCGGCTTCGCGATGGATGTCGAACATGATGCCCGACGGCACATTGTAGGCCGCCACCTCATCCGCGCCGATCATCTGCCAGATCAGCGGCGGCTCGGAGGTGGAGGGGCCGGACGGGTAGGAGCCGCCGATGATGGTCTTCAGCAGGCCCTTCTTCGCGATGTGATCGACGCCCTTGATGCCGCTCATGTCGCCGGCCGCGATAGGGTGAAGCGTGGTCAGGTCGCGCGGGTGGCCGGTGCGCTCGAAGCGCTCGCCGATTGCCGCAAGCGTCGCATCCGGGCAGCCGAGGCCAGAAGACGACGAGACGGAAACGACCGCACCGTCGGGGATGAGGTTCGCGGCCTCGGCCAGGGTGATGTGCTTGTTCATCACAGGCCGGCCTCGACCTTCACCGCATGGCCGGTCTTCGCCGCTTCCACGACTGCGAGGCCGGCGGCCAGCGACCACACGCCGTCTTCGCCGGTGGCGGAAGGCTTGCCCTCGCCGCGGATGCTCGCGTGGAAAGCCTCGACCGCGGTCTCGTAGAGGTTCTTGGGCTCGAGCGTCAGTTCCTGCTCACCATCCGCGTTGCGCAAGGTGACGGTGCCGATCGGCTTTTGCGTCATCACGTTGCGCGCGATCAGCGAGCCCTCGGTGCCATGCACCTCGAATCCCGTTTCCGCGAATTTCGTGGTGAAGCCGTCGTGGAACTGCGCGATCACGCCGTTCTCGAAGCGGAGCACGCCCATGACCGCGTCTTCCAGCCCGCTCTGCGCCATGCCGCCCGACTGTGAGAACGCGACGGCCTCGACGGGGTCGGAGCCCAGCACGAAACGCAGCGTGTCGGTGTCGTGCACGGTGATGTCGAGGATCACGCCGCCGCCGGCTTCGGGCTTGTCGAGCCGCCAGCCCTGAAGGTGCGGCGGCAGATAGACGGCGTGGAACACGCGCGCCGAAAGCGGCTTGCCGATGCGGCCTGAGGCGACCGCGTCGCGCATCGCGCGGTGGCTCGCGGCATTGCGCAGATGGTGGTTGGTGGCGAACACCACGCCGGCCTCGTGTGCTGCCTTCACCATGTCGCGCGCATCCTCGATGCGGATGGCTAGGGGCTTTTCGCAAAGCACATGCTTACCCGCGCGGATCGCGGCCAGCGCCTGGTCGCGGTGCAACTCGTTGGTGGTGGAGATGTAGACGGCGTCGATGCCGGAGCCGAGCAGGGCTTCGAGATCGGTGGTGCTTTGGGCGATGCCGTGCTCGGCGGCATAGGCGCGCCCACGTTCAGCGCTGGTGCTCATCACGGAAACGATCTCGCCCCCGTTCGCGCGGATGGCGCCGATCACCCACTCCTTGGCGATGGTGCTGGCCCCGATGAGGCCCCAACGGACGGGCTGGCTTGTCATGCTTCCACCTGTTCTTTCAGCTTGGCGCCGGAGCTTTCGCGCACCACGAGGCGCACAGCACCCGTGATGGCCTCGGGCGCGAGATCGCCTGCGTTGATCTGTCGGAGCAGCATCTGGGCGGCGCGGCGCCCCATGCCCTGCGGGTCCACCGCGATCGTGGTGAGGGCGGGCACGGCCGTGCGCGCCTCGATCACGTCGTCGAAGCCGATCACCGCGAAGTCCCGCCCCGGCTCGCGGCGCGCGGCGCGCAGCGCGTCACACGCGCCGAAGGCCACCGCGTCGTTGAAGCAGACCGCGGCCGTCGGCCTGGGACGAAGCGCAAGCGCGCGGTTCGCCGCCTCGACGCCGCCGACGCGCGAAGGCGCGGAATGGATCACGAGCTCATCGTCCCAGGCCAAGCCTGCCCCTTCGAGCCCAGCCTGGAACCCTTCGCGCCGTTCGGCCGCGACGATGGTGTCGGGGAAGCCGCCCAGGAACGCGATGCGGCGGTGGCCGAGGGCTGCCAGGTGCTCGACGGCGAGGCGGATGCCTTCGCGGTTGTCGGAGATCAAGGAGGACACGCGCGCGCCGGGCACCCCGCGCACCGTCAGCACCACGGGAATGCCGGCATCCGTCAGCGGCTTGAGGTCGGCGGGCGTCGTGCCGCGGGCAGGGGACAGGATCAGGCCGGAAATGCCGTGCTCGCGCATGGAGGCGATCACCTCGCGCTGGCGGTCGAGGCTCTCGGCGCTGTTGGCGAGGAACTGCACGAGGCCGGCGGACTGCACCACCATGTCCATGCCGACGGCCAGTTCCGCGAAGAAGCTGTTGGTGAGGTCGTTGACCACGATGCCCACGATGGGCGAGCGGCTGCCGCGCAGGTTGGCGGCGGAGCGGTTGTAGACGTAGCCCAGATCCGAGATCGCCGTCTGCACCTTGGCCCGGGTGGCGTGGCCCACGAGCGGGCTCTTCTGGAGCACGAGCGAAACGGTGGACTTCGACACGCCGGCGGCGCGCGCGATGTCGATCACCGTTGTCCGGCCCTTGTTCACAAACACCCTCCCGGCGCCTCTCCCAGGGCGCGATGGGGCTGTGATAATTGGAACGTTCCAAACTTGTCAAGCAGGATGTAGATTTGGAGACTGTTGGTAGGCATACGATGTAGGTTTGTAGGTGCTTGCAGTTTGGAACGATCCAAACTAATGGCGAATTGCGGAAGGAGGCCGCGACCATGTTGCAACTCGATCTGCCGGGAAACGACGGCGCGATCCGACCCTATGCGCTGACGGGACGCCCGACTCCGCGCCCCGCCGCCCCGCCCGCCTTCAACCGCGTGGCCTATGCCGCGGCGCATGTGGTCTCCGATCCCTTCCGCGACGCTGATCCCTGGAACAGCCCGGCCATCGACTGGGACGCCACGCTGCGCTTCCGCCACCACCTCTGGGGCCTGGGCTTCCGCATCGCCGAAGCGATGGACACCTCCCAGCGCGGCATGGGCCTCGACTGGACCGGCGCGCAGGAACTGATCCGCCGCAGCCTGGCCGAGGCGCGCACCGTGGAGGGCGCCGATCTCGCCTGCGGCGCAGGCACCGACCAGCTTCAGCCCCATGATGCGAAAAGCCTCGACGATGTGATCGCCGCCTACGAGGAACAGGTGGGCTTCATCGAGAGCCAGGACGGTCGCTCTATCATGATGGCAAGTCGTGCCCTGGCACGCGTCGCCCGCTCACCCGACGATTACGGCCGGGTTTATGCCCGCATTCTCGGCCAGACCAAGGACAAGGTCGTGCTGCACTGGCTGGGCGAGGCCTTCGACCGCCAGCTCGCTGGCTATTGGGGTTCGAGCCGCTTCGAAGACGCGCTCGACACCGTGATCGCCATCATCGAGGCCAACCGCGACAAGGTGGAAGGCATCAAGATCTCGCTGCTCGACGAGGCCTACGAGCTTGCCCTTCGCGAGCGCCTGCCCGAAGGCGTGCTCTGCTTCACGGGCGACGACTTCAACTACGCCCCCCTGATCGAGGGCGACGGCACCCGCCACAGCCACGCGCTGCTCGGCATCTTCGACGCCGTGGCCCCCGTGGCTTCCGCAGCGCTCGCCGAGCTGGCCGAGGGGCGGGTGGACGAGTTCCGCGCGCTGATAGCGCCCACCGTGCCCTTGTCGCGCAAGATCTTCGAGGCGCCGACCCAATACTACAAGGCGGGCGTCGTCTTTCTCGCCTGGCTCAACGGCCACCAGGACCACTTCACCATGCCGGCCGGCATGCAGAGCGCACGCGGCGGCCTGCACTATGCCGAAGTCCTCCGCCTGGCCGACCAGGCCGGCGTGCTCGACGACCCCGAACTTGCCTGCCGCCGCATGAAGAGCTGGATGGCAGCCTACGGGGTGTGATGGCGTGCGTGCTTCGGGGGCCGCCAAAGCGGGCCTCGAAGCACTTAATCACCCCGCGACTTCAACCCAGCGTGAACCCCGCGGCCTTCGCCTCCTCGCGCAGCGCGGGCAGGCCTTCCTCCAGCAGCGCTTCCAGCCGCACCACGCCATGGGCCGGCTTCACATGCAGCACCGCCGGGCCCTTGTAGCCCATGGCATCGAGCGGCTCGAACAGTGCCTTCCACGGCATCATCCCCGTGCCCGGCAACCCGCGATGCGACTCGCCCAGCCGAACGAAGCGCAGGAACGGCTCGGCCGTCTCGAAGGCCTTGGCAAAGCTCGCCTCCTCGCTCTGCATCGCGAAGCTGTCGAGCCCGATGACGAGGTTCTCCGCACCGACCCGCTCGACCAGCGCCACCGCATCGGCGGCGCACGTGATGAGAGGTGTTTCCCACCGCGTCGCAGGCTCCACGCGCAACTCGATGCCGGATGCGCGCGCAAGCCGCGCCGCGCGCTCGAAGAAGCGGGAAAGCGAGTCCAAGCCCTTCTCGCGGTCTGCCGCAACGCCGGTTCCCGCGATCTGCCCGCCGAGAGTGCCCGCGCCCATGGTCGCGCAGTCGCGCAGCACGCCTCCCAGGAAATCGAGCGCTTCATCGAGATCTTCGCGGATGTCGAGGCCGGGTGGCAGGGTAAGCGAGGGCAGAAGCGTCCAGGCGTTGCGCGCGGCAAAATCTGCGAGCCGCACCGCCCCGTTGCGGCCGGGCGCCCCGAGCGGCACCTCCACCGCGCGGATGCCCGCTTCGGTCAACTGGTCCACCGCGCGCTCCACGCCAGCCCAGCTTCCATCGGGCGACACGGCCAGCGCGTGGATTCCAAACAGGCTCATGCGCAGTTTCCCTTCGTGTCGGCCCTTGCCAGGGCGCGGGGGTCGCGCTTTAGAGACGACGCGTCAAGCCAAGAGGAGAAGACGGGATGCGTGATGGTACGAAGCCGCTGGTGATCGCGGCGCCCGAGCCGCGCTCGCTCGACCTCATCTTCACCGATGCCGCTCGCGCGGACCTGCACGATCGCTACGAGGTCTTCGAATGCACGGCCGACGAAGTGGCCGGCCTGCCCGACGAGGTCCTTTCCCGCGCGCGCTTCATCATCGGCCAGCCGCCGCTCGACCGCGCGGCCGTCGACAAGCTGTCTTCGGTGCGCTGCATCTTCAACGTGGAGTCGAACCTCATCCTCAACATGCCCTACGAGGTGCTGTTCGAGCGCGGCATCCATGTGGTGACGACCGGTGCCGTGTTCGCCGAGCCCGTGGCCGAGATCGGCCTCGCCTTCGCGCTCGACCTCGCACGCGGCGTGATCGACGCCGATCTCGATTTCCGCGAGGGCCGCGAATTGTGGGGAGGCGACGGCAACGCGCGGGCGCGCCTGCTTTCGGGTTCGGACATCGGCATCGTGGGTTTCGGCGATCTCGGCCGCGCTCTCAACCGCCTGCTCGGCGGCTTCCGTGCGAACATCCGCGTCTTCGACCCCTGGTTGCCGGGCTCCGTGCTGCGCGATCAGGGCGTCGAGCCGGCCAGCCTGGAAACGGTTCTGGCCGAAAGCGACTTCGTGTTCGTGGTGGCCTCCGTCACCTCCGAGAACCAGGGTTTCCTGGGTGCAGCGGAACTCGCCACGATGCGCAGGGGAGCGAGCTTCATCCTGCTTTCGCGCGCCGGCGTGGTGGATTTCGACGCGCTGATGGACGCCGTGCGTTCGGGGCAGATCATGGCGGCGAGCGACGTGTTCCCCGAAGAACCCCTGCCGCGCGACCATCCCGTGCGCCAGTTGCCGGGCTTCTTGCGCTCGGCTCACCGCGCGGGCGCGCTCGACATCGCCTTCAAGCGCATGGGCGACATGGTTCTGGAAGACATGGCGCTGGTCAACCTCGACCTGCCGCCGCTCCGCTGCAAGCGCGCCGAGCGCGAAACGGTCTCGCGCATGCGATCCAAGCCCGTGTCCCGCAACTAGAGGTTTCCTCATGATGCTCGTGCGGACCTATGTCGGCGCCAGCGCCATCGAAGGCGTGGGCGTGTTCGCAGCCGAGCCGATCGCGGCGGGAACGGTCATCTGGACGCTCGATCCCGCATTCGACCGCCTCGTGCCGATGGCCGATTACGAGGCGGCCACGCCCGTGCTGCGCGAGCTTCTCGACCGCTACGCCTATCCCAATCCCGATGACCCGGAAACTCTGGTGCTCGAGGCGGACAGCGGGCGCTTCATGAACCATTCCGACGATCCGAATGGCGGCTTTCCGGCTGAGGGTGGCGGCATCGCGTTGCGCGACATCGCGGCGGGCGAGGAGATCACCTGCGACTACGGCGAATTCTACACGAGCTTCGCGCTTCTGCCCTCGCACGGAGAAATTTGAGCCGGCAAAGCACACTGGCGAAGTTGTGCCAGCATCCCCATCTGCGTGAGGCCACCAGGCCGACTATGGCCCCAAGAGAGGACCCACGACCGATGGACAGAAACGACCAGGCCGCGATCGAGCAGCTTTTCGGCAAGCTCGCGAGCGTCGAGGCGAACGCCGCTCCCCGCGATGCGGATGCCGAACGCTTCATCCGCGACCAGATCGGGCGCCAGCCCGGCGCACCCTACTACATGGCTCAGACCATCGTGGTGCAGGAGCAGGCGCTGGAGCAGGCGCAGCGGCGCATCCAAGAGCTTGAATCCCAAGGTGCCGCGGAGCAGCAAGGCGGCGGCGGCCTCCTGTCGTCCATCTTCGGCGGTGGCGGCGCGCGACGCGGTTCCGTGCCGAGCACCGGCCGCGGCGCAGCCGGTGGCTACGCGCCCGCAGGTGGACCCGCTGCCGCTGTCCAGCAGGGCGGGCGCGGTGGCGGCTTCCTCGCGGGTGCTGCGCAGACCGCAATGGGTGTCGCTGGCGGCGTGCTGCTCGGCAACGCCATCGGCGGCATGTTCGCGGGCGACGCACAGGCGGCCGAAGCCGACGCGGGCGCCGCCGACGCTGCAGCCGAGCCCGACGCGGGCGGCTTCGATGATGCCGGCGCCGATTTCGGCGGCGACATGGAATTCTAGGACCTGAGACGCGGGCGGCTCAGAGCAGTCCGCGTTTCGCCAGGTTTTCCATCAGCGCCCTGGTCCCGAAGGTCCAGGGTGCGATCTCGTCCGAGCGCCGCACGGTGTTCACGAGCGCGCCCAGCCGGGGCGAGGCGATCCGCACCACGTCTCCGCTCGCATGGGTGAAGCCCTGACCGGCCGCATGGCGGTCCTTCACGGGCGCGAACATCGTTCCCAGAAACAGCACGAAGCCGTCGGGATACTGGTGGCTGGCATTCAGCGTCTGCCCCGCGAGATCGGCAGGCTTGCGTGAGATGGCGCTCATCAGGCTCTCGCCTTCGAGCACGAAACCGTCCTCGCCCCGCACAGACAGGCTGACCGCGGCCTCTTCCACATCCGCGAGCGCGAAGCCTTTGTCGAAGATGCGGATGAACGGGCCGATCGCGCAGGCGCCGTTGTTGTCTTTCGCCTTGCCGAGCAGAAGCGCCGAGCGGCCTTCCACGTCGCGCAGGTTCACGTCGTTGCCGAGCGTGGTACCCACGATCGTGCCGCGGCTGTTGACCGCCAGCACCACTTCGGGCTCGGGGTTGTTCCAGCTCGAGATCGGGTTCACGCCCACTTCCGCCCCACAGCCGAGCGCCGACATCGGCTGGGCCTTGGTGAAGACCTCGGCGTCGGGCCCGATGCCCACTTCCAGATATTGCGACCAGAGCCCGCGCTCCTGAAGCACGCGCTTCACCGCTTGCGCCGCATCCGAGCCCGGCACCACGCCGCGCAGGCTTTCGCCCACGATGTCGCCCAGTTCCGCGCGGATGGCTTCGGCCCGTTCGGGTTCGCCTTTGGCGCGCTCCTCGATCACCCGCTCGACCATCGAGCCCGCAAAGGTCACGCCCGCGGCCTTCACCGCCTGCAGGTCGCAGGGTGCGAGCAGGCGGCCCTTGCTGCCCGTGCCGTCGCCGCCGTCGAGGAACTCATCGAGGTTCCCGAGCGCCGGGAAGCTGCCGTCCACCAGTTCAGCGGCCAGATTCTCGTGCTCGAAAAGGCCGGAGACCGTGGGCGAAAGGCGCGAGAGATCGTGCACCGTTTGCCCGAGAACCAGAATAGGGGAGGGGCCGCCGGCCTCGTTCAGCCAGACGCGGCCGACGAGCAGGCCGCCATCGGCCGGCAGGATGTCTTCGGCAGTCAGTTCGAGCGGCATCGGCTTCCCTCCCATGGAAGGGGAGTGTTCTAGCCTAGTCTGCTCCTCTGTCGAGCGCCGCCGCATCATCCGCCAGCCTGAGCAGAAGCGAACGCGCTTCCACGCGCTCGCCGGCAGCCACCAGCACTTCCGCCACGCTGCCCGCGCGCGGGGCTGGGATCGTGTGCTCCATCTTCATGGCTTCCAGCACCAAAAGCGGCTCGCCCTTTTCGACGGTCTGACCCGCCGTCACGAACAGCGCCCGCACGGTGCCTGGCATCGGAGCATGAAGCGAAGACGCGCCTGCCCCCTCGGCCTCGCTCGCCTTTCGACCCAAGGTCTCGACTTGCCAGGATCGGCCGCCGACGAAAAGCGTCAGCAAAGCGCCCGTGCGGATCACGGAGAGATGCACTGCCCAACCGTCGATCTCCACGCGCGGTTTGTTCCCACGCTTGAGAACGCGGATCGTGCGATCGCCCACCGTCCAGACTCCCGAGTCGAAGGCCGTCTCGACCGCCTGCTCCTCGCCCGCAAGCCGCATCCGCACCGTGCGGCGGGCAGGGCCGAACTGGCGGAAATCGCGTAGGCGATCCCACGGATCAGGCGAAGCGGGTTCGTCGAACGCGCCGAGCATGGCGAGCGCGCCGAGTGCTCCGGCCTCTCTGCTGTCCGGCGGAGCCAAAAGATCGGAAAGCTTGCGTTCGATCAGCCCCGTGTCGAAACGGCCGTCGCGGAAGTCCCCATCGTCCAGCAGGCGAAACAGGAATTCGCGGTTGGTGGCAGGCCCCACCACCTCCGTGCTCCGCAGTGCCTGCGCGAGGCTGTCCAGCGCCGTGTCCCGGTCGGGCGCATGGGCGATCAGCTTCGCCACCATCGGGTCGTAGAACGGCGTCACAGGGTCG
This sequence comes from Mesorhizobium amorphae, assembly GCA_003240775.1. Classification (GTDB taxonomy): domain Bacteria; phylum Pseudomonadota; class Alphaproteobacteria; order Rhizobiales; family Rhizobiaceae; genus Mesorhizobium_B; species Mesorhizobium_B amorphae_A. Next base: position 10,213 of record QFNI01000019.1, on the reverse strand, counting down.
CCTGCCTCCACGCCTGCATCGACGCGCACGGTCTCAGGAAAGGAGAGATGCGCGAGCCGCCCCGTGGAGGGCAGGAAGCCGCTTTGGGGGTCTTCCGCGTAAAGGCGCGCTTCCACGGCATGGCCCGTCAGCCGGATCGCCTCCTGCGCCAGAGGCAGGGGCTCGCCGGCCGCCACCCGCAACTGCCACTCCACGAGGTCGATGCCCGTCACCGCCTCGGTCACCGGATGCTCCACCTGCAGCCGCGTGTTCATCTCCATGAAAAAGAACCGGTCGGGCCGCAGCCCTTCGGAGCCGTCGGCGATGAACTCCACGGTGCCTGCGCCCTGGTAGCCGACGGCCTTGGCCGCGCGCACCGCCGCCTCGCCCATCGCATGGCGCATCTCCTCGGTCATGCCGGGGGCGGGGGCCTCCTCAATCACCTTCTGGTGGCGACGCTGCAAGGAGCAGTCGCGCTCGAAGAGGTGAACGGCTTCGCCCTTCGCGTCCCCGAACACCTGGATCTCGATGTGACGGGGGGATGCGAGATATTTCTCGACCAGCACCGCGCCGTCGCCGAAAGCCGCCTTCGCTTCGCGGCGCGCGCCTTCGAGGGCGGCCGCGAAATCGCTCGGGTCCGCCACCCGCCGCATCCCCTTGCCGCCGCCGCCCGCGCGGGCCTTGATCAGCACGGGCCAGCCGATGCGCTCGGCCTCGTCGCGAAGGAAGTCCGTTTCCTGCCGCTCGCCGTGATAGCCCGGCACCACGGGCACGCCGGCTTCCTCCATCAGCCGCTTGGCCGCATCCTTCAGCCCCATCGCACGGATGGCGGAAGCCGGGGGCCCGACGAAGACGAGCCCCGCGCTCACGGCCGCATCAGCGAGTTCGGGGTTCTCAGACAGGAAGCCGTAGCCGGGATGGATGGCGTCCGCGCCCGTCTGCCGCGCCGCGTCGAGCACGCGGTCGATGCGCAGGTAGCTCTCGGCGGCGGGGCTCGGGCCGATCACCACCGTCTTGTCCGCCAACCGCGCATGCAGCGCGTCGCGGTCGGCCTCGGAGGCGACCGCGATCGTGCGAAGGCCCATGCGGCGCGCGGTGCGGACGATGCGGCAGGCGATCTCGCCGCGATTGGCGATCAGGAGCGAGCGAAACATTCCCATCACATCCGGAAAAGGCCGAAGCGCGTTTCGGGGATCGGCGCGTTGAGTGCCGCCGAAAGCGAGAGTGCGAGCACGCTGCGCGTGTGGCGGGGGTCGATGATGCCGTCGTCCCACAGGCGTGCGGAGGCATAGAGCGGGTGGCTCTGCTCCTCGAACTGGCGGATCGTCGGCGCCTTGAAGGCTTCCTCGGCCTCCCCGCTCCACGCCTCGTCCTTGCGCGCCATGGCCTCGCGCTTCACGGTCGCGAGCACGCCCGCCGCCTGCGGCCCGCCCATCACCGCGATGCGCGCAGACGGCCACGACCACAGAAAACGCGGCGAGAACGCTCGTCCGCACATGCCGTAATTGCCCGCCCCGTAGGAACCGCCGACCAGCACCGTGATCTTGGGCACGGAAGTGGTGGAGACGGCCGTCACGAGCTTCGCTCCGTGCTTGGCGATGCCGCCCGCCTCGTAGTCGCGCCCCACCATGAAGCCCGTGACATTCTGCAGAAACACCAGCGGCACGCGGCGCTGCGAGCAGAGTTCCACGAAATGCGCGCCCTTCACCGCACTTTCGGAAAAGATCACCCCGTTGTTCGCGATGATGCCCACGGGCATCCCGTGGATATGCGCGAAGCCGCAAACCAGTGTTTCGCCATAAAGCGGCTTGAACTCGTGCAGCTTCGAGCCGTCCACCACGCGCGCGATCAGCTCGCGCATGTCGAACGGCGTGCGCCCGTCGGCTGGCACGAGGCCCAGAAGCTCATCTTCTTCGTGAATAGGCTCCTCGCTCGCGCGAATCTCGACGCCCAACTGCTTGGAACCGTTGAGGCTTGCGACCGCCTGCCGGGCGAGAACGAGCGCGTGGTCGTCGTCGTCGGCCAGATGGTCGGCCACGCCCGACAGCGTGGCGTGAAGCGTGCCGCCGCCCAGGTCCTCGGCGGAGACCACTTCGCCCGTCGCCTCCCTCACGAGCGGTGGGCCAGCCAGGAAGATCGTGCCCTGGTTTCGCACGATCACGGTTTCGTCCGACATCGCGGGAACATAGGCGCCGCCCGCCGTGCACGAGCCCATGACGACGGCAATCTGCGCGATGCCTTCGGCCGACATCCGCGCCTGGTTGAAGAAGATGCGGCCGAAACCGTCGCGGTCGGGAAACACCTGGTCCTGCTCGGGCAGGTTGGCGCCGCCGGAATCCACGAGATAGACGCAAGGAAGCCGGTTCTCGAAGGCAATCTCCTGCGCCCGCAGATGCTTCTTCACGGTCAGCGGATAATAGGTGCCGCCCTTCACGGTGGCGTCGTTGCACACCACCATCACCTCGCGGCCCGCCACCCGGCCCACGCCCGCGATCATCCCGGCAGCCGGCACCTCGTCGCGGTAGAGGCCGTTGGCCGCGAGCAGGCCGATCTCAAGAAAGGGCGAGCCGGGATCGAGAAGACGCGCGACCCGTTCGCGCGGCAGGAGCTTGCCGCGCGACACGTGGCGCGCGCGCGCCGTCTCGCCGCCCCCGTCGAGCGCGGTTCGCGCCGCCGCATCCACCGCCCGCAGTTTCTCTTCCATCGCCTCCCGGTTGCGCCGGAAGGCGTCGGAGCGTGGGGAAAGCTGGGAGGACAGCACGCTCACGGCGCCGTCTCCCGGTGCAGCTCGCGCCCGATCAGCATCCGCCTGATCTCGGAGGTGCCGGCGCCGATCTCGTAAAGCTTGGCGTCGCGCAGCAGGCGGCCGGTAGGATAGTCGTTGGTGTAGCCGTTGCCGCCCAAGGTCTGGATGGCTTCGAGCGCCAATGCTGTCGCCGTCTCCGCGGCGAAAAGGATGCAGCCCGCCGCGTCCTTGCGCGTGGTTTCGCCCCGGTCGGCAGCATTCGCCACCGCATAGACATAGGCGCGGGCGGCGTTGGCGCGCACATACATGTCCGCGAGCTTGCCTCCCATCAGCTGGAAGCTGCCGATCGCTTCGCCGAACTGGTGGCGCTCCCGCGCATAGGGAAGTGCCGCATCGAGACAGGCCGCCATGATGCCGAGCGGCCCGCCGGCCAACACGATCCGCTCATAGTCGAGCCCACTCATCAGGACTTCGACGCCCCGGTTCTCCTCGCCCAGAACGTTCTCCAGGGGCACGAGGCAGTCGGAGAACACGAGTTCCGACGTGTGGGATCCCCGCATGCCCAGCTTGTCGAGCTTGGGCGAAGCGGAAAACCCTGAGAACCCGCGCTCCACGATGAAGGCCGTGATCCCACGCGCGCCGGCCTCTGGTTCGGTCTTGGCATAGACCACCAGTGTCGCGGCGTCCGGCCCGTTGGTTATCCACATCTTGGTGCCGTTCAGCAGGTATCCGTCGCTCCGCTTCTCCGCGCGCAGCTTCATACCCACCACATCCGAGCCAGCGCCGGCTTCGGACATCGCAAGCGCTCCCACCGCCTCGCCGGAAACGAGAGCAGGCAGGTATGTCCGCTTCTGCGCGTCCGAGCCCGCGCGCCTGATCTGGTTCACGCAGAGATTGGAATGCGCGCCATAGGACAAGCCGACCGAGGCCGAGGCGCGGCTCAGTTCTTCCATCGCAACCACATGGGCGAGATAGCCCATGCCGGCCCCGCCCCATTCTTCTTCCACCGTCAATCCGAGAAGTCCGAGCGCGCCGAGCTCGCCCCAGAGCTCCGCGGGAAACGTGCCCTCGCGATCCATCTCGTCGGCCAAGGGCGCCACCCGCTCGCGGGCGAAGCGGCGCACGGTGTCCTGGAGAAGCCCGATCTCCTCGGGCAGGCCGAAGCTCAAGCCGCCGTCGAACATGCAAGCTCCATCTCTTGGGAAAGGGGAGAAAGGCCGACCGCGCCGCGCGCCATGTCGACATAGAGCGCTTCCACCGCCCCGATCGACAGCCGCCCACCCGGCCGGTACCATGTGGTCACGCCCGTCAGCATGGCGATCAGCGCGCGCGCGGCAACCGCCGGCTCGGCTTGTCCGAGCTCGTCCAGGATGTCGCGCAGGCCCGCCTCGTAGCGGTCGCGCAGGCGCTCGATGGCCGTGAAGTTCTCCGCCTCCAGGCTTCGCAGCTCCATGTAGGCGATGAACACCTCGTCGGGCCGTGCGAAATGGAAGCGGATGTGGAAGCGGGCGAACGCCGTAAGCCGCTCGGCGGCACTCCCGCCCGCCGCGTTTTCGCCCCATGCCGTGATCAACCGCTCCATGTGGCCCGCGAGCAGGCCGAACAGGATGCTCTGCTTGGTCGGAAAATGGTTGTAGAGCCCGCCTTGGCGGATGCCCACGCCGTCGGCGATGTCGCGCATAGAGACAGCCGCGTAACCCCGCGCTGCAAACAGCTTCAACGCTGCCTGCTCGATGCGTTCGGCGGTGGCTTGGCCCTTGGGCGGCATGGCACCTCGCTGAATGAACGATCATTCATAAAATGGGAGGTGGGTGTGGTCAAGCACGCGACGTCAGTTCACTTCCCGAATTCGGCAGCAAGGACCGGAGTGCCCGCACCCCATCGACAAACTACCTTGGCTCCATCACAACACGGAGCACCCGTCATGGACCAGCCGATGACCGATCCCCAAGCCCGCTGGGCGGCCGTTGCCGCGCGCGATGCGCGTGCGGACGGCAGTTTCGTCTACGGCGTGACGACCACCGGCGTTTACTGCCGCCCGTCCTGCCCGTCGCGTCCCGCCCGGCCCGAAAACCTCCGCTTCTTCGCCGACAACGCTGAGGCCAAACGTGCAGGCTTCCGCCCTTGCCTGCGCTGCACGCCCGACGGTCCCTCGCAAAGCGAGCGCGACGTTTCCCGCATCGCTCGGGCGTGCCGCATCCTGGAAGACACGCCCGAGCCTCCACTGCTCGAGGAACTCGCGACCCGCGTCGGCCTCAGCGCATCGCGTTTCCATCGCCTGTTCAAGGCTGCCACCGGCCTGACGCCCAAGGCCTATGGCGCGGCCGAGCAGGCCAAGCGCATGCGTGCAGCACTCGCGGACAGCTCTGCCACTGTCACCGATGCCATCTATGCAGCGGGCTTCACCTCCAACAGCCGCTTCTATGAGAGTGCTGCGAAGCGCCTCGGCGTGAAGCCCGCGAGCCTGCGCAAGGGGGCCGCCGGCTCGACGATCCGTTTCGCGGTCGGCCAGAGTTCGCTGGGCGCGGTGCTCGTCGCGCAAAGCGCGCGTGGCGTCTGTGCCATCCTGCTCTGCGACGATCCCGAGGCACTCGTCCGAGATCTCCAGGACCGTTTCCCCCAAGCCGAGCTCCAACCCGGTGACGCAGGCTTCGAGCAGGTGGTGGCCGAGGTCGTCGGGCTTGTGGAAGACCCCCACCGCGGGCATGGCCTGCCGCTCGACATCCAGGGCACGGCCTTTCAGGAGCGGGTCTGGCGCGCGCTCGTCGCCATCCCTGCGGGCGAAACCGTTTCCTATGCCGAACTCGCCGCGCGCATCGGCGCGCCGTCCGCGACGCGGGCGGTGGCCGGGGCCTGCGCTGCGAACCCGCTCGCGGTCGCCGTGCCCTGCCATCGCGTGGTGCGCAACGATGGCGCCTTGTCCGGCTATCGCTGGGGCGTCGACCGCAAACGCGCCCTTCTCCTGAAAGAGCAGCGCTCGGGCTGACGCCCTTGCGGCCCCGCGCCATTCGGGGCAAGGGGCCGAGCAAACGGAGGCGCGGCGGTGAAGCGGCTGGTGATCGTCGGCAACGGCCCGCTCGGGCGCGATTGGAGCGCCCATGTGGATGCGGCGGACTTCGTGCTGCGCTTCAACGAGCCCAAGGCCGGCATCGGTCTTTCGGGCACGCGCACCGACCGCTTGATGATGGCCAATTCCGGCAAGCCCATGCAGCGCCGCCTTCGCGACCCCGCCCTCATCGGCTCGCCCATCTTTCGGGCCGCGCGCGAGGTGGTGCTCGCCTACCATCCCGACATCATCCAACGCTTCTTTCCCCGCCCCAACGTCTTGTCGCGCATCAAGGGCCGCCGCGCCGACTGGACCTGGGCCACGATTCTCGCCTTCGGCCGCGCGGGCAAGACGGTGAGCGTGCTGCCCCGGCAGTTCTATCTCGACGGCTGCGCGGCACTCGGCCTCTCCGATGCCACCATGCGCGAGGTCTTTCCCTCCACCGGCTATTTCGGTGTCTGGGACGCGCTCGAGCGGTTTCCCGCAGCCGAATGGCGGATCGAGCTTGTCGGCTTCTCCTGGGCCGGCTGGCGCCGCCACGCCTGGGGAGACGAGCGCAGCTTCGTGGAGCGCGCCGCAGCCGAAGGCCGCCTCCACGTGCTCGACGGCGGGTGACGAAAGCACGCCGTCGATCAAATCTGCACGGCGCCCCTTCCACCCCATTGCGCGCGCGATTTCGCCGATGCACAGCGGCACCATGACACCGCGCCACGCTGTTTTCGCTGCCTTCATCGCCTTTGGCGCGGGCTACGGCCTTTGGGCGGGCGCCATCGCGAGCGTTGCGCTGCGCTCCGGCATGACGCCGCAATTGCTGGGCTATGCCGTCACCACCTTCATCGCGGCGTCGCTTCTGGGCATGGCCGGCGGCGGCGTTCTTTCGCGCAGCCGATCGATCAAGACGCTGCTGCTGTGTTCCATCGCGCTCGCCATGGCCGCCCTGATCGTGCTTCTCAACGTGCAGAGCCCGGCCGGCTTTCTCGCGGGCATCACCGCTTTCGGCCTCGTCGCGGGCGCTTTCGACGGCCTGATGAACGCCGAAGGCACGGCGGTGGAAGCCGAGATCGGCCGCCCCGTTCTCGCGGGGTTCCACGCCTCCGCTTCCTTCGCCTCGGCCGCGACCGCCATCCTCGGCAGCCTAGTGATGACGCATGGCGGCCCGTTGGCCACCGCCCTTCTCGCCTGCCTCGTCTATGGCGCAGCGCTGATCGCCGTTCGCCGCCTGACCCCTCGTCGCGCCGTGGCCGCACTCGACGACACCGCGCCCCCGCAATCATGGCGTTTCAACCGGCCGATCGTGCTGCTCGGCCTGATCGTCGGCATCTGCATCGCCGGCGAGATGGCGGCCATCATGTTTTCGGCACCCGCGCTCGCCGCCCAGTCGCCCGAGCTTGCGGCCTATGCCGGCTTCGGCGCCACCGCGTTCTCGCTCTGCCAGGGCCTCGTGCGATGCTGGGCCGACCGGTTCCGCCGTCGGCTCGGCGATCTGCGCGTGATGGAACTGTCGATCCTGGGGGCGGCCTTGGGCTTCGCCGTGGTGGCGACCAGCACTTCGTTCGCCCAAAGTGCTGTGGGCTTCGCGCTGATCGGCGCAGGCACGGGCTGCCTCGTGCCATGCGGCTTTTCGCTCGCCCCGCGCTATGCGGGTCTTGCGGCAGCCCAGGCGCTCGGCGTGCTCGCGCTCGTCACGGCGCTCCCGCGCATTCCCGCGCCCCTTTTGTTCGGCGAGATGGCCGAGCGTTTCGCCTATCCCGTCGCCTTTGCGGTGAACGGACTTCTCTTTGCGCTGGCTCTCGCGCTCACCGCTTGGCTGCGCCGCCGCCCGCAGGCCCAGGCGCCCGCACCCGTCGCAACCCTTGCCGGCTGATCAGGCCTCGGGCCGGTAGTACCAGATCGAGACCTTGCCCGGCTCTTTCGCCGAGCGCCCGAAAAACCAGTTGCGGCCTTCCTCGTCCCAGCGCTCGTCATAGGGCGCCTGAAAACCCTGGCAGGCCGAGCGCGCCTTGGCTTCGGTCTGAAATTTCGAGGACAGAACCAGGCTCGTCAGCGGCGCGGCCTGCGCATCCGGCGTCTGCCCGTCCTTGCGCGTCTCGTGCACCACCTCGAACATCCCGCATCTCCGCCATCGCCGGGCAGCGCCCCGCATGCCCCACGATCACGAAGACGCCTCAACCCCGCTGCGGTTCCCCATCCCTCAGGGCACCTTGTCGATCAGCGGAACCTCGTCGGGCCCAGCCAGCCCCTGCGCGAGATGCAGCAATTCCATCCGCCCTTCGCGATCATAGCGCTTGATTCCCTCCAGCGCCTCTGCGCTGATCCTGAACTTGCGGCAGATCGGGCACTTGAACTCCTCGACGTCAGCCCCCTCCGCCCGCCGCAACGCCGGCTCCTCGCTCACAGGGCAAACCGTTTCCACCCAATCCATCTGCGTTCCTCCCTTGCGAACACGCAGATGAGACCAAACCCGAACCCCGCACGCAAGAGCGGGCTTCAGGCAGACATGCGATGGGGGAAGGGTGGTGATCCCGACTGGATTCGAACCAGTGGCCTACAGATTAGGAATCTGCCGCTCTATCCTACTGAGCTACGGGACCACGACGCGCCTGCTATAGACGATCGGCGGGCAGGCGCCAACGGGGGTCAGGGCGTCGAAAGCGTGTCGCTCAGGAAGGATTGGGCTTCGGAAAGCGGCACGTCCTTGGCGATGAAGCTCTGGCCGATAGCGCGGGACAGGATGAATGTCAGCTTGCCGCCTTCGACCTTCTTGTCTTGCAGCATGAAGCCCATCAGCGTTTCGGCGTCGGGCGGGGGACCTGGGATGTCCTGGATGCGGGTGGGCAGGCCGGCTGCGCGGAAATGGGCTTCGACGCGGGATGCGTCGTCAGGGCTCGCGAGGTTGAGGCGGGCCGAGAAGCGCAGCGCCAGGCTTACGCCGATGGCAACGCCCTCGCCGTGGACGAGGCGGGCGCCGTCATAGCCGGTCGCGCCTTCGAGCGCGTGGCCGAAGGTGTGGCCGAGGTTCAGAAGCGCGCGGTCGCCGTGCTCGAACTCGTCGCGCACCACCACATCCGCCTTGGCGCGGCACGATTCGGCGATGGCGCGGGTGCGTGCGGGGCCGCCCGCAAAGATCTCCTCGCGGTTTTCTTCCAGCCAGCGGAAGAAGTCGGGCCGGTCGATCAGTCCGTATTTGACCACCTCGGCATAGCCCGCGCGGAACTCGCGGGGGGAAAGCGTGTCGAGCACGTTCGTGTCCGCGAGCACCAGGCGGGGTTGGTGGAATACGCCGACCAAGTTCTTGCCATGCGGACTGTTGATGCCGGTCTTGCCGCCGACCGAGGAATCGACCTGCGCCAGAAGCGAGGTCGGCACCTGAACGAAAGGCATGCCGCGCCGCACGATGCCGGCTGCGAAGCCCACGAGATCGCCGATCACCCCGCCGCCCAGCGCCACCAGCGCGTCGCGGCGCTCGAGCCGCTCGGCGAGCGCGAACTCCACCACGCCCTGCAGCGAGGAGAACCCCTTTGTCTTTTCGCCCGGCGAAAGCACGAGCGCGCGCGCCTCGACGCCGCCTGCCGCCAACCCCTCGATCAGGGGCGCGAGGTGAAGCGCCGCGACGTTTTCGTCGGCCACCACTGCCGCGCGCACGGGTCCGAGGCGTTTCGCCACCTCCTCGCCCGCGCGGGCAAGCAGGCCCGGGCCGATCAGGATATCGTATTCGCGACCGGGAAGGGGAACGCCCACGCGTTCGGGCGAGTTCATCGGGCGCTCTCCTCCTGGGGCAGGGCGCAGCCCAGATGACGGGCGAGCGCATGCACGACTTCCGCCGCGATCACGTCCTTCTTTTCGTCGCGTGTCACCACCGTGAGGTCGGCCAGCGCATAAGTGGGGTGGCGGTCTTCCATCAGCTGCGCGAGCGTCGCGCGCGGGTCGGCGGTGCGCAGGAGCGGGCGGTTGGTTTTGCGCGACACACGGTCGAATAACACGTCGAGCTCGGCCTTGAGCCAGACGGACACGCCGCGCTGTCCGACCGCCTGGCGCGTGGTCTCGTTCATGAAGGCGCCGCCGCCGGTGGACAGCACCTGCGGGCCGTTTTCGAGCAGGCGACCGATCACGCGGGTTTCTAGAGCGCGGAACTCGGGCTCGCCATAAGCCGCGAAAAGCTCGGGCACGCTCATGCGCGCGGCGTCCTCGATCTCGTTGTCGCTGTCGCGGAAGGAAAGGCCGAGCATGTGTGCGACCTTTCGGCCGATCGCCGTCTTGCCCGCGCCCATCAGGCCGACGAACACGATCGAGCGGTGCCCGAGGCCTTCGAGCAGGGCCGCCGTTTCTTGGGTCTGAAGGTCGGCGTCGCTCGCCATGGTGGGCTTGGTCCGAAAGGGTCGGCGGGCGTTCCAACCCAATTCCACGCTTGCGTCAAGCTGGCGGCGCTGCCGTGTCGAGGCTTG
>QFNI01000122.1 GCA_003240775.1 Mesorhizobium amorphae | reverse complement strand
GGCGCCTCCCTGCGCGGCGCAGCCGGGGCAGACCCAGACCCGTTTCTTGCGGTGATAGACCCGTGCGCCCGAGTTGAACACGGTTCCGGCCACGGCCCGCTGCGCCCTCTTGTTGCCGACGACGGCGCCCGCGATCGTGGCGCCGGAGGCGGTCTGCCGGGACTTGCCGACCTCGACCGTGATGACCTTCTCGGACATCTGCGGCTGAGGCAGCCTGACCCCGCATTCGTGGCAGGTGCGATTGGTGTAGCTGGCCAACTTGGTGATCCTGAAAGCCTCTGATTCAGGTCAATCCTTATCAGGGGAAACCATTTTCATCAATGGCGGGAGGGGGCCCTTCGGGGCCGCCTCCGGCTCCTCCGCCCGCCTCGCGAAAGATAGGCGCGTCAGGTCCGCGAGGGTCACCCCGTCGTCGAAGCCGGGCGATTCGGGAAGGAACATCATCCCCTCCCCGCCGCCCCGGATCCCGAACTCGGCCATCACGAACGGGTCCGCGATCCCGACCGCTCGCGTCTCCGCGTCGACGCAGCCGAACGCCCCGGATACGTCCCGCTCGTCGGAAGGGTCGATGTCCAGGGGCGGGCCGGCCCAGGGCATGACGCGGATGCGGGCGCAGGCCGGGAGCATGGCCGCGATCGCCTCCGGATCGGTGACGACGCGGACCAGATCGGCGGGGTCCCGGCCGGGCGCGGCGGCGTTCATGCGGCATGACAGCTCGCGCAGGTCTGCCGACCGGACGTGGGCGGCGGCGAAGGGAAACCAGAACGGATGCGGGATGCGCGACACCGCGTCACGATCGTCGCCCACCCCAGGCCCGGCCCACGTCCCGTAGACGAACGTCGACCCCTGCCGGGTCGTCAGCGCGGCGATCCCGCCCTCCTGGCCCGAAAGGAGCCGCTCCGCCGCGGTGAGGCCGCGGCCGCGGCCCCGGCCGCTCGGGTCGAACGCCGTCGACAGCACCGCCTCCCCCTCCCTGCGAATCGCCAGGCCGACGGGCTCGCCGCGCAGCCTGACCTTCCCGCGCACGCGGACCGTGCGATCCGCGCCCGCCCCGCACCGCCCTCTCGCCCGGGCCGCAAAGTCGTCGAAGCCGGCGATCTCCGGAAATCTCAGGAACATGTCACCCTCCCCATGACGGAAAGGTTAACGGGGCGTGGGCGTTCGCGCAACGTATGGACGCCTGGAAGGGGTTTTCCCCTCCCGGCGCGATCTCCGGGCCGTCAGGGGGCGTCCGGACCGTTCTCATCCTCGTCGATCATCCGCGCCGCCTCGGGGCGGTTCGCGACGAGCCAGGCGGTCGCCTCGGGGCCGTCGACGCTTACCCCGAACCCGACGGACTCACGAGAGGTCCCTGACCTGTTCAGGGCGGTAAGGAGCGATGACAGGTCCGACACGTCCTCGTCGGGGCGGGCGCTGCCGAGTTCCTCGTAGAAATGATAAACGGCGTCCGCCGCTTCGCAGAACGCCCAGTCCCCGGACGCCAGCTCAGCGATCTCCTCGGGCTCCGCCTCGGCGAGCCAGCGGCGCACGTCGATCTTCAGCTCGACGTGATGCAGGTCGTCGTGCATTTCGGCCCAGACCGGATCCCCCGGCAGGTCTTCCGGCCCCGCCGAGGCGGCGGGCGTTTCCGGTTCCGTCATGCGCGCGACGGCGTGCCAGCCGCCCCGGACCTCGGCGGCGATCGCCGTCAGGGCCTGGGCCTCGTTCAGCTTCAGGTCGACCCCGTGCCGCTCGCGCAGCGCCTCGCGCAGCCTTCGCGCGAAGGTGCGCGAGCGTTCGGCGGAGATGATGATGGTGGGGTGGTCTTTCGATCTCATGACGGCTCTCCTGCGGCCTCGCCCCGTTCGCCGTTCCGGACCCGTTGAACGCGCCGGGGGCTTGCGGCCCGGATACGCGGTTCATGAAGCCGCTCTCGCGGCGTGAAGGATCATCCCTTCCGCTTCTTCGCCATGGGCGTGAAGCCCGGGTCCGGCGGGGAAGCGGCACCCCGTGAGACGAGAATACCCCGGAAACCGGAGCGGATCAAGCGGGAAGAGGAGGCGACGCCCTCAGCGGACGCAGTTCGCGACGCGCCCGGTTACCGGGTCGTGCCAGCGCATCCGCCGCTCGCCCACCGATGTGATGATCGCGCGGTCTTGCGACCCGCGAACCGACCAGGTGCCGTCCCGCTCCCGGGAAACGCTCGCCGGGCGGCCGGCCCAGCTGCCCGCGGTCACCGCCATCATCTTCCCGTCGCAGTCCCAGACGCCTTGCGGCCCGGGCGGGACGGGCGCCTGAACCGTGGTGACCGGCGGCTTCCAGCGGGTTTCGTTCCCGCCGCCGCAAGCGGCGAGGGCGAGGGCGGCGCAGGCCGTCAGGATGATGCGCATGATGGTGGTCCCCGTGTGATCGAATCGCGCATACGCGCTCCTGCCGGGAGCTTGGCCGCATTCGCGCGCGAGTCAACCCGGAAAGGGCGATCGGCCCCCTCCCCGCGCCCCCTCGTCGAGGGTTGCCCTTCCGGGGATGTTGCGCCATCATTCCCGGGGGCTTCCGGACCGCCCCTTGCCGGAAGGAGGTCATCATGCCCGAGCTGCCCGAGGTCGAGACGATCCGACGCGACCTGGAGCCCGCCCTCGCCGGCCTCCGGATCGTGTCGGTGACGG
>QFNI01000018.1 GCA_003240775.1 Mesorhizobium amorphae | reverse complement strand
GGGCTCGTGCTGGCGGGTCATTTCACCGACCGGGTCCTGGCGGGGTTGAGCCTCGCGGAACTGATCGAGCTCCGCGAGGAAGTGGGCGGCGATCGCGAATCGCGCCAGCTACTGGATGCGTACCTGCAGAGCCGCTTTCCCACTTGGCGAGAACACGCGAAGGCGGACGACGGCGGGGGGGAGCGAGGCACGCCAAGTCCGCGCGCCATGAGCAAGCAGGAGGCCTACCAAGTCCTTGGTCTTGAAACGGGAGCTCCCGCCGCGGACATCCGCCAGGCGCATCGCCGCCTCTTGAAGCGCCTGCACCCCAGGCTCGGCGACGCTCCTGTTCTGGCTGCGCTTATCAACGAAGCCAAGGACGTTCTTCTCTCCGATCACGACTGAATCCCTTCGAACGCGAGACAAATTGGGGATGTGCTGGAAACGGGGCGTCTACTGCTCGACGGCGTAGCAGGAGACCTTGCGCTTCTTGAGCGCGCCGCAGGCATCCCATGCGGCCGTCTTGGAAGCGAAGCCGCCGAAGCGTGCGCGGTAGTAGGTGACGCCGTCCTTCTTGAAGGCGACGGTGAAGGGCGAGGCGGAAGCGAGGATGTTGCCGGCCTTGGCGCTCGTGCTGTCGAGAAAGGCCTGTGCCTCCGACTTGCTGGGCGAGGAGGCAACCTGCACGGCCCAGCCGGAGGAAGGCACGGATGCCGTTTCGATCGGGTCGATCACGGCTGCTGCCGCGCGCGCCGCACGGGTCGCCGGCTCGGGCGTCGCATAGGCCTGCTCGCGGGTGATCCGGGCCGTCTTGGTCGTGCTCTTGGGCGCGGGCTCGGCAGCCACCGTCTCGGCTTCGGCCACCACCATCTCCACGTCGTCGCGAAGCTGCGGGGTCGGCGCGTCATGGCGCGGCAGCACGGCCTCGGCCAGCGCCTTGAGTGGCGACTTGGTGGCCGACGCGACGAGCGGCCCGCCGCGCGTCGAAGCCTTCGGCATGAATTCGGCCAAGAGGTCGGCCATGTGGTCGTCGCGCGCGCGGCCCGAGGAGCCGCCCATCACCACCGCCACTACACGGCGGTTGCCGTCCACCACTGAGGAGACGAGGTTGAAGCCCGAGGCGTTCACATAGCCCGTCTTGATGCCGTCCACGCCCTTCACGCGGCCGAGCAGGCGGTTGTGGTTCGCCATGCGCTGCTTGCCCAGCGTGAACGAGCGCGTGGAGAAGTAGTCGTAATATTGCGGGAAATGCGCGCGGAGCGCCAAGCCGAGCGTGGCCATGTCGCGCGCGGTGGTGTGCTGGTTGGGGTTGGGCAGGCCAGAGGCGTTCTGGAACACAGTCGACGACATGCCGAGCCGGCGTGCCTTCTGCGTCATCATGCCGGCGAAGCGCGCTTCCGAGCCGCCGAGCAACTCGCCGAGCGCGGCTGCCGCGTCGTTGGCGGATTTGGTGACGAGCGAGAGGATCGCCGCTTCCACGCTGACGGAGCCGCCCGCGCGCACGCCGATCTTGGTGGGCGGGCGCGAGGCCGCCTGCGCCGAGAAGGGCACGCGGGTTTCCTTGGTGATGCGCCCTGCCTCCATGGCCTCGAAGACCATGTAGAGCGTCATCATCTTGGTCAGCGAGGCGGGAAAGCGCTCGTTGTCGGCATTCACCTGGAAGAGCGTCTTGCCCGTGTTCGCGTCCACCACGATGGCCGCATATTTGCCTGCCGCAAAGGATTTCGGCTTGGCTGCCGCCTGTGCGGCGCCGATCCCGATCGCTGAGGCGACGAGCAGCGTGGGGATGGTGGAGAGAACGGTTCGGAAGAAGGTCTTTGGAGCAAGACCGGCCAACGCCTGACGCACTGCGGATACCCTTTTCTTATCGTATTGCGCGAGCGCGGGTCTCGTTGCCGAGCTGCCACGGTCGAGCAAACGGTAAGGCTTGCGGCGTTACCATTCGGTTTATGGTTTCCGGGTCGTTCACGCGAAGGGTGAAATTGCGCGTGACGCAGCTGGAGGGCCATTCTCACGAATTCGGGAAATGGGGCGAAGCGGGCGGGGGAGGCGTATTGTGCGCGGGCGCGAAGGGCTTACAATCCCCCTTCCAGTACCTACATCCCGGTTGGGTGAGGCCCATGACGAACAGCACAAAAGGACAGCGGATTTGAGCGGCGCAGATGCCCTCTCCGGCGGTGGCGCGCGGATGCAGGGTGAAGGAGACAAGGGAAACGGCACGGGTCGCGGCACGGCCGTCATCACCCGCACCAGAACCCGGACGAAGAAGCCCAGTCTCTACCGCGTGCTCATCCTCAACGACGACTACACGCCGATGGAGTTCGTCGTCCATGTGCTCGAGCGGTTCTTCCAGAAGGACAAGGACGCCGCCACCCGGATCATGCTCCACGTTCACAATCACGGCGTGGGGGAATGCGGCATCTACACATACGAGGTCGCAGAAACCAAAGTCTCGCAGGTGATGGATTTCGCCCGCCAGAATCAGCATCCGCTGCAATGCGTGATGGAAAAGAAGTGAGGTCCTGAATGCCTGCATTCTCTCCCGGACTGGAAAAGGCGCTGCACCAGGCGCTGACGCTCGCCAATGAGCGCCACCACGAATACGCAACCCTCGAGCACCTCCTGCTCGCGCTGATCGACGACACCGATGCGGCCGCCGTCATGCGTGCCTGCAACGTCGATCTGCCCGAACTCAAGCAGACCGTGCTCACCTATATCGACACGGAACTCGACAACCTCGTCACGGGCTACGACGAGGATTCGAAGCCCACCGCCGGCTTCCAACGCGTGATCCAGCGCGCGGTGATCCACGTGCAGTCGTCGGGCCGCGAGGAGGTCTCGGGCGCCAACGTGCTCGTCGCGATCTTCGCCGAGCGCGAGTCTCATGCCGCCTACTTCCTGCAAGAGCAGCAGATG
Organism: Mesorhizobium amorphae; assembly: GCA_003240775.1. Classification (GTDB taxonomy): domain Bacteria; phylum Pseudomonadota; class Alphaproteobacteria; order Rhizobiales; family Rhizobiaceae; genus Mesorhizobium_B; species Mesorhizobium_B amorphae_A. The sequence goes on along the minus strand of QFNI01000018.1, from coordinate 89,398 downwards.
ACGCGCTACGACGCGGTCAACTACATCTCCCACGGCATCGCCAAGCGCGCAGGCTCAAGCGAATCCCGCACGCCGCGCGGCGTGGAGGAGGAGCAGGGCCCGAACGCATCCGGCGGCAGTGACGAGGAGGGCGGCAAGAAGAAGCAGCAGGACGCTTTGTCGACCTACTGCGTCAACCTCAACGCCAAGGCCAAGACCGGCAAGATCGATCCGCTGATCGGCCGCGCCACCGAGATCAACCGCACGATCCAGGTGCTCTGCCGCCGCTCCAAGAACAACCCGCTCTATGTGGGTGATCCCGGCGTCGGCAAGACCGCGATCGCGGAAGGCCTCGCCAAGCGCATCGTCGAGAAGCAGGTGCCGAGCGTGCTGGAGGACGCCACGATCTTCTCGCTCGACATGGGCACGCTTTTGGCCGGCACGCGCTATCGCGGCGACTTCGAGGAGCGTCTGAAGCAGGTCGTCAAGGAACTCGAAGAGTATCCGGGCGCGGTTCTCTTCATCGACGAGATCCATACGGTGATCGGCGCTGGCGCCACCTCGGGCGGCGCGATGGACGCGTCGAACCTGTTGAAGCCAGCCCTTTCCTCAGGCGCCATCCGCTGCATCGGATCGACCACCTACAAGGAGTATCGCCAGTTCTTCGAAAAGGACCGCGCGCTCGTGCGGCGCTTCCAGAAGATCGACGTGAACGAGCCCTCCGTGGACGACGCCATCGAGATCATGAAGGGCCTCAAGCCTTATTTCGAGGAGTTCCACAAGGTGAAGTACACCACCGACGCCATCAAGGCTGCGGTGGAGCTTTCGGCCCGCTACATCAACGACCGCAAGCTGCCCGACAAGGCGATCGACGTGATCGACGAGACGGGTGCGAGCCAGATGCTTCTGCCTGAAACCAAGCGGAAGAAGACGATTTCCGTCAAGGAAATTGAGGCGACCATCGCCACCATGGCCCGCATCCCGCCCAAGACGGTCTCCGCCGACGACGAGGCCGTGCTGGCGTCGCTTGAAACGGAGCTGAAGCGCGTGGTCTACGGCCAGGACACGGCCATCACCGCGCTCACCTCCGCCATCAAGCTGGCGCGTGCGGGCCTGCGCGAACCGGAAAAACCGATCGGCTCCTACCTGTTCTCCGGCCCGACCGGCGTCGGCAAGACGGAGGTGGCAAAGCAGCTCGCGGCGTCTCTCGGCGTGGAACTCCTGCGTTTCGACATGTCGGAATACATGGAGCGCCACACGGTCTCCCGCCTGATCGGTGCGCCTCCCGGCTATGTCGGCTTCGACCAGGGCGGCCTCTTGACGGACGGCGTCGACCAGCATCCGCACTGCGTGCTTCTGCTCGACGAAGTGGAAAAGGCCCATCCGGACCTCTTCAACATCCTCCTCCAGGTGATGGACCACGGCAAGCTGACCGACCACAACGGCAAGCAGATCGATTTCCGCAACGTGATCCTGATCATGACCACGAATGCGGGCGCCTCCGATGCTCAGCGGGCTGCGATCGGCTTCGGCTCTTCGAAGCGCGAAGGTGACGACGTGGAGGCGATCAACCGCCTGTTCACGCCGGAATTCCGCAACCGCTTGGACGCGATCATCCCGTTCGGTGCCTTGCCGGTGCCGGTCATCCATGCCGTGGTGCAGAAGTTCGTGCTCCAGCTCGAAGCCCAGCTCTCCGAGCGTGGCGTGACCTTCGACCTCGCACCCGAGGCGATCGCCTGGCTGGCCGACAAGGGCTACGACGAGCGCATGGGCGCGCGTCCTCTGGGCCGCGTCATCCAGGAGCACATCAAGAAGCCGCTGGCCGACGAGGTTCTGTTCGGCAAGCTCAAGAACGGCGGCACCGTGAAGGTCACGGTCGAGACGAAGGACGGGGGCGAAAAGACCCTCCACCTCGAATCGATCGCCGGCGAGTTGCCCGTCAAGCCGAAGAAGGAAGAGCCAGAGGGCGAGAAGCCCAAGCGGAAATCCTCGGCCAAGCGGGCAAGCGCGGCCGAGACCGACACGGCCTCCGACGAGCCGGATGCGCCGGCTCCCGTCGAGGCAGGGCCGGCCAAGGACGGCGGCAAGCGCAGCTTCGTTCCGCAATTGCCGCGCAAGAACTAGTCGGAACCGAACGACGAGCCTATGAGACGGGCGCCCCTTGCGGCGCCCGTTTCTCGTGGTGCCGTCTCCTTGAAGGACAGCCGGTGACCCCTGAACCAGCGGATGCGGACGTTTCCCTGCGGCATTGGTTCGCAAAGGGCCTGCGCGCCGCCTTCTCCGTCCCAGGTGCCATCCTGGGCAGCGCCTTCATCGGCTTTGCCGGTCTTGCCAGCGAAGCGGGAGTGACGCTGCCCCAGGCGCTTTTCATGGTGGTCACCATCTGGGCGCTGCCTTCGATGGTGGTTCTGGTGGGCGCGGTGCAGAATGGCGCGACCCTTCCGGCTGCCGCGCTCGCGGTTGCGCTTTCGGCGATCCGCCTGGCGCCGATGGTGGCAGCTCTCGTTCCCGAGATGCGCGCCCCGCGCACGCGCTCGTGGGCGCTCTACGGCTTGTCGAACTTCATCGCCGTCACGTCCTGGGTGATCTCCTTCCAGCGCTTCCCCGAAGTGCCGCGCGCGGGCCGCACGAGTTTCTACGGCGGGCTGGCCTTCGGGCTTCTCGTGATCACCTCTGCCGTCACGGCGATCGTCCACCCGCTCGCCTCCAGCCTGCCGCCCACGCTGTCGGCGGCGCTGCTTCTGCTGACACCGATCTACTTCGTCACGTCGCTCTGGGGCTCAGCGCGGGAGAACGCGTCCAAATATGCGATGGTCGCCGGCCTGATCCTCGGGCCGATCTTCCATGTTCTTCTGCCGGAAGCGGATCTGCTGGCCACCGGCGTGGTGGGCGGGGGCATCGCCTATGCGCTGCATCGCCTGCGCAGCGGAAAGCCGGCCGAGTGACCTTCACCTCCATCGACGCGGCCTGGTGGCCCTATCTCTTCATCCTGCTGGCTGGCTCGCTGGCCACCAATCTCTGGCGCTACATCGGCGTGATGCTGGGCGGTCGGATTGGGGAGGATTCGGAAGCGCTGGTGATGGTGCGCACGCTGGCTACGGCTCTCGTGGCAGGCGTGATCGCGAACCTGATCGTGTTCCCATCGGGCGCACTTGCCGATGCGCCGCTCTGGCTCCGGGTCGACGCGTCGCTCGCGGGCTTCGGGACCTATCTCGCCTTCGGCAAGCGGATGCTCGCCGGCATTATCGTCGGCGAGGTGATCCTGGTGGGTGGGATGCTTCTCGCCTAACTGATGAGAGCCGCGCGGATGCGCTCGGCATTCGCTTCCAGCACTTCCGCCATCTCCATCGACGTGCCGGGTGCGGCCAGCGGCACGCCTTCGAAGCGCGGGATCACGTGGAAATGGAGGTGGAACACCACCTGTCCGCCGGCCGCTTCGTTGAACTGCTGCACGGTGACGCCATCCGCGTCATAAGCCTTCTTCACCGCTTGCGCGAGCCGCTGCACGGTGGCGGCGACAGCCGTGAGGCTCTCGGCTTCGATGTCGAGGATGTTGCGGGCGGGGGACTTGGGAATCACGAGGCAATGGCCGCGCCCTCGGGGCATGATGTCCATGAAGGCGAGAGTGGCGTCGTCCTCGTAGAGCCTGTGGGCGGGAAGCTCGCCGCGCAGGATCTTCGCGAACACGTTGTCTCGATCATACTCCGCCATGCTCTGGCCCTTTCCGGAATGGGGTGTGCTCTTCGTAGTAGCTGCTGGCGGATGCCACCTGCCGGCGTTCCGACCGCAGGTAATCGGCAACCGCCTTCCGCAATCCGGGATGGGTCAGGTAGTGCGCCGAATGGGTTTCCACCGGGCGATAGCCGCGTGCGAGCTTGTGCTCGCCTTGCGCGCCCGCTTCCACCACGCGCAGGCCCCGCGCGATCGCGAAGTCGATGGCTTGGTGGTAGCAGACCTCGAAATGCAGGAACGGATGCTCCTCGATGCAGCCCCAGTTGCGGCCGTAGAGGGTGTCCGAGCCGATGAAATTGATGGCGCCTGCGATGAAGCGTCCCTCGCGGCGCGCCATCACGAGCAGGATGTCATCTGCCATGCGCTCGCCCACGAGCGAGAAGAAGCGCCGGTTGAGATAGGGCCGCCCCCACTTGCGCGAGCCCGTGTCCATGTAGAATTCGAAGAAGGCGTCCCATGCTTCCTCGGTGATCCCAACACCCGTCAGCCACTCCACGGTGATGCCCGCAGAAAGTGCCTCGCGCCGCTCCTTCCTCAATGACTTGCGCTTCCTCGAGGCGAGGGTTTCCAGAAAGTCCTCGTAGGTCGAGAACCCCTCGTTGAAGAAGTGGAACTGCTGGTCCGTGCGACGCAGGAAGCCGGCCTTTTCGAGCGCGGCCATGTCGTTTGTGCCGGCGAAGGTCACATGGGCCGAAGAGATGCCGAGCTGGTCGGTCACGGCCTTCAGTCCGGCCGCCAGGAGTTCACGATGATCCGCCCCGCCTTCGGGCACGAGGAGCCGAGGCCCCGTGGCCGGCGTGAACGGCACCGAGCATTGTAGCTTGGGGTAGTAATCGCCGCCCGCCCGCTCCAGCGCGTCGGCCCAACCGTGATCGAACACGTATTCGCCCTGACTGTGCGACTTGAGGTAGCCGGGCACCGCGCCCAGCAACTCGCCCTCGGCCGTTTCCAACCGCAGGTGGTTGCCCTGCCACCCCGTGCGGGGCGTGGCGCAGCCCGAATCTTCGAGCGCGGTCAAAAAGGCGTGGGAGAGGAAAGGATTGTAGGGCGCCTTGCCTCCGCGCACGGTGCCCGAAAGCGTTGCCCATTCAGCGGCCGTGAAAGCGCTGACGCTCGGCATGACGCGCACCTGCAGGGCACGGTCCTCGCCGGGCTCAGCCAAAGGCGGCATCTTCAGGGTCGAAGCGCTCGAAGGTCATCTGGTCGGCGTGCTCCCGCGTGGCGAGGATGCCCGGCTCGTCATGCACCGTCCAGGTGATCACCGGCAGCTTCATGTGCCTGCGCACGAAGGAGGTGAAGGGGTTGGGCAGAGCCGCGCATTCATAGGACACGAAAGCTAGGTCATGGGCGAGCATGGAGAAGTGGGCCTCGATCAGCGCGGTGCTCGAGCCCCAGGCGGTCAGGCCCCCCGGCACGTTCGGCGCGTCGATCGGAAAGCGGCGCACCAGCCAGTGGTCGAACGACATGATGGCCGCTTTCCCCTCGTAGCGCGACAGCTCGGCGGCGACGGCGGCCACGAGCCCCTCGTCGTGGCCCGGCGTTCCCTTGAGCTCGATCACGAGGGGAACGCGGCCCGCGACGAGCCCCAGCATTTCGCGAAGGGTCGGCACGCGGTCTTCCGTCCCGCCCACCTTGAGGGCGCCAAGTTCGCCCGACGTCCTCTGCCAGACGAACCCGTCCTCGCCCGTCAGCCGCGCCAGAGCGTCGTCGTGGAAGACCACCGGCACGCCGTCGCCCGACAGGTGCACGTCGCACTCGATCGAAAAGCCGCGCGCGGCAGCCCGCTCGAAGGCAGAGAGCGTGTTCTCCCAGCAGGCCTGGTTGCCGTCATGGAGGCCGCGATGGGCGATGGGCCGGGCAGTGAGCCAGGAAAGGTCGCGCATGATGGTCAGGCCGAGACTTCGATCACCGCTTCCACCTCGACCGGCGCGTCGAGAGGCAGTGATGCCATGCCGACCGCAGACCGCGCATGGCGCCCCTTCTCGCCGAAGACCGAGACGAGCAGATCCGATGCCCCGTTCGCCACCTTGGGCTGATCGGTGAAGCCGGGCGCCGAGGCGATGAAGGCCGTCAGCTTCACGATGCGCTCGACCTTTTCGAGATCGCCCACCGCCGCCTTGATCACCGCCAGGATGTTGATCGCGCATTGGCGCGCCGCCGCGCGGCCTTCTTCCACCTCGACGTCGCGGCCGAGCAGGCCCGTCTGGTGCAATTGGCCGTTCACGAACGGCAGCTGGCCCGCCGTGAAAACGAGATTGCCCGTGCGCACGAAGGGCAGGTAGTTGGCCGCGGGAGCGGCCATTTCGGGCAGCGTGATGCCCTCGCGTTCCAGACGGGTTTGGATCGTGTCCTGCATCACTCGTGCCTTGTCTCGTTGGCTGAGCGCCCGGGCATCCGCGATGCTGTTTTGCCTCGCTTCCGCCACCGGGCCCTGTATGTTCTGTCGGTCGAAGCGTGGGGCGCGAACCCCGCGCGATGGAGTATCCTGATGAAGAAGTTGCGCCTGGCCTTGCTCGCCTCGGGCCTCGTGGGCGTGGTGATGCCCGCCCATGCCAACCCGACGCTCGCGCCGCACCGCGCGGTTTACGACTTGGCGCTGGATGAGGCAACCGAGAGCTCCGGCATCACGGGGCTCAAGGGGCGCATGGTCTACGAGTTCACCGGCGGTCCCTGTGAGGGCTATTCCACCTCATTCCGCTTCGTGACCCAGATCGACACCAACGACGCCTCTCGTCTCACCGACCAGCAGACCACCACCTTCGAGGATGCGAGCGGCAAGCGCTTCGATTTCGACACGAAGTCCTTCATCGACCAGGCGCTCGACAAGGAAGTGGCGGGCACGGCGAAGAGCGAAGCCGACAAGCTGGATGTCGAGATCCGCAAGCCGGAGAACCAGACCATCGACCTGGCGAGGACGAACTTCCCGACCCAGCACATGATCGATCTCTTGAACCGCGCGGCCAAGGGCGAGAACTTCTACGAGACGACGCTGTTCGACGGCTCCGACAACGGCGACAAGGTGATGTCCACGACCGTCGTGATGGGCAAGAAGACGGCGCCCGCGACCGAGGGCGACCCCGAGCTTCCCGTGCTCAAGGACCACGCGCGCGATCAGTTCTGGCCCGTCGACATCGCCTACTTCAACACCGAGAACCAGAATGGCGAGGGACTGCCCGAATACCGCATCTCGTTCAAGCTCCACGAGAACGGGGTCACCCGCGACATGACCATGGACTACGGCGATTTCTCCATGAAGGCCAAGCTCGTCGACCTTTCGCTTTTGAAGCCCGCCGAGCAGGCTTGCACGCCCAAGCCCGAGTAGGGTTGCGCGAAACGCGCGCGGCGATTATATGCGCGCTCATTCCACACGCGGGTTTTAGGCTGCCGTCCGGGAGAAATCCGGCTCAGCCTCCGGTGGTGAACGGATCCTCCGCTCACCGTTGCCCGTGGAGGTTCAACCGGAAAGGACTTACCGCAGATGGCTCTGCCTGACTTCTCCATGCGCCAGCTTCTCGAAGCCGGCGCGCATTTCGGCCACCAGACGCATCGCTGGAACCCGAAGATGGCGCCCTACATCTATGGCGCCCGCAACAACATCCACGTGATCGACCTCAGCCAGACGGTGCCGATGCTGCACCAGGCGCTCAAGGTCGTGTCCGACACCGTCGCCCGCGGCGGCCGCGTGCTGTTCGTCGGCACCAAGCGCCAGGCGTCCGACATCATCGCCGATTCCGCGCAGCGCTCCGCGCAGTACTACGTGAACTCGCGCTGGTTGGGCGGCATGCTCACCAACTGGAAGACGATCTCCAACTCGATCGCGCGCTTGCGCAAGCTCGACCAGACGCTGGGCGACGAAGGCTCGGGCTTCACCAAGAAGGAGCGTCTCAACCTCGACCGCGAGCGCGAGAAGCTGAACAAGGCTCTCGGCGGCATCAAGGACATGGGCTCGACGCCTGACCTGATGTTCGTGGTCGACACCAACAAGGAAGCCATCGCGATCCAGGAAGCCAAGCGCCTCGGCATCCCGGTTGTGGCGATCATCGATTCGAATTGCGATCCGGATAACATCGACTATCCGATCCCCGGCAACGACGACGCGGCCCGCGCCATCCAGCTCTACTGCGACCTGATCGCGCGTGCGGCCATCGACGGCATCGCACGCCAGCAGGGCAATTCGGGCGTGGACATCGGCGCAGCCGAGGAAGCTCCCGTCGAGCCGGCGCTCGAAGAGACCGCACCGGAAGTGCAGGAATCGGCAAACGGCTGACGCTTCGGGCGGGCTTCAGCCCGCCCCCGGCCCACTCCCCACGCGCACCGCCGAACCCCGGCGGTGCGCTTCGCACATTCGACAGCATTCTAAAGAGGATGAGATGAGCATCTCGGCTGCACAGGTGAAGGAACTCCGCGAGCTGACCGGCGCGGGCATGATGGACTGCAAGGCAGCCCTGAACGAGACGAACGGCGACATGGAAGCCGCCGTCGACTGGCTGCGCAAGAAGGGCATCGCCAAGGCCGACAAGAAGGCGGGACGCACCGCAGCCGAGGGCCTGATCGGCGTTGCCGCCGACGGCAACCGCGCCGTGGTCGTCGAGGTCAACTCCGAGACCGACTTCGTGGCGCGCAACGACGCCTTCCAGGAGATCGTGCGCAACGTGGCGCAGGTCGCGCTCGAAACCGATGGCAGCACGGAAGCCGTGGCCGAGGCCCGCTACCCCGGCTCCACCAAGTCGGTCACCGAGACCATCAAGGACGCCGTCGGCACCATCGGCGAGAACCTTTCCTTCCGCCGCTCGAAGGCGCTCGACGTCTCCAAGGGCGCTGTGGCGACCTATGTCCACAACTCGGTCGGCGAGAACCTGGGCAAGCTCGGCGTGCTCGTCGCCATCGAGACGGACGGCGATCAGGAAGCCGCTCGTGCGTTCGCCCGCCAGGTCGCCATGCATGTGGCGGCCACCAACCCGCTCTCGCTCAACGAGACCGAGCTGGATCAGGCCCATGTGGAGCGTGAGCGCGCGATCTTCTCCGACCAGGCGCGCCAGTCCGGCAAGCCGGAGAACATCATCGAGAAGATGGTGGAAGGCCGCCTGCGCAAGTTCTACGAGGAAGTCGTGCTCGTGAAGCAGGCTTTCGTGCTGAACCCCGACCTGACGGTCGAGAAGGCGCTCAAGGAAGCCGAAAAGGACATCGGCGCCCCCGCCAAGATCTCGGGCTTCGTGCGCTTCGCTCTCGGCGAAGGCATCGAGCGCGAAGAGACCGACTTCGCGGCCGAAGTGGCCGCCGCCGTCAAGAAGTAACACTCTTCCACCATTCGTTAGCCGGAGGGCGCTGCGTGACATCGCGGCGCCCTTCGTGTATTCGCGGCCCGCGCCCGGCCTTCGGGCGCTTCACGACAAGAAGATTTCAGGCGGGATGGAAGCTCGATGACGGAGAAGCCACTCTTTCGGCGTGTCCTGTTGAAAGCCTCGGGCGAGGCGCTGATGGGAGCGCAAGGCTTCGGGATCGACGTGTCGGTCGCCGACCGCATCGCATCCGACATCGCGGAAGCCCGCGGGATGGGCGTGGATGTCGGCGTGGTGGTCGGCGGCGGCAACATCTTCCGCGGCGTCGCGGTGGCATCCAAGGGCGGCGACCGCATCACGGGCGACCACATGGGCATGCTGGCCACCGTCATCAATTCGCTCGCCCTGCGCACCGCGCTCAACAAGATCGGCGTGGACAGCGTCGTGCTTTCGGCCATCGCCATGCCCGAGCTCTGCGAGAGCTTCTCCCAGCGCCAGGCAACTGCCTACATGGATGCGGGCAAGGTGGTGCTGTTTGCCGGCGGCACGGGCAATCCCTTCTTCACGACCGACACGGCCGCCGCACTCCGCGCAGCCGAGATCGGCGCTGATGCGCTCTTCAAGGCGACCCAGGTGGACGGCGTGTACTCGGCCGACCCCAAGAAGGACGCGTCGGCTGTCCGCTACGACCATATCAGCCATGACGAAGTCCTCGCCCAGGGCCTCGCCATCATGGACACGTCGGCGATTGCCCTTGCGCGCGAAAACCACATTCCGATAATCGTCTACTCCATCCAGGAGCAGGGCGGTCTGGGTGCCATCCTCCGCGGGGAAGGGCGCCGCACGATCGTGTCCGATGAATTGAAAGCGGCATAGCGGGAGTTTGACGATGACGACGGGCGTGGAATTCAAGGACGTTCAGCGGCGCATGGATGGCGCCATCACCGCTTTCAAGAACGATCTCGCTTCGCTGCGCACGGGCCGCGCCTCGAGCAATCTTCTCGATCCGATCATGGTGCAGGCCTATGGCAGCCCGATGCCCATCTCCCAGGTGGGCACGGTCTCGGTGCCCGAGCCCCGCATGATCTCGATCTCGGTCTGGGACAAGCAGCTCGTGGGCGCCGTCGATCGCGCCATTCGCGAGTCCAATCTCGGCTTCAACCCCATCATGGACGGCACCACGCTGCGCATCCCGCTGCCCGAGCTCAACGAGCAGCGCCGCAAGGAATTGGTGAAGATTGCACACCAATATGCCGAAAGCGCCCGAGTGGCCGCTCGCCACGTGCGCCGCGACGGCATGGAACAGCTGAAAAAAGCCGAAAAGGACGGCTCCATCAGCCAGGACGATTCGCGCTCCCAATCGGAACGCGTGCAGAAGATGACCGACGAGACGATCTCGTCCATCGAAGGCATGCTCACCGAGAAGGAAGCCGAGATCATGCAGGTTTAAGCCAGTCCGCGCCTTGGCGCCGGGAAGCCCGAGACAATGACCATCCCCGCACATGTCGCGATCATCATGGACGGCAACGGGCGCTGGGCACAGGCGCGCGGCCTGCCGCGGCTCGCGGGTCATCGCGCAGGTGTCGATGCCTTGCGGCGCACGGTGGAGGCGGCGGGCGATCTCGGCATCGAGTGGCTGACCGTCTATGCCTTCTCCTCGGAAAACTGGTCCCGCCCCGACGACGAAGTGAGCGGGCTGATGCGCCTGCTCAAGTTCTTTGTCCGTCGCGATCTGGCCGAGCTTCATTCCAAGGGCGTGCGCGTCCGCGTGATCGGCGAGCGCGGAGCGCTCGCACCCGATATCCGCTCGCTTCTGGAAGAAGCCGAGGCGCTCACGGCTGGCAACCAGCGTCTCAACCTCGTGATCGCCTTCAACTATGGCGGCCGCGACGAGATCGTCCGCACCGTGCGCAAGCTCGCCCAGGGCATCGCCAGCGGGCATCTCCAGCCCGACGAGATCACCCATGCGGCCTTTGCCGCCTCGCTCGACACCGCCCACTTCCCCGACCCCGACATCGTGATCCGCACGAGCGGCGAGATGCGTCTGTCCAACTTCCTGCCCTGGCAGGCCGCCTACAGCGAACTCGTCTTCCTGTCCTGCTTCTGGCCGGACTTCTCGGAGCGCGACCTGCGCGAGGCGATCGGCACCTATGCCGCGCGCGAGCGGCGATTCGGCGGGTTGGTCGCGCGCGACGCGGCGGCCTCCTGATGGCGCAACCCGAGGGGGCAGGGGCTCCCCGCCGTACGCGCAGCAATCTGAGCCTTCGGGTGATGTCCGGCACGGTTCTGGGCATCGTCGCGCTCACCGCCGTCTGGTGGGGCGATCTGCCGTTTCGCATCTTCTGCGTGACGCTCGGCGCGCTGGTCTATCTTGAGTGGACGGTGGTGACGCGGGCCGCAGCCAACGCCACCGCGCAGAATGTCGGCTGGGTGCTTCTGGCGGTGGTGTTCGCGCTGCTTCTCTTCGACAGCCCTTATCTGTTTCCCGTCAGCCTCACCGCGGTCGCCGTGATGGCGTTGGCGGCCCTGGTACTCGAGCGCGGCGCCTGGACCGTCGGCGGCTTCATCTACGCGCTCTGCGCAGCCCTTCCGCTGTTCTTCCTGCGCGAGATGACGCCGCCAGGCATTGTCGCGGTGCTGATTCTCTTTGCGGTCGTTTGGGGCACGGACATCTGTGCCTTCTTCGTCGGCCGCGCGCTGGGCGGCCCCAAGCTCGCGCCGTCAATCTCACCCAACAAGACCTGGAGCGGGGCCATCGGCGGCGCGCTGGCCGCCCTCATCCTGGGTGCGTTTGTGCTCCACTTCAGCGGCATCACCATCGATCCGGTGGTTCTCCTTTCGCTGTTGGGGCTTTCCGCGGCGTCTCAGGCCGGCGATCTTTTTGAATCCTGGGTCAAGCGCCGCTTCGGCATGAAGGATTCGGGCCGCATCATTCCCGGCCATGGCGGCGTGATGGATCGCGCCGACGGCCTGATCGCAGCGGCCTCGGCCTCGGCCCTTCTCGTTCTCATCCCCGTCTTTCTGACGATCCTTTCCCAGTGACGCGCCGGGGCACCATCGCTGCCCGTGTCGGCCGGACACGCTTTTGCCGCCATGCCGCTCTCAACGTGGCGAGGCCGCACACCGATCATTGGAACGCTTGCCCCTGATGGACCTCTTTCATTCCGTGTTCGGAACGGACGGCCTGATTCTCGGCACGCTCGTGCCGTTCCTGTTCGTGCTCATGCTTGTCGTCTTCGTGCACGAGATGGGCCACTATCTCGTCGGGCGCTGGTGCGGCATCGGTGTCCAGGCCTTCTCCATCGGCTTCGGACCCGAGATCATCGGCTTCAACGATCGCCGGGGCACGCGCTGGAAACTCTCGCTGGTGCCACTCGGCGGCTATGTGAAATTCGTGGGCGACATGAACGTCACGAGCGCTCCCGATTCGGCGGAGATGCAGGGGCTGTCAGATGTCGACCGCCGGCGGGCCTTCCACACCCAGCCAGTCTGGAAGCGTGCGCTCACCGTGTTCGCAGGCCCGCTTTTCAACTTCCTTCTGACGATTGCGGTCTTTGCCGTCTTCTTCGGCAGCTATGGGCGCGAGGTCTTCCAGCCCACGGTGGCCGAGGTCCAGGTCGGCTCGCCCGCCGAGCGCGCGGGCTTCCAGCCGGGCGACCGCTTCAAGGAGATCGACGGTCAGGCCGTCACGAGCTTCGGCGACGTGCAGCGCATGGTGAGCAGTCGGGGCGGGGACGCACTCCGCTTCGTGGTGGAGCGCGACGGCCAGAACGTGACGCTGACCGCCACACCCGAAGTGCGCGAGATAACCGATCCGATCGGCAACGAGATTCGCATGGCGGTGATCGGCATCGTCAACACGCGCGAGGTCGGCCAGCCGCAGCTGATCGAATACTCGCCGCTCGAGGCGCTCGGCCAGGCGGTGGTGGAGACGGGCGACGTGATCGCGCGCACCGGCCAGTTCCTGCGCCGATTCGTCGTGGGCCGCGAAGATCGCTGCCAGCTCGGCGGTCCCGTGCGCATCGCGGGCATGGCGGAGAACGCGGCCAAGGTCGGCTTCCCCATGCTGGTCCAGCTCGCGGCACTTTTGTCCGTCGGCATCGGAATCCTCAACCTTTTGCCGATACCCCCGCTGGACGGCGGGCACCTGGCCTTCTATGCGATCGAGGCCGCAAGGCGGCGGCCGGTGTCCGAGCGGGCGATGGAGGCGGTATACCGGGTCGGCTTCGCGCTGGTGCTGGGCTTCATGGTCTTCGTGTTCTGGAACGACATCTTCGGTTGTTGAAACCCTGCATTCGACAGATGCGCAAAAGGTCTCGGCAACCATCTCTTCACCATGGCCAGCGATTGGCGTGACGCGAATGCCACGCTGCGCCCGTCAGTAAACGGCGATTAACCAGAAACCTTGCGTAGTAGGAAAATACGGTTATGACGGGGCCAGGGGTTGGGCCGCGACGTCCGGATTTCTCGCCGTGGGGACTTCGAGAAAAGGTTACATAGGCCTATGAAGGCATCTTCGAGCTTGTTTGGCGCCGCCTCCGCGATTGCGCTTTCCACCGGACTGACCGTCGCCGGCGCTGCCGCCGTGCAGGTCGTCGCGGTCTCCGTTGCGCAGGCTGCCGTTGTCAGCAGCGTCGAGGTCCGCGGCAACCAGCGTGTGGATGCGTCCACCGTGCGCGACTATGTCGGCATCCGTTCCGGCCAGAATTTCTCGGGTACCGATGTGGACGAGGCGGTCAAGCGCCTCTTCGCCACCGGCCTGTTCTCCGACGTCTCCATCAACCAGCGTGGTTCGACGCTCGTTGTCGAGGTGCAGGAGTACCAGGTCGTCAACCAGGTGCTCTTCCAGGGCAACAGCAAGATCAAGGACGCGCAGCTCACCCAGGTGGCGACGCTGAAGCCGCGTTCGACCTTCTCGCAGGCGACCCTCGATTCGGACGCCGAGAACGTGCGTCAGGCCTATCGCCAGATCGGCCGCGACGACGCCACCGTCACCACCCAGGTGGTCGATCTCGGCGAGAACCGCGTCAACGTGGTGTTTGAGATCAACGAAGGCGACCGCACCAAGATCGCCTCGATCAATTTCATCGGCAACGAGGCCTATTCCGACCGCCGCCTGTCGGAAGTGATCTCGATCAAGCGCTCCAACTTCCTGTCCTTCCTGTTCCGCGACGACGTCTATGACGAGCAGCGTCTGCGCGCCGACGAGGAAGCGCTGCGCCGCTTCTACTTCAACCGCGGCTATGCCGACTTCCAGGTGGTGTCGTCCTCAGCCGAGCTCGACGAGGCCAACAACCAGTACGTGATCAACATCACGGTGGACGAAGGCCAGCGCTACACCTTCGGCAACATCTCGGTCGAAAGCACCATCCCCGGCGTGGACGGCGAGACGCTGCGCTCGTCGGTGGAGACTTCGCCCGGCCAGGTCTACAACGCGACCGACATCGAGGACTCGATCGTCGCCGTCACCGAGCGCGTGGCCGGCATGGGCTACGCCTTCGCGCAGGTCACCCCGCGCGGCGACCGCAACTTCGAGAACCGCACCATCGACGTGGTCTATGCCGTGGACCAGGGTCCGCGCACCTATGTCGAGCGCATCGAGATCCGCGGCAACACCCGCACCCGCGACTACGTGATCCGTCGCGAGTTCGACGTGTCCGAGGGCGACGCGTTCAATCAGGTCCTGATCCAGCGCGCCAAGCGCCGCCTGGAAGCGCTGGGCTTCTTCGAGTCCGTCGAGATTTCCACCGTGCCCGGCGCCGAAGCCGACCAGGTGGTGCTCGTGGTCGACCTCGTGGAGAAGTCCACCGGCGAGTTCTCGATCGGCGCAGGCTACACCACGGGCGGCGAAAGCTCCGGTCCCTCCGTGGAAGGCTCGATCGCCGAGCGCAACTTCCTGGGCCGCGGCCAGTTCATCCGCTTCTCCGCAGGCGGCGGCGAGGACTCGCGCGACTATCGCCTGTCCTTCACCGAGCCCTACTTCCTCGGCCGTCGCATCGCAGCGGGCTTCGACATCTACCGCTCGACGCGCGACTACGACAATTACGACGCCGAATCGACGGGCGCCACGGTGCGCTTCGGCCTGCCGATCACGCAGGCCCTGTCGACGCAGCTTGCCTACAACTACGTGCACGAGAAATACGACTTCACCGAGCGCTGCGACGATCCTGATGTGGCCGGCTCTCCCGATCCGGACTGCAACATCTCGACGGCCATCGTCGATGCGGTCGAAAACAGCCCCTGGATCAAGTCGTCTGTTTCGGCGTCGCTCGTCTACAACACGATCGACGACATGCAGAACCCGCATTCGGGCATCTTCGCCAACGGCACGGTCGAAGCGGCTGGCCTGGGTGGTGATGCCGAATGGGTGAAGTTCACGACGCGCGGCACCTACTACCACACGCTCTCCGAAGAGCTCGACATCGTCGGCCTTCTGACCGGCGGCGCGGGCCACATCACCGCCTATGGCGATGAGAACCTGCGCGTGTTCGACCACTTCAAGAGCTCGGACCGCATCATCCGCGGCTTCAAGTTCAACGGCATGGGCCCGGCCGACGATCTCGGCGACGGCGACTACGATCACCTCGGCGGCACGTCCTACTGGCACGCTTCGGCGGAAGCCCAGTTCCCGCTGCCCGCCATCCCCGAAAGCTTCGGCCTGAAGGGTGCGGTGTTCGCCGATGTCGCCTCGCTGTTCGGCAACAACCTCGCGACCAATCCGGTCTCGACCGACTCGGAAATCCGCGCCTCGGTCGGTGCCGGCCTGATCTGGGCTTCGCCCTTCGGTCCGCTGCGCGTCGATTACACCGTGCCGATCAAGAAGCAGGAAAGCGACGAGGAAGAGAACTTCAACTTCGGCATCTCGACCCGCTTCTGATCAAGGCATCCATGCGGGCCCTGCTGCGCTTCGAATCGCGGCAGGGCCGCTGCACATCATGACAGACGAAACCTTCTTTCCCGCAGCCGCCCGCCTCACCACGAGCGAGGTGGCGAAGCTGACGGGAGCCGTGCTGGCAGACCCCTCTCGAGGCTCGGTCGTGATCACGGGTGTCGCCGCCGCCGCCAATGCAGGCGAGGGCGATCTGGCCTTCGTGGAAGGCCGCAAGCAAGCCTCCCTCCTGACCGAACTCAAGGCGAGCGCCGTGCTCTGCCCGGCCGATCTCGCTGATTCCGTGCCGGCCGGTGTCGTGGCTCTCGTGACGCCCAAGCCGCATTATGCCTTCGCGCTGATCGAAGGCCATCTCTTCCCCGCCGCCGCTCAACCCACCGCTGTCACCGGCGAAACCGGCATCTCTCCCCATGCCATCGTCCATCCCTCCGCAAGGATCGAGGAAGGAGCGGTGGTCGAGCCGGGAGCGGTGGTCGGCGAGGGGGCCGCCATCGGCGCGGGCACGGTGATTGCGCCCTATGCCGTGATCGGCCGCTCCTGCCGCATCGGCCGCAACGGCTTCATCGGGCCGCACACTTCCGTGCAGAACGCCCATGTCGGCAACCGCGTGGTGATCCACGGCGGCGTGCGCATCGGCCAGGATGGCTTCGGTTATGTCAGCGGCCCGCGCGGCCCCATGAAGATCCCGCAGCTCGGCCGCGTGATCATCCAGGACGATGTCGAGATCGGCGCGGGCACCACGATCGACCGCGGCGCGCTCGACGACACCGTGATCGGCGAGAACACCAAGATCGACAACCTCGTCCAGATTGCCCACAATGTGCGCATCGGCCGTCACTGCCTGATCGCCAGCCATTGCGGAATCTCCGGCTCCACCGTGCTGGGGGACGGTGTGATGATGGGCGGGCGCGTGGGCCTCGCCGACCACCTCACCATCGGCAGCGGCGCGCAGCTTGCGGCGGCGAGCGGCGTGATGAACGATGTGCCGGCCGGCGAGAAATGGGCGGGCACGCCCGCACAGCCGCTGCGCGAGTTCTTCCGCAACGTCGCCGCCCTGCGGCGCCTGGCCAGCGGCGCCGCCAAGGAGAAGAAGTCCGATGTCTGACCAGTCGCCCGCGACGCTCGAAACGCTGGACATCCTCCAGATCATGCGGCTCCTGCCGCATCGCTATCCGTTTCTTCTGGTGGACCGGATCATCGAGATCGACGCCGACAATTCGGCCATCGGCATCAAGAACGTCACGGCCAACGAGCCGCATTTCCAGGGCCATTTTCCGACGGCACCCGTGATGCCCGGCGTGCTGATCATCGAGGCGATGGCGCAGACGGCAGGCGCCATCTGCATTTGCAGCGCAGGCGGCGAGGGTACGGGCATCGTCTACTTCATGACGATCGACAACGCCAAGTTCCGCAAGCCCGTGGTGCCCGGCGACACGCTGCACATCCATGTCCGCAAGCTGAAGAAGCGCGCCAACATCTGGCGTTTCGCCTGCGAGGCGACCGTCGAGGGCGCCAAGGTCGCGGAAGCCGAGATCTCCGCCATGATGGGCACGCCCATCAAGAAGGACGCGGCCGATGCCGGTTGAGGTGATTGTTCACCCGTTGGCGCTGGTCGAGCCCGGCGCGGAATTGGGCGAAGGCGTCCGCATCGGCCCCTTCTGCCATGTCGGCCCAGAAGCCCGCATCGGCGACCGCACGGAACTCGGCAGCCATGTCACCATCATGGGCGCGACTACACTGGGACCCGATTGCCGGGTTTCGCCCCATGCGGTGCTCGGCGCGCCGCCTCAGAACGGCAAGCACAAGGGTGGCCCCTCCACCCTTTCGATCGGCGCCAACTGCACGATCCGCGAATTCGTCACCATGCATCGCGGAACCGATACGAGCCTGGCCGCAACGACCGTGGGCGACAACGGCAACTTCCTCGCTTACGTCCACATCGCCCATGACTGCACCGTGGGCGACAACGCCACCTTCGCCAACGGCGCGACGCTCGGCGGCCATTGCGAGATCGGCGACAATGTGGGCATCGGCGGCCTGACCGCCGTGCACCAGTTCGTGCGCGTGGGCGACGGCGCATTCCTGGGCGGCTGCTCGGCGGTGATCAGCGACGTCATCCCCTACGGCATGGCCTCGGGCAACCGCGCGACCTTGCGGGGCTTCAACGTGGTAGGCCTTCGCCGCGCAGGCGTCGGGGCATCCGAAATGGCGGAACTGCGCCGCTTCTACGGCCGGCTCTTCGACCGCTCGCGCACCCTGGCCGAAAACTTGGAGGCTGTGCAGGGCGGGCGCGAAAGCCTGCCGCGTCACGCTCAAAGCATCCTCGATTTCCTAAGCGCCCGAGACAAGCGCAACATCACCCTGCCGTCCGTCCGCGGCGGAACATCCGCCGAAGAGCACTAGAGCATGGCGGGGCTCGCGCCGGGCAGCCGGGCAGCCGTAATCGCGGGCGAGGGGCGTTTGCCGCTCGATGTGGCCGAACAGCTGGAGAAGGGCGGGCACCCGCCCTTCATCGTGCTGGCGGGCGAGCCCGAGAACACCGCTCGCGAACTCCGCCGCTGGCCCCATGCCGAACTGCCCGTCGAAGGCATTGCCGATCTCGTGCCGATGCTCAGGCGCGAGAAGGTCACCCATGTCGTGCTGTCGGGCGCTATCACGCGGCGCCCGCGCTGGCGATCTTTTCGCCCGAGCATCCGGCTGCTTGGCCTCGTTCCCACCATTGCGCGCGCGTTGGCCAAGGGCGACGACGGGTTGCTCCGCATCCTCGTGCGCCACATCGAGGAGAACGGCGTCCAGGTGCTCGGCGCCCACGAGATCGCACCCGACCTTCTGGCTCCCGACGGGCCGCTCACCAAGGCTCGACCAACCGGTGCGGACCAGCGCGATCTCGCAGGCGCGCTCGAAGCCGCCCGTGCCATCGGCCGTCTCGATATCGGCCAAGCCGCCGTCTCGATCGGGGGGCGCGTGATAGCCCTCGAAGGCATCGAGGGCACCGACGGCTTGCTTGAGCGGACGCGCGAACTGCGCCGGCACGGCCGCCTCGCGGGCGCCAAGCGCGGGGTCCTCGTCAAGAGCGCCAAGCCGGACCAGGAGATGCGCGCGGATCTGCCGACGATCGGGCCGGACACGGTGCAGCGCGCGGCCGCCGCCGGCCTTTCCGGAATCGGCGTCGAAGCAGAACGCTCTCTCATCCTCGAACGCGATCGTTTGGTGCGCGAGGCCGACGCGCTCGGCCTCTTCGTTGTCGGGCTCCGCTGAGATGGCGGCGCCCTTGCGCATCGGCGTCATCGCCGGCGAAGAATCGGGCGATCTGCTCGCCGCCGATCTCCTGCGCGAGGTCGCGCGCCAATCCGGACGGAAACTCGAACTCGTGGGCGTCGGCGGCAACCATCTCGCCAGCCTCGGCCTGCGCTCGCTGTTCGACCCCGACGAGATATCGCTGATGGGCGTGGGCGCTGTGGTCGCAAATCTTCCGCGCCTGCTCCACCGCATCCGCAGCCTTGCACGCGCGCTTGCCGCAGCCGAACTCGACGCGCTTTTGACGGTCGACGTGCCCGACTTTTCCCTGCGTGTCGCGAGCCGCGTGCGGAAGGCGAAACCCGGCATTCCCGCCGTCCATTACGTTTGTCCGAGCGTCTGGGCCTGGCGCCCGGAGCGTGCCGTTCGGATGCGGAGCTATGTGGACCACATACTCTGCCTCCTGCCTTTCGAACCCGAGGCCCTCGAGCGCCTCGATGGCCCGCCCGGCACCTATGTCGGCCATCGCCTGTCGCACGACCCCGACCTGCTTCGCGCGCACGCCGCACAGCAGGCGCCGAAGCCCACTGACACCCCGACGCTTCTCGTGCTGCCGGGTTCACGCCGCAGCGAGGTGAAGCGCCTCCTACCCGATTTCCGTGAAACGGTTTCGATCCTTCACGAGCGCGGCAACCGCTTCCGGCTCGTCATTCCCACCACCGAGCGCGTTCGCCCGCTGGTTGAGGAAGCCGTGTCGAACTGGCCGCACAGACCGGACGTGGTCGTGGATGCGGCCGAGAAAATCGCTGCGATGGGAGAGGCGAGGGCGGCTCTCGCCGCGTCCGGCACGGTGTCGCTCGAACTCGCGCTGGCAGGGGTGCCGCATGTCACCTGCTACCGGCTCGACGCGGTTTCGCGCGCCTTCCGCTATCTCGTGACCACTTGGTCGGCCAACCTGCCCAACCTGATAGCCGACCGCCCGATCGTGCCCGAATTCATCGACGAAACCGTGCGCGCACCGAATCTCGCACGGCAGGTGGAAGCGCTCGCGGCCGATTCCACGCTGCGCCGCTGGCAACTCGAAGGCTTCGGGGAGGTGCGCCGGAGGCTGGAGACCGCAAGGCCCGCCGGCACGATCGGGGCGGAGGTGCTTCTCGGCCTCCTCCGCCCGCTCAAGACCTAGCGCTTGGCGATCGCCACGTAGTCGCGCTCGGCCGCGCCGGTGTAAAGCTGGCGCGGGCGGCCGATCTTCTGCTGCGGGTCCTCGATCATCTCCTTCCACTGGGCGATCCAGCCCACCGTGCGCGCCACCGCAAACAGCACGGTGAACATGGTGGTGGGGAAGCCCAGGGCCTTGAGCGTGATGCCCGAATAGAAGTCGATGTTGGGATAGAGCTTCTTCTCGATGAAGTACTCGTCGGTCAGCGCGATGCGCTCGAGTTCCATCGCCACGTCGAGCGTGGGATCGTCCTTGATGCCGAGCTCGCTCAGAACCTCATGTGTGGTCTTCTGCATGATCTTCGCGCGCGGATCGTAGTTCTTGTAGACGCGGTGGCCGAAGCCCATCAGGCGGAACGGGTCGTTCTTATCCTTGGCACGCGCGATGAATTCCGGGATGCGGTCCACCGAGCCGATTTCGGACAGCATGTTGAGCGCCGCCTCGTTGGCGCCGCCATGCGCCGGCCCCCAGAGGCAGGCGATGCCGGCGGCGATGCACGCGAAGGGATTGGCCCCTGAGGAGCCTGCGAGCCGCACGGTCGAGGTCGACGCGTTCTGCTCGTGATCGGCGTGCAGGATGAAGATACGGTCCATGGCGCGCGCGAGCACGGGGTTCGCCTTGTACTCCTCGCACGGCACGGCAAAGCACATGTGCAGGAAGTTTGCGGCGAACGAGAGCTCGTTCTTCGGGTAAACGAAGGGCTGGCCGATGTGGTATTTGTAGGCCATCGCCGCGATCGTCGGCATCTTGGCGATCAGCCGGATCGACGCCACCATGCGCTGGTGCGGGTCGGAGATGTCGGTGGAGTCGTGGTAGAAGGCCGAAAGCGCGCCCACCACGCCGCACATGACGGCCATCGGGTGCGCATCGCGGCGGAAGCCGGTGAAGAAGCGCGACATCTGCTCGTGCACCATGGTGTGGTGCGTCACGCGGTGGTCGAAGTCGTCTTTCTGCGCCTTGGTCGGCAACTCGCCGTAGAGAAGCAGGTAGCAGACCTCGAGGAAGTCGCCGTGCTCGGCCAGCTGGTCGATCGGGTAGCCGCGGTGCAGCAGCACGCCCTCGTCGCCGTCGATATAGGTGATCTTCGATTCGCAGCTCGCGGTCGAGGTGAAGCCGGGATCGTAGGTGAAGGAGCCCGTGTCGCGATAAAGCGCTGCGATGTCGATCACGTCCGGCCCGACAGTGCCTTGTCGGATTTTGTACTCGAAGCTCTTGCCGCCGACGTCTACGGTCGCCTTGGTATCACCCATCCGCTCATTCCCTCCGATCGCTGGGACGGCCGAACAATGCGGTCCGCCCCGTTCTTTTCGGCATGCTGTCGCCGGTGTTCGCTATCCCATGCCGCATGGCCTGCCAAGCGGAAGAGATAGCCGGATATTGCATCGCAGCAACGGGGACTGATGCGCTCAGGCGAGGCAATCGTCAATGCGCGCCAGACACTCGTCCCGTCCCAGAAGCGCCAGCACGTCGAACACGCCCGGCGAGGTGGAGCGGCCGGTCAATGCGGCACGCAGCGGCTGGGCCACGGCACCGAGCTTCACGCCCGCTTGCGCGGCCACCGCACGCACCGCAGCTTCCGTGGAGGCAGCACTCCACTCGCCTTCGACGCCGGCGAGCGCGGCACGCGCATCCCCCAGGATCTTGCGCCCGTCGCCCGCCAGAAGCGTCTCAGCCTTGGCGTCGAGTGCCAGCGGCCGCGCGGCGAACAGGAATGCCGCGCCCTCCGCCAGTTCCACCAACGTCTTCGCGCGGTCCTTCAGCCCCGGCATCGCAGCCTGCAGCAGGGCGCGCCCCTCATCCGACTGCGCGCCCGAGACGAGCGCGCCGTTGGGCAGGAAAGGGGCGGTATCCAGAAGCGCTGTCGTCAGCGCCGCATCGTCCATGCCGCGCATGTGCAAGCCGTTGAGTGCCGTCAGCTTGTCGAAGTCGAAGCGCGCGGCACCCTTGTTCACATCGTCGATGTCGAACCAGCGCACCATGTCGTCCGTCGACATCACCTCGTCGTCGCCGTGGCTCCAGCCGAGACGCACGAGATAGTTGCGAAGGGCTGCCGGCAGATAACCCATCTCGCGATAGGCCTCGACGCCGAGCGCTCCGTGGCGCTTGGAAAGCTTTGCGCCATCTGCACCATGGATCAGCGGGATATGCGCCATCACCGGCACGTCCCAGCCCATGGCGCGGTAGATCACGGTCTGGCGCGCGGCATTCGTCAGGTGGTCGTCGCCGCGGATGATGTGGGTGACGCCCATGTCGTGGTCGTCCACCACCACCGCATGCATGTAAGTCGGGTTGCCGTCCGAGCGCAGGATGATGAAGTCGTCCAGATCCTTGTTGGGGAAGCGCACCTCGCCTTGCACGCGGTCGTGCACCACGGTCATGGCGTCGAGTTCCGCTGGCGTGGCGTAGCAGCGATAGGCTTGGCCCCGCGCGACGAGCTCCTCGGCCACCTCGCGGTGGCGCGCTGCGCGTTCGAACTGCGAAACGGCCTCGCCGTCCCAGTCGAGCCCGAGCCAGCGCAGGCCTTCGAGGATGGCAGCGGTCGCGGCCTCCGTCGAACGCTCGCGGTCGGTGTCCTCGATGCGCAGAAGCATCGAGCCGCCCGTGTGCTGCGAATAGAGCCAGTTGAAAAGTGCTGTGCGCGCACCGCCAATGTGGAGATAGCCCGTGGGTGACGGCGCAAAGCGCGTGACAATCGGATCGGACATGGAAATTCCTCTGCAAAGCCCGGATCGGCGCGCAGGCTCGGCGTGGCGTTTGGTTGGCGCCCATGTAGCATAGGGGTCCGACCGCGCAAGCGCGCGGGGTCGGGGCGAGGGCAGGGGACGCCGGCTGAGCATCGGGGGCAGCACATGGGGCTGGCGCAAGGTGTCGCTGCCCGTTCGCGCGTGGCGTGGGCGGCAGAGCTTGCGCGATTCCACTCAGCGGCTGCGCGCCCTTCTCGCTTCCGAATGGCAGCTCGAACTCGACCGCGGCATCCTCATGCTGCTTCTGCCTGTGCCGATCGGCGCAGGCGCTGCCGCATATTTCCTCCTGCCGGTCGAGCCCGACTGGTGGTGGATCGGACTGGCAGGCGTTACGTGGCTCGTGCTCGGCTGGACCGGTCTCCGCCGTCGACCGGATCTCGCGGTGGTATGGACAGCCGCATTCCTCGCCATGGCCGGCTTTGCTGCGGCGAAATGGGAAACCGACCGCGCGGCCACGCGGATGCTCGGCTCGGAGGTCACCACTCGCATCACCGCACAAGTCGCGGTGGTGGATCACCTGGCCAATGGACGCACGCGACTGACGCTCGATATCCTCTCCACCGAGCGTCCGCGCCTTCGCTTTGCGCCCGCGCGTGTCCGGGCGACCGCGCGCAAGGTGCCGGACGGCATACGCGCCGGCCAGACGGTGGAGGGTGTCGTGCGCCTGATGCCGCCATCCGGCCCCGCCACGCCAGGCGGCTACGATTTCAGCTTCGAAAGCTATTTCGACGGCCTGGGCGCCAACGGCTTTTTTCTGGTCGGCCCAACACTGTCCGAGCGCACCGCTCCGCTGACCTGGTCCCACCGGATCGAGAACACGCGGGACAGGATCGCCCAACGCATCCGCTCCGTGATCGGCGGAGCCGAGGGCGCGGTGGCTGCGGCGCTCGTGGTGGGCGTACGCGCGTCGATCCCGGAGCCCGTCAACGACGCCTTACGCAAAACGGGCCTTGCGCATGTGCTGTCGATCTCCGGCCTCCACATGGCGCTGGTGGCCGGCTGCGTGATGGGCGCGATGCGCGCGGGGTTGGCGCTGTTTCCCAATCTCGCTTCGCGCCGCGCGGTCAAGAAGGCCGCAGCCGGCACCGCACTTTTCGCCATCTCCGTTTATGTGCTGCTGTCTGGCGCGGATGTCGCGGCACAGCGCTCCTACCTGATGCTCGCCATCATGCTGGGCGCGGTCCTGTTCGACCGCGCCGCCATTTCCATGCGCAACGTGTCGCTCGCCGCAGCGCTTCTTCTGCTCTGGTCGCCGCATGAGCTGATGGGCCCAAGCTTCCAGATGTCGTTCGCCGCCACCGCAGCCCTTGTCGCCGCCTATGGCTGGTGGAGCAGGCGCGAGAGGCGGAGCCGCGCGCGCGATCATTCCCGCAGCAAGCTCGGGAGCGCCATGAGTTGGGTCTTCAACGCCGGTGCTGCGCTCGCGGCGACTTCGCTGATCGCGGGCTTCGCCACCCTCGTCTTCGGCGCCTATCACTTCGGCCGCGTGGCGCCCTACGGGCTCTTCGCAAACCTCGCAGCCATGCCGTTCGTCTCGGTCTTCGTGATGCCGTTCTGCGTGCTCGGAACGCTCCTCATGCCGCTCGGCCTCGACGGCTTCTGCTGGCGTATCGTCGGCTGGGGGCTCACGGCGGTTCTGCGGATTGCCGACTTTCTCGCATATCATTCTCCGCTCGACGTGATCGGCCTCGTGTCACCCTGGGCGATGCTCGCAGTCGGCGCGGCCATCATCCTCCTAAGCGCGGGCACGACCCGCTGGGCCTTCCTCGCCCTTCTCCCACTCGCCGCGGCCCTGCCGATGCAGGGCATGGCAACCAGGCCGCAGATCCTGATTTCCGAAGATGCCGGGTTGGTCGGCGTGGCCACCGCAGCCGGCGACCTTGCCGTGAACAAGCCGCGTGGCGAGCAATTCCTGCTCCGAAGCTGGCAAGCCGCGCTCGCCGCAGACACCGTGCTGCGTCCCACAGCCGCTGGCCGCGACACGGGCGCCTTCACGTGTGATGCCGACACTTGCACAGTCAAGGCGCCGGACGGCAGCTCGATCGTGCACACCCAGACTGCCGCATCGGCGCGGCCCCACTGCAAACGAGCCTCGCTGATCGTCATCGCGAAAGCCGGTGAGAGAAATCCATGCGGCGCGTCCACGACCGTCCTGACAGCGCGCGAACTCGCCCGTGGCGGAACAGCAGCAATCCACCTGCCTAAGCGAGGGGATGCGGCAGCGGAGGTTCGTTTCGCCGTCTCCGAGCCATTCCGCCCCTGGCACGCGCAGCGCCAGTACTCCCGCGCCGCACGGGGACTGCCCGAGCGCCCCCGCGCAAAGAAAAAGCCAGTCTCCGCGCCTGTCGGCGAAACCCCTGCGCTCGCGCCGAACCCTTGAGACAACTACTGCCGCGTGGCGCCTTCTGGCCATCGTCTCGTCCACTCGGCGCCAGCATTTTCGGTTGCGAGGTCATCGCGACAAACGGCATGTCATCCACAAGCCGATTTCGAGTTCTCGCGCGTGGCGCGAAGGGGCAGTTGCAGAACACACGCAGAACGTCTAGGTTTGTTCTGGTTTTGTTTGCAACAGATTCTTTGGCGACCCATGCTTACGCGGAAACAGCACGAACTCCTCCTCTTCATCCACGACAGGATGCGGGAGTCGGGCATTCCGCCGTCATTCGACGAGATGAAGGAGGCACTCGACCTCGCTTCGAAGTCGGGCATCCACCGTTTGATCATGGCTTTGGAGGAGCGGGGCTTCATCCGCCGCTTGCCGAACCGGGCGAGGGCACTCGAAGTGCTCCGCCTGCCCGAGGCTGCCACGCCCGTTCCGCAGCCGCCCCGGAAGTTCTCGCCGAGCGTCATTGAGGGCAGTTTGGGCCGCAAGCCGGTCGAGCAGGCCAAGCCGCAGCAGTCTGCTCGCGACACGTCCGTTTCCTTGCCCGTCATGGGTCGCATCGCCGCCGGTGTGCCGATCGAGGCGATCCAGCACCAGACCCATTCCATCGTCGTTCCGCCCGAGATGCTTTCGGGCGGCGAGCACTACGCGCTCGAAGTGCGCGGCGATTCGATGGTGGACGCCGGCATCCTCGACGGCGACACGGTGATCATCCGCAACACCAACACCGCCAATGCCGGCGAGATCGTGGTCGCTCTCGTTGACGACCAGGAAGCCACCTTGAAGCGCTTCCGCCGCAAGGGCGCCTCCATCGCGCTCGAGGCCGCCAACCCCGCTTATGAGACCCGCATC
Organism: Mesorhizobium amorphae; assembly: GCA_003240775.1. Lineage (GTDB taxonomy): Bacteria > Pseudomonadota > Alphaproteobacteria > Rhizobiales > Rhizobiaceae > Mesorhizobium_B > Mesorhizobium_B amorphae_A. The sequence goes on along the minus strand of QFNI01000018.1, from coordinate 63,084 downwards.
TTCGGCCCCGACCGCGTGAAGGTCCAGGGCAAGCTCGTGGGCCTGATCCGCCGCTACTGACCGCAGCGCCTGTCGCACAGACGTTGGATCCTAAAAAGCTCTTCGACCGCAAAGTTGGGGAGCTTTTCTCATTCAGGCTCAGATGACTACGTCTCACACGCGTTGATCGCTCGCCCGCATCTGGACCGGCACTCACTGCCTCAGCCAGTCACTGATCCACGCCCATACGCCAGCGCATAAACTGGCGGGGTTGCGGAGATCGTCTGAGATGCTGGCGGGACGCGCGACGAGGGCCTGATGGAGGCGCAGTCAACCTCGCGCTTTCCATTGCCATCACGAACCAGCAGCCACCCCGAAATCACTGCATATAAGTTCCATAATATATCTTATGCGACTTATGGATTGGCGTGCGTGAGGTTGGGATTCGGGTGCGGTGTGGCCTCGTTCGACCGATCCCCTCCTGCCACAGCCAGCGATCTCCAGCGCTGCGCACCACTTTTCTCCCCGCCTCGCCGCATGACCATTTGACGGGCGCCGTTCGCTCGCTGATGAAAAGCACGGCAGTGAACGGAGCATCTCCCTTGTCCATTTCTCCAAAGCCCTCGCGCGACATCGGCGAGCTTCTTCGCATCATGCGGGCGTTGCGGGACCCCGTGGATGGATGTCCGTGGGACGTCGCGCAAAGCTTCCCGACGATCGTGCCCTATACGATCGAGGAAGCGTACGAGGTGGCCGAAGCCATCGAGCGCAACGACATGGCCGATCTCTGCGACGAACTGGGCGATCTCCTGCTTCAAGTCGTCTTCCACGCCCAGATGGCATCCGAAACCGGTGCGTTCGATTTTGGCGATGTCGTTCAGGCCATCACGGCCAAGATGATCCGGCGCCATCCCCACGTCTTCGGCGATGAGGCCGCTGGCGATGCGCGCGCTGCAAAGCGCTCATGGGAAGCTATCAAGGCCGACGAGAAAGCCGCGCGCGCCGCGCGCGCGCCTGATGTCGAGCAGCCGCCAACGGGCCTCCTCGACCAAGTGCCCCGCACGCTGCCGCCGCTGATCGCTGCGGGCAAGCTTCAGGCGAAGGCCTCCCAAGTCGGCTTCGATTGGGGTGACGCAGCTCCTGTGCTCGACAAGATGGACGAGGAACTCGGGGAGCTTCGAACTGTGGTGGCGAGTGGAGACCGGGCGCAAATCGAAGCCGAGATGGGCGACGTCTTCTTCTCGCTCGTCAACCTCGCGCGGCTTCTGGAGATCGAGCCCGAGCAGGCCCTGCGCGCCACGAACGCGAAGTTTCGCCGCCGCTTCGGGTTCATCGAGACATCGCTCGCGGCGACCGGAATACCGCTGGAGGAAGCCAGTCTTGACGAGATGGAGGCACTCTGGGTGAGAGCCAAGCTAGAAGAGGTATGACGCGAGTCATATTGCGCGATGGGGCAGCTGCCTAAATTGCGAGCGCCGACTCAACACTGCCCTCATAGCAGGCAGAGTCGCCTGACGCGTCTTGCTCTCTTAGCGTCCCTGGCTGAGCCGCTCGTCCAGCTCTTCAGCCGCCTGGCGGGTCAGACGCAGTTCGAACGCCACGCTGCCGTCTTCCTCGTCCGTTCGCGATGCGACCTCGCTGTTGGCGTAGATCCAGCCGAGCTGCCCTAGCTGTGCAGGCGCGAGAACGAGCTGCGCGGTCACGATCTCGCCCGCCACCTCACGTTCGATCAGGGCGGACAGCTTGTCGATCCCCTCCCCGCTCATGGCTGAGATGGCGACCTTGGGCGTCGCCTCGCCCTCCGCGTTCACGCGCAGCTGCGCGCGGTCCTCGTCAGGCAGGAGGTCGATCTTGTTCCAGACCTCGATCATCCCGCGATCGCCGGGCTCCACGCCGAGGTCCTGCAGGATACGCTCGACATCCTCGGCCTGGGCGGCTGTGTCGGGGTCTGCGATGTCGCGCACGTGCAAGATGAGATCGGCTTCCAGCACCTCTTCCAGCGTCGCGCGGAACGCTGCCACCAGATGGGTCGGCAGGTCGGAAACGAAGCCCACCGTGTCCGACAGGATCACGGGCGTGCCATGCGGCAGGCGCAGGCGGCGCAGCGTCGGGTCGAGCGTCGCGAAAAGCTGATCCTCGGCCAGAACGCCTGCGCCCGTCATGCGGTTGAACAGCGTGGACTTTCCGGCATTCGTGTAGCCGACGATGGCCACAACCGGAAACGGCACCTTCTTGCGCTTGGCGCGGTGCAGCGTGCGCGTGCGGCGCACGGTCTCCAACTCGCGCTTGAGCTTGATGATCTTGTCCTGGAGAAGCCGCCGGTCGGCCTCGATCTGCGTTTCGCCGGGCCCGCCCAGGAAACCCGCACCACCGCGCTGGCGCTCCAGGTGGGTCCAGGAGCGCACGAGCCTGCCCTTCTGATATTCGAGATGGGCGAGTTCGACCTGCAACGTGCCTTCCTTGGTGCGCGCGCGCTCGCCGAAGATTTCGAGGATCAGCCCCGTGCGGTCGAGCACCTTGGCCTTCAGCTCGCGCTCGAGATTGCGCTGCTGCACGGGCGTCAGCGCGTGATCCACGATCACCAGTTCGATCTTCTGATCGGCCACGGTTTCGGCGAACTCCGCCACCTTGCCCGAGCCTAGAAGCGTCGCCGGCCGCGGGTCGGCCAGCATCACCACGGCGTCCGCCACGACGTCGAGGGCGATCGCGTTGGCGAGGCCGAGCGCCTCTTCGCGGCGCGCTTCGGGCGAGCGCGGCAGCCTGGGCCGAGCGCCGCTGCCGTGGTCGTCGTTGCGCGGCTCGCGCGTCAGAACGGGAACCACAAGGAGTGTTCGCGCACCCGTGGTGCGACCATTGCCCTCGCGGTCATGATTGTCGTGCGTGTCGAAGGAAGCCAAGGCCCGTTAAGCGTCCTCACCCTCGAACATGTTCACCGGCTGGCTCGGCATGATGGTCGAGATGGCATGTTTGTAGACGAGCTGCGAATGCCCGTCGCGGCGCAGCAGCACGCAGAAATTGTCGAACGACGTGACCACGCCCGTCAGCTTCACGCCGTTGATCAGGAAGATGGTCAGGGGGTTCTTGCTCTTGCGAACCGAGTTCAGGAACAGATCCTGAAGGTTTTGCGACCTTTCAGCCATGGTTTTTTCTTTTCTTGTCTGATCTGTCCGCGGATGCGACAGGCTGCGGGAAGCGATGCCTCGCGCGACACGTTGTGATCACGCCAAAAAACGCGTGCCGAACACCCCGCAGGCCCCGCCCGCCTTTGCGGTATCAGGCCGGTTTCTTTTCCGCAATGTCAAAAAACGCCTGCCGAAGCGAAAGCGCGATCGTGCCGGGATGGCCGTTGGCGACCGTTTTTCCATCGATCGAGACCACCGGCATGACGAGCGTGGTGGCTGCCGAAATGAAGGCTTCGCGCGCACCCTGTGCCTCGGCCACGGTGAACGGCCGCTCCTCTATCTTCAGCCCTTCGCGGGCCGCGAGATCGAAAAGCGTGGTGCGCGTCACGCCTTTCAGGATGCCATGCTCGGCCGGCCGGGTCACGAGCTTGCCCTCGCCCGTCACGATCCAGGCATTGGTGGCCGCGCCTTCCGTCACTAAGCCTTCGGCATCCACGAACCAAGCTTCCTGCGCGCCCTGTTCCTTGGCCGCCTGGCGGGCGAGCACGTTGGGGAGCAGGCCCACGCTCTTGATGTCCACCCTCTCCCAGCGGTTTTCCGGCACCGAGATCACGGCGATGCCGGCTTCCGCTCGTGCATGGCCCGCGGCAGGGTCTGTGCGCTTGGCCGTCACCACGATGGCGGAAGGCGTTCCGGGCTTTGGGAACACGTGGTCGCGCGGCGCGACCCCGCGCGTCACCTGCAGATAGACCATGCCGTCGCGCACCCTGTTGCGCCGGATCACCTCGCTCATCACCAGCTCCAAGGCAGCGCGCTTGAGCGGCCACGCGATGCGCAGCTCACGAAGCGAGCGGTCGAGCCGGTCGAGATGGCGAACGCTGTCCACGATGAAGCCGCGCGCCACCTCGCACACCTCGTAGACCCCGTCCGCGAACTGGTAACCGCGGTCCTCGATGTGAACGGAAGCGTGGCTGTGCGGCACGTAGCGGCCGTTCACATAGGCGATGCGAGGCAAGGCGGGTCCCTCTCGATTCTTGGTGTTTGCCGCAGTTTCCGGATGCGAAACCCCTTCGCAGCCCAGCCGGAACTGCCTGGGGTCAGACGCCGAGCGACTTCAGCTTGCGATGGAGTGCGGAGCGCTCCATGCCGATGAATTCGGCGGTGCGGGAGATGTTGCCGCCGAAGCGGTTGATCTGCGCCACCAGATATTCCTTTTCGAACATTTCGCGAGCCTCGCGCAGCGGCAGCGCCATGATGTGCACATCCGACTGAGAGGGCGTGCGGGGCATCACGTCGCCGATCTCGGCGGGAAGCAGATCGGCTGTGATCGGCGCCTCCACGTCGTCCGAGCGCACCAGAATCATCAGCCGCTCGATGTTGTTGCGAAGTTGGCGGACATTGCCGGGCCAGGAATGCGCCTGCAGCACGGCGAGCGCGTCGTCGCCGATGCGGCGGGGGCGGATGCCCGCCTGCCGCGCGATCTGCTTCATGAAGTGATCGACCAGATAGGGAATGTCCTCGCGCCGCTCGGCGAGTGCGGGCACATGCACGGGCACCACCGAAAGCCGGTGGAACAGGTCTTCGCGGAACCGCCCGTCGGCGATCATGGCCTCCAGATTGTGCGCGGTCGAGGAGACGATCCGCACATCCACCTTCACCCGCTTGGTGCCGCCCACGCGCTCGAACTGCTGGTCCACCAGCACGCGCAGGATCTTGCCCTGGGTTTCGCGCGGCATGTCGGCCACCTCGTCGAGATAAAGGATGCCGCGATGGGCCTCCTCCAAGGCACCCACCTTGCGCTCGCCGCCGCTGTTCGATTCGGTGCCGAAGAGCTCGATCTCCATGCGCTCCGGCGTGATCGCCGCCGCGTTCAGCGAAACGAACGGCCCCGTCTTGCGCGAGGAATTGGCGTGGATCGCGCGCGCCACCAGCTCCTTGCCCGAGCCAGACGGCCCGATGATCATGATGCGGCTGTTGGTCGGAGCCACGCGCTCGATCGTCTGGCGCAGCTGCACCATGCCCGACGACATGCCGATAAGATCGAAGGTCTCGCCCGAGCGCTGCTTGAGGTCCGACACCTCGCGCTTGAGCTTCGAGGTTTCGAGCGCACGCTCGGCGATCAGCACCAGGCGGTCGGCCTTGAAGGGCTTTTCGATGAAGTCGTATGCGCCGCGGCGGATGGCGGAGACCGCGGTCTCGATCGTGCCGTGGCCCGAGATCATCACCACCGGCAGGCTCGGATGCATGGTCTTGATGCGGTCGAGCAGTTCCAAGCCATCGAGCCGCGAGCCCTGGATCCAGATGTCGAGGAAGACGAGGCGCGGCACGCGGTCGGCGATGGCCGCGAGCGCGCTGTCGCTGTCGTGGGCCGTGCGGGTCTCGTGGCCTTCATCGCTGAGGATGCCGGCCACCAGGTCGCGGATGTCGGCTTCGTCGTCCACCACGAGAATATCAGACGCCATGTTCCGCTCCGCTTGCTTGATTGTTCTCGGCGGCATTCGCCGCCCTTTGTGTCTTCTGGGTGGCGGCCGCAGCCGGCAGCAGCAGGGTCACCATCGCGCCCCTGCCCCCGTGGAAGTCGGGCGGCGCGTCGTGCAATTCGATCGTGCCGCCGTGGTCCTCGATGATCTTCTTGACGATGGCGAGGCCGAGGCCCGTGCCCTTCTCGCGCGTGGTCATGTAGGGCTCGAGCAGGCGCGCGCGGTTCTCGCGCGGCAGGCCCTTGCCGTTGTCGATCACGTCGACCCGCAGCATCGCGCCCTCGCGCCCTGCCTGAACCAGGATCGCGCCGCGCTCGCCGTCTGCGAACTCCGCGCCCTCGATCGCCTCGGCCGCATTCTTGATCACATTGCCGAAGGCCTGGCCGAGCAGGCGCGTGTCGAAGGTACCGGGCAGCGGGTCGGGGCCGAGATCGCGCTTGAAGCCGATCTCGGGCTTGGAAACTTCCACCAGGAAGGCCGCCTCACGCAGCGGCTCACGCAGGTCAACCGTGCGCATCTCGGGCTTGGGCATGCGCGCAAAGGCAGAGAACTCGTCCACCATGCGGCCGATATCCTCCACTTGGCGGATGATCGTGTCGGTGCACTGGTCGAAGACCTCGCGGTCCTCGGTGATCTTCTTGCCGTAGCGGCGGCGGATGCGTTCGGCCGAAAGCTGGATGGGTGTCAGCGGGTTCTTGATCTCGTGGGCGATGCGCCGCGCGACGTCCGCCCAGGCCGACGAGCGCTGCGCCTGCACGAGATCGGTGATGTCGTCCACGGTCACCACGAAGGACTGGTCGTCGCCGTTCTCGCCGCTTTCCTCCACCGTCACCTGCACATTGAAGGTGCGCTCGGTGCCGCGGCGATAAAAGGTCACCTGCTCGCGGTAGACCGGCTTGCCCGAGGTGCGGCCGATCTCGAACACCTTGGCGACATGGGGCAGGGCCCCAGAAAGATCGGTGCCCAGCGCATCCTTTGCCTCGAGCCCCAGCATCGCTTCGGCGGACGGGTTGAGGATGGTTATCCGCCCGTTGGCATCCACCCCAATCACGCCCGCTGTGACGCCCGAAAGCACCGCCTCCGAGAAGCGGCGGCGCTCGTCGATCAGGCTCGTCGCATGGAGCAGTTCGTTGCGCTGGGATTTCAGCTCGGTGATCATGTTGTTGAAGGTCGCGCCGAGCGACGCCACGTCGCCGTCCGAGCCCCTCACCTTCACCGCCACGTCGAGATTGCCGGTCGCCACCTCGTCGGCCGCGCCGATCAGCAGCCGGATCGGTCGCACCAGGCGGTCGGCCACCGCGATGCCCGTCCAGATGGCCGACAGCACGATGATCAGCGTCACGCCGAGGTAGAGGATGGCAAAGGCGATCTGCGTGGTGCGCCGGTTGGCCTCGAGCCCGCGATATTCCGCGCTGTTTGCCGTCACGATCTGGCGCGCACGGATCACCTCGGGGTCCACTGTGCGGATCGTGTAGAGATAGGTGTCTTCGTACTGCTTGAGCTTGATTATGGCGCCCACGATGTTGCGCGTGCGCGGCTCGATCAGAACGGGACGGCCGTCGACTGCCGTCGTCACCGCGTCATGCGGGGGCTCGGGCATGGCGAAGTCGACATTGGTTTCGGCCGTCATCTCGAACGAGCCGTCGCTCTTCAAGAGCGCTGCGTGCGCGAGCGAGCGGCCCACCGCCTGCTCGCTCAGAAACTCGCGAAAGCCCGTGCGGTCGAGGCCGTAGAGCGTTCGCGCGTTGTCGAGGTCATATGCCATCGAGATCGTGGTGCCCTGGAGATTGCGGGCGTTCTCCTGGACATAGGCTTCCGCGATCGACAGCGAGGAGCTGATGATCGTCTTGGTGCGGATCTCGAACCACCGGTCTAGGCCGACATCGAGCGTGATCGAGGCGATCACGGCCACCATGATGGCCGGCAGCGCTGCCACCAGAGAGAACATGGCGACGATCCGCACATGGAGGCGCGAAGCGGCCTTGCCGTTGCGTCGCGCCATCAGGATGCGGTGCACCTCGCGCACGATCAGGCCGAGCAGCAGCAGAAGGAAGCCGGCATTCACGCCGATCAGCGTCAGCGTGGTCGCCTCGTCGGGCACGATAGGCGTCGCGCCCATCAGGATCGCGAACGAGACCGCGCCGCTTAGGAGCGCACCCGCGACCGCCAGGATGCCCGGAAGCGCGGCCAGCCTTCGACTCTCGGTCTGCGCGCCGCGCTTGAAGATGGGGGAAGGGTGCAGCCGCGGCTGCGCCTGGGTCGCCATTGCGTGGTCTTGGATCCGAACTGCGTCAGTCGCGAAGATTCGGTTCTATGCAACGCATTGTGGCGATTATGCAACAAACTCGGAGCGAGTTTGACCGATCAGACCCGCGAACCCCGGTAAACGGAAACGCCCAAGTCCTTGATCTTCTTGCGCAAAGTGTTACGGTTCACGCCCAAAAGCTCGGCTGCCTTTATCTGGTTGCCGCGTGTGGCCGTCATCGAGGCGAGCACCAGCGGGTACTCCACCTCGGCCAGCACGCGCTGGTAAAGCCCCGGCGGCGGCAGGCTTGCGCCGTAGGACGAGAAATAGCGCTGCAGGAAGTGCTCCACCGCATGCGAGATGGAGAGATTCTCGGGCAGCGTCGCTTCCCCTCCGCCCTGCCCCGTCTGCACGTCCGAGCGCAGCTCGTTGGCGATCACCTCGGCTGAGATTTCATCCTGGGGGTAGAGCGCTGCCAGGCGCCGCACGAGGTTTTCCAGCTCGCGCACATTGCCTGGCCAAGGGTAGCGCCGCATGAGGTCGAGCCCCTGCGCCGCGATCCGCTTGCCCTGCAATCCTTCCGCTTCGCCCTGCTTGAAGAAGTGCCGCACGAGATCGCCGATGTCTTCCGTGCGCTCGCGCAATGGCGGCAGGCGCAAGGGCACCACGTTCAGGCGATAATAGAGGTCCTCGCGGAACAGCCCCTGGTTGATGGCCGCGCGCAGGTCCTTGTTGGTGGCAGCCACGATCCGCACGTCGGTCTTGATCGGCGTCCGCCCGCCCACCGTCGTGTACTCGCCCTGCTGGAGCACGCGAAGCAATCGCGTCTGCGCGTCCATCGGCATGTCGCCGATCTCGTCCAGAAAGAGCGTTCCGCCCTCCGCCTGCTCGAAGCGGCCGGTCGAGCGATGCTGCGCCCCGGTAAACGCCCCCTTCTCGTGGCCGAAGAGCTCAGATTCTATCAGGTCCCGTGGGATGGCCGCCATGTTGATGGCGACGAATGGCCCTGCCCGCCTGCGTCCGTATTCGTGCAGCGCTCGTGCCACAAGCTCCTTGCCGGTGCCCGATTCGCCGGAGATCATCACCGTCAGGTCCGTCTGCATCATGCGGGCGAGCATGCGGTAGATGTCCTGCATGGCCGGCGAGCGCCCGATCAGCGGCATGGCCTCCGGTTCGTCGGGCTTGGGCTCGGCGGGGCCGGGCTTGGGCTCGGCCAATGCGCGACTGACGATGGCCAGAAGCTCCGAGAGGTCGAAAGGCTTGGGCAGGTATTCGTAGGCGCCCGATTCCGAAGCCCGGATCGCCGTCATGAACGTGTTCTGCGCGCTCATCACGACCACCGGCAGCTCCGGCCGCGCCTTGCGGATGCGTGGCAGCATGTCGAAGGCGTTGCCGTCGGGCATCACCACATCGGTGATCACGAGGTCCCCCTCGCCGGCCTGCACCCACTTCCACAGCGTTGCTGCGTTGGGCGTGGTGCGCACCTCGTGCCCCACGCGCGAGAGCGCCTGGTTGAGCACGGTGCGGATCGCCGCGTCGTCGTCGGCTACGAGAATGCGTCCCCGGTCGCTCATGCGAGCTTCTTCCCCTTCTCGCCCTTCTTGGGCTCGCTCTCGTCCTTCCAGGCGGGCATCAGAACGCGGAACACCGTGCCGCGTCCCGTCGAATCGCACTCGATGATGCCGCCGTGCTCGCCCACGATCTTGGCGACCAGCGCCAGCCCCAGCCCCGAGCCGTTGGGCTTGGTGGTGATGAAGGGATCGAACAGGATCGGCAGCAGATCGTCCGGCACGCCCCCGCCATTGTCTTCGACGCAGAATTCGAGCGGCAGCGACACCCGCGCCTGCGTACCCGGCACGGAAACGCGCATCCCCGCCCGAAACGCCGTATGCAGCGTGATCACCCCGTCCTCGCGGTCGCCGATGGCTTCGGCCGCGTTCTTCACGAGGTTGAGCAGCACCTGCACCAGCTGGTCGCGGTTGCCGTTCACGGGCGGCAGCGAGGGATCGTAGCTCTCCTCGAAGCGAATGTTGCGCGCGAATCCGTTGCGCGCGATGGCCTTCACATGGTCGAGCACGAGATGGATGTTGACGGGAAACCGCTCCACCGGCCGCTCGTCGGAAAACACCTCCATGCGGTCCACGAGGCCCACGATCCGGTCGGTCTCGTCGCGGATCAGCTGGGTCAGCGCCCGGTCCTCGTCGGACACGGTGCTCTCGAGCAGTTGCGCGGCACCCCTGATGCCGGAAAGCGGGTTCTTGATCTCGTGCGCCAGCATGGCCGCCAGGCCCGTCACCGAGCGCGCGGCCGACCTGTGCGTCATCTGGCGGTCGATCTTCTCCGCCATCGAGCGCTCCTGCAACATGAGCACGATCGAGCCTGGCAGCTCGGGCACGGGCGCAGCATAGATGTCCACCACCTTTTCGATGCCGAGCCGCGGCGAGGACACGTCCACGCGGTGCTCGTTGACGGGCGCCGAGCGCTCGCGCACCTGGTCGACCAAGGTCAGCATGGGGCTGCCGAAAGGCACGAGCTTGTCGAGCGTGGTGCGCGCCAGAACCGACGCGCTCGCGCGGAAGAAGTCCTCCGCATCGGCATTGGCGAAGGACACCGTGCCGCCCGCGTCGATCATCACCACGGGGCGGCGGATCGTGTTCAGCACGATCTGCGCCGCGTCCTCGCCACCGGGCCTGCCGTTCGGGGTCATGCCGCCTGCCTCAGCTGGGGATTGTTCTCGAAAGCGTCCGCCATCGCCTCGATCACGCGGGCGGGTTCGAGCGATGTCATGACGGTGCGCCGCGCCTCGGGCGCGCAATGCGGCGCCCAGCGGTCGAGATACCAGCCGAGGTGCTTGCGCGCCTGACGCAGGCCCCGCTCGCGACCATGAAACAGGAGCATCGCCTCGTAATGCTCGATAACGTAAGGCGCGAGCGCCTCGGGCCGTGGTGCCATATCCGTGCCCTGCGCCAGCCCTCCGGGCAGCCACGGCGCGCCATAGGAGCCCCGCCCCACCATCACCGCATCCGCGCCCGAGCGCGCCAGCGCTTCGCGTGCCGAAGCCTCCGAGACGATGTCGCCGTTCACCACGAGCGGCACCGTGATGGCGTCGCGCACAGCGCGGATGGCGTCCCAATCGGCTTGGCCTTCGTAGAACTGCTCGCGCGTGCGGCCGTGCACGGTGATCATCCGCGCGCCCGCCTCCTCCGCGCGCCTGGCTACCAATGGGGCGTTGATCGAGCACGTGTCCCAGCCGAGCCGCATTTTCACCGTAACGGGGGTGGGCGCTGCCGCCGCAACGACGGCCTCCACCAGCCCGATCGCATGGTCGGGGTCGCGCATCAGCGCCGAGCCACAATAGCCGCCCGTCACCTTCTTGGCCGGGCAGCCCATGTTGATGTCGACGATATCGGCCCCCTCGCCCACCGCGATCCGCGCAGCCTCGCCCAAGGCCTTGGCCTCCCGGCCGGCAAGCTGAACCATATGCACGGGAATGTCGGGCCGCCGGGCGCGCAGCCGGCTGTCGCCGCGCTCCTTCACGAGTTCGCCGCTTGCCACCATCTCGGTCACGACCAACCCGGCGCCGGCTTGGTGCGCGCGCAAGCGGAATGGCTCGTCGGTCACGCCGGACATGGGCGCGAGAAACACGCGGTTGCGCAATTCCAGCTTGCCGATGGTGAGCGGTTGGTCGAGCATGGCGCGCTTATATGCTTAAAAAGGGTGCAGCGGAAGCACCTGCTTACGACTTGAACAGCCAACTTCGCTCAGCCTCGCGTTTCCGCTGATAGCCAAGTCGCTGATGTGCCGCTATTGCCCGTCCACATGAAGCATTCGTCCCCGCAGAAGCCGGAGATCGCCGCCGTCATCGTCGCCGCCGGCCGCGGTGCGCGCGCAGGAGCGGCCGATGGCCCCAAGCAATATCGCACGCTTGCGGGCCAAGCCGTGATCGCACGAACGCTCGCGAATTTCGAGGCCACTCCTGCCATTGGACCGATCGTGCTGGTGATCCACCCTGATGACCACGCGTTGCTCGCCGCCGCCTGCGGCCCGCTCGGCCCTAGCGTGCGCGTGGTGGAAGGCGGCGAGACACGGCAGGCATCCGTCTTGCGCGGGCTCGAAGCGCTGACCGCCGACGCGCCCACGGCCGTCCTGATCCAGGATGGCGCCCGGCCTTTCTCCGACCCCGATCTGATCGCTCGCGTGATAGCGGGCCTCGACACCCGCACGGGCGCCATCGCCGCGATGCCGATCGCCGACACGCTCAAGCGCGAAACAAAAGACGGAACGATCGAGCAAACCGTTCCACGGGCCGGGCTCTGGGCGGCCCAGACCCCCCAGGGCTTCCCCTTCGCGCCCATCCTCGACGCTCACCGTCGGGCAGCCGGCGACAATCGGCGGGATTTCACGGACGACGCGGCGATAGCCGAATGGGCAGGGCTCCCTGTGCGCCTCGTGGCCGGCAGCCCCGACAACATCAAGCTCACCTGGGCGCGCGACCTAGCGATTGCGGAGAAGATCTTGCAGGCAAACGACTTCCCCGATGTCCGCACCGGCACCGGCTATGATGTCCACTCCTTCGAGCCGGGCGACCACGTCACGCTCTGCGGCGTGGCCATCCCCTTCGACCGCCGCCTGTCCGGCCATTCCGACGCCGACGCACCCCTCCATGCGCTTACCGACGCGCTGCTCGCCACTTGCGGCCAGGGCGACATCGGCACGCATTTTCCACCCTCCGACCCGCAGTGGAAGGGCGCGGCCTCGCGCCGTTTCGTGGAGCATGCTGTGTCGCTCGTTCGCGCGCGCGGCGGCCGCATCGCCAATGCCGACATCACCATTATCGCAGAAGCTCCCAAGGTCGGGCCCCATCGCGATGCCATGACGCGCGCGCTCTCAGAGATGCTCGGGATTTCCACTGAGCGCGTCTCGGTCAAGGCCACCACCAACGAGCGCATGGGCTTTGTCGGCCGCGAGGAAGGCATCGCTGCGCTCGCCACCGTCAGTGTCGTCTACCCCGGGCAGCTTCCCGCATGAGCCGCGCATCAGAGGTTCTCGCCGCCTGCATCGCGACGGGCGCGCGGGTCGCGACCGCCGAATCCTGCACGGGCGGCATGATAGCGGCCCGCATCACCGATCTGCCGGGCTCCTCGGCCGCGCTCGACCGGGGTTTCGTGACCTATTCCAACGAAGCCAAGATCGAGATGATCGGCGTGCCCGCAGAAACCATCGCAGCACACGGCGCAGTTTCCCGCGAGACAGCCCAGGCCATGGCGCTTGGCGCGCTCTCCCATTCGCACGCGGCCGTGTCCGTCGCCATCACCGGCATCGCGGGCCCCGGCGGCGGCAGTGCCGAAAAGCCGGTCGGCCTCGTCTGGTTTGCAGCAGCAGATGCGGGCGGCGTGTTCGATTGCCACGAGCGCTTGTGGCAAGACCGTTCGCGCGAAGCCATCCGCGAGGCCGCGACCGAGGAAGCGCTGGGAATGCTGCTCGCCGGCCTTGTCCGCCTTCAGGCGGATGCCGGCCCGTAGATCTTTTCAGCCCGGCTCTCGAAAGCTTCCGCGAATTTGCGAAAGGCGCGATCGAACATCGCGCCCATCAAGGCGCCCAGCATCCGGCTCTTGAACTCGTAGTCCACGAAAAAGCGCACGAGAGTCCCGCCCTCGGGCAGCGGCTCGAAACGCCACTGGCTCTGCAGGCTCTTGAAAGGACCGTCGAGGTAGCTCGCGTCGATCGCGTGCTCGGCGGGCTTGAGATGCACCTGCGTGGTGAAGGATTCGCGGATCGCCATGTAGCCCACGGTCATCTCGGCGGTGAGCACGCTCTGGCCGTCTCGCTCGCGGCGCGAGCGCACCGACAGCGCTTCACAAAGAGGCAGGAACTCCGGATAGCGCTCGACATCGGCCACCAGCGCAAACATCTGGTCGGGCGTGAAGCGCACGCGCCGTTCGGTTCTGAATTGCGGCATCCTCTGGTCTAGCGGCTCCGCGCGAGCATGGCTTCGCGCGCGGCGCGCAGCTTCGCGAAATCCTCGCCCGCATGGTGCGAGGAGCGCGTGAGCGGCGAGGATGCTACCAGCAGGAAGCCCTTCGTCTTGCCCACCGTCTCGAACGACTTGAACTCGTCGGGCGTCACGAAGCGCTTGACCGGGTGATGCTTGCGCGAGGGCGCGAGGTATTGGCCGATGGTCATGAAGTCGACATTGGCCGAGCGCAGATCGTCCATGAGTTGCAGGACCTCGTGGCGCTCTTCGCCCAGGCCCACCATGATCCCGGATTTGGTGAAGATCGACGGATCGAGTTCCTTGACGCGCTGCAGAAGCCGAAGCGAATGGAAGTATCGCGCGCCGGGCCGCACCGTGAGGTAGTTCGAGGGCACGGTCTCAAGATTGTGGTTGAACACGTCGGGGCGCGCCGCGACCACCACTTCGAGCGCGCCGTCCTTGCGCAGGAAATCGGGTGTCAGGATCTCGATGGTGGTACCCGGCGCGGCTTTGCGGATGGCACGGATCACCTGCGCGAAATGCTCCGCGCCCCCGTCATCGAGGTCGTCGCGGTCGACCGAGGTGATCACCACATGGCTGAGCCCCATGGTCGCCACCGCGTCCGCCACGCTTTGCGGCTCGCCCGGGTCGAGCGCGGTCGGGATGCCGGTCGCGACGTTGCAGAAGGCGCAGGCCCGCGTGCAGATCTCGCCCATGATCATGAAGGTCGCGTGCTTCTTGTCCCAGCACTCGCCGATATTGGGGCAGCCCGCCTCTTCGCAGACGGTGACGAGCCCATGCGAGCGCACGATCTCGCGCGTCTCGGAATAGCCTTTAGAAACCGGGGCGCGCACCCGGATCCAGTCCGGCTTGCGCAGCACTTCCTGGTCCGGCTTGTGGGCCTTTTCCGGGTGGCGCGGCTTGGCGGCGAGCGTTCTGTCGAGGACGGTGACCATTCTACCCGTTTGGATTTCCTGCGCGTCTCGATGCGCGTGTTCGGAATGTAACGACGGGACGCACAAATAAAAAGGCCGCCCCGCGCATGGCGGGGCGGCCTTCAGCGAATGGCTGCGCGCGTTCTAGCGTCGGAAGGCGCGTGCGATCGCGATCAAGATACAGGCACCGATGAAGCCGGTGATCAGGTAGGCGATCCAGCCCACGCCCAGCGACACGCCGATGGCCGCGAGGATCGCGTTGAGCAGCACCGCGCCGATGATGCCGAGAATGATGTTCATCAACACGCCCATGTTCGAGCGCATGAACATCTCTGCGAGCCAGCCGGCCAAGCCGCCAATGATGATGGCTGCCAGCCAGCCCACGCCGTTTACGTCCATTTTCCCTCTCCGTCCGAAATAGAGACCATTTGCGGACGGGCCGAGAAAAGGATTCCGCCGCGCGGGATAAACTCGCCAAAAATGCAAGCGTTCCGGCGCAAGCTGTGGACAACTGCAGTGTTTTCGCGGTTCAGGCGTTCAAGGCCCGCCCAAAGGCGTCGAGCACGCTTTCCTTCATCATTTCCGAGAGCGTCGGATGCGGGAAGATCGTGTGCATCAGCTCTTCCTCGGTGGTCTCGAGGTTCATCGCCACCACGAATCCCTGGATGAGCTCGGTCACCTCCGCGCCCACCATGTGTGCGCCCAGGAGCTGGCCCGTCTTCTTGTCGAAGATGGTCTTCACGAGCCCCTGGTCCTCGCCGAGCGCGATGGCCTTGCCGTTGGCCGCGAACGAGAAGCGCCCGACGCGGATGTCGAGGCCGGCTTCTTTGGCCTTGGCCTCCGTCAGCCCCACGGATGCGATCTGCGGGTGGCAATAGGTGCAGCCGGGCACCTTGAGCGGGTCGAGCTTGTGGACCCCGCCCTGGGCCGCGATCTTTTCGACGCAGGTGACGCCCTCATGCTCGGCCTTGTGCGCGAGCATGGGCGGCCCCGCCACGTCACCGATGGCGTAGATGCCAGGCACGTTGGTCGCGCCGTAGCCGTCAGTCTTGACCGTGCCGCGCTCGACCGTCACGCCCACCGATTCCAGTCCGAGATTCTCGATGTTGCCCTGCACGCCCACGGCTGAGATCAGCCGCTCGGCCGTAAGAGCCTGCGCCTTGCCGTCCTTGCCTTCGACATAGGCGGTAACGGAATCCGCCCCCTTCTCGACCTTCGTCACCTTGGTGTCGGTCAGGAACTTGATGCCTTGTTTTTCCAGCTGCTTGCGCGCAAACGCAGAAATCTCCGCGTCCTCCACCGGAAGGATGGTCGGCAGAAGCTCGATCACCGTCACTTCCGTGCCCATCGCCCGATAGAAGGAGGCGAACTCGATGCCGATGGCGCCCGAGCCCATGACGAGAAGCGACTTCGGGATGGCCTTGGGCACCATCGCCTCGAAGTAGGTCCAGATCAGCTTGCCGTCCGGCTCAATGCCGGGAAGCACGCGCGGTCGCGCGCCGGTGGCCAGGATGATGTGCTTGGCCGTGTAGGTGCCCTCGCCCTTCACGCCTTTCGGCACGGGTGGCTGCGGCTGCATGGGAGGCTTGGTGGTCTTGCCCACCACCACCTCGCCAGGCTTGGCGAGCTTCGCCTCGCCCCAGATCACGTCCACTTTGTTCTTCTTCATGAGAAAGCCGACGCCGCCATTGAGGCGCAGCGAAACGCCACGCGAGCGGTCGACCACGGCCTTCACCTCCGGCACCACCTTGCCTTCGAGCTTCAGCCCGTAATCCTTGGCATGCTCGGCATAGTGCAGCACCTCGGCCGAGCGCAGCAGCGCCTTGGTGGGAATGCAGCCCCAATTGAGGCAGATGCCGCCCAGATGCTCGCGCTCCACAATGGCCGTCTTGAAGCCGAGCTGCGCCGCGCGCACCGCCGCCACATAGCCGCCGGGGCCGGAGCCGATGATGATGATGTCGTAGGTCTCGGCCATGGAAGGCTCCTGTCAGTCGGCGAGGAGGGAGCGCACCACCGGCGCCAGCGCGCGGCCCACCGCGCGCGTGTTTTCCGCGTCGAGATGAACGCCGTCGAGCGGCGTGGTCTTCGCCACGCTGCCTGCGTCGAAATGGGCGCAGCCGACGAGGCCGGCGAGCCGGGCGAACGCGCCCGCCAGCTTCCCCGACTCCTCGATCGCCGCAAACATCTCGCCGAACTCCACGTCATCCGTCGCGCAGAGTGCGGGCGGCGAGACGATGACCACCTTGGGCACGGCGTAGCCGAAGCCGTAGGGATGGCCGCGCACGATCTCCACCAGCCGCTCCATGCCGAAGCGCGAGGCGAGAGCGCTGCTGCCCGTCCAGGGCTTCATGTCGTTGGCGCCGAGAAACAGGATCACGAGATCGAGCGGCTTGTGCGTTTCAAGCGCGGTCGGCAGGAGCCGCGCGCCATGCCGGTCGCATCCCGCCATCGCGTCCTCGAACACCGTGGTGCGCCCGTTGAGCCCGTCGGCGATCACGTGGAAGCCCTGACCCAACTCGGCTTCCAGCACGCTCGGCCAGCGATCTTCCAGCCGGTGCCGCCCGGGGCCTTCCGCATTGTAGCCCCAGGTCAGAGAGTCGCCGTAGCAGAGGATGTTGCGCGTCATCGGGTCAGACCAGGAGGCTCATCGGCTTTTCGATATAGGTGCGGAAGGCCGCGAGCAGCTCGGCACCAAGCGCTCCGTCGACCGCGCGATGGTCGGTGGAAAGCGTCACCGACATCACGTTGGCCACCACCACCTGCCCATCCTTGACGACGGCCCGCTCCTCGCCCGCGCCGACCGCCAGGATCGTCGCATGCGGCGGGTTGATCACGGCGGAGAAGTTCTTCACCCCGAACATGCCCAAATTGGACACGGCAGACGTGCCGCCCTGGAATTCCTCGGGCTTGAGCTTGCGCGCCCGCGCGCGGGCCGCCAGATCCTTCATCTCGTTGGAGATGGCGGACAGCGACTTTTCCTCCGCCCGCCGCACGATCGGCGTGATCAGCCCACCGGGAATGGAAACGGCCACGCCCACATCGGCATGTTTGTGGCGCAGCATGGCGCTTTCCGTCCAGGAGACGTTGGCGTCCGGCACGTCGCGCAGCGCGAGCGCCAGCGCCTTGATCACGAGGTCGTTGACCGAAAGCTTGTAGGTCGGCTCCTCGCCCTTCTCTCCCTTGCGGGTGGGGGCCGCGTCGTTGAGCTGCTTGCGCAGTGCGAGAAGCGCGTCGATCTGGCAGTCGGCCGAAAGGTAGAAATGCGGAATCGTGCTCTTCGCCTCCACGAGCCGCCGAGCGATCGTCTTGCGCATGGTGTCGTGCGGCACCGTCTCGAACGAGCCTTCCGCGAACAGCTTGCGTACCGCGTCGTCAGATGCCGGCTTGGGTGCCGGGGCCTGTGCGGCAGGAGCAGGCTGCGCCTGCGCAGGCGCCTCCGCCCTCGTTGCGCCTGCGGGCTTGGCGTCTTGCGCCTTTGCCCCCTCCACATCGGCCAGCACGATGCGCCCATGCGGGCCCGAACCCGTCACGCCTGTCAGATCGATGCCCTTTTCCTTGGCGATGCGCCGCGCGAGCGGGGAAGCGAACATGCGTGCGCCATCGGCCTTGGGCGCGGGGGGGGCTGCGGCCTCCGCCTTGGGCGCAGGCTCCGCCGCTTTCTCCGCAGGCTTCTGCGCTTCAGCCTTCGGCTCCTCTGCTGCGGGCGCGGCACTCGTGTCCTCGCCTTCGGCGGCCAGGATCGCGATAACCGCATTCACCTTCACGCCTTCGGTGCCCGCTGGCACCACCAGCTTCTGAACGGTGCCCTCGTCCACGGCCTCCACTTCCATGGTTGCCTTGTCGGTCTCGATCTCCGCGATCACATCTCCGGCCGAAACGGTGTCGCCTTCCTTGACCAGCCACTTGGCGAGGTTGCCTTCCTCCATCGTGGGAGACAGCGCCGGCATTGTGATGTTGATGGGCATCTATCGGTCTCCGGCGTAAAGGGACTGCGGACTCTCGCCGAAGCCCAGCGGCTTGTCCAAGGGCCACAGGTCGGCAAGCGAAAAAGAAATAGCTTCGAAGGGTGGCACGCTGACCGTCTCAGCCCCATTCCAGGCGCCGAGCACCGTCCAAGATCCATTTTGAAGCTCGAACGCCTCCAGCATCTGCTGCCAGGGGTCGACCAGCCAGAGATGACCCACCCCGGCATCCGCGTAGATTTCGCGCTTCACCGTGCGGTCGCGCACTTCGGTGGATGGCGACAGCAGCTCGCAGAGCCAGTCGGGAGCGGTCGTAAAGAACGCTTCCGGATAGGCCTGCAGTCGCTCTCGCCGCCAGGCTGCGATGTCCGGCACCACCACGTGACCGTTCAGATGAAGCTCGGGCTCATCGAAGAAAATCCATCCCCCAGGGCCATCCCGGCCCTTCTGGAACGGATTGCTCAATTCTCTCGAGAGCGCATTGCTGGCGGCCGCGTGACGAGGTGAGGGGCGAGGCTGCGTGGTCAGCGCTCCATGGA
Source organism: Mesorhizobium amorphae (assembly GCA_003240775.1). Classification (GTDB taxonomy): domain Bacteria; phylum Pseudomonadota; class Alphaproteobacteria; order Rhizobiales; family Rhizobiaceae; genus Mesorhizobium_B; species Mesorhizobium_B amorphae_A. The sequence goes on along the minus strand of QFNI01000018.1, from coordinate 43,848 downwards.
TGATCTCGGCAACGAGGTGCTCGGGAACGGCCTCAAGTTCCGTATAGGTCGCCTGAGCCAAAGCCTGGCTTCGAGGCGCTGCCTCAGCGATCCGTGCGCGGCTCGTGCTCATCGTGCTCGCCCTTTGGGTGACCCCCCTATCACCCCCGATACGTAACCGCCTTCACAGCCGCGACCACCTCGCCCACATTCGGCAGCGCGAGCTTCTCAAGGTTTGCCGCATAAGGCATCGGCACGTCCTTGCCCGCGATCGTGATCACCGGTGCGTCGAGATGATCGAACGCGCGCTGCGACACCTGGTTGGCAATATGGTCGCCCACCGAGTTCTGCGGGAAGCCCTCCTCCACGACGACCAGACGGTTGGTCTTCTTGACGGATGCGATCACGGTGTCGAGGTCGAGCGGACGCAGGCTTCGCAGGTCGATGATCTCGGCATCGATGCCCAAGCCCCGCAACTCGGCCTCAGCTTTCACGGCATAGGTCATGCCGATGCCGAAGGACACGATGGTCACGTCCTTGCCGGGCTTGTGGATGCGCGCCTTGCCGATCGGCAGCACGAAGTCGTCGAGCTTCGGCACGTCGAAGCTCTGCCCGTAGAGGATTTCGTTCTCGAGGAAGATCACGGGGTTGGGGTCGCGGATCGCGGCCTTAAGCAGCCCCTTCGCGTCGGACGCCGTGTAGGGCATCACCACCTTGAGGCCGGGGATCGACGAGTACCACGCCGAATAATCCTGGCTGTGCTGCGCCGCCACGCGTGCTGCTGCCCCGTTCGGGCCGCGGAACACGATCGGGGCGCCCATCTGGCCGCCTGACATGTAGAGCGTCTTCGCCGCCGAATTGATGATGTGGTCGATCGCCTGCATGGCGAAGTTGAACGTCATGAACTCCACGATGGGCTTGAGCCCCGCAAACGCCGCGCCCACACCCACGCCCGCGAAACCGTGCTCGGTGATCGGCGTGTCCACCACGCGCTTTGCGCCGAACTCCTGCAGCAGGCCCTGCGTGATCTTGTAGGCGCCCTGGTACTCGGCCACCTCTTCGCCCATCACGAACACGTCTTCGTCGCGGCGCATCTCTTCGGCCATCGCGTCGCGCAGCGCTTCGCGCACGGTGGTGGACACCATCTCGGTACCCGCCGGCACCTCGTCCACGGGCGCATCAGCCGCCTTCGCTTCGGCAGGAACGCTCGCCGCGCGCTCGGCCGCCTCGCCGACATCAGCCGTGTTGCCGATCTCGCCCGGCTCCTCGTTGGCGGCTGCCTTGGGCTCGGCTTCCGCCTGCGCGGGCGCGGCTGCTGCCGCATCGTCCGCGCTTTCGCCCTCGGCCAGCAGCACCGCGATCGGCGTATTCACCTTGACGCCTTCCGAGCCGGCCTCGACCAGGATCTTGCCCAGCGTGCCCTCGTCGACGGCCTCCACTTCCATGGTGGCCTTGTCGGTCTCGATCTCGGCGATCACGTCACCGGCGGCGATCGTGTCACCTTCGGCCTTGAGCCATTTGGACAGGGTGCCCTCCTCCATGGTGGGGGAAAGGGCGGGCATCAGAATCTGGATCGGCATGAGGCGGCTCTCAGCGGAGAATGTCGGTCCAGAGCTCGGACGCGTCCGGCTCGGGGTCGGTCTGCGCGAACTCGGCGGAGTCGGCGACCACGTCGCGCACCTCCTTGTCGATCGCCTTCAATTCGTCTTCGGTCGCCCACTGAGCTTCCAGCAGCCGCTTGCGCACCTGCTCGATCGGGTCGGATTCGGTGCGCATCTTCTGCACCTCGTCCTTGGAGCGGTATTTCGCGGGATCCGACATCGAGTGGCCGCGATAGCGGTAGGTCTGCATCTCCAGGATGATCGGGCCCTTGCCCGAGCGGCACCACTCGGTGGCGAGATCGGCTGCGGCCTTCACCGCGCGCACGTCCATGCCGTCCACCTGGATGCCGGGAATCTTGAACGACAGTCCGCGCTGCGCGAAATTCGTCTCGGCCGAGGAACGCGACACCGACGTGCCCATCGCATAGCGGTTGTTCTCGATCACGAAGATCACTGGGAGCTTCCATAGCGAGGCCATGTTGAAGCTCTCATAGACCTGGCCCTGGTTGGCCGCGCCGTCGCCGAAATAGGTAACGGAGACATTCTCGTTGCCGCGATACTTGTTCGCGAATGCGAGACCAGTGCCCAGCGATACCTGCGCGCCGACGATGCCGTGGCCGCCGTAGAAATGCTTCTCCTTGGAGAACATGTGCATCGAGCCGCCCTTGCCCTTCGACAAGCCGCCGCGGCGCCCGGTCAGTTCCGCCATCACGCCGCGCGCGCTCATCCCGCAGGCCAGCATGTGGCCGTGGTCGCGATAGCCCGTGATCACCTGATCGCCCTCGATCATCGCCATCTGCATGCCGGTGACCACGGCTTCCTGGCCGATATAGAGGTGGCAGAAGCCGCCGATGAAGCCCATGCCGTAGAGCTGTCCCGCGCGCTCCTCGAAGCGGCGGATCAAAAGCATCTCGCGATAGGCCAGAAGCTCCTGCGCCTTGTCGAACTTCGCAGGCTCCGGCGCTTTCAGCGCTGGCACGTCCAATTCGTGCTCGGAGTCCGGCTGCGCTTTGAGTGCCGCAATTGCCATGGCTCGCTCCCATTTGGTGCCGCGTCGGGCGACGAGCTGCAGTTGCTCTCCCGACCGCAGCCTGGAGCAATAGCTAACATGGGGTTCCGCATCCGGCCATGCGGAAAATGCATGGGTCCTATGCAGCTAAGCCGTTCATTTCGTTGCGTTTATCCGCAGCATTTAATGCTGCACTGCAACACGGCGCATGACCGTGATCTCGTTGGCCTGGGAGAGGTTGAGCGCGCGTCGCGCCTGCTCGTCCACGAGGTCGCGGTCGAGCGTGCCGTCATGCACCATCTGCACACGGCGCTCGACGGCGATCCGCTGTTCGCGGATCTCGGCGAGTTCCTTGGTGAGTTCGGCCTCGCGCTCCTGGTAACGGTAGGTCGCGTAGATGCCGTAGTCGCCGTTGTAGGCGTGGTAGCCGAAATAAGACAGCACGCAGGCCGTGAGCGCGGGCACGATCAGCCGTCCCGTGCCTCGTTGCTTGTGCTGCTTGGTCCACATGATGCGGCATTCTCCGTGCCGCACCAGATTCGCAGAACGCGCTTAACGCGCGGTTTATCGCGCGGCCCGGATGATGTCGCGACCCGCATATCGCGCCTGCTTACCCAACTCCTCCTCGATGCGGATGAGCTGGTTGTATTTCGCAAGCCGGTCCGAGCGCGCGAGCGAGCCCGTCTTGATCTGCCCGCAATTCGTGGCGACCGCGAGATCGGCGATGGTGGAATCCTCGGTCTCGCCCGAGCGGTGCGACATGACGGCCGTGTAGCGCGCCTTGTGCGCGGTCTCAACGGCATCGAGCGTCTCGGTCAGCGAACCGATCTGGTTGACCTTCACCAGGATGGAGTTGGCGACGCCGATGCGGATGCCGTCGCGCAGGCGCGCGGTGTTGGTCACGAAGAGGTCGTCGCCCACGAGCTGCACCTTGTCGCCGGCAAGCTCGGTCAGGGCCTTCCAGCCGTCCCAGTCGTCCTCGGCCATGCCGTCCTCGATCGAGATGATCGGGTAGTTCGCGGCAAGCTCGGCCAGATAACGCGCCTGGGCTTCCGGGTCGCGCGTCGCGCCCTCGCCTTCATAGACATATGCGCCGTTCTTGAAGAACTCGGTCGCCGCGCAGTCGAGGCCGATGCCGACATCCTCGCCCGGCTTGTAGCCGGCCTTCTCGATCGACTTCATGATGAAGTCGAGCGCTTCCTGCGCGCTCTGGAGGTTCGGCGCGAAGCCGCCCTCGTCGCCCACATTGGTGTTGTGGCCAGCGTCCTTCAGGCCCTTCTTGAGCGTGTGGAAGATCTCCGCGCCCCAGCGCACGGCTTCCTTGAGGTTCGGCGCGCCGAAGGGCAGCACCATGAATTCCTGGAAGTCGATGGGGTTGTCGGCATGCGCGCCGCCGTTGATGATGTTCATCATCGGCACAGGCAGGAGCCGCGCATTGGTGCCCCCCACATAGCGGTAGAGCGGCAGGTCGGCCGCCTGGGCGGCCGCCTTCGCGATGGCGAGCGAAACGCCCAGAATGGCGTTGGCGCCGAGCCGGCTCTTGTTGGGCGTGCCGTCGAGATCGATCATCACCTGGTCGACCTTGGCCTGGTCCTCGGCCTCGAGCCCGCCAACCGCCTCGAACAGCTCGCCGTTCACGGCGTCGACGGCCTTCTGCACACCCTTGCCGAGATACCGGCTGCCGCCGTCGCGCAGTTCGACGGCCTCGTGCGCGCCGGTGGAAGCGCCCGAGGGCACGGCGGCACGGCCCATCGAGCCGTCCTCCAGCACCACATCGACTTCGACCGTCGGGTTGCCCCGGCTGTCCAGGATTTCGCGGCCGACGATATCGACGATGGCGGTCATGGAGCTTTCCCTTTCCAGCGATTGCGCCTCTCATAGCGCAACCGCGAGGGAAGGCAATTCGGAGAGGCGAGGCTCAGGACCAGTAGGGATCGACTTTGTAATAGTCGTATGACGCGTCGCGCGCGGTGCGACCGTCTTCGCGCGACAGGTCGTCCACCGAGTAAGCGGGCGCAGCTTCCAGCTGCTCTTTGGAATAGGGCACCACATATCCGGCCCGGCTCTTCTCGTAGTCGAGCGAGGACCAGGGCACCGCATGGTACTTCTCGCCGATGCCGAGAAAACCGCCGAACGAGATCACGGCGAACATAATGTTGTTGGAATTCTTGTCGAGCATCAGGTCGCTGATCGTTCCGATGCTCTGACCGGCCGTGTTGTAGACGGCTGTGCCGACCACCTTGGAAGCCGCGATGGCGCGCGTGTGTCCGGAAAGGGTTGTCATGGCGTTTCCCCTGTTGGAATCTGCAAGGGGAATGGATCGGCCGCGCGGGGGTTCCCCCTCAGAGCGCCTTCGCTACCCGGTCGAAGGCCACCAGCCGCTCGATCAGCGCGGGCAGCTTGTCGATCGGCACCATGTTCGGCCCGTCCGAGGGTGCGTTGTCGGGGTCCTCATGCGTTTCGATGAAGACCGCTGCGACCCCCACCGCGACCGCCGCGCGAGACAGCGTTTCCACGAAACGCCGCTCGCCGCCCGACGAGCCGCCCTGCCCGCCCGGCTGCTGCACCGAATGCGTCGCGTCAAACACCACGGGCGCGCCCATCTCCGCCATGATCGGCAGCGACCGCATGTCGGACACCAGCGTGTTGTAGCCGAACGACGCGCCGCGTTCGGTCACCAGCACCTGCGCATTGCCCGAGCCCGTGATCTTCGCGACCACGTTGCGCATGTCCCAGGGCGCCAGGAACTGCCCCTTCTTCACATTCACCACGCGCCCCGTCTCGGCCGCGGCAATCAAGAGGTCCGTCTGCCGGCACAGGAAGGCGGGGATCTGCAGGATGTCAATCACCTCGGCCACCGCGCGGCATTGCTCTTCGGAATGCACGTCGGTCAGCACGGGCAGGCCGAATTCCCGCTTGATGTCGGCGAAGACCGGCAGCGCAGCCTCCAGCCCGATCCCGCGCGTGCCCTTGAGAGAGGTGCGGTTGGCCTTGTCGAAGGACGACTTGTAGACGAGGCCGATGCCGAGCGAGGCAGCCATCTCTTTCAGCCGTCCCGCCATGTCGAAGGCGTGCTCGCGGCTCTCCATCTGGCAGGGCCCGGCGATCAGCGTCAGCGGCAGGCTGTTGCCGAAGCGCACGGAACCGACGGCGACTTCGCTCTGGGGCTGCAAGGTGGGCTGCATGGCTGGCTTCCTTTTACGAACGCGCGCGATTTGCCTGAGATAGCGCTCCCCGGCAAGCCGCAGCGTCGCCCACTCCATTAAGCCCTCTTTGACGCGATTGGGGTTTCTTGGTTAGGAAACCCCTTCCGATCCAGGCAGCTTCTTCCCCGTGATCCCGTCCGCATTCGCCTCGCCCGTTCGGGCGCTCGTCGTCGCATCGCTTTTCGCGCTCGCCGGCTGCTCCACCTCGCAGACGCTCGAAACCGTCACGCCCCCCTCGCCCGCCTCCTTCGGGCCGGTCACGGGCAAGCATGCCGCGATCGTGATCGACGGGGACAGCGGGCGTGTGCTGTTCGAATCCCAATCCAACGAGGCGCGCTACCCCGCCTCGCTCACCAAGATGATGACGGTTCTCATGCTGTTCGACGCGCTCGACGCGCGTCGCATCACGCCCGACACTCAGATCCCCGTTTCGGCCTACGCTGCCTCCCGCCCGCCCACCAAGATCGGCTTCCGCCCCGGCCAGACGATCAGCGTGGACGACGCCATCAAGGCGCTCATCACCAAGTCCGCCAACGATGTGGCTGCGGCCGTGGGCGAATTCCTGGGCGGCACCGAGGAGCGCTTCGCCGAGCAGATGACCGCGCGTGCCCGGGCGCTCGGCCTGCGCAACACCCGCTTCCGCAACGCGTCGGGCCTTCCCGATCCCGAGCAGCAGACCACCGCGCGCGACATGGCGACGCTCGGCTTCGCCCTGCGCAAGCGCTACGGCCGCCACTATCATTATTTTTCGACGCAGAGCTTCGCCTACGGCTCACGCACCATCCGCGGCCACAACAGGCTCCTGTCGCGCGTGGACGGTGCCGACGGCATCAAGACCGGCTACACCCGCGCCTCGGGCTTCAACATCGTCACCTCCGTCAACCGTGGCGGCAAGAAGATGATCTTCGTGGTCATGGGCGGCGCGACCGGCAAGGCGCGAGACGACTATGCGGCGGCCCTCGTCGACACCTATATGCCCGCTTCGTCCGTCGGCTCCCAGCGCGCCCCGGAGAACCCGGAATTCTTCGAGCCCGAGACGAACTGAGCGAAATGTTCGAGGGCTTCGCGCTCGAGACCATACCGGGGCGCCTACCGGCTTTCGCACTGCGATGGATCACCATGCTTCGGTGGAACGCCTGGCCATCCTCGACGCAGTGCCTGTCCTCGAAGCGCTGGAACGCGCCGACCAGCGCTTTGCCGGACTCTGGCGGCACTGGTTCTTCTTCGCGCCCCTCGGTTCGCAGGCCCGCTCACGGGCGGCCGCGTCCCGAGCGGCCACCACATGGCTGAAGAGGCATCTGAAGAACTGGCTGCGGCGCTTGCGGCGTTTTTCGCCGCTCCCTGAGGGGACCTTGCGCCCCTAAACCAGTCGCGATTGCTCCATCGCCGCCGCGATGAAGCTCGCAAACAGCGGATGCGGTTCGAACGGCCGGCTTTTCAATTCAGGGTGGTACTGCACCCCGATGAACCAGGGATGGTCGGGATATTCCACTGTTTCCGGTAGAACGCCGTCCGGCGACATGCCGGCAAACACCAGCCCGGCTTCTTCCAGCCGCGCCTTGTAGTCGATGTTCACCTCGTAGCGGTGGCGGTGGCGCTCCTTGATGTCGGTGTCGCCATAAATGGCCGCGATCCGCGATTCGGGGGCGAGCTTCGCCTCATAGGCGCCCAGACGCATGGTGCCGCCCAGATCGCCGCTCGCCAATCGTTTTTCCAGCATGTTGCCGCGCAGCCATTCCGTCATGAGGCCGACAACGGGCTCGGGCGTCGGGCCGAACTCGGTGGAGGACGCCTTTTCCACGCCCGCCAGCGAGCGCGCGGCCTCGATGCAGGCCATCTGCATGCCGAAGCAGATGCCGAAATAGGGCACCTTCCGCTCGCGCGCGAACTTCGCCGCCAGGATCTTGCCTTCCGAGCCGCGCTCGCCGAAGCCACCGGGCACCAGGATGCCGTGCACTTTTTCGAGGAAAGGCGCGGGGTCTTCCTTTTCGAACACTTCCGATTCGATCCAGTCGAGCTTCACCTTCACCCGGTTCGCCATGCCGCCATGGCTCAGCGCCTCGATCAGCGACTTATAGGCATCCTTGAGGCCGGTATATTTGCCGACCACGGCGATGGTGACCTCGCCCTCGGGGTTGTGGATGCGCGCGCCGATGTCGTCCCAGCGCTCCATGCGCGGGAGCGGTGCGGGCTCGATGCCGAAGGCCGCCAGCACTTCCGTGTCGAGCCCCTCGTGGTGATAGGCGGCCGGCACATCGTAGATGTTCGCCACATCGAGCGCCTGGATCACGGCGGTCTCGCGCACGTTGCAGAACAGCGAGAGCTTGCGCCGCTCCTCGCGAGGGATCGGTCGGTCGGCGCGCACGAGCAGGATGTCGGGCGCGATGCCGATCGCCTGTAATTCCTTCACGGAATGCTGGGTCGGCTTGGTCTTGAGCTCGCCCGCTGCCGGAATGAACGGCATGAGCGTCAGGTGAACGTAGACCGCCTGGTTGCGCGGCAGGTCGTTGCCGAGCTGGCGGATGGCCTCCAGGAACGGCATCGCCTCGATGTCGCCCACGGTTCCGCCGATCTCGCAGAGCACGAAGTCGTAGTCCTCGTTGCCCGAAAGCACGAACTGCTTGATCTCGTCGGTGACGTGCGGGATCACCTGGACGGTGGCGCCGAGATAGTCGCCGCGCCGCTCCTTCTCGATGATGTTCTTGTAGATGCGGCCGGTCGTGATGTTGTCGTGGAAATTGGCAGAGCGGCCGGTGAAGCGCTCGTAGTGGCCGAGATCGAGATCGGTCTCGGCCCCGTCATCGGTCACGAACACTTCGCCGTGCTGGTAGGGCGACATCGTGCCGGGGTCGACGTTGAGATAGGGATCGAGCTTGCGGAGCCGCACGCGGTATCCGCGTGCCTGAAGCAGGGCCGCGATAGCAGCCGCTGCGATGCCTTTGCCAAGCGACGAAACCACGCCGCCCGTTATGAATACGTATCGCGCCATGGGACCTAGGGCTTAGCCAAACAAAGAGGCCCGCGCCAGATGATTCGCGCGGGCCTTGATCAAGTTTCCCGCACAATTGTTGCGGGAAGGAAAACTCAGAGGACGATCACTTCCGCGCCCATCGGAACGCGGCGGTAGAGGTCCATCACATGCTCGTTCACCATGCGGAAGCAGCCGTTGGAGGATGCCGAGCCGATGGTCTGCGGCTGGTTGGTGCCGTGGATGCGGATATGGGTGTCCTGCTTGCCCTGGTAAAGGTAGATGGCGCGCGCGCCGAGCGGGTTCTCGGGGCCGCCGGGCATGCCGTCCTTGTACTGGCCGTATTTCCTGGGCTCGCGCTTCTGCATGTCCGCGGTGGGGATCCAGCGCGGCCACTCCTGCTTGTCGCCCACGGTCGCCTTGCCGGTGAACAAGAGCCCCTCACGGCCGACCGCGATGGCATAGCGGCGCGCCGTCGAGCCCGATTCCACGAGATACAGGTAGCGCGTCTTGGTGTTGATCACGATCTGGCCGCGCTTGTAGCCGGAGAACTCGACTTCCTGAGGCACGAAGTCTTCCTTCACGCGGAACTTGCGGTTCTCGTCCTTCTTGGCGAGCACGGCGTCCAACGCCTGGGTCTGGGGCAGCATCGCGGGCTCCGCGGCAGCCGCTGCGCCCGCGCCGCCGAACAGGCCGGCGAGCAGGCTTGGCGCGCGGCGGGGCGCAAGCTCGCTGCGCAGTTCGCCGTTGTTGCCGGCGCGCGCGACCGTGGCCGCATCGGCCTGCGGCGCGGCACCCATCGCAACGCCAGGCAGCGCGCCGCCCTTGCGACGGGCAACCGTTTCGGCCTTGGCCTGGGCTGCCTTTTCCTTGGCCGAAAGTTTCTTGTTGCCCTTGGTCTTTTCGGCCTGCTTGACCTTTTTGCCCTTGGGCGCGTCCTGGTCGGCCTGGCGCTCGACCTTTCGGGCATTGAGATATTCCATCAGGCTCTTGCTTTGCGCGAAAGCTGGGCCTGCGGAGACGAGAGAAGCAGAAACGAGAAGAAGGGCGAGGCTGCGACGGACCATGACGCGGAATCCCAAGGGGGCTTGCGACGCGGCGAGCATGAGCGCACCCGAAAGCATCCGCCCCCGCGACCGATCCGACATCTAGAAAAACGCGGAGCCCCTCTCAAGCGAAAGGGCGGCTCGAAGCCGCCCTTTGCGATGGGATCACGGTGAACTGTGCCCGGCCGACAACAGGCCGGCTGCTTCGCCGGCTTACTGCCCGCTCGGAACCTGCGGAGCGGCCGGTGCCGCGGGAGCCGGAACGTCGCTCGACGCAGGCGCCTCAGCGGGCGCAGCGGGTGCGGTGGACGAGCCGCCGAGCTGGTCGAGCACGCCGCCCTGGCCGGTGCCGGTGCTGCCTGCGGGTGCGGTCTGCACGCGGTCGAGAATGTCGCCCGGCTGCGCGCCGTAGCGTGCGATCAGCGACAGGCCGAGCGAGGTCGCGAAGAAGGCGACCGCCAGGATCGCCGTGGTGCGGGTCAGAGCGTTGGCGGCACCGCGCGCCGTCATGAAGCCCGAGCCGCCGCCGATCCCCAGGCCGCCGCCTTCCGAACGCTGCAGCAGCACCACCGCCACCAGCGCGAGCACGACCATGAGGTGGATGACGATGATGACGGTTTCCATGAGGCGGCAGTTCCTGAACGGGCGGGTTGACGCCCGAAGGCGCGCGAAGCGGTGGGCTGCTTACAATGAAGGGATGGCTATTCCAAGCCCGCCAGCAAAGGTGGGAGCCGCATCAGGCCTTCTCAAGCCCATCACATCTTGGAATAGGCCGCAGCGATCCCGAGGAAATCGGCCGCCTTGAGGCTCGCCCCGCCCACCAGCGCGCCGTCCACATTGGCGACGGCGAGAAGCTCGGCCGCATTCGACGGCTTCACCGAGCCGCCATAGAGAATGCGCATCTTGTTGCCTTCCTCGCCGAGCAGCTGGCGAAGTTTCTCGCGCAGGTGGGTGTGCACCTCTTCCACGTCGGCCGCGGTCGGCGTCAGCCCCGTGCCGATTGCCCAGACCGGCTCATAGGCGATCACGGTGTTTTGCGCCGAAGCGTTCTCGGGCACCGAGCCTGCGATCTGGCCGCCCACCACGTCGAGCGTCACGCCGGCGCGACGCTCGCCTTCGGTTTCGCCAATGCAGATCACCGCCACGAGCCCCGCGCGCCAGGCGGCTTCGGCCTTGGCGTGCACGTCGCCATCCTTTTCGCCATGGTCGGCGCGGCGCTCGGAATGGCCGACGATCACATGAGTGGCGCCCGCATCCACCAGCATCTCGGCCGACACGTCGCCCGTGCAGGCGCCGCACGCCTTGGCGTGGCAATCCTCGCCGCCGATCGCGAGCTCCGAGCCTTGGGCCGCATCGACGGCGCGCGAAAGAAGCGTCGCGGGCACGCAGAGCAGGAGGTCCGCCTCGGCCAAGCTCCGTGCGCCCTCCGCCACCGCGCGGATTTCGCCCAGGCTCTCGGCCAAGCCGTTCATCTTCCAGTTGCCGGCAACGAGCGGTCGGATTCCGGGGGTCATCGCCTGCTCCTCCAAGCTTATCTGCCCGGCTTCCCTATCAAAATGAGGCCACAAAGCAATCGACACTCCCGCCACGCCCGTTTATTGCCGGACGCCTGCTGTTCCCCCGGCTGTTGTTCCCCTGTCTGTCGGTCAAAGGAGATAGAATGCTCGATAGCTTGCGTCGTGCCTCCGGCGGCTGGGTCGCCAAGACCCTGCTCGTGCTTCTGGTCCTGTCCTTCGCGGTCTGGGGCATCTCGGGCTCGCTGATGCAGGGCGTCGGCGGCGACCGCGTGGTCACGGTCGGCGGCACGGTGGTCACCGCATCCGACTATCGCCTCGCCTGGAACCGCCAGGTCACGCAGCTTTCCCAGCAGTTCGGCCAGCAGCTCACCCGCGAGCAGGCGCGCGCCTTCGGCATCGACGAGCAGGTGCTCGGCCAGCTGGTCGCGGGCGCCGTGCTCGACGAGCAGGCCCGCACAATGCGCCTGGGCGTCACCGAGGAGCGCATGGCCCAGCAGACGGTGGAGGATCCTTCCTTCCAGGGTGCCGACGGCCGCTTCGACCGCCAGCGCTTCAACTATGTGCTGAACCAGATCGGCATGCGGCAGGACGATTACTTCCGCAATCAGGAGCAGGTCGCCGTTCGCCAGCAGATCGTGGAAGCCGTGGCCGATGGTCTTGCCGCGCCCGACACCTTCCTGCGCGCCGCCGCCCTCTACCAGGGCGAAGACCGCACGGTGGAGTACCTTCTCTTGCCCCAGTCCCTGGTCGAGCCCATCGCGGAACCCGCTCCCGACGCGCTCGCCTCCTGGTTCGAAACGCGCAAGGCGAACTACGCCGCGCCCGAATACCGCACCTTCTCCTATGTGCGCCTGAACCCCGAGGACATCGCCGACGAAGGCTCGGTCACCGACGAGCAGGTGCGCGCAGACTATGACACCAACCGCGCCCAGTTCACCACGCCCGAACGCCGCGCGATCGATCAGCTCGTCTTCGCCAACGATGCGGACGCGCAGGCGGCACTCGCCTCGCTCGCCTCCGGCACGACATTCGAGCAGCTCGTTTCCAACCAGAACCGCACCATGAGCGACGTTGCGCTCGGCACTTTGTCGCGCGATCAGGTGAGCGATCCCGCCGTCGCGGAAGCTGCCTTCGCGCTCGCGCAGGGTGCCACGAGCCCGGTGATCCAGGGTGCCTTCGGCCCGGTGATCGTGCGCGTCACCGCCATCACGCCCGAAGTGGTCCAGCCCTTCGATGCGGTCGCCCCGCGTATCCGCAGCGATCTCGCGCTGGCCGAAGCCAGCCGCGTGCTTCTCGACACGCACGACGCCTATGAAGACGCCCGCGCGGGTGGTGCGAGCCTAGCGGACGCCGCCCAGAGCCTTCGCCTGACCGTGCGCACCGTGGATGGCATTGACCGCTCGGGTCTGGGCGCAGACGGCAACCCCGTGGCCGACCTGCCCGATGCGCGCGATCTCCTGCCGTCCGTCTTCGAGGCCGAGCCCAACACGGAAAACGTCGCCGTCACCACCGCGTCCGGCGGCTACGTATTCTACGAGGTCCAGACCGTCACGCCCCCCCGCGACCGCACGCTCGAGGAGGTTCGCGACCGTGCCCTCGCCGACTGGAAGGCCGAGGAAGCCCAGCGCCTCCTTTCCGTCCGCACCGAGGAACTGAAGAAGCGCCTGGTCGACGGCTCGGCCACGCTCGATGTGCTCGCCACCGAGCTTGCGCTTTCCAAGGAAACCAAGCGCGGCCTCAAGCGCGGCGCAAACGATGGCGATTTCGGCCAAGCCGGCGTGGCCGCGGCCTTTGCGGTCGCCGAAGGCGGCGTCGGCAGCGTCCAGGCGCCCGAGCCCACCGCCCAGCTCCTGTTCCGTGTCACCGAGACCTTCGAGCCCGCCGCGGCCGATGCGAGCACCCTGCCCCAGAACCAGCGTGACGCCTACGCGCTCGGCATCGGCAACGACATCCTCGACCAGATGATCGCGCAGCTTCAGAGCCGCTACACGGTGGAGATCAACCGAGACGCTGCCACCCGCGCGGTCGCCAACTGACCATGAGCGGCCTCAAACCCCTTCTCGCCAAAGTCGCGGGCGGCGGCGCGCTTTCCTTCGAGGAAGCGCGCGAGGCGTTCGGCATCATCATGTCGGGCGAGGCCACCCCCGGCCAGATCGGCGGCTTCCTGATGGGCCTGCGTGTGCGCGGCGAAACCGTCGACGAGATCGCGGGCGCCGTCCAGACCATGCGTGAGCGCATGCTGCGCGTCGATGCGCCGGTGGATGCCATCGACATCGTGGGCACGGGCGGCGACGGCTCCCACAGCCTCAACATCTCCACCGCCTCCGCCTTCGTGATCGCGGGCGCGGGCGTGCCTGTCGCCAAGCACGGCAATCGCGGGCTCTCCTCGCTGACGGGCGCGGCAGACGTGCTGGGCGCGCTGGGCGTCCGCATCGATCTTTCGCCGGAGGGGATCGCCGCCTGCATCCGCGATGCCGGCATCGGCTTCATGTTCGCGCCCGCGCACCATCCCGCCATGCGCCATGTAGGGCCTACCCGCTCGGAATTGGGCACGCGCACGATCTTCAACCTCCTGGGGCCCCTGTCCAATCCAGCCGGGGTGCGCCGCCAACTCGTCGGCGTTTTCTCGCCAGAATGGATCGAGCCGGTCGCTCACACGCTGCGCTCGCTCGGCACCGAGCGCGCCTGGGTGGTTCACGGCGATGGCTTCGACGAGATCACGACCACGGGCGAAACCCGCGTGGCCTCGCTCGACAACGGCGCAGTCGAGAGCTTCACCGTTTCGCCGGAAACGGTTGGCCTGTCGCGCCATGCGCGCGAGGACCTGCGCGGCGGGGACGCGGCCTTCAACGCCGATGCCCTGCGCGCTCTTCTCGATGGAGCACCCGGCGCCTATCGCGACACGGTTCTGATGAACGCGGGCGCGGGCCTCCTCGTCGCCGGCCGCGCGACCTCGGTTAAGGACGGCGTTGAGCTCGCCGCGCAGGCCATCGACGGCGGCCACGCGCGCGACGTGCTCGCCCGCCTCGCCCAGACATCGCAAGAGGCGGCATGACCGACATCCTCCGCCGCATCGAAGCCTACAAACGCGAAGAGATCGCAGCCGCCAAGGCAGCGCTTCCGCTTGCCGAACTCAAGGCCCGGTTGGGTGAGGCGAGCCCGCCCCGCGGTTTCGCCGCTGCCCTTCGCGCCAAGCTCGCGAAGGGCGAGTTCGCGCTGATAGCCGAGATCAAGAAGGCGAGCCCCTCTCGCGGTCTGATCCGCGGGGATTTCGACACGCCGGCCCTTGCCCGCGCCTACGAGCGCGGCGGTGCCGCCTGCTTGTCCGTGCTCACCGACACCCCGTCTTTTCAGGGCAAGCCGGAATATCTCTCGGCGGCGCGAGACGCCTGCGCGCTGCCCGCTTTGCGCAAGGATTTCCTGTTCGAGCCCTATCAGGTCTGGGAAGCCCGCCTCTGGGGTGCCGACGCCATTCTCGTCATCATGGCGAGCCTGTCGGACGACGAAGCCCAGGCACTGGAGGACACGGCCGAGGAACTCGGAATGGACGTTCTCGTCGAGGTCCATGACGAGCAGGAAACCGAGCGCGCCTTGCGCCTGCGGTCGCCGCTCCTGGGCGTCAACAACCGTGACCTCCGCTCGTTCACCGTCGATCTCGCCGTCACCGAGCGCCTGGCGCCAATGGCCGATGCGGACCGTCTGCTCGTCGGCGAGAGCGGCATCTTCACCCATGCCGATTGCGAGCGCCTCGAGCGCTCGGGCGTGCGCTCCTTCCTCGTCGGCGAAAGCCTGATGCGCCAGGATGATGTGGAAGCCGCCACCCGCGCGCTTCTTTTTGGCGCGGCGGAGAATGCTGCGTGACCGGCCTCACCCATGTCGCAGCCGATGGCCGTGCCTCCATGGTCGATGTCGGCGACAAGGAGGTTTCCCGCCGCATCGCGGTCGCCGAAGGCTGCATACGCATGCAGCCGGACACGCTCGCCACGATCCGCTCGAACAACGCCAAGAAGGGCGACGTGATCGCGGTCGCGCGCATCGCCGGTATCATGGCGGCCAAGCGCACGCATGAGCTGATCCCGCTCTGCCACCCGCTGCTTCTCGACAAGATCGCCGTCGAGATCGAGCCCGACGAGGCGCTGCCCGGCCTGCGGGTCACAGCCACCGCACGCGTGTCGGGCCGCACGGGCGTCGAGATGGAAGCGCTCACGGCCGTTTCCGTCGCCTGCCTGACGGCCTACGACATGGCGAAAGCCATCGATCGCACGATGGTGATCGAGGGCATCCGGCTTCTGGAGAAAACCGGCGGCGTATCCGGCGCCTTCCGCGCGGACGCCCCCTGATGGCGCTGCTGCCCGTAGCCGAAGCGCTCGAACGCCTCCTGAAGGACGCTGGCCCCGTGGGCGTGGAGACCGTGCCGCTCGCGGAGGCCGCAGGCCGCGTGCTGGCCGCGCCGCTCGCTGCCCTTCGCACCCAGCCTCCCTTCGACGCCTCCGCGATGGACGGCTATGCCGTGCGCAGCGAAGACATCGCAAACGTGCCCGCCCGTCTGCGTCTCACCGGCATGGCCCAGGCCGGACGCCGTTTCGGCGCCCCCGTTGGGCCCGGCCACGCCGTGCGGATCTTCACCGGCGCGCCCCTGCCCGAAGGTGCCGACACGATCGCTATCCAGGAGAACGTGCGCACGCTTTCCCCCGACACGATCGAGGTGCTGGAACCTGCCCCACCGGGCAAGCACATCCGCCGCGCCGGTCTCGACTTCTTGCAAGGCGACACACTGCTTCAGGCGGGCCGTACCTTGGATTCCGCAGCGCTGTCGCTCGCGGCCTCAGGCAACCATCCCACAGTCCGTGTCCACGCCCGCCCGCTCGTCGCCATCCTCGCCACAGGCGACGAACTCGTGCCCCCCGGCTCTCCCCTTGGACCCGACCAGATCGTTGCCTCCAACAGCTTCGGCATCGCCGCGATCGCGGCGAATGCCGGCGCCCGCGTGCTCGACCTCGGCATCGTGGCCGACAGTGGGAACGCCATCGAGGAAAAGCTGCGCCACGCCGCTGAAGCGGGCGCGGATGCCATCGTGACAGTGGGCGGCGCGTCCGTGGGCGACCACGATCTCGTTCACGGCGTGCTCCAGCGCATGGGCGTCGATCTCGCCTTTTGGAAGATCGCGATGCGTCCGGGAAAGCCCCTGATGTTCGGCCGTTTGGGCAAGGCGCGCTGCATCGGACTGCCCGGCAACCCGGTCGCGAGCCTGATCTGCTCACACGTCTTCCTGCGTCCGCTGCTCGGCGCCCTTACCGGCCGCCCCTTCACCCCAGCCTTCGCCACCGCCCTCCTGGGCACCGACATGGCTGAGAACGACCAGCGCCAGGACTATGTGCGCGCAAGGCTGGAACGCCAGGGCGAAACTCTCCTGGCCTTCCCTTTCGCGGTGCAGGACTCCTCCATGCTCCGCTTCTTCGCCGACGCCGACGCCCTTATCATCCGCCCCCCCCACGCCCCCGCCCTCGCCGCGGGCTCGCCATGCCAAGTGCTGTTGGTCGGCTGAGAGCGACGTTCCCACTCTCTGCGAGAGTCGCACAGCGCAGCCCGGCTTGGTGCCGATCCCTTACACCCCGACCTCTATCACCAATCCGTCAAACCCAGGCTCCACACCCGCCGGCAGTTCCCCTACCAGCGTCCGGTAATCCAGCGGCGTGTGCATATGCGTCAGCACCGCTCGCCGAGGTTTCAAGCGCTCCACCCATTCCAGCGCCTCGCCCAGCGAGAAATGGCTGGGATGCGTCCGATACTGCAGCGCGTCCACCACCAGCACGTCGAGCCCTTCGAGCCGTGCGGCCGTCTCGTCGGGAAATGCGCTGACATCCGGACAATACGCGATCGACCCCACCCGGAATCCGAGCGAAACCCCATCTCCGTGCACCTGCGGCAGCGGCTCGAACGCGAGTGCGCCGCCCGCCCCCTCGATCGTGAACGGCACCCGATGGGTGATCGTGTTGGCGCGCAGGATGGGCGGATAGGACGAGCCCGGCGGCGTTTCGAAACAGTAACCGAAAGCAGCAAGCAGCCGCGCCTGTGTCGCCGCGTCCGCCCATATGTCGATCAGGTGGCGCTGGTCGAGCACGAAGGAACGCAGGTCGTCGATGCCGTGGATGTGGTCGGCATGGGAATGTGTGTAGACCACCCCGTCGAGCCGGCCGGGCGGCACGCTCAGCATCTGCTGGCGAAAGTCCGGCCCCGTGTCGATCGCGACCCGCGTCGTGGCGCCATCGGTCCTCACCCGCTCGATCAAGGCCGCAGCGCGTGTGCGCCGGTTGCGCGGTTCGTTCGGATCGCAGGCGCCCCAGTCGCCCGTCACGCGCGGCACGCCCGGCGAGGAGCCGCAGCCCAGGATCGTCAGGCGAAGCCGGTCCGCCATCAGTCCGGGCGCGTCATCTTGAAAAACAGACGCAACGCGTTTTCGGTGGTCGTCTCGGCCATCGCTTCCGCGGAAACGCCACGCGTCTCCGCCAGAACTTTCAGCGTGTCTGCCACGAAGGCCGGCTCGTTGCGCTTGCCCCGGTTGGGCACGGGGGCGAGATAGGGAGCGTCGGTCTCCACCAGCAGCCGGTCGGCCGGCACGTCGCGCGCGATCGCGCGGAGCTCCTCGCTGTTGCGGAACGACAGGATGCCCGAAAACGACACATAGCCGCCGAGCGCGACCCCCGCTTCGGCCAAGCCCCGTCCCGACGAGAAGCAGTGCAGCACGAAGGGAAACGCGCCCGCCTGCGTTTCCTCGCGCAGGATGGCCGCCATGTCCTCGTCGGCTTCCCGCGCGTGGATCACGAGCGGCAGGCCCGTCTGTCGCGCGGCCGCGATGTGGTTGCGCAAGCCTTTGGCCTGGTTGATGCGGCTCGCCTTGTCATAGTGGTAGTCGAGCCCGGCTTCGCCGATGGCCACCACCTTCGGATGTTCCGAGAGCCGGATCAGTTCCTCAAGCGGCAGGTCGGCTTCCTCGTCCGCATTGTGTGGATGCGTGCCGACCGAACAGAAAACATCCGGCGCGCTCTCAGCCACGGCCAGCACCTGCTCGAACCGGCGCAAGCGCGTGCAGATCGTGATCATCCGCACGAGCCCGCGCTCCCGCGCGCGAACGAGCACGGCTTCGCGCTCCTCCGCGAAATCGGGGAAGTCGAGGTGGCAATGGCTGTCGATCAGCTTCACTTGGCTTCCGCCTCGACATAGCGCGGAAAGACCGGCTCGGGCGCAGGCAGCGCCGTTCCGGACACCAGCGCGTCGGCATCGCCCACCCGCGCAAACTGCCGCGCGTCTGCCGGCACGGCGAGGAGGTCGAGCAGCTTCGCCGCCGAACCCGGCACGAAGGGCTGGCAGAGGATCGCCACCCGGCGCACGGTCTCTGCCGTCGTCCAGAGCACGGTTTCCATGCGCGCGGGATCGGTCTTGCGGAGCGCCCAGGGCGCCTCGCCCGCGAAATAGCGGTTGGCCTCGGCGACCACGGCAAAGATGGCAGCCAGCGCATGATGCGTCGCCTGTTCGCCCATCGCCTTGCGCGCGGCATCCAGCGCGCCGCTCGCGGCATCGAGGATCGCCCGATCCTGCTCCAGAAGCTCGCCGCGCGCGGGCACCTTGTTCTCGCAGTTCTTGGCGATCATCGAGAGCGAGCGCTGCGCCAAGTTGCCGAGATCGTTGGCGAGATCGGCATTGGTGCGCGCCACGATCGCCTCGTGGCTGTAGGAGCCGTCCTGCCCGAACGGCACCTCGCGCAACAGGAAATAGCGCACGGCGTCGAGCCCGTAATGCTCCACCAGCGAGAACGGGTCGACCACGTTGCCGACCGACTTCGACATCTTCTCACCGCGGTTGAACACGAAGCCGTGGCCGAACACGCGCTTCGGCGTTGCGATGCCAGCGGACATCAGGAATGCCGGCCAATAGACGGCGTGGAAGCGCGTGATGTCCTTGCCGATCACGTGCACGTCCGCCGGCCAGAAGCCCCAGCGCGGGTCGCTCTCGTCGGGATAGCCGGCCGCCGTGATGTAGTTGGTCAGCGCGTCCACCCACACATACATCACGTGGCGCGGATCTCCCGGCACGGGAATGCCCCAGTCGAAGGTGGTGCGCGAGACCGACAGGTCCTTCAGGCCCGAGCGCACGAAGGACACGATCTCGTTGCGTCGCTCGGCGGGCCCTATGAAATGCGGGTTCGCGTCGTAGAAGGCCAACAGCTTCTCGCCATAGGCCGACAGGCGGAAGAAGTAGCTTTCCTCCTCTACCCATTCGACCGGCGTGCCCTGCGGGCCGTAGCGCACGCCATCCGCGCGCACTTCCGTTTCGTCCTCGCCGTAATAGGCCTCATCGCGCACGGAGTACCAGCCGGAATAGCCGCCCTTGTAAATGTCGCCATTGGCTTCCATGGCGCGCCAGATGGCCTGGCAGGCCTTGAGGTGGCGCTCTTCAGTGGTGCGGATGAAGTCGTCGTTCGACGCGTTCAGCGCGAGCGCCATGTCGCGGAACTCGGCCGCGTTGCGGTCGGCAAGCTCGCGTGGGGTGATCCCCTCCTTCCGCGCCGTCTGCAGCATCTTGATGCCGTGCTCGTCGGTGCCGGTGAGAAACAGCACCTCGTGGCCGTCGAGCCGTTGGAAGCGCGCGAGCGCGTCGGTCGCGAGTAGCTCATAGGCATGGCCGATATGCGGCCGGCCGTTGGGATAGGAGATGGCAGTGGTGATGTAGAATCGGGACATGGCTGCGCGCCGCACTCTTGCGGGTATCTTCGGGTCGCGCCGCTCCTAGCCCATCGTGCCCGCTCTGACCATCCTGGGCATCCCCTCGATCCACCCGGAGGGGCAAGCCGGCAATCAGGCGGCAAGCGCCGTGTAGACCTCGCGCAGAAGCGCCATGGTCTGCTGCTTGCGGTCGAGGTTGAAAGCGGAGGCCGTCTGCAACTCTTCCTTGATGGTGCCGAAGGCGCGCGCCATCCGATCCGCACGCACGAGCTCGCGGGCCTGCGCCGCCTGGGCCGCGCGCTCCGTGAGAAGGTTCAGGCTTTCCTCGCGCAACAGCGTAAACGCAGCGTCCCGCCCCTTCCCCGTCACGGAGTCGGCCAGCTTCAGCGCCGCCAGCGGATCGAAGGCCGGCTTTTCCATCAGCGCCAGGAAGGATTGCGCGATCTCGATCCCGCCATGGCGCATCAGAAGCAGCGCTTGGCGCACGCTCCCGCCGGCAGCGTTGAGCAATGCCTGTTCCGGCTGCCCCGCGCCGAGCGGCGCCAGTGCCCGGGTCAGTGCGTTGTCGTCCAGCGCGGCAAGCCGCACCAGGCGGCTGCGCGAACGAAGCGTCGGCAGAAGCCTTGCTGGCGCATGGGCCACCAGCATGAACACGGTGCGCGGCGGCGGCTCCTCGAGACTTTTCAGAAGCGCGTTCGCCGCGCCCACATTCATGTCGTCGGCGGGGTCGACGATCACCACGCGGTAGCCGCCGTCATGCGCGGTGCGCGCCAGGAAGTGGCCGACCCGGCGCACCTCGTCCACCGTCAGCACGGTCTTGAACGTCTTCGTGCGCTCGTTGAAGGGCCTGGTCAGATGCAGCACGGATGGATGCGCGCCCGACGCCACCTGCCGGAACAGCGCCGAGGCGGGGTCGATGGGCGCAAAAGTCTCCGGCGCCTCTTCGCCGCGCGGGAAAGCCAGCAGGTGCCGCGCGAGATGAAAGGCGAGCGTCGCCTTGCCGATGCCACGCGGGCCGCCCAGTATCAGCCCATGCGGCAGGCGCCCCGCGCGGTGCGCGGCGAGCAGCGATGCCGCCGCTTCCCCATGGCCGTGCAGCGCCTGCGTTTCCGAGGGCTCGGGGACGTCTTCGAGCGAATCCCACTGCTCGGGCGCCAGTCCCGCGCTCACCGGCCGGCTGCCTCGAGCGCCGCGAACGCGATGGCCGTGACGGCCTGCTCCACCTGGTCGGCCGGTTTTCCGGCATCGACCAGCACGCAGCGCTCCGGCTCGTTCTCGGCTATCGCACGGAAGGCCGCGCGGCGCTCCTCGTGCAGCGCCAGGCTTTCCTTCTCGAACCGGTCGGGCGTTTCCGCTCCCCGGCGCAAGGTGGCGCGGCGCAGCCCCTCGGTCGGATCGATGTCGAAGACCAGCGTGAGGTCGGGCATGGTCGGCCCCACGGAGACCGCTTCCAGCTCGCGCAGCAGCGTCTCGTCCACCTCACCGGTGGCGCCTTGGTAGACGCGCGTGGAATCCACGAACCGGTCGCACAGCACCACCTCGCCGCGCTCCAGCGCCGGCCGGATCGTGCGCTGGAGGTGATCGGCGCGGGCTGCAGCGAACAACACGGCCTCCATGCGCGAGCCGAACGGCTCGGCCGCGCCTGAAAGGATCACGTGGCGCAGGATTTCCGCGCCGAGCGATCCGCCGGGCTCGCGCGTCACGCGATGCGGATAGCGCTTGTCCGCGAGCTTGCGCGCCAAACGCTTGATCTGGGTCGACTTGCCCGCGCCCTCACCGCCCTCGAAGGAAACGAAGAGGCCGCGCCGTCCGATGGCTGCCGAGGCGCTCAGCGCAGCCACCCCGTTAGAAGCTCGCCCACCGCATCGGTGGCGCGCTGGTGAAGCTCGCCCACGCCCACGCTTTCGGCGGCGAAGAGCGGCGTTTCCTGGCTCAGGGTTTCGCCGAGCCAGACCTTGAGCGTGCCGACCGGCCGCCCTTCCTCGACGGGTGCCCGGAGCGGCCCACGATAATCGATGCGCGCGCGCAGCCGGTCGCGATTGGCCACCGGCACGAAGATCGCGATCGGCCCCTCCGCGCGCAGCGAAACGCTGCCCTTCGCGCCGCCATAGACCGCCGCCTCGCCCACACTTTCACCGGAAGCGAAGAGCGGCTGCTTCTGAAACGCGCGCAGACCCCATTCCACGAGCTTGCGCGCTTCTTCCGAGCGCTCGCGCTCGCTCTTCATGCCGCTCATGGCGGCGAACACCCGCTTGTCGCCGCGCTTCACCGAGCCGACGATCGCGTAGCCCGACTCCTCGGTGAAGCCGGTCTTCATGCCGTCTGCGCCGATATCCATGCCGAGCAGCGGATTGCGGTTGCGCTGGCGGATCTTGTTCCAGGTGAAATCAGGTCGCGAATAGAAGGCATAGTATTCCGGATATTTGCGCCAGATGTGGACGCCGAGCTGCGCCAGCTCCCGCATGGACACGAGCTGGCCCTCGGCGGGCAGCCCGGTCGAGTTCTTGAACACCGAGCGGGGAAGCCCGATGGCGCGGGCGCGCTCCGTCATCATCACCGCGAAATTCTCTTCCGAACCCGCCATGCCCTCGGCGATGGCGATGCAGCCGTCATTCGCCGACTGGATCACCACGCCCTGGATCAGGTCCTCCAGCCGCACCTGCGAGTTCAGCTTGGCAAACATCGTCGAGCCGCCCGACGAGGCGCCGCCCGTGCGCCAGGCGTTCTCGCTGATGGCGAAGGTGTCGTCCATGGAGTGCTGCCCGCTTTTCAGCGCGTGGAACACCACCTCCATCGTCATGAGCTTGGCGAGCGAGGCCGGCGGCACGAGCGTGTCCGCATCCTTGGCGAACAGCACGGTGCCCGTCTCGGCATCGATCATGAAGGCCTGGCCCGCGCGCGTCTCGAATATCTGCGCCTGTGCGGGCGTGGTCACGAGCAAGGCTGCCAGCGGCAGGGCTGCGGCGGAAAGCAGGAACTGACGTTTGGTCGGCACGGGCAGCACCCTCCGGATCGCCGGCTCCTCCCGGCACAGTCACGCTAGTGCAGTTCGCGCGAAAGTGCGAAGCCGTTTTGCCCGAACTCCCGCTAAATCGTCGGGTCGCTTAAGGGCTAGTCGAGGAATGCCGGGCTGGCCGCCGCTCAGCGGTCTTCGCGCACCGTCATCGCGTCGGGCGCGCCGTTCTCCCAGGCCGCGCGCAGGAGGTCGTCGCCCGTCAGGCGGCCGTCGTAGCGCAGCGTCACCGAATAGGCTTTGCCCGCGCTTTCCACCTCGGCTGCGCCGAACCGGCCCAGCCGCTCAGCGAGCGCCAGGGCATCCCTGCGCTTCTTGAAGGTCGCGGCCGCCACATAGGTGTCGGGTGCGGCGCGTTCGAAGGCCTTGAAGGCGTCCGTGGCGCGCTGGGGCTCCTGCGCGGCGTAAGACATCGTGGTCCAGACGAGCCGCTCGCCGCTCGGCGTCTCGGCCGCCGGCAACGTTGAAGGCTCGGGCGCCCGCCGCGGTGCCGGCCGGACAGCGGGAAGCGGTGCGGCCTCGGGCTCGGAGACGGGCATCGGCGCCGCGGCGCGGCGTGGCGCGGCCGACGGCGTCGACCCGTTCATCGCGATCATCACCCCGCTCGGCAGGCCGTCCGCCGAAGGATCGGGAACGCGGCCGGCCGGTCGGTAGGATGCCATCAGGTAGGAATCGTCGTGCCCGTCGAGGGGCGCGCGGCCGACATATTCCACCTCCACCTTCGTGGTGCCCGCCGTGGTGTAGCCCAGCATGTCGGCGGCCTTGTGCGACAGGTCGATGATGCGGCCGGAATCGTAGGGCCCGCGATCGTTGACGCGCACGATGATCGAGTCGCCGTTCTTGAGGTTCGTGACGCGCGCATAGGATGGCAGCGGCATGGTCGGATGCGCGGCCGTCAGGTGCGTCATGTCGTAGATTTCACCGTTGGCGGTGAGCCGCCCGTGGAACGCATCGCCATACCAGGAAGCCGCGCCCACCTTGCGGTAGTCCTTGTCTTCCTTCGGGTAATACCACTTGCCGCGCACCTGGTAGGGCTTGCCGGTCTGGTCGCGCCCGCCGCCGCGCGGCAGCTTGGTGCGCTTGTTGGAAACGCGCGGGCTCGCCTTCACGCCATAGATGGATTCGGCGAAATATTCCTTGGAGCGCTTCTTCTTCTCGACGCTTGCCGTCTGCGGGGTGCTCGTGCAGCCCGCGAGCACGCTCAGAGAGACCATCAGCACGGTCGCGCTGCTCAACAAACGCAGCTTCTTTCCGCCGCCCTGACGCATGGCAATCGACCCTTCACGCAACGCATTCACGCAAGGACCGCCACAACACCCGCGGCGGTCCGAAACTGACGCATTAAAGGCAAATTGTTAGCGGTCCGTGAAGAGGGCCGCGACAACTGTCCCCTATTCGCTCGCCTCGATCTCCTGGATCACGGAGAAGCCCTCGAACTCGGGATGCCCGAGATAGGTCGGCTTGCGCTCCGAGGTGTTGGAGCGCGCATGCGACGCGCGAAACGCGTCGGACTTGGTCCAGGCCTCGAAGTCGGCCTTGGTCTTCCAGACCGTGTGCGAGGCATAGAGCACGTGATCCTCGCGCTCGGGGCCCTTGAGCATATGGAAGGCCACGAAGCCCGGCAGCTTGTCGAGATGGCTTTCCCGGTTGAGCCAGATCGCCTCGAAATCGTCGGCGGTATCCTTGATGACCTTGAAGCGGTTCATGGCGATGAACATGGCGGCAACTCCTTCCACCCTCTGCGGGAGGCCACCCTATGCCCCATCCCACCCCTCCCCGTCCACGCCGGACCGGGCAGCTCACCCCGCCAACACACCGCGCGCCCGAGCCTCATCGCGTGCTTTCAGTTCTCCGGCCAAGCGCTTTCCGCCTTTTCGGACACACATTGGATCAGCGAGCCCAGCGGCCGAGAGTGCTCCGTCTGCCTCTCGCCCCATTGCGGATAGGAATGCAGGCGGATGCCGCGGAGCAGGTTGACGCGGCAATCCGACGAGCGGTAAAGCCGAAGCCGGGAAAGCGTGTGGCGGCAGGATGGCGACAAACCGCCCGCAGACACTTTAGCGAAGTCCCCAAGTGATTGCTTTCACTATCCGGAGGGGTGGCCGAGCGGTTTAAGGCTCCGGTCTTGAAAACCGGCGTGGGGGAGACCTCACCGTGGGTTCGAATCCCACCCCCTCCGCCATCTGCCTCTCAGCCGTTCCATGAGTTTGTGCGAGATCGGAGTTTGCCGTCGCGCGGACGCGCCTCAGTTTCGCCCCCTCGCATCTGCATTTGAGCGATCCTGGTTCGCAGCCGCGTTGCCCCAGTCAAATCGCGCTGCTGCCGTAATGCCATCACTCCCGCCGCAAGACTTGAGAGGCCATCGTGATCCGATCGATATCTGGCAACGGCCTCAGACGCGCACTTGGCTTGGCCATCCTGCCCGGTATGCTTCTCGCGACACTCCCCGCACTGGCGGGCCCACCGGTCACACTCGGCGCCGCGCAGTTCGACGCGCCGGATCCGGCGAGCGGGTGGAAGGTGACGCTCACGAAAGGCGGGATGCTGTTCCAGAAGGAATTTCCGCCCGATGAAGACAACCGCCGCAAGGGCGTGGCCGTCATCCAGGTCTCAGGTCCCGTCTCGGCAACGCCTGACGATTTCGATCGGAACTACCAGACGGTCGTGGGCGGTGTGGATGGCATGGCCGAGGAACGGCCGATGCGCAAAAGCGATGGGGTCACGGTCAACGGCCATCGCATCCGAAGCGATTTCCGCTGCTGCGTCAGCGTGAAAGGCGTGTCCGTCGGGCAGCGCACGGTCGGGATCGGCTCGGACACCAGCCAGATGATGCTGGCTTTCATCACGTTGGGCCTGCGCGGCGAGGCGGAAGACGCGGCGGCCGCGGATTTTGCGGCGCTCGTCCGTTCGCTCAAGCTTTCAGCCGACGACAAGGGCTTCGAGCTCATCGCGCGAGAGGGGGATGGCGGGCTCGACGGGGTGTTCACCCATCTCGACACGGGTCTGCGCCCCAACGCCTTCGGCGGCACCGACTTCTTCTCGGAAAGCACGGTCACCGTGTTCGACCCATCGGGGCTCTACGCGACCGAGATCCCGCGCGGCGGCGACATCCAGGCCCATTGCCGTGCCGAGCCGACCGATTGCGGCCTCTATGCGCTGAAGGAGGGCGGGTTGCTGTCCGCGCCCAAATCCATCGAGATGCGTGCTGTGGCCGACGACATCGGCACCATCGAAAGCGAGACGAAGCCCTTCATGCAGGACGGCGACGATCTCGTGATCGATGAAGGCGAGTACGCCCGCCTGCCACCCTTCGCCGAGGGTACGACCTTCTCCGGCACATGGCGGTATTTCTTCGCGTCCTCCGGCTCCACAGCGGTTTCATCCGGCAGCGTGGCGAGCGAGCGCATCCTCACCCTCGGCGACGACGGCACCTTCACGCGCACGGGCTGGTCGGGAACCTCCGGCTCGAACGAGACCGGCAACGGCAATGTCGGCTTCACCACCAGCGCCAAGCGTCCCGCGGCAAGTGGTCGCTACGAAGTGGAGGGCTATGGGATCACTCTCACAGGCGAGGATGGCGCCACCGAGCGCCTCTCGCTGTTCGCGCCCGATGGGGATTCCGACAAGCTTCTGGTGATCGACGGGTCGAACTACCTCAAGCAGGACTGACCCCGGCAAGCGCCTTTTCCACGGCATCCCTCGCTGGGATCGGCGGCACCGCCCCGTATCCGGTCGTGGCAAGCGCCGCGGCGCACGCTGCGTGGCGCGCAGCTTCCTCCGGGCTCGCGCCCTCTACGAGACGTGCCAGAAACGCACCGCAGAACGTGTCGCCCGCTCCCGTCGCGTCGACCGGGCTGCACGGAAACGGCGCAATCCGCTGACGGCCCTCGGATGTCGCGAGAAGCGCACCCTCCGCTCCCATCTTGAGGATGACGATGCGCACGCCGAGCGTCAGGCAGAAATCGGCGATGGCATCTGGCTCATGCATCCCCCACAGCGCTTGGGCGTCCTCGAGCCCGGGAAAGGCGATGTCGGCCTGCGAGAGCGCCTCGCGGATCACCGCGCCGGCGCGACGGGCGGGCCAAAGGCGGGGCCGGTAGTTGGTGTCGAACGCCGTATGCGCGCCGGCTTGGCGTGCCAGCGCGAACGCCTCGAAGACCGTATCAGCCCCGCGCTCCGAGATGCCCAGGCTGATGCCGGAAGCGAACACTGTGGCGGCATCCGCAAGCACGCGGCGCGCCGTCTCGTCCAACCGGTAACCGCTCGCGGCCGAGCCTTTCCGAAGATAGGTGAAATGGTGGCCGTTCGCGTCGTGCGACACGAAATAGACGCCTGTCGGCCGCTCCGCGTCGGTCAGCACCCCGCTCGCATCCACGTTCTCCCGCCCCCAGAGCGCGCGGAAGCTCCTGCCGCCGAGATCGTCGCCCACGGCCGAAAGGAACGCTACCTCCGCGCCCTGGCGGGCCGCTGCGATGGCGACGTTCGACGCATCGCCGCCATGCGCTTCGAGATAGGTGCGCGCTTCGCCCTCTCCGCCGTGGCGCGCGTTGAATTCCAGAAGGGGTTCGCCCAGGCAGCACAGATCGAAGCGTCGCGTCATCCCAAATCTCCTCCCTCGGACCAGGCGCTGGGCGGGTGATGGCACGGTTTGGGCGGCTGTCGCCAGCCGTCACGAAACACCCTCGTGCCCCTGAGCGTTATTCGGAACGATCAGCAACGCTCCCCGTTCGTGCCGGTGGCCCGGTTTTTCTTCCTAAGGGCTGTCTCACACAATCCAGGAGCATCAGCCATGGCGGTCAGCGCCACAGCCAAGACTCATCCGCCGGGCAATGTCTCGCTTCGCTTCACGCTGAACGGCGAGCAGCGCGCGGTCGAGGTCCAGCCCTGGACCACCCTGCTCGATCTCTTGCGCCTGGAATTGGGCCTCACCGGCACCAAGAAGGGCTGCGACCACGGCCAGTGCGGCGCCTGCACCGTGCTGATCAACGGCCAACGCATGAACTCCTGCCTGCAGCTCGCCGTGATGCAGGATGGCCGGGAAGTGACGACGATCGAGGGCTTGGCCGGCGCGAATGGCGAGTTGCACCCGCTCCAGGCCGCCTTCATCACGCATGACGCCTTTCAGTGCGGCTACTGCACGCCCGGCCAGATCTGCTCGGGCGTCGGCCTCTTGAACGAGGGCCACGCGCAGACAGCCGACGAGATCCGCGAGCTGATGAGCGGCAACATCTGCCGCTGCGGCGCATACCCCAACATCGTTTCCGCCATCGAGGACGTGCTTGCCGCCGAAGATGGGCAGGTGCGCCGGTTGGAGGCCGCGGAATGAAGCCGTTCACCATTCACCGCGCCGAAAGCCTGGAAGATGCCGTGTCGGCACTTGGCGCTTCGCCCGATGCGCGCATCATCGCCGGCGGCACCAATCTCGTCGACCTGATGAAATACGATGTCGAAAAACCCGCCCGGCTCGTCGACATCTCCCGGATCGACGGGTTGGGCGCAATCGAGGAGGACGAAGGCGGTCTCCGGATCGGCGCGCTCGTGTCCAACACGGCGCTCGCCTACGATGCCCGTGTGGCGGAGCGGTTCCCGCTCCTTTCGCGCGCCACGCTGGCCGGCGCCACGCCGCAGCTGCGCAACGCGGCCACCGTGGGCGGCAACCTCAACCAGCGCACGCGCTGCTATTATTTCTACGACACCGGGACGGGCTGCAACAAGCGCGAGCCCGGCACGGGCTGCCCGGCGCGGGCAGGTGTCAACCGCATCCACGCCATCCTGGGCCACAGCGAATCCTGCATCGCGACCCACCCGTCCGACATGTGCGTGGCGCTTGCGGCGCTCGAGGCCACCGTGCGCGTGTCCGGCGGGGAGGGCGAGCGCGAGATAGCGTTCGGCGACTACCACCGGCTGCCGGGCAGCCAGCCCGAAAAGGACAACACGCTTCGCCCCGGCGAGATGGTCACCGAAGTCGTGGTGCCGGCGGACGCAGCGAAGTTCGCCAAGCACTTCACCTATCTCAAGCTGCGCGATCGGCTTTCCTACGCCTTTGCGCTGGTGTCGGTCGCGGTCGGGCTCGAAATGGAGGGCCGCACGATCAGCCGCGCCCGCGTGGCGCTCGGCGGCGTAGCCCACAAGCCCTGGCGCAAGCCGGAAGCGGAAGCCTCGCTCGAAGGCCGCGAAGCGGGCGACGAGGCGTTCGCCGCCTTTGCGGATGCGCTTCTGGAGGGCGCGGAGGGCTTCGAGCACAACGCGTTCAAGGTTCCGATGGCGCGCGAGGCTGTCATCCGCGCGCTCGGCCAGGCGGCCGCCGGCACGCCCCAGTCCAACATCGACAAGCGCATCGTCTGAGGAGGCGGGAAACATGAGAAACGAACGCAATTTCGGCTCCCCACGCGACCGCGTGGACGGCCGCGCCAAGGTCACGGGCGAGGCGACCTATGCAGCCGAGTTCGCCGCCGACGGCCTGCTGCACGGCTTCGTCGTGTCGAGCACGATCGCGCGCGGGCGCATCCGGTCGGTCAACACGCAGGCCGCCGAAGGCGTGCCGGGCGTGGTGCGCGTCTTCACCCATGAAAACCGCCCGGCGGCAGCCTTCTTCAGCGCGAGCTGGCGAGACCAGGTGGCGCCTCCCGGCAAGCCCTTCCGGCCGCTGGAAGACGATCACGTGTTCTATAGCGGCCAGCCAGTGGCGCTGGTGGTGGCAGAAAGCTTCGAGGTCGCGCGCCATGCCGCGGGGCTCGTGACGCTGGAATACGCGGAAAAGGAACACGAGACGGACCTGCGTCTTGCGCGCGGCGACGCCTATGTGCCGCCCAAGCAGCGCGGCGGCATCGCGCCTCCGCCCAAGAACAAGGGCGAGGCGATGTCCGCCTATGCGGCCTCGCCCCTGCGCGTCTCCATGGAATTCACCCATGCAGGCGAGCACCACAATCCGATGGAGCCCCACGCTTCCACCGTGATCTACGAGGACGGCGGAAAGCTCACCATCCACGACAAGATCCAGGGCGTGACCAACACCCAGGCCTATGTGGCCAGCGTGTTCAATCTGCCCACGGAAGACATCCGCGTCATCTCGCCCTTCGTGGGCGGCGGGTTCGGCTGCGGGCTGCGGCCGCAGTATCAGCTGTTTCTGGCCGTGATGGCAGCGCTCGATCTCAAGCAGTCGGTGCGCGTCGAGTTGACCCGCACGCAGATGTTCACCCACACCCATCGCCCCGCGACCGTGTCGAACATGCTGCTCGGTGCGGACGAGACGGGCAGGCTCCTCGCCATGCGCCAGGACGTGGTCGCGGTCACCTCGCGCTTCGAGGATTACCAGGAGGTCGTCGTGAACTGGTCGAGCCTGCTCTACGAGGCCGAGAACAAGCAGTTCACCTATCGGCTCGCCCAGGTGGACGCCTACACGCCGGGCGACATGCGTGCCCCCGGTGCGCCGACCGGCACATTCGCCATCGAAAGCGCGATGGACGAACTCGCCCACCGCGCCGGGCTCGACCCGATCGAACTGCGCCTGCGCAACTACTCCGTGCGTGACGAAACGGCCGACAAGGACTTCACC
The DNA here is from genome assembly GCA_003240775.1 of Mesorhizobium amorphae. Classification (GTDB taxonomy): domain Bacteria; phylum Pseudomonadota; class Alphaproteobacteria; order Rhizobiales; family Rhizobiaceae; genus Mesorhizobium_B; species Mesorhizobium_B amorphae_A. The sequence goes on along the minus strand of QFNI01000018.1, from coordinate 13,234 downwards.
TCCAAGGAACTGCGCGAATGCTATCGGCTGGGCGCGGAGCGCTTCGGCTGGAGCAAGCGCACGGCCCAACCGCGCTCCATGCGCGAGGGCCGCGAACTCGTGGGCTACGGCATGGCGACGGGCATGTGGGAAGCCCAGATGAACAAGACGAGCGCCAAGGCAGTGTTGTCCGCAGATGGCAAGCTCGAAGTCTCCACCGCGTCAGCCGACATCGGCACCGGCACCTATACGATCCTCACCCAGATCGGCGCGGATGCACTGGGGCTGGCGATGGAGGATGTGACGGCGAAGCTCGCCGACACCATCCTGCCCTTCTCGCCCGTCCAGGGCGGATCGTGGACGGCGGCATCCGCCGGCTCGGCGGTCGAGCTGGCCTGTGACGCGCTGCGCCGCAAACTCTTCAAGGCGGCACAAGGCGAGAGCGGCTCGGTCTTCGCGAATGCGGCGTTCGAGGACGTCGAGTTTGCCAATGGCCGCATGGAACTGCGCGCTGAGCGCAGCCAGGCGCGCACGCTTCCCGAGCTTGTGCGGCTTTCGGGCGGATCGAGCGTCGAAGGTGAGGCCACGGCTCAGCCGGACACGGCGACGCAGGCCAAGTACTCGTCCTACACCCACTCCGCGATCTTCGTGGAAGTGCGCGTCGACGAGCAGCTCGGCCTCGTGCGCATTCCGCGCGTCGTCGCAGCCATCGCGGCGGGCAAGATCATCAACCCCAAGACCGCCCGCTCGCAGATCGTCGGCGGCGTCGTGTGGGGCGTGGGCATGGCGCTGCACGAGGAGGCGATGATCGACCACGAGCTCGGCCGCATCATGAACCGCAATCTCGCCGAGTATCATGTGCCCGCCAACGCAGACATCCAGGACATCGACGTGATCTTCGTGGACGAGGAGGACACCAAGACCAGCCCTCTCGGCGTCAAGGGTCTCGGCGAGATCGGCATCGTCGGCACGCCTGCGGCGATCGCCAATGCGATCTTCCATGCAACCGGAAAGCGTATTCGCGAATTGCCGATCACCATCGACAAGGTGTTCACCGCCGCAGCCTGAAGGAGTGCGCAAATGACGGTCGTTTATGAAGTGGTCGAACACAACGGCGGCTGGGCCTACAAGTCTGGCGACACCTTCTCCGAGACCTTCGACACCCACGACCAGGCGCTCGCGGCCGCCCGCCGTGCGGCCGGCGAGCAGGAGGAGCCGGGCGAGACCGGGGACATCGAGTTCGAGACGGCCGACGGCGAGTGGCAGACCGAAACCGCGGACGGCGACGACCGTCCCGACACCGAAGTGAAGGGCTGACGAAAAAAGTTCGGGAACTACGGGAACCTATCCGCAGTCCCCGGATTATCAGCTCCAAGACGGGTCATCCCCCACCCCCCTCGGACCCGTCAAACTTCAAGCCGGCCTTTATGGCCGGCTTTTTCTTTGGCTGGGCCGGCTCGGCCTTGCTTCTGTGCTTGACGGGAAAGAAACGCGCGCGTTAGGGGCGCCGACTCCTTCCGAGCGCGAGGCACTCATGGAAATCTTCACCGGTCCCGGCTTCGTCGCCCTATTGCAGGTGATCGCCATCGATCTCGTGCTGGCTGGCGACAACGCAATCGTCATCGGCTTGGCCGCAGCCGGCCTTCCTGCCGATCTGCGCAAGAAGGCGATCCTGGTCGGCATCATCGCCGCCACCGTGATGCGCATCGGCTTCGCGCTGATCACCACCTGGCTTCTCCAGATCGGACCGATCCTGCTGATCGCCGGTGGCCTGCTGCTGCTCTGGGTCTGCTGGAAGATGTATCGCGAGCTGACCGTCAGCCACGCGGAAGAGCTGGAGGCCACCGAGGCCCTAGATAGCGAAGGCCGCGCGCCGACCACAGCCCCGCGCAAGACCTTTGCCCAGGCCGCCTGGCAGATCGTGGTCGCGGACGTGTCGATGTCGCTCGACAACGTGCTCGCCGTGGCGGGCGCCGCTATGGAACATCCGACCGTCCTGATCATCGGTCTCGCGCTGTCGGTCGCGCTCATGGGCTTCGCTGCGACCTTCGTGGCCCGGCTTCTCGCGCGCTATCGCTGGATCGCCTATGTCGGCCTCATCATCATCCTCTATGTGGCGGTCAAGATGCTGCTCGACGGCGCGGTCGACCAGTTCCCCGAGCAGCTCGGCTTCCTGAGCGGATGGTTCGGCGGCCACGGCGCGCCCGCTCACTGAGGCACAAGGCCTTGATGCTGCCGTGATTTTCGGTCACGGCAGCGCCCGAACCCTTTCAGCCATGCCAACGCTCAGGCCTGCCGGTCTTCCTGCCGGCGAGCCCCCGATGGATCGTCCGCCATGACTTCGCCCCGCGTCAGCTTCGTAAGCCTCGGCTGCCCCAAGGCGCTCGTGGACTCCGAGCGCATCCTCACGCGGCTCCGCGCCGAAGGATACGAGATCTCGCGCAAGCACGAGGGCGCCGATCTGGTGGTCGTGAACACCTGCGGCTTTCTCGATTCCGCCCGCACCGAGTCGCTCGATGCCATCGGCTCCGCCCTGTCGGAGAACGGCAAGGTGATCGTCACCGGCTGCCTCGGCGCCGAGCCCGAGACCATCCGCCAGAAGCATCCCGGCGTGTTCGCGATCACCGGGCCGCAGGCTTACGAGAGCGTCATGGCGGCCGTCCACGAAGCCGCGCCGCCCGCGCACGACCCCTATCTCGATCTGGTGCCGCCGCAGGGCATCAAGCTCACGCCGCGCCACTACGCCTATCTGAAGATTTCCGAAGGCTGCAACAACCGCTGCACCTTCTGCATCATCCCCGACCTGCGCGGCGATCTCGTCTCGCGCCCGGCGGCGGACGTGCTGCGCGAGGCCGAAAAGCTCGCCAAGGCCGGCGTGAAGGAACTGCTCGTCGTTTCCCAGGATACGAGCGCATACGGTGTCGACCTCCGCTACGCCACGAGCATCTGGCAAGAGCGCGAGGTGCGCGCGAAGTTCGTGGATCTCGCCCGCGAACTCGGCGAACTCGGCATCTGGGTCCGCCTCCACTACGTCTACCCCTACCCCCACGTGGACGAGGTCATCCCGCTGATGGCCGAAGGCAAGGTGCTGCCTTATCTCGACGTGCCCTTCCAGCATGCCTCGCAGTCCGTGCTGCGCGCCATGCGCCGCCCCGCCCATGGTGACAAGGCGCTCGAGCGTGTGCGCCGCTGGCGCGAGATCTGCCCCGAGCTCGCCATCCGCTCGACCTTCATCGTCGGCTTCCCCGGCGAGACCGAGGAGGATTTCCAGGAGCTTCTCGACTGGTGCACCGAAGCGCGCATCGACCGCGCAGGCTGCTTCAAGTTCGAGCCGGTGAAGGGCGCGAAAGCCAATGCGCTCGGCCTGCCCGAGGTGCCCGAAGAGGTGAAGGAAGCGCGCTGGAAGCGCTTCATGGCCCACCAGCAGAAGATTTCGGCCGGTCTTCTCAAGCGCAAGGTGGGCAAGCGCCTGCCGGTGATCGTGGATGCCGTGAACGGCACCTCCGCCAAGGGCCGCACCCGTTACGACGCGCCCGAAGTCGACGGCTCCGTCCACATCCAGTCGCGCCGCCCGCTCAAGGTGGGCGACATCGTGCACGCCCGCATCGACTCTTCCGACGCCTACGACCTCTACGGCACGGTGGCATGAAAAAGGGCGCCCGAGGGCGCCCTTCCTGTTTCTGCTGGGAGGCGTGGCTTACTGCGGCAGCTTGTCGTCCACGCCCGCCAGGTAGAAGTTCATGCCGAGCAGCGGGCCGTCTTCGGACGAAACGCCCTGGGCGAGCCACTGCGTGCCGTCCTGCTTGTTGATCGGGCCGGTGAAGGGCTTGAGCTCGCCCGAGCGGATCTTGGCCTCGGTCTCCTCGGCCATCTTCTTCACGTCGTCGGGCATATTCGTGTAGGGCGCCATGGTCAGGATGCCGTCCTTCAAACCGTCCCAGATCGATTCCGACTTCCATGTGCCGTCGATCACCGCCTGCACCCGCTTCACGTAATACGGACCCCAGGTGTCGAGGATCGCGGTCAGCTGCGTCTCGGGACCGGCCTTGATCATGTCGGACGCTTGGCCGAACGCCTTGATGCCGCGCTCGGAGGCCACCTGCATCGGGCCGGTCGAATCGGTGTGCTGCGTGATGATGTCGACGCCCTGGTCGATCAGCACCTTGGCGGCGTCGGCTTCCTTGCCTGCGTCGAACCAGGTGTTGGCCCACACCACCTTGAGCTTGAAGTCGGGGTTGACCGACTGCGCACCCAGCGTGAACGCGTTGATGCCCATCACCACTTCGGGAATCGGGAACGAGGCGATGTAGCCCGCCAGGCCCTTCTGGGACATCTTGGCCGCGATCTGGCCCTGGATGTAGCGGCCCTCGTAGAAGCGCGCATTGTAGGTCGCGACGTTGTCGGCCGTCTTGTAGCCGGTGGCGTGCTCGAACTTCACGTCCGGGAACTTGGCCGCGACGGCCAGCGTCTGGTCCATGAAGCCGAAGGAGGTGGTGAAGACGATGGCGCAGCCCGAGCGCGCGAGACGCTCGATGGCGCGTTCCGCGTCGGGGCCTTCCGGCACGTTCTCGACGAACGAGGTCTCGACCTTGTCGCCGAGTTTCTTTTCCACCTGCTGGCGGCCGATGTCGTGCGCCTGGGTCCAGCCGCCGTCTGTCTTGGAGCCGATATAGACGAAGCAGACCTTGGTCTTGTCCTGGGCGAGGGCGGCGCCCGAAACGCTCATGGCGAGCGCTGCGGCAAAGCCGAACACGATTTTCTTCATGAAAAGCAGTCCTCTCTGGTTGTTCAGCGGCGCCTGAAATGCCGGCCGCTTTTGGGGGTGGTTTTCTTTAGCGCTCTGGCACGAATGGCTGGCCGAGCGAAGCGGGAGTGTTGATCATGGTCAAGCGCCGGTTTCGCGAGATCAGCACCAGCACGATCACGGTCGCGAGATAGGGCATCGCCGACAAGAGCTGCGATGGGATGCCGAGCCCGAGCGCCTGCGCGTGAAGCTGCCCGATGGTGACCGCGCCGAAGAGATAGGCGCCGGCCAGCACACGAAGCGGCCGCCAGGAAGCGAACACCACGAGCGCCAACGCGATCCAGCCGCGTCCGGCCGTCATGTTCTCCACCCATTGCGGCGTGTAGACGAGCGACAGGTGCGCGCCCGCGAGCCCCGCGCACGCGCCGCCGAACATCACGGCGGCATAGCGATAGCCGATCACGTTGATGCCAAGCGCATGAGCGGAAGAGTGGCTGTCTCCGATAGAGCGCAGGGTCAGCCCCGTCCGCGTGCGGAACAGAAACCACGACACGGCGAACACGAGCGCAATCGCGATGTAGAAGATCGGGTCCTGCCCGAACAGGAGACGCCCTACCACCGGAAGGTCGGACAGAACGGGGATGTCCAGCACCGGCAGGCGGATGCCCGCCGAACCCACAAAGGGCTCGCCGATCATCGAAGAAAGGCCGAGCCCCAGAAGGGTGAGCGAAAGCCCGGTCGCGACCTGGTTGGTGGCGATCGAAAGCGTGAGGAAGCCGAACAGAAGCGAGAACACGGCGCCTGCCGCGATCCCGGCAAACATGCCGATCCAGGGCGAGCCGGAAAGGGCCGCCGCCGCGAAGCCGCAGACCGCGCCGATCACCATCATGCCCTCGACGCCCAGGTTGAGCACGCCCGAGCGCTCGACCACCAGCTCGCCGAGCGCTGCAAGCAGGAGCGGCGTCGCAGCGGTCGCGATGGTGAGCAGAATGCTTTCAGTGATGCCCACCGGTCCCTCCCGTTTCCTGCGCAAGGGCCGCAGGCGTCGCTGCAACCGAGGCCGGCGGCGCGGCGGTCACGCGCCGCAGCCGGTAGTGGATCAGCGTGTCGCAGCCGAGCACGAAGAAGAGCAGCATGCCCTGGAACACGCGCGCCACCTTGTCGGACACGCCGAGCGAAATCTGCGCCGCCTCGCCGCCGAGATATGTGAGCGCCAGCACAAGCCCCGCGGCCACCACGCCGAGCGGGTTCAGCCGGCCGAGAAAGGCCACGATGATCGCCGCGAAGCCGTAGCCCGGCGAGATCACCGGCCGAAGCTGGCCGATGGCGCCGGACACTTCCGAGATGCCGGCGAGCCCCGCCAGCGCGCCCGAGGTGAGAAAGGCGAAGAACACCATGCGCTTGGTGCTGAAGCCTGCGAAGCGCCCGGCTCGCGGGCTTTCTCCGATCACGCGCACCTCGAAGCCGCGCAGCGTGCGGCTGAGCACGAACCACGCGACGAGTGCGGCGATGATCGCGAACGCCATGCCCCAGTTCGCGCGCCCCGAAGCGGGCAGCAGCTCCGGCAGGATGGCATCCGCATGGAAGCGGCGCGTTTCGGGGAAGTTGAAGCCTTCCGGGTTTCGCCAGGGCCCGCGCACCAGCCAGTCGAGAAAAAGCTGCGCGACATAGACGAGCATCAGGCTCGACAGGATCTCGTTGGTGTTGAAGCGCGTCTTCAACAGCGCGGGGAGCGCAGCATAGGCAGCGCCGCCCACCATCCCCATCATGAGCATCAGCGGCAAAACGAACGGCCCGCGGAACTCGGGATAGAGCACTGGCAGGATCGAGCCTGCGATGCCGCCCAGGATGAACTGGCCCTCCGCCCCGATGTTCCAGTTGTTGGAGCGGAAGCAGATGGCCAGCCCCACCGCAATCAGGATCAGCGGCGCCGCCTTGATGGCCAGCTCGTGCAGCGACCAGACCTCGGTCAACGGCTCCACTAAATAAGCGTAGAGCGCGGCCAACGGGTCGAGCCCGAGCAGCGCGAAGAGCAACGCGCCTGCGACGAGCGTCAGGAGGAAAGCCAGAATCGGTGAAAGCGCGGAGAAAAGCCGCGAGCGCTGCGGGCGCTTGACGAGTTCCCAGCGCATCACGCGGCCACCGTCGCATGGCCGGGCGAGGCGCCGCCCATCAGGAGGCCAACCGACTCGAACGTCGCCTGCGCCGTCGGCACGGGCTGCGAAAGTGTGCCATCATGCATCACGGAGATCGCGTCCGACATCTCGAAGAGTTCGTCCAGGTCCTGGCTGATCACGAGAACGGCCGACCCTGAGCGCGCGAGTTCGATCAGCGCCTGGCGGATGCGCGCTGCGGCCCCAGCATCCACGCCCCAGGTCGGCTGGTTCACGATGATGGCCTGCGGCTTGCGGTCGAGTTCGCGGCCGATGATGAATTTCTGGAGATTGCCGCCGGAAAGGGCTGCCGCCTCCGGGTCCGGCCCACTCTTGCGCACATCCATCGCCTCGATGATGCGCTGGGCGGCATTCGCCACCGCACCCCGCCGCACAGTGCCGCCCCAGCCGAGAAAGCCCTTGCGGTCGGTCGCGTGGCGCGACAGCAGCAGGTTTTCCGAAAGCCTCATGCGCGGCGCGGCACCATGCCCCAAGCGCTCCTCCGGCACGAAGGCCGCGCCCAGCTTGCGGCGCTCTGTGATGCACATGCGCCCGGCATCCGTGCCGCAAAGGCTGACGGTCGAAGCCTTGTCCTGCACCGCCTCGCCCGAGAGCGCTTCAAACAATTCGCCCTGCCCGTTGCCCGCCACGCCCGCGATGCCCAGCACCTCGCCGGCGAACACGCTCATGCGGATGCCGCGCAGGGGCACGGCGAAAGGGTTGGCCGGCGGCCGGTCGAGCCCACGCACGCCGATCAGCTCGCGGCCGGGCTGGGGTGCCGCGCCGCGCGCCACCGCGCGCACCTCGCTGCCCACCATCATGCGGGCGAGCGACGCCGCGGTCTCCTGGCGGGGATCGCAATGCTCCACCACGCGCCCGTGGCGCATCACGGTGGCGCGATCGCAGATGCGCTTCACCTCTTCCAGCCGGTGGGAGATATAGAGGATCGACTTGCCCTCGCCGCGCAGCCGCTCCAGCGTCTCGAAAAGCTTGTCGGCCTCCTGGGGCGTCAGCACGGAGGTCGGCTCGTCCAGGATCACGAGGTCGGGCTCCTGCAGCAGGCACCGGATGATCTCGATGCGCTGGCGCTCGCCCACCGAAAGGTCGCCCACCAGCGCGCCGGGGTCGAGCGGCAGCCCGTAGGCGCGCGAAAGCTCGCGCGCACGGTTGGCGACGGTGGCGAGCGGCGTCGACTTGTCGAGCGAGAGCGCGATGTTCTCGGCCGCCGTCAGCGCCTCGAACAGCGAGAAGTGCTGAAAGACCATGCCGATGCCGAGCCTGCGCGCGGCGGCTGGGCTTTCGATGCGCACCGGCTGGCCTTTCCAGCGGATCGTGCCGGCATTCGGCTCGAGCGAGCCGAACAGCATCTTGACGAGCGTGGACTTGCCCGCGCCGTTCTCGCCGAGCAGCGCGTGGATCTCGCCCTTTTCGATCGTGAGGTCCACGCCGTCGCAGGCGCGCAGCGATCCGAACAGCTTGGTGAGGCCGCGGACTTCCAGCAGGGCTTCGCGCCCAGATCCCATTTCTGCGGCCACCCGGTCCCCACCTGTCGCGTCCAACGGCTCAGACTAAGCCGCTGCCGATTTTTTCGGCAATGCCACAGACTGCTTGAAACTGCATCAAATTTTCAAGCGATAACGAAAGATGCTCGGCCGGTGGCGCAGCCGCGTCACAGCGGGCGGGCGGAAGCGGACTGAGCCAAGTCCTTGCGGCGCCCCAGATTGGGGAAGAGCTGCATCACTCCGCCGATGCAGAACAGATAGACCCCCGTCACCGCGATGCCGATCTTGGTGAAGGTGCTGACATCCGAAGGCGTCACGCCGAACTGGTTGTAGAAGCTCGCGAGCCACGCTTCGGCCAGCGCGAGCGCACCGAACGCGCACCACAGAAGCGTGACGCCGAGGTTCAGTGGCCTCAGCCGTTCGACGCGCACAGGATGAAGGAAGTTGATGGGCATGAAGGTCAGGATGCCGGCCACCAGCACCACCCCGAACGAGACCCATTCGCCCGGCTCGATCACGAACAAGGTGAACACCACCATGTTCCAGACCACCGGGAAGCCCTTAAAGAAGTTCTCCTTCGTCTTCATTCCCGTGTCGGCATAGTAGATGGCGCTCGACACCACGATGATGGCCGCCGACAGAAACGACAGCCCCTCGCCCATGAAGCCGCGCTGGTAGAGCGCGAAGGCGGGGATGAGCACGTAGGTCACGTAGTCGATCACATTGTCGAGAAGCTCGCCCGACCATGTGGGCAGGATTTCCTTCACTTCGAGCTTGCGCGCGATCGGTCCGTCGATGCCGTCGACGAAAAGCGCGAGGCCGAGCCAGAAGAACATCGCCGTCCAACGCTGCTCGCTCGCGGCCACCAGGCTGAGAAAGGCCAGGAACGAGCCCGACGCCGTCAGAAGATGGACGGAGAATGCTTTCGCCTGCGGGGCGGTGACCTTTTTCGGTCGTTTCACCACGATGTCACCCTCGCTCGAAATCGACGCGAGGCGCAGTGCCCGCCGCCATCCGGATCGGGCGCAACCTAGCGAAGGCGGGTGCGCCAGCACAAGAGCGCCGCGGCACCATCCCCGGCATTCCCCCGCTTTCGCGACACTCCGTGCCGTTGATGTGGCTGTCGCGCCGCCATAGTTTCGGCGCGACAGGAATGGTGGCGCGAGCATGGAAGAAGCAGTCGAAACGATCGTCGCGGGCGCTGGGCCGGCCGGCGCTCTCGCCGCACTCGCTCTCGCCCATGAGGGTTTCGAGGTGGTGCTCGTCGGCCCCGTGCCCGCTGCCGACCGGCGCACGAGCGCGGTCATGGTGCCGGGCCTCGAGCACCTCGAACGCTTCGGCCTGGCCGACAAGCTCAAGCGCGAGGGCGCGCCCTTGCGCGCCATGCGGATCGTGGACGCCACGCGCCGCCTGCTGCGCAGCCCGCCCGTCACCTTCCGCGCCAGCGAGATCGGCGAGGAGGCCTTCGGCTGGAACATCCCGAACGCGGGCCTCAACGCCGTGCTGGCGGATGCAGTCGATGCCGAGCCCCGCATCCGCCGCATCACCGAAAGCGTCACCCATTGGGTGTCCGACGAGACGGGTGTCACCGCAGCCCTTTCCAGCGGTTCGGCGCTGCGCGCCAAGCTCGCCGTGGCGGCGGATGGCCGCTCGTCGCCGGCGCGGGAAGCAGCCGGCATCGAGGTGCTCCGCCGCAAGCTGCCGCAAAGCGCTCTCGTGGTGAACTTCCGCCACTCGCGCGATCACGGCTTCGTCTCGACCGAGTTCCACACGGAAACCGGACCCTTCACGCAGGTGCCGCTGCCGGGCCAGCGTTCGAGCTTGGTCTGGGTGGTGCGCCCGGAGGAAGCTTCCGCTCTGGCAGGCCTCGACGACTTCGAACTCTCGCGCCGGATCGAGACGCGCATGCAATCTTGTCTCGGCGCGGTCGAAGTGGAGCCGGGCCGGCAGGTCTACCCGCTGGCCAGTGCCCTTCCCCGCCGATTCGCGGCCAAGCGCACCGCGCTTGTGGGCGAAGCTGCCCATCTTTTTCCCCCGATCGGCGCCCAGGGCCTGAACCTCGGCATCCGGGACGTGCGCGATCTCGCGGAAGCGGCGGCCCGCGACCGCACTGATCCCGGCAGCACAAGCGTTCTCGACAGCTTCGACCGCAAGCGGCGCACCGATGTCGTCGCCCGCAGCGCGGGCGTCGAGCTTCTCAACCAGTCGCTCCTGTCGAGCGCCCTTCCCGTGCAGCTCGGCCGCGGTCTGGCGCTCACCGCGCTGGAGCGCATCCCCCGGCTGCGCGGCGCCCTGATGCGCTCCTGGCTCGGCCGTTCGCCGGTTGCTCTAGTCAGCGGGAAATAGGTCGGGCGGCAGGATGCCCGATTTGAAGAGGTAGATCAGCACCGTCAGCGTCGCGACCGAGAGACAGGTCGTGACCAGCACCGCGGCCGAGGCGCGCTCCGTCCAGACCTGATACTGCGTCGCGATCACGAACACGTTGGTGGCGGTGGGCAGAGCCGCAAGCAGTGTCGCCACCTCGATCCAGCCGGGCGGAAAATCGCCCGCCGCACTCAGCACCACATAGACCAGCAGCGGGTGCAGCACGAGCTTGAGGGCCGCCAGGGGAACGAGTTCCACAGGCGCGCGCCGCAAGGGCCGCAGCGCAAGCGTCACACCCATCGCAAACAACGCGCAGGGGGCCGCGGCCCGCGCGAGATAGTCGAGGTAGACGCTCACGAAGCGCGGCAGCTCGACCTGGGAATAGGCGATCAGCACACCCACGATCGTGGCGAGCACGAAGGGATGAAGCGCGATCGACCGCGCCACTCGGCCCACAAGCTGCAAGGGCGAAGCCTTCTCGCGCCCGGCGAGCGCCATCAGAAGCGGTGCCAGCGTGAAATGCATGACGTTCTCGAAGCAGAAGATGAGCGCCACCGGCGTCGCGGCCGCCGGCCCGAAGGCGAGAAGCGCCAGCCCCGGTCCCATATAACCGATATTGCCATAGGCCGAGCCGAGCCCGCGCATGGTGGCTGTGGGCGTGTCGCCGCCGACCAGGCGCGAGCCCACGAACATCAGAACGAAGATCGCAAAGGTCGAGCCGACCGAACCCAGGATGAAGCTGCCGCGCGTCAGTTCCTCGAAGGGCGTTCGCGCCAGAAGGGTGACGAAGAGCGCGGGCAGCGCCCAATACACGATGAAGGCGTTCAGCCAGCCCAGCGCGTCGAGCGGCAGGGGGCGCAGCTTCGCCATGGCGAAGCCCGAAAAGATCAACGCGAAGAAGGGCACCACGAGCCCGACGATCTCTGCCACGCCCGTGGGCCTCCGAACGGTCCGCGCCGCGCCTATCCCCCGGAGCCGCCGGAGGTCAAGCGATGGTGCATTGCGTTGCAGCGGAGGAGGTGGCTAAACGGAAAACTTCGAGTGGAAGAACGAGACCATGCGTACAGCCAAGTTCCAGATCGGCCAGGTCGTCCGCCACAGGCTCTTCCCGTTCCGCGGCGTGATCTTCGATGTGGACCCGGTCTTCGCCAACACCGAAGAGTGGTATGAGGCCATCCCGGCGGAAGTGCGCCCGCGCAAGGATCAGCCCTTCTACCACCTACTCGCCGAGAACGAGGACACCGAATACGTGGCCTATGTGTCCGAGCAGAACCTGCTGGAAGACCAGTCGGGCGAGCCGGTGCGCCACCCGCAATTGCGCGAGATGTTCGACCGCCGCTCGGACGGCTCATATGCGCTGAAGGCCGCTTCCAAGCACTGAAACTTCCGGTGAAACGAAAAAGGCCGCGCATCCGCGCGGCCTTTCGTCGTTCGAGAGAGCTTCAGCCGGTCAGTTGCTGGCCTTGGCCTTCGCCTGCTCTTCCTTGAGCTTCTTGGCGAAATCCTCGTTGTTCTTGCTCACAAATTCCTGCAGTTTCTTCTGGCGGTCCTCGAGGTCGGACTGCTGCAGCGGCGCGCCGTCGAAGGCGCCGGTGAAGCCGGACAGCGAGACCTTGATGGGGTTGGGCTGGTTCTGGAAGTTCACGGAGGTGAGCGTGATCTCGTTGCCGCGCTTGAAGGATGCGACGAGCTGGTCGGAAAGCTGCACCTCGGCCACGCAACGGTCGGGGAAGCAGATCATGTAGTCGAGCTTCTGGGGCTTCTGGCCGTCGATGGCCAGACCCACGCCCGGAGGCACGAGACGGCCCGAGGGCACCGTCACCTGGAACACCTTGCGGTTCACCTTGCCCTTCAGCTCGATCAGGCTGATGCCCGTGAGAAGCTGGCCGGTGGAGGCCGTCACGATCTGCTGCACGTTGCAGATGTCCACGTCCTGCTGCTTGGTGCAGGCCTTGAACCAGCCCTTGGGGATGTCCTGCTGCTGGGCGGCCGCCGGCTGGACGGCGCCTGCTGCGAGCAGGCCGGCGAGGCCAGCCGCCGCCAGTGCGCCGCGCGTAGCCGTGGTGAACATGGTGGTCATGCTGGACGTTCCTCTGCCGTCTGGAAATCTTGGGCCCGTGCCCTACTCCAGGGCTCACTCCCGCGCAATTGAGGCAACAGGATGACTTGCCGGGCTTGCGCCGGGCAGGCCGCAGGCCCCGCGCAAGCCTCGCGGAGCCTTGTCTTGCTCCATCGATCCAAATCCCGCAAGAACCCCCGATGCGGCGCTTGAAACTCCTTGTCCTCCTGCTGGCCTCGGCTGCGGCCCTGCCTGCCTTAGCCGAGCCGCGCCACGGCATCGCCATGCATGGCGAGCCAGCACTGCCCGAGGATTTCGCGCATCTGCCCTATGCCAACCCCGATGCTCCCAAGGGCGGGCGCATCGTCATGGGCGAGCCGGGGGGATTCGATTCGCTCAATCCGTGGATCCTGGCGGGCCGCGCGCCCTGGGG
>QFNI01000083.1 GCA_003240775.1 Mesorhizobium amorphae | reverse complement strand
GGGCTGTGGGACCGTTACCCCCACCCCGTACCCCTCCCCTCAAGGGGGAGGGGGATTCTGAGAGGGGGGTGGGGTGGGGGTGTTTTGGGTTTTCGGGTGAGCCGGGAGCGTCGTGCGGTGGAGGGATAGCCCCCTGCCCCTCGCATGGCTCGGAGCGTTCGAGGCTCAGGAAGCCATCTCCATGGCTTCTTGCCGGCCGGAGGCCGTCGCCTCTCACCCCCCTCGAGAGGGAGGGGCGGGGTTCAGAGCGAGAAGGAGGGGCGTTCCAGGCCGGCGTCGAGATAGGCGGAGATGAGGGTGTTGGCCATCAAGAGCGCGATGGTCATGGGGCCGACGCCGCCGGGGACGGGGGTGATGGCGCCGGCGACCTCCTCGGCTTCCTTGAAGGCCACGTCGCCCACGAGGCGGAACTTGCCCTCCCCCTTGTCGGGCGCGGGAACGCGGTTGATGCCGACATCGATCACGGTGGCGCCGGGCTTGATCCAATCGCGCTTCACGAGTTCGGGGCGGCCGACGGCTGCGACCACGATGTCGGCGCCGCGCACCACGCCGGGCAGGTCCTTGGTGCGGGAATGCGCGACCGTGACCGTGCAGTTGGCGGCGAGAAGCAGGTTCGCCATCGGCTTGCCCACGATGTTGGAGCGGCCGATCACCACGGCAGACAGGCCCGACAGATCGCGGCCGTGGACTTTTTCGATGAGCAGCATGGAGCCCGCGGGCGTGCACGGAACGAAGGCGCGGGCGAACTCGCCGACGCCGACCATGCCGACATTGAGGAAGTGGAAGCCGTCGACATCCTTTTCGGCGGCGATGGCCTGGATGACGCGGCCCGAATCGATCTGGGCCGGCAAGGGAAGCTGGACCAGGATGCCGTTGATGGTCTCGTCCGCGTTCAGCTGGTCGATCAGGTCGGTGAGCTGGGCCTCGGTCGTGTCCGCGGGCAGCGTGTGCTGGACGGAATGGAAGCCGCATTCGGCGGCCTTCTTCGATTTCGCGCCGACATAGACCTGGGAGGCGGGGTCCTCGCCCACGATGATCACGGCGAGGCCCGGCTTGCGGCCGGTCTTGTCGGAAAACGCGCCGGCCAGGTCCTTGACGCGGGCCGCAACGCGTTCGGACTCGGCTTTGCCGTCGATCAGGGTGGCCATTCGGGGATTCTCCACGGGAAAAGAAGTTTCACGAGCCTACAGGAAACGGGCGCGTCTTGTCAGCGCCCGAGCGTCATGGCGTGCCGCAGGATTCAGCGCGCGCGACGGGCAAAGGACAGGATCAGGCCGAAGAGCAGGCCGAGAAGGGCGGATGCGCCGACGACCACGGGGGGTGTCGCGCCGAGCGGCGCGGGGGGCGGGCTCGCGCGGGCGAGAAGGGTGACGGGCGGGGGCTCGCGCTCGGGCGGGGGGAGGTTGCGGGCGGCCTCGTAAAGCCGCGCGCGGGCTTGCGCCTCGCGTTCGAGGGCTTCGAGGGCGGACGGGTCGGCGGGCCTGGGTTCGGGCGGGGTGGGAAGGGCTGACAGGCGGGCGGCGAGCCCGGTCGCGCGCCTCTCTGCGGCGTTCGCGCGGGCTTGAAACGCCTGGGCGGTGCGGGCCTGTTCGGCTTGGAGGGCCGCGCGGGAAGCGTCGAGCTCGACTGCGGCCCTCTGGCGGAAGGGGTGGCGGGGGCCGAGCGTGAGGGCCAGGCGGTCGGCTTCCGCGCGGGCGGCTGCGTGGCGCGCATGGAGCTGGGCGAGCGTGGGCGCGTCGAGGGTTTCTGGGAGGCTTGTCGCGGGGTCGGCGCGCGCGAGAGTTTCGGCTTGGGCCGCGAGGGCTCGGGCTTCGCTTCGGGCGGCGTCGAGTTCCCCTTGCAGGGCAGGGATGCGGGGGTCGGGCGGGGGTGGGGCGGCGGCTTGCGCCTCGCGTGCCTCGTCCAACGCGCGCTGGGCCCGGTCGGCTTCTTCCCGCAGGGCGTCGAGGTCGGGCATGGGCTGGGGGCGTGGCGCGGGCTGGGCTGCGAGAAAGGCGTCGGCCGCACGGTTGGCGGTGCGGGCGGAAAGGGTCGGGTCGGGCGTGCGGGCGGTGAGCGTGATCACGGGCGCATCCGGGCGGCGGGCGATGCGCAAGGCGGGCGTCTCGGCGGCGGATGCCGCGAGCGCCCGCAAGGGGGCTTCGACGTTGGCCGCGTCGGCCACCAGAAGCTCGGCCGTCGCCTCGAAGACGGGCGGGTTGAGGAGCGTGTAGGCCAAGCCGACAGCGGCGCCCAGGCTGGTGCAGAAGAGAACGGGGCGGAAGCCTCGGCGCGGGCGGGCGGGGGAGCGCGCCGGCGTGCCGCCTGCGCGGGCGCGGGCCTCGTCGATGGCCGTGCCGAGCGGGGTCGCGCCGGAAGGGGCGGCCTCGGCGGCGGCAGCCGCTGCCCGGCTTGCGGCGCGCTCCCTGGCGAGCGAGCCGCCGGCGGGCGTCTTGCCTCCCTCCAACATGCGGGTTGTTCCAGATCCTGAGACGATCCGGTCTTAGTCGCTCGCCGCATGGGAGGGAAGCGGCGAAGGCGCTCGGGGCCTCAGACGCGTTGACACCCCTGCCCTCGTTCGGTAAGGACGCGGCAACCCATGCGCGCCCTTGTCCGGCGCGCTTTCCGTTTGTCTCTTTTTCGTTTTTCCGGGACGGCTTGCCCGTCCGCATAAGCTGCACGAGCAAGGCCATGAAGATCAAGAATTCGCTGAAGGCCCTCAAGGGCCGCCACCGCGCCAACCGCCTGGTCCGCCGCAAGGGCCGCATCTACATCATCAACAAGGAAGCCCCGCGCTACAAGGCGCGCCAGGGCTGATCAGGGTCTAGGCCTCCCAACGGGGCCGGAGCCTCACGGAATTTTCAGTTTGAAGGCGCATGCGGGAGAGCTAGGCTCCTCCTCATGCGGCTTTTTCTCGTTTCAGCGCTCGTGAGCGGCCTGGTTCTCGGTTCCCTGCCCGCGCTCGCCCAAGGAGCGGCGGCGCCCCCCGTCGACAAGCGGGCGGAGCTTGCGCCCCCTGCCCCCCGCGCGGAGCGGATCGACGCGCTGTTTTCCGAGCTCAAGCGCGAAGGCAATCCCAAGGCCGCCGAACGCGTGGCGAACCGCATCCGCACCGAATGGAACCGCTCGGGCAGCGCTTCGGTGGACCTGATGATGGGCTGGGCGCGCGACGCGCTCCAAGCCAAGAAATATGCGGTGGCGCTCGATTTCCTGGACCAGGTGGTGGTGCTGAGGCCCGACTACCCCGAGGGCTGGAACCTGCGCGCCACCACGCATTTCGCGATGAACAACTATGCCATGGCGATGGGCGACATCGAGCGCACGCTGCAGCGCGAGCCGCGCCACTGGGGCGCGCTGACGGGGCTGGCGACGATCATGAAGAACCGCGGCTCGAAGGAGTTGGCGCTCGACGCCTACACGCGGGTGCTGAGCGTGTATCCCATGCTGCGCGAGGTGCAGAACGAGGTGGGCGTCTTGTCGGACGAGCTGGCGGGGCAGAGCCTGTGACAGGGCCTCGTGCCTTGGGTGGGGCGAACCCGACGCAGCGCTGAGGGTTTCGATCGATCCCGCATGAACCTCCTGCTCGCCGTTCTCGCCTTTCTTCTCGCGGTGGTGCTCGTTCTGGTGGGCGTCACGCGGTTCGGCGTCTGGTGGATCGAGCGGCGCTATCCGCCGGTGGGCGAGTTCGCCGAAGTGGCGGGGGTGCGGCTGCATTACGTGCATGTGCCCGGACCCACCGAGGGCGATCTGCCGCCGGTGGTGTTCTTGCACGGGGCGAGCGCCAATCTCAACGACGCGATGGAGCCGATGCGGCCGCTTCTCGAAGGCCGCGCGGAGATGCTGTTCGTGGACCGGCCGGGGCATGGCTGGTCGGAGCGCGGTCCCTGGCTCGCCAGCCCCCGCGGGCAGGCGCGCGCGGTGGCCGAGCTGATGGACCGGCTGGGCATCGGGCGCGCGGTGATCGTGGGGCACTCGTTCGGGGCTGCGGCCACGGCCGTGTTCGGGGTGGAGATGCCCGAGCGCGTGGCGGGGCTGGTCTTCGTTTCGGGGGCGACCCACCCTTGGCCGGGCGCGGAAACCTCCTGGTACTACCGGCTGACGGCCACGCCCGTGATCGGCTGGGCGTTTGCCGAGACCCTGGCGCTGCCGGGCGGCTGGGCGCGGCTCGACGGGGCGGTGGACTGCGTGTTCGCGCCGAACCCCGTGCCCGAGAACTACAAGGATCGCGCGCGCATCCCGCTCGTGCTGCGGCCCTCGGCCTTTCGGGCGAATGCCGAGGATGTGGAAGGGCTGCACGACTTCGTGGAGCGCGAGCAACCGCGCTATCGCGAGATCCGTGCGCCGGCCGTGGTGATCTCGGGCAACCGGGACACGGTGGTGTTCGAGGAGGTGCACAGCCTGGGCATGGTGCGGGACGTGGCGGGCGCGGAACTGGTGTGGGTCGAGAACCTCGGCCACAAGCCGGACTGGGTGGCGCCCGAACTGGTCGCGGGCGCGGTGGAGAAGCTGGCGGGGGGAACGGTCGACCTGCAGGCGATGGCGCGCGCCGTGGAACGGCGGATCGCGGGGGACGCGATGGATGTGGGGCGCTGCGGCGAAGCGCAGGCGCCGAGCGGAGAGCTGGCGCCGGAATAAAGGGATATGACCCTCCCCTCCCCCTCAGGGGGAGGGAAACGCAGCCCTTTGTCGAACCCTTCGAGTGCGCCCTTCTAGCTGCGGGCCGACGCGTTGCCGCCGCCGACATTGGCGATGCGGACCATGTTGGTGCTGCCCGGCGTGCGGAGCGGCACGCCTGCGGTGATGATGATGCGCTCGCCCGCGACGCCGAAGCCTTCCTGCTCGGTGATGCGGCTCGCGCGGTCCACCATGTCGTCGAGGTCGGCGGCATCGGGCGTCACCACGCAATGGGTGCCCCAGAGAAGCGACAGGCGGCGCGCGGTGGCGACAACCGGCGAGAGCGCGATGATCGGCACGCGCGGGCGCTCGCGCGCGGCGCGCAGGCCCGTGTTGCCGGACGCCGTGTAGGTGACGATGGCGGCGAGCTTCAGCGTTTCGGCGATCTGGCGCGTGGCGGCCGAGATGGCGTCGGCGCTGGTCGCCTCGGGCTCGGTGCGCTGGGCGTGGATGATGCCGGCATAGGTCGGGTCGGTCTCGACCTTCTCGGCGATGCGGCTCATGGTTGCGACGGCTTCCACCGGATACTGGCCCGACGCGCTTTCGGCGGACAGCATGATGGCGTCCGCCCCTTCGAACACGGCGGTTGCGACATCCGAGACTTCCGCGCGCGTGGGGACCGGCGCGGAGATCATGGATTCCAGCATCTGGGTCGCGACCACCACGGGCTTGCCCGCGCGGCGCGCGGCGCGCGTGAGCTGCTTCTGGATGCCAGGCACGGATTCGAGCGGCATCTCGACGCCGAGATCGCCGCGCGCGACCATGATGGCGTCCGACAGTTCCATGATCTCGGGTAGGCGCTGCACCGCCAAGGGCTTTTCGATCTTGGACATGATGGCTGCGCGCCCGCGCGCGATCTTGCGGGCTTCGGCCAGGTCTTCGGGGCGCTGGATAAAGGAAAGCGCGATCCAGTCGACCTCGTTCTCAAGCGCCGCGTCGAGATCGCGGCGGTCCTTTTCGGTGAGCGCGCCGACCGGCAGGTCGGTGTCGGGCAGGGACACGCCCTTGCGGTCGGAGATGGTGCGGCCCGCGACCACCTCGGCAACGATGCGGCGGCCGTCGGTTTCGACCGCGCGCAGCTCGAGCTTGCCGTCGTCGATTAGGAGGCGGTGGCCGGCTTCCACCGAGCGCAGGATCTCGGGATGGGGCAGGTGGACGCGCGTGGCGTCGCCCGGCGTGGGATCGTCGTCCAGCGTGAAGCGCTGGCCGAGCGAAAGCTCTTCCTTGCCGCGCTCGAAGCGGCCGACACGCAGCTTGGGGCCCTGGAGGTCGGCCAGGATGCCGATGGGGCGGCCGATATCGGCCTCGATCTTGCGGATGCGCTCGACCAGCTCGCGCAGCAGCAAATGGTCGGTGTGGCTCATGTTGATGCGGAACACGTCCGCGCCCGCTTCGAACAGCTTGCGGATCACGGCCTCGTCGCGCGAAGCGGGGCCGAGCGTCGCGAGGATCTTGACTTTGCGGCTGCGTCTCATGGCTCTCTCGAATGCGGCCGTGCTGCGCGGGAGCCGGACACCGGCCGCGGCGCGGGAGCGGACCGCCCTTTGTTGGTCAGGGATTGGCGGCGGGCGCCGCGGGAACGGGGGCGAGCGCGGAAGCCGGGGCGCCCGCGTCGGCGGTGGGGGCGGCTTCGTCGGTCAGCTGCACCATCCAGCTCGACTGCTCGCCGGTGTCGTATTCCTGGAAGCCGGCGCGCTGGAAGCCGCGGGCGAGGCAGTCGGCGGCGCCGCCCACCTTGAACTCTTTTTCGGCCACGCACATGTTGATCGGGCCTTCCCAGCGCCCGCCGCGCTCGGCATCCTCGGCATAGAGATAATAGAAGCGCGAGGACAACGGCCCCTCGATCAGCGTCTTGCAGCTCGATCCGTCCACATGCCACCAGCCCTCGGTGACCCAGCCGGCCTGGGCGCGATAGCCGATGGCGACGCCCACCAGGCTCTGGGTTGCGTTGCAGACGCGGAAGTCGGCCTGCGCGGGAACTGCGAAGAGAAACGGTGCGGCGAGGCATGCGGCCATGCCAGCGAGCGTGCGGGCGGATCGGGAAACGGCGACCGGCGACATGACGAACGAAACTCCTGGAAGGGTTCTTCTGGGCGAAGGGCGGCTTGGTGTCAACGCAGGGCCACCCCGCTTTTCAAACGATTCAAAGGCTTCCCTGCTGACGCGCGGGAAAGGATGTTCCCCGCGCACTAGCCTCCGAGCAAGGCCAAACGGCGGCATTGCCAGGGCCAAACACGCGTGGAATGAAGGCTTTGCCACCCACCGCCTGGAGACCGCATGACATCGCTTGGCCCCGGTGCGCCCCCCGCTCCCTTCGCGCCCGTTCTCCGGATCGACGGGGATCCGGGCCTGGGGCTCGTGCTCGTCTGCGACCATGCCAGAAACGCCCTGCCCCAAGCTTACGGGGACCTTGGCCTGCCGCCTGCGGCCTTCGAGCGCCACATCGCCTATGACATCGGCGCGGAGAGGGTGACGCGCGGGCTGGCGCGGCGGCTCGGGGTCCCCACTGTCATGGCGGGGTTCTCGCGGCTGCTGATCGACCCCAACCGGGGCGAGGACGACCCGACCCTGATCCGCCAGCTCTATGACGGCACGGTGATCGCGGGGAACTATCCCCTGAGCGAAGACGAGCGCGAAAGGCGGCTGGAGCGGTTCTACCGGCCCTATCACGCAGCGGTGGCGGGGCTTGTTGCGGAGGTTCACGCGCGAAGCGGGCGGGCGCCGCTCGTCGTGTCGATCCACTCGTTCACGCCGCAGCTCGCCAACCGGCCGCCCCGGCCCTGGCATGTCGGGCTCTTGTGGGACACGGACGGGCGCGCGGCCCTTCCCCTGATCGAGGCGCTGCGCGCCGAGCCCGGCCTCGTGGTGGGCGACAACGAGCCCTATGACGGGGCGCTGCGCGGCGACACGATGTTCCGCCACGCGATTCTCGCGGGCTTTCCCCATGCGCTCATCGAGGTGCGCCAGGACCTGATCGGAACGGAGGATGGGGCCGACGCCTGGGCCGCGCGGCTCGCGCCGCTTGTTGACGCGGTGAACCGGCGTCCCGATATCGGGCGGGTGCAGCGGTTTTCCTCGCGCACGGGACCGATCGAGGATGGGACGCCATGACCGAAAGCGAACAGGAAAAGTTCGAGGCCGCCGCCTTTCGCAGGCTGCTCGCGCATCTGGGCGAGCGCACGGACGTGCAGAACATCGACCTGATGAACATGGCGGGGTTCTGCCGCAACTGCCTGGCGAACTGGTTTCGCGAGGCGGCCGAGGCGGGCGGCGAGGCGATGACCAAGGAGGCCGCGCGCGAGCGGGTCTACGGGATGCCCTATGGGGAGTGGCAGGCGCGGTTTCAGCGCGAGGCGAGCGCGGAGCAGCAGGCGGCGTTCGAGAAGGGGCGGCCGGAAGGGCATTGAGGGGTGGCGGTTTGCGCCGACAGTGGGGTGGTGGGGTCACGGCATGGATTCGTGGGGCCCAAGCCCGAGAATGACGAATGGGAAAAAGGGCAGAGCTAACCGGCAACGTCGGTGGGCTCCACTCCACCAGCGGATCGAATAAAACACCGCCCATTCCCCTCACCCCTCCTTAACCATCGCGAAACCGCTCTCGCGGCATGAAGGGGCGTCCATCGAGAGGGAGCACCAGCCGGTGAGCAAGGAATTGAGCGAGCAGAACGACGTCCAGGCGGTTGCCGCCGGCCAGCTTCGGTCGATCATCGAGCGCATCGAGCGCCTGGAGGAAGACAAGAAGCAGGTGTCGGAAGACATCAAGGACGTCTATGCCGAGGCCAAGGGCACGGGCTTCGACGTGAAGGCGCTGCGCTCCATCGTGCGCCTGCGCAAGAAGGAAGCCTCCGAGCGCGAAGAGGAAGAGGCGATTCTTGATCTGTACAAGGCGGCGCTGGGGATGACCTGAGGCGTGGGTGGTGGGGGAGAGGTTTACCCCCACCCCGTACCCCTCCCCTCAAGGGGGAGGGGGATTTGAGATGTTGGAGGCTGGCCGGACTGTTCTTTCTGAGAGGGAGGAGCGAGGCGGGGCTCCGGGCCGCCCGAGGGGCGGTGAGCCGTTGGGTGCGGTGTGAGAGGGCTGATGACGGACTGGTCGGCCGAGCAGTATCTGCGGTTTGCGGGTGAGCGCACGCGTGCCGCGCGCGATCTGCTTTTGGGCGTGCCGCCCGCGCAGGTGCGGCGGGCGATGGACCTGGGCTGCGGGCCGGGCAACTCCACCGAGCTTCTGGTCGCGCGCTATCCCGAGGCGGAGGTCGCGGGCATCGATTCCTCGCCTGCCATGATCGCGGCCGCGCGCGAGCGGCTGCCTGCCTGCGATTTCGCGGTGGCCGACATCGGCGCGTGGGAGGGCGAGAATTACGATCTCCTCTTCGCCAACGCCGTTCTGCAATGGCTGCCCGACCATGCAGCACTTCTGCCCCGGCTCGTGGGGTGCCTGGCCGAGGGCGGGAGCCTGGCGGTGCAGATGCCCGACAATCTGGACGAGCCCTCGCACAGGGCCATGCGCGAGGTGGCGGAACTGGCGCCCTTTCGCGACAAGCTCGCGGCGGCCGCGGGCGAGCGGACGGAGATCTTGGGCGCGAGCGCGCTTTATGCGCTGCTCAAGCCGCTCTGCCGCCGGGTGGATGTCTGGCGGACGACCTATCACCATCCGCTTGGAGGCGTGGACGGCGTGGTGGATTGGCTGGGCTCGACGGGCCTGCGCCCCTTTCTCGCGCCGCTGGACGAAGGGGGGCGGGACGCCTTTCTGGCCGAGTATCGGACGCGGATCGCGGCCGCCTATCCGCTCGAAGCGGACGGCACGCTCCTGCTGCCGTTTCCGCGGCTGTTCTTCGTGGCGACGCGGTAAGGGGGCGGAGCCCCGATGCCGAGCGAGAAGCGCGCCCTCCAGATCGTCGTGGCCGTCCTGGCCGTCACCCCCGTGCTGGCGGGTGCGGCGGGTGTCTTGATGGGGCCCGCGCTGACGGGGGCCGGTGCGCCCTGGCCGAACGATCTCGACAGCCATTTCCGCTTCTTGTCGGCCATTCTCCTGGCCATCGGCCTTGGGTGGTGGTCCTGCGTGCCGGGGATCGAGACAAAGACCGGGCGGTTCGGGCTTCTGGGCGCGCTGACGTTTGCCGGCGGGCTCGCGCGGCTGGCGTCCTTGATGCTGGTCGGCGCGCCGTCCGCGGGCCATCTCTTCGGGCTCTGCGTCGAGCTTCTCCTGGTGCCGCCGCTTCTCCTCTGGCAGAGGCGGGTGGCGCGGGAATTTCGGTGAGACGATCTGGCCCCCGAGCCCCGGAGCGCTTATATCGGGGGTGCGGTCTGCGCATCACGGCAGGAGCGACATTTCCCCGGGGCCTTATCGATCCTTAAGGGAGCTGTCCCTGGCCAGGCTCCTGGGCTTGGCTACACGGCGCCCACCTACGCTGTAGGTTCCCGGGATCGACTGCTTCACCGGTTGTCGCGGATCGCACTTTTTGCTCTTGGCGGGCCACCCCTCCCCTGCCATCAAGAGCGCATGAGCCAATCCCCCAAAGACCAAAAGAAACTCCTGCGCGCCCAGGCGCTCGGGCGGCGCGACGCGCTGGATGCTGGCTGGCGCAGCGAGGCCTCGCGCGGGATGGCGCAAGCCGCGCGCGATGCCTTTGCGGTCGAGCCGGGCACGGTGGTGTCGGGGTTCTGGCCGATGCGCTCGGAGGTGGATGTGCGGCCGGTGATGGCTGCGCTCGCGGAGCGCGGCGCGCGGCTCTGCCTGCCCGCCATTCTCGACAAGACCACGATCGTGTTCCGCGAAATGGTCGCGGGCGCCGACATGGTGGACATGGGGTTCGGCACCTGGGGGCCGGGGCCGGAGGCCGAGGTGCTCGACCCCGCGCTGATGCTCGTGCCGCTCGCGGCCTTCGACGGGCGCGGCCACCGCATCGGCTATGGCGCGGGCTATTACGACCGGGCGATCGCGCGGCTTTCCGCGCGCGGGGTCCCGCCGCGGCTAGTGGGGATCGCCTTCGACTGCCAGGAGGTGGAGCGCGTGCCCGACGAGGCGCATGACGTGGCGCTGCCGGCCCTTCTGTCGGAATCGGGCCTGCGGTTGTTTGGAGACGCGCGCGCATGAGGCTGCTTTTTCTGGGCGACATGGTGGGGCGCTCGGGCCGCACCGCGGTGTGGAGGCGCCTGCCCGCTTTGCGCGCCGAGCTGGCGCTCGATTTCGTGGTGGTGAACGGCGAGAACGCGGCGGGCGGCTTCGGCATCACGCAAGACATCCTGCACGAGACGCTTCGGGCAGGCGCGGACGTGGTCACCACCGGCAACCATGTGTGGGACCAGCGCGAGGCGCTCGAATGGGCGGGCGGGGAGCAGGCCTTTCTGCGGCCCGCGAATTACCCCAAGGGCACGCCGGGGCGCGGGGCCTCCGTGTTCATGGCGAGAAACGGCGCGCGCGTGCTGGTGGCCAACATCATGGGCCGCGTGTTCATGAGCCCCGAGCTCGACGACCCCTTCGCGACCGCCGAGCGCGAGCTGGCCGCCTGCCCGCTGGGGGCGGAAGCGGACGCCGTGGTGATCGACTTCCACGCCGAAGCCACCTCCGAGAAGATGTGCTTCGGCCATTTCGTGGACGGGCGCGCGAGCCTGGTCGTGGGCACCCACACCCACTGCCCGACCGCCGACCACCAGATCCTGAACGGGGGCACGGCATATCTGTCGGATGCCGGCATGTGCGGCGACTACGACTCCTCGCTCGGCATGGACAAGGAAGAGCCGCTCAACCGCTTCCTGTCGAAGGTGCCGCGCGGGCGCTTCGAGGCGGCGGGCGGGCCGGCGACGATCTGCGGGGTGGGCGTCGAGGTTTCCGACCGCACGGGACTGGCCGAACGGATCGCGCCTTTGCGGCTCGGGCCGAGGCTCGAAGAAACGATTCCCGCATTTTGGCGCTGAGGGGTGGTTGAAGTCTGCCGCTCGCGTTCCTAGCTGTCACGCCACTGTGATTGCACGGCCGAGGCGATGGGCGCCCCGGCCGCTTTTTTAGCAGCAGGATAGGGACAGACGGCTGATGGAGTGGTTGGCGGCATATTTCGCGTGGACGAGCGATCCCACAGCCTGGGTCGCGCTGCTGACCCTGATGGTGCTGGAGATCGTTCTCGGCATCGACAACCTGATCTTCATCTCGATCCTGACCAACCGCCTGCCCGAGCACCAGCGCAAGCAGGCGCGGCGGCTGGGCATCGGCGCGGCCCTCATCATGCGGCTCGCGCTGCTCGCCACCATCTCCATCATCGTCGGCCTGACGGCGCCGGTCTTCACGATCATGGGCAACGAGTTCTCCTGGCGCGACATCATCCTGATCGCGGGCGGCCTGTTCCTGGTGTGGAAGGCGACCAAGGAAATCCACCACTCGGTGGACCACGAGGACGGCAAGGACAACCTGGTCGGCCAGACGCTGCAGCTCTCGATGGGCGCCGCGATCTTCCAGATCCTGTTGCTCGACCTCGTGTTCTCCGTGGATTCGATCATCACGGCCGTCGGCATGACCGAGCATATCGCCATCATGTACATCGCCGTGATCGTGGCGGTGACGGTGATGCTGCTTGCGGTGAACCCGCTGTCGGCCTTCATCGAGAAGAACCCGACCATCGTGATGCTGGCGCTGGGCTTCCTCTTGATGATCGGCATGACGCTGATCGCCGACGGCATGGGCTACAAGGTGCCCAAGGGCTACATCTACGCGGCGATGGGCTTCTCGGCGCTGGTGGAAGGGCTCAACATGCTCCAGCGCGGCCGCAAGAGCCGGCGCGCGAAGATCGCCGCCGGCACCGCCGTGCCCAACCAGGTGAAGCCGGACGGTGGCGTGGTGCCGGCCTCCCAGCGGGTGGACGCGGCTCCGCCGCGCCACTGAGGTGAAGGCTTACTAGGGCTTGGAGGCCCGGCGTGGGGAAGGCCCGCGCCGGGCCTTTTTCTTGGGCGGAGGAGAACGCGATGGAGCCGGTGATGCTGGAAGGGCCTCTGCTGGAAGGGCGGCCGGTGCGGCTCGGCGTGCTCGACTACGGGCTGTTTCGGGTGTTCGGCGGGGACCGGGTGATCGGCTTGTCGGGGTTTCTGGTGGAGACCGACCGGGGCGAGCGGGTGGTGATCGACACCGGGCTGCCCGAGAAATACGCGCATGATGCGAAAGCCGCAGCGCTTGAGGACGGGCTGGGCGCGTTCGGCGAGGTGGTGGCGGTGGGGCCGGAAAACCTGCCGCTGGCGCAGCTCGGGCTGCTCGGGCTGGGCGAAGACGACATCGACGTGCTCGTCCTCACGCACACGCATGTCGACCATCTCGGCGGGATGCATCTTTTCCCCCGCGCGCCGATGGTGATGGCTGTGGCCGAGCGCGCGCTCGCCCGGCCGCTCTACTGGGGAAGCGTGCAG
>QFNI01000017.1 GCA_003240775.1 Mesorhizobium amorphae | reverse complement strand
CGCGACCTCTGCGTGTCGCCAGACCATGCGCTGTTGTTTGACGGCATGCTCGTGCATGCCGATGCGCTCGTGAACGCAAACACCATCACCCGCATGACGGGCCTGCCCGAGCGCTTCACCTATTTCCACATCGAGCTGGAGAACCACGCGCTCGTTCTGGCCGAAGGGGTGGCGGCCGAGACCTTCGACAATGTGGCGGACTACGAGGCGCTCTACGGCGACACCCAAGACGAGCGCGACCCCATCGACCTGCCGCGCGTCAAGAGCAAGCGCATGATGCCACAGGCGATGAGGGCAAAGCTCGCAGAGATCACGGCAGAGGTCACGGGCACACGGGAGGCGGCCTGACTCACTCCCCCTCTCACTCGCCGCTGAGATATCTGCGGCTCACCCAGCCTTCCCAACCGGCGACGCGGACCTTCTGCCACCCGTCCTTGGCGAAGGGCAGAAAGGCGATGTCGCACTGGTTGCGGCGAAGCCTCGCCAGAACCCGCGACTGCGATGAAGGCCAGGCGCGAAGGTTGAGTGTGTCGCCGGCCGCGACCTTGGAAACGCAGTAGAGCGAAGGCGAGACCATGGCGAGGAAGCGTCGGTTCACCCAGCCCTCGACATGGCCGTCCTCCACCGGGCACCAGCCTCTGGTGCACTGTCCTGTCACCCGGATGCCGCAGTCGCCATAGCGCTTGCGGGCAACGACCGGCGCCTCGGCACTCGGCTTTTCCCGCAGGTTCAGGCGATCGTCGCTGCGAACATTCACCACGCAATGCTCCTCGCCCGGCACCACTTGTCCTGCGAGCGCCGCGTTGGTGAAAACGCCCAAGAGAAGCACGACACCTGCCAGCAACCGGATCATCATCACCTCCCGAGCATCGAAGCCTGGAGCAGGTCGCGCCGCGCTCCGCAGCCGACATCCCCAGCGAGCAATATCGTCTCGTCCGGCAACAGGCTCATGCCGCATCAGGCATAGATCGGCGGATCGCTGTTCTCGTCGGGATTGGGATTGGGCGCCTCGTCGGGCAACTCGTCCGGATCGTCCGGCTCCTCGATCACCGGCGTCCACACAGGCCCTGGGCTCGGCTCGTTGTCGGGGCCCGGCGCGGGCATCGGTTCCTTGGACATGGCGATCTCCTTCATCCGCCAACGGTTTTGCGGCGCGGAGCGTTCCGGATGCGCTGCTTGAACTGTGGAAACCTCAGGCCTCCGCCCGCGAGGTCCTAAGCCTGCATCAGGTGCTTCGGATAGGATCAGGCCTTTTCCGGCAGCCAAGCCTCCGCCTCGCTGTCGTCCGGATAGTAGTTCCCGCCGGGGATCGCCTGGAGCTCGACGAGGCCGCCCCAAGGCGGAACCACATAGACGCTGGCATTGCCGGGCGTGTCCTCGTGCCGCGAATTGCCGTGCATTTCCGACAAGGGCTTCGCGCCGGCGTCGGTGATGCGCTCGAGCGCGCTTTCGATGTCGTCGCAGAACACGCTGATGTGGTTCCAGCCGCGGTCGGACAGCGCGGGCGGTGCCGCCGGACTGGCCGTTTCGACCTCGAAAATCTCGAGATTCGCGCCGTTTCCGATCCGCATCAGGCGTTGGCGAACGATGCGGGCGCCCTTGGGCAGGCCGAGCTGGCGCTCCACCTCTGCCCCTTCACGGGGCGGGTCATCCCGCGTCAGGCCGTCATAGCACCACCGCGCGCCGAGGCCTTTCTCAAGGAAGCGACTGGCCACGTCGAGATCGGGAACCGTCAAACCGATATGGTTGATGCCCCTGGGCAGAACGCCATACTGATCCTTGCGCATCCGATCCCGCCTTCCGTTCGCTTGCGCGCCCGAACCTATGGCCGAGACAAGGCAGGGAAAGGGGGAGGGGGCAGAGATCGGTTCGCAGGCTTGCGGCGCCGGCCATCGTGCGATTGCCGCTGACTGGCCGGAGGCGCTAAGCTCGACGCGTTCCAACCCCAGGCTGGGTTTCCACGCGGGAGCCCGGCCCTTCCATGATCGTGCCACGGTGTGGGCTCCCCGGCTTTCCCTCCGGCTCGGAGCGGCCCCATCAGAGACTGCGCATACAGGACGCCAGCATGCCGACCCGCCAGCACATGGTTCTCGCTGCCTTCTTCTACAATCCGCAGGGAGACCATCGTCTCTCGTGGCGGCACCCGGATGCGCCCGGCCGGGAAATCCTCGATCTCGACTTCTACAAGAATCTCGTGGGCATCGCCGAAGAGGCGAAGATCGACACGATCTTCATAGCCGACCATCTGGGCATCTGGGACACGTTCGAAAGCGGGGTCGCCCACTACGCCAATGCGCGCCTCGAGCCGCTGTCGCTCGTTGCGGCATTGTCGGCCGTGACGAAGGACATCGGCTTCATGGTCACGGCGTCCACTTCCTATAACGAGCCCTACAACATCGCGCGCACCTTTGCCTCGCTCGACCACATCAGCAAGGGGCGGGTTGCGTGGAATGTCGTGACATCGGCGCTCGACGAGGAAGCACGCAATTTCGGCCTCGATGGCAACATCCAGCACGCAAAGCGCTACCAGCGCGCCGACGAGTTCCTCGATGTCGTGACCAAGCTGTGGGACAGCTGGGAGGACGAGGCGCTTCTTCTCGACAAGGAGAGCGGCTACTTCGCCGATCCCACGAAGATCCACTATCTCCACCACGCCGGCGAGCACTTCAAGGTTCGCGGGCCGCTCAACGTCGCGCGGCCCCCGCAGGGCCATCCGCTCCTCGTTCAGGCCGGCTCTTCGGAAGCGGGCAAGGAGCTTGCGACCACCCACGCCGACGTCCACTTCGCGGTCTTCGGCAACGAAGACGAAGGCAAGCGCTACCGGGCCGATATCAACGAGCGGCTGGCGCGCAAGGGCAGGACCCCCGAAGAGTTCCTGATCCTGGCCGGCGTGCTGCCGGTCGTGGCCGCATCGCGCGACGAGGCGCAGGAGCGCCAGGCGGCGCTCGAAGAACTCATGATCGATCGCGTGAGCGTCGACATCTTGTCGAGCTGGTCGGGCATGGACCCTTCCGCGCATTCCCTGGACGGCCCCATGCCCGACCTGCCGGACTCCTCGAAGTTCGACGGCTGGCGGACCTGGCTCGACCTCGTGAAAAGCGAAACCAAGCAAGGGGTGACGATCAGGCAGCTCGCGCGGAAGATCGCCAACACCGGTTCCGTTCCCATGATCGCGGGAACGGTGACGGATGTCGCCGACCAGCTCGAAGCGTGGTTCGTGTCCGGCGCGGCCGACGGCTTCAACCTGATGTTCCCGTTGCTTCCCGACGACTGGACCAACTTCGCCCGGCAAGTGGTGCCCGAGCTTCAACGGCGCGGCGTGTTCCCCACCGAATACGCGCCGGGCACCTTCCGCGATCGCCTGGGGCTCAAGAGACCGAAGAACCGCTTCGTGTGATCCAAGTTCTGTTCGAGCCGCACTGCCTCGGGCTCGGACATGGATTTCCATGGGAAAGCAGCGGCTTCGGGTTTTCGGCGCCGCACAGCCGATATCGACACGCATCCTATCCGGCGATAGCGTCTCGCAACTTCCAAGGCGCGGGACGGGCATGCACGCGAAGTCGGCAGCGATGGCATTGGGCGCGTTGATCTGCGGTTTCCCGGCAACGGGCGCTCTTGCCGACCTGCGCTATCGCGCGGATCAGACGCCCGGCGGGGTGCGCTATCTCATCGTGGAAGGCGGATTCGAACACGGCGACGACCTGTCCGAGTTCAGGGCGGCCGTCCGCGCCAACGATCCCACCATCATCGGCTTCAACTCCCCTGGTGGCAACATCATCAAGGCCATGGAGTTGGGCAGGCTGATTCGCGTGTTCGGCTTGAACACTCTCCAGTCGCGATCGCTCGAATGCGCGTCCGCCTGCTCGCTGGCCTTCATGGGCGGCGTGTCGCGCTCGGCCGAGCCCGGCTCGATCGGCGTCCACAAGTCCTCGTTCAGCGGGGACACGCCCATCGCCTCGCACGACGCCGTCTCGGCGGTGCAGGCGATCACGGCGGAGATCGTCACATACATGGTCGAGATGGGCATCGATCCCTCGATTCTGCAGCTCTCGCTGCGATACGACAGCGACGACATCCGCTATCTCTCGAAATCCGAGATGCAGCAGTATCGGGTGACGACCGCGGGCAGCGCTCCGCAAGGGCAGGTGGCGTCAGCGCCTCCGGCGGAGACGCAGGCGCCTGTCGAGGAGACCGTGTCGGAGCATCGGGCGGGCCGAGTTCGTCACCCCAGGGGCGAAGCGCCCCTCATGGCCGAGGCGCAAGAGAAGGCGGGCGAGCTCGGGCGCGTCGCCAACGGCACACCCGTCACGATCGTGGCCGATGCGCATCAGTGGTACCGGGTCAGGGGGAGCGGCATCGACGGCTTCATGCACCATTCCTGGGTGATGGTGGAAGGCTATGCGGCGAGGCGGTTCGACAGCCGTTACATCCAGGTCAAGTCCTACGGGAGCCTAGCGGAAGCGCGATCCTATGTCCGCTCATCCCCTTTGCCGCTCTCCATCCACCTTTCCACGAACGGCTGGTATGCCGTCACATTGAAGGACGCTTATCCGGGTCAGGCGGCGCGCGAGCTCGCCAAGACCTTGAAGGCACAGGGTAGGGTGCCGGACGATGCTTTCGCGACCTATGGCAACACCTATGTGCGGGAAGTCCCGAGGTGAGACGGCCTTTTCACCGCCCGGTCGTCTCGAAGACCTCGCTGCCTTGAGCCAGGCTCTCGATCATCCGGTCGAGAACGAGCACTTCCTCCCGGCACACCTCATGGGCGCGATCCGGGAAGACGTCGCATCGAAGCCGCGCTCTTGCCTGGGCCAAGGTCGCGGCGGCGGCTGAAAAGGCGTCGACCGGGATCCAGGGGTCCTTGTCCGAGCCCGTCAGATAGACCGGCATGCGGTCGAGGTCGGCGAAGGGTTGCTCCGGCGTGGCGCGTCCCACGCGGCAGCCCGTGAGGCAGGCGAGCGCGCCGCGCCAGGGGCCGTGCCGCATGGCGTATTCGAGCGAAAGACATGCTCCCTGGCTGAAGCCGGCGATCAGCAGGGGCATCTCCCTGCCCGCCCGGCGCTCCCAATCGGCCCGCAGAGCGTGGACGCGGGCGACCGCAGCCTCAAGCTCGGTTTTGGTCTGGGCGGTCAAGGGGTCCACGGCGCGCGCCGCATACCAGCTTCGGCCGGGCGCGCGGGGAAGCAGGAAGGCTGTGTCCGGCGCGTGAAGCCGGCCCACCACCTGCTCCTCCATATCCTCGGGCGTCTGCGTTCGGCCGTGCAGGACGATGCAGAAGACCTTCGCCTCCTCCGGGCTTGCGCCCAGGAGGAGGGGGCTCTCGGGATCGGGCATCGCGCGGCTCAGAACTGCGCGGGTTCCAGCCCAGCGATCAGCTCCTCGCGGCGGTTCTCGAACCAGGGCGGGAAGACGAGCGTGGTGCCGATCTTGTCGGCGGGCTCGTCGAGCGCCCAGCCGCCTTCCACCGACCAGGCGATCTCGAAAAGCGCGCCGCCCGGCGAGCGGACATAGCAGGACTTGAAGTAGTTGCGGTCCTTCTGGTCGGACACGTCGGTGAAGCCGAGCCCTTCGAGGTGCGCCTTGAGCTTGAGCTGGTTCTCCTCGTCGCCCGTGTTGAGCGCAAGGTGGTGGATGGTGCCGCCAGCGAGCGTCCAGGTGCCCTGCGGGCCCTTGGGCTCTTCGATCACCTCGACCACACTGGAGGGGCCGGCAGCGTTCGGCACGGAGAACATCAGGCCCTCGTCGCTGTCGGCTTCCTTCTTCATGCTCATGCCGACCGTCAGGAAATCGTCCATCGAGGTGCGGTCGAAGACGGCGATGGCCGCACCGTAGATGCCCTTGATGCCGTGGGCGGCGTCCACGCCTTGGGCCTCGTTGACGATCGAGGGACGGTTGTCGGCGGGGCTTTCCACCAGCTCGTGCGGGATGCCGCAGGGGTGGGACAGCGCCACGCGCGTGATGCCGAAGCGGCTGATCTTCCTGGCCTCGATGCCCTTGCCGCCCAGGCGCTCGATCCACCATTCGGCCGTGCCTTGGGGGATGGCGGCCTGGATGATCTTCGACTGGTTGGTGCCCCGCCTGCCCATCACGCCGGGCTTGCGGAAGGGAAACGTGGTGATGATGGTCGAGGCGTCGCCGCCCCGCGAGCCGTAATACAGGTGGTAGACGGGGATCGTGCCGTCGAACAGCACTGTGCGCTTGACCGAGTAGAGGCCGAGCGCCTTGGTGTAGAAGTCGTAGTCCTCCTGCACACCGTCCGTGCAGAGCGTCAGGTGATGGTATCCGCTGACCAGCGCCATCGCTTCCTCCTCCAGGTCTTGGCATTGGCCGGAGCGCAGCTCCTCCCGCGCGCCGATCCGTGGAATGGAGACTACACGCGAGCTGTCGCGGAGTTGATGATAGTTCGCATCGATCCTATAGCATTTTGCTATGAAGATCGTGGAGCATCATCTCGTTCAACTGGCCGCGGTGATCGAGGCGGGCGGCGTGACGGAAGCAGCCGCCATGCTCGGCATGACCCAGCCCGCGGTGTCGCGCACCATCTCCACGCTCGAAAAGCGCATCGGCGAGCCGCTCTTCGTGCCGGGGCGCAGGCCGATGCAGCCCACCCCGCTCGGCGAGCAGTTGGGCCTGCAGGGGCGCTCGATCCTGCAATCCTCGCGCAAGGCGGCCGAGATCATCCGCTCCTTCAAGTCGGGCTCGTCGGGGCGCGTACGGATCGGCGGCGTGCCGTTCTTCATGGATGCCGTGGTGTCGCCCATGATCGCGTCGTTCCAGCGCTCCGAGGCGGGCATCATGGTGCACCAGTCCTACGGCAACTATTCCGATCTCGCCGCCGAGCTCGACGCCGGCCGGATCGACGTGGCGATCACGCCCACGGGCGCGGTGGACCTGCGCGCCGATCTCCAGTTCGAGCCCATTCTGCCCGCGCGCAACGTGCTCGCCTGCTCGGCCGGCCACCCGCTGACGCACAAGCGTTCGTTTCAGACGGAGGATCTGATCGCTTATCCTTGGATAGCCCCGCTTCCGGGCTCGCCGCTCGTGCTCGACCTCCACAACATCCTGCTGACGCTGGGACTGGAGGAGGTCTCGGTGCGGTTCGCGGGCGGGTCGCTGCTTTCGGTGATGAACTATCTGATGGGCACGGACGCGCTGGCGTTGATGCCGCTGTCGGTCGCCTATGCGTTCCGGGGGGAGGGCAAGGTGTCGATCCTGCCGCTCGACATTCCCCAGCCCGAGCGGGCGCTGGGGATCATGACGCGGACCAAGCCCTTCGCGAACCCCGCGGGGCGGAAGTTCGTGGGCCACCTGCGGCGGGAATTCGGTGAATTGCGGCGTGCGGTGGCGCGCTATGAAGGCGACATCCGCTGGGCGCCGGGGCCGTTCATGGGGGAACGGGAGGGAATGGCGGGGTGAAGCTGGGAGGCGGTGCGTCCTTCGAGGCCCACGAGACGCGGGCACCTCAGGATGAGGGAGGGCGGCGCTGACTCCGAACCATGAGCATCAGCACCCCACGGTCCTCATCCTGAGGCGCCCACGCCAGTGGGCCTCGAAGGACGCACCGGTTTCCAACTGCACGACCGTCGCTCACCCCTCCTGCGGCCGGGCCAGCACGAAGTCGTATTCCACCTCCCAGAACCAGCCGGGAAACTCCAGCTCCGCCGCGCGCGCGGGATCGTCCACCCGCTTGAACTCGGCGAGCAGGCTCTCTTTTACGCCGAACACCGCGTCCGACTCGATATAGGGATCGTCGGGATCGAAGATGTGCGTGGTCAGCGTCTCGAACCCGTCCGCCTTCAGTATGAAGTGCAGATGCGCGGGGCGATAGGGATGCCGGCCGAGCGCGCCCAGCAGCTTGCCCACCGTGCCGTCGTCGGGGATGGGGTAGAATTTCGGCTTCACCGCGCGGAACCAGTAGCGGCCGTCGGCACCCGTGCGGAACACGCCGCGCAGGTTGAAGTCGGGCTGGATGCCCTTCTGCTGCACGTCGTAGAAGCCCTCGTCATTGGCCTGCCAGACGTCGAGCACGGCGTTCGAGATCGGGTTGCCGTCGGTGTCCGTGATCCGGCCGTGGATCACCATGTCCTCGCCCTTGTGGTCGAGGCAGATGTTGGCGCCCATCGGCATTTCCGGCGCGTCGGCCACGTGGAAGGGGCCGAGCACGGTGGACTCGGATGCGCCCGACGGCTTGCGGTTGTTGATGGCGTCGACCAGCATGGAAACGCCGAGCGCATCCGACAAGAGGATGAACTCCTGCCGCCACTCGTTGCAGAGCTGGCCGGTGCGGGTGAGGAACATGATCGCCTCGAACCACTCCGCTTGCGTGGGTTCGATCTCCTTCACCGCCTCGTGCAGCTTGCGGGTGATCACCTCCATCACCGCCTTCAGCCGCTCGTCCTGGGCGTTGACGTTGCGCCCGGTGACGACCTCGACCGAATCCTCCTCGGTGAAGAACCCTCTCTCGTGGCTGTCCATGACGGTCCTCCTCACAAGGCCAGAATGGCGCGCAGGGCTGCGCGAAGCTCGCCATCGGGGTCGGCGGAGGCCTGGAACGCGCGCCAGGCGACGTGCTGGTCGGGGCGCACGAGCACTGTGCCGCCATCGCGCACCTCGCGCAGGGCCGCCCAGTCACCGGCCAGGTCCTGCCAGTCCTGGCGGGGGCCGATCACATGGGCCTGGAGTGGGATGCCGAGATCGGCTGCCAGCGTCTCAGCGGCCTTCGCCCAGCCCTGTCCGCCGATGCCCGTCAGGATGGTGAAGCGGCCCTTGCCGCAGAGGTCGAGAGTGGAAGCCTTCTGGCCATCCGCGGCGAACACCCAGGCATGCGGCAGGCGCGCGCCGGGCCAGGTGGTGGGCTGATAGAAGAGCTCTCGGTCGCGCTCGAACGCGGGCTCCGGCTCGTCACCGGGCAGGGCTGCGGACGAGCGGTAGCGCTGGTTCATCTCCACGCCATGCGCGTCGAACTCGTAGTTCTTGGCGGCGATCGTCGCGCGGATCGCCTCGCGCTGCTTTTCGGCCTCGGGCGTGTCGTCCGTGCGGGCGTCCATGTTCTCCTGCATCTTCACGGGGTCCACCGTGTCGAGGAGGCCGAGCGCCTTGAAGATCGGGCCGAACTCCTCGATCGACTGGTTGGCGCGGGTCACGATCTGCTTGGCAATCGGCGCGCGCTCGGCCTGGAAGCTGTCCAGCAGCGGCATTCCCGCCTGGCCCCGGAGCACATAGGCGAGCTTCCAGGCGAGGTTGAAGGCATCCTGGATCGAGGTGTTGGAGCCCAAGCCGTTGGAGGGCGGGTGTCGGTGGATGGCGTCGCCCATGCAGAACACGCGGCCGTTCGACAGCGTGGTCGCGTACATGTTGTTGACGGTCCAGGTGGAGACCGACTGGATGTCCACGGCAAGGTCGGGGTCGCCCACGAGGTCGCGCACGACCTTGGTCGCGAAGGCCGTGTCCACTTCCGGAGGCGGCTCGTTGATATCGTAGCCCCAGACGATCAGCCACTCGTTCCACGGCCGCACCATGCGAACGAGGCCCATGCCGATGCCGCCAACGTCTGCGCCCGGCTGCACCACCCAGTAGAGAACGGAAGGGCGGTGGGCGACGTGACGGGACAGGTCGGCCTTGAACAGGATGTTCATGGAGCCGCCCACCCCCATGCGGCCTTCGAAGGTAAGCCCGGCATCTTCGGCCACGCGGGAATTGCCGCCGTCGGCGCCCACCAGGAAGCGCGAGCGCACGGTGAACTCGCGGCCCGTCAGCCGGTCGCGGCAGGTGGTGGTGACGCCGTCGGCATCCTGCACGTGGGAGACGTATTCGGTGGACATGCGCGACTGGGTGCCGCGCGAGCAGGCCGTCTTGAAGAGCAGCGGCTCCATGTAGGTCTGCGGCAGATCGTTCATGTGGGCGGGCGAGGCGAGCTGGTGCGCTGCGCGGCTCACGGGATGCGTGCCCCAGGAGCGCATGCGGCCGATTTCCTCGCCGGTGAGGGCCGTGCAGAACACGTTCTGGCCCATCAGGTCCTGGCCGGTGGCGAAGAGATAGACCTCGTCCTCCACCTCGCGGCCGAGATCGCGCAAGACTTCCATGGTGCGCTGGTTGGTGATGTGGGCACGCGGCGTGTTCGCCAGCCAGCGGTAGCGGTTGATGGCGAGGTTGGGGATGCCGTAGCTCGAAAGCAGCGCGGCACATGCCGAGCCCGCAGGGCCGGTGCCTACGACGAGAACGTCGGTTTCAATCTCCGCCATGAGTGGTGTCCTTTCGAGGAATGGGCCCGGCCAGGATGCGGCGGACCGGAAAGAGTTCGAGCCCCGTGCGGGCGGAAACGAGGCCCCAGAGGCCGCGCGGGGCAAACAGCATCACAGCGATGCCGAGAGCGCCGAGCACCAGGAGGTACCAGGAGCCCCAATCGGCGAGTGCGGTGCGCAAAAGGAAGAAGACGAGCACGCCGACGATCGGGCCTTCGATCGTGCCGATGCCGCCGATCACGACGATGAAGATGACATAGGCCGTCCAGTCGGTGACGGAGAAGGCGGCGTCGGGCGAGATGCGAGCGGTGCGGAGATAGATGAGCGCGCCCGTCAGCCCTGTGACGAAGGCGGCCGCAAGGTAGACGCCGGCCTTCATGCGGGTGGGATCGACGCCGATGGCCGATGCCGCCAGTGGATTGTCGCGCATGGCGGCGAGGCCCAGGCCCCTGCGCGAGCGCAGGAGCGAGAGGATGCCGAAGATGGTGCCGGCCGCGAGCGCGAGCGCGAGCCAGTAGCACAGGATGTCGGCGGCTTGTGCTGCGCGCACGCCGAAGAGGTCCGCCACCCAGGAAACGCCCGTCATGTCGCGCACGGCGGCAGGGGGCAGGGAGGTGCCCGTGCCGCCGCCGAGCGCGCGCCACTGGGCGAGAAGTAGGCGCACCACCTCGGCGATCACCCATGTGCCGATGGCGAAATAGGCTCCCGCCAGGCGGAACACGAAGAACGCCGTGGGAATGGCGAGAAGCACCGCCAGGACGCCCGCGAGCAGGATGCCCCAGAGCGGGTCGAGGCCGAGCAGGATCACGGTGCCGAAGAGCGCGTAGGCGCCGAGGCCCACAAAGGCCTGCTGGCCGACCGAGACGAGACCGGTATAGCCCGCAAGCAGGTTCCAGCACTGCGCGAGCGTCAGCATGGTGAAGATGAAGAACAGGTCCTGGATTGCGCCGCGACTCAAAAACAAGGGGGCTGCGAAGCCGAGCGCGAGGATCGCCCAGGCGACGATCGCGGCCAAGGTCGAGGCGCGGGTGCCCGTGCGGACCGACCAGCCGGGGGAGGAAAGGGCGGTCATCAGTCGGTCGCCCTCGGGAAGATGCCGCGCGGGCGGAAGAGAAGCACGACGAGAAACGCGATGTGGCCCGCGAGGATCTGCCATTCGGGGTTGATGCGCGCGCCCACCGTCTGCGCGACGCCGATGATGACGCCGCCCGCCAGCGTGCCCCAGAACGAGCCCAGGCCTCCGATGATGACCGCCTCGAAGGCGTAGATCAGGCGGGCGGGGCCGACGGTTGGATCGAAATTCGCGCGGGTGCCGAGATAAAGGGCGGCGATGGTGGCGACCACCATCGCGATCCCCGTGGCGCGCGCGAAGACCGCGGCCGGGCGGATGCCCATCAGGCCGGCTGTGACGGGATCGTCGGAGGTGGCGCGGAAGGCGCGGCCCAGGCTCGTGCGGTAGAAGAGGATGTTCAGGCCCCCGATCACGGCGAGCGCCGAAGCGAAGGTCAGGAGCGGCATGGTGCCGACGGTGACGGGGCCGAGCGGGATGGAGGCGGTTTCCAGAGCGCCCGCGCCGATGCGGCGGCTGTCGGCGGAGAAGCCTTCCAGAAGCGCGTTCTGGATCACCACCGACAGCCCGAAGGTGACGAGAAGCGGCGGCAGGATGTCGGGGCCGATCGTGCGGTTGAGCACCAGGAACTGCAGCCCGAAACCGAGCAGGAACATCACGGGCAGCGCGACGAGGGCCGCCAGGAACGGGTTGAGGCCAAGCGTCGTGACCAGAACCAAGATCAGGAAGGCGCCCATCACGATCAGGTCGCCATGGGCGAGGTTGACGAGCCGCATCACGCCGAAGACGAGGCTCAGGCCCGCGGCGAAGAGCGCATAGAGCCCGCCGAGCAGGATGCCCTGGACGATGGTGTCGAGCCAGTTCATCGCGGGCGCGTCCCGAAATAGGCGGCGTGGATCTCGTCGCGGCTGATGGCCGACGCGCGGCCCGCAAGCGTCACGCGGCCCTCGATCATGCAGCACAGGCGGTCGGCCACCTTCATGGCCTGGCCGATGTCCTGCTCCACGATCACG
This sequence comes from Mesorhizobium amorphae, assembly GCA_003240775.1. Lineage (GTDB taxonomy): Bacteria > Pseudomonadota > Alphaproteobacteria > Rhizobiales > Rhizobiaceae > Mesorhizobium_B > Mesorhizobium_B amorphae_A. The sequence goes on along the minus strand of QFNI01000017.1, from coordinate 56,579 downwards.
AGCGATGCTCCGCTCGCGCGGATACGGGGGAAGGCCGCGTAGATATCCTTGATGACCACGGGGGCGAGGCCGAGGCTCAGCTCGTCGCAGAGCAGCACGCGGGGGTTGGACATCAAGGCGCGCCCGATCGCCACCATCTGCTGCTGGCCGCCGGAAAGGGCGGTGCCGGGGTTGCGGCGGCGCTCGCGCAGCACGGGGAAGAGGTCGTAGATCGCTTGGAGGTTCCACGGCCCGTCCACCGCGCGGCCGTAGCGGCCGATCAGGAGGTTCTCCTCCACCGACAGCGAAGGGAAGAGCTTGCGCCCCTCCGGCACCATGGCGATGCCGAGCGCCACGATGTCGGGGGCGGAAAGCGCGCCCACCGGGCGGCCCTCGAACAGGATCTGGTCGGGCGCGTTGCGCAGCACGCCCGCGATCGAGCGCATCAGCGTCGACTTGCCCGCGCCGTTGGCGCCGATCACGGCCAATGTCTCGCCTTGCTCCAGCGTGATGTCCACGCCGAACAAAGCCTGGAAATCGCCGTAGAAGGATTGGAGCCCGCGGGTTTCGAGAAGGGGCATCAGACCTCGATCCCCAGATAGATCTCGCGGACCTCTGCGCGCTCCATCACCTCGTCCGCGGCTCCTTCGGCGATCACGCGGCCGAAATTGAGCACCAGGATGCGCGACACGACGGAGGTGAGCGCGTGCAGGACGTGCTCGATCCAGATGATGGAGGCGCCCCGCGCGTGGATCGCGCGGATCAGCGCGACAAGCTCGCCGCACTCGCCCTCGGTCAGCCCGCCCGCGATCTCGTCGAGCAGCAGGAGCTTGGGCTCGGTCGCCAGCGCACGTGCGAGTTCCAGCCGCTTGCGGTCGAGCAGGCCAAGCGTTCCCGCCGGCTGGTTGGCGCGGCGGATGAGGCCGGTCTCTTCCAGGATCAGGGCACAGCGCTCGCCGACATCCGCCTCCGCACGGTTGGAGCCGAAGGAGGCGGCAACCAGCAGGTTCTCGAACACCGACAACTTGTCGAAGGGCTGGGGGATCTGGAACGTGCGCCCGAGCCCGGCCAGGCAGCGCGCCATGGGCGGCGCGCGCGTCACGTCGCGGCCGTCGAACTCCACGGTTCCGCTGTCCACCCGGATGTTGCCGGTGATGAGGTTGAACAAGGTGGACTTGCCGGCCCCGTTGGGGCCGACGATGCCGAGCGCCTCGCCCTTTTCAAGCGCGAACGTGACGCGCTCGGCGACCACGAGGGCGCCGAAGCTCTTGGACACGTCGGAAAGGGCGAGGATCGGCATCGCGCGCAATCAGGCGATGGCTTCCATCTGGCCGCCGGTCGGGATCTGGGGCGCGGTCTTGTTGTCCACGATCACCAGATCGTAGCCGCCGCCGTCCTTCAGTCGCCACTGGCCGCCGACGAGCGGGGTCTTGGCGACGTTCTTGGCGGCGAAGGGCGGCACACTCGCCCCGTCCCAGGCGACGCGGCCGACGATGGTGTCGAGCTGGCTCGCCGCGATGGCCGCGATCACGGCCGCGCTGTCGGTCGGGTCCGCGCGCTTCATCACGTCGGCCGCCATTTCGAACAAGGCGTGCACGAAGCCGATGGGCTGGGTCCAGGGGCGCTTGGTGGCAGCCGTGAAGCCGTCGGCCACCTGCTGGCAGGTTTCGCCCGTGAGCGAGGACTTGAACGGGTGCGAAGGCGACCACCAGACCTCCGAGGACAGGTTGTGGCCGTTCTTTCCGAGCGCTTCCACCGCCTGCGGAAACAGGATCGCCTTGCCGACCGAGGCGATCTTCGGCCGGAAGCCCTGCTGCTGGGCCTGGTTCCAGAAGGTGGTGAAGTCGGGCGGGATCATCACGCCGGTGACGATCTCCACGCCCTCGCCCTTGAAGGCGTTGATCTGGGCGGAGAAGTCGTCCGACAGGTTCTGGTAGCGGCCGGGGTCGTTGAGCGTGTAGCCGCCCTGGGCAAGCACGGGCGGAAAGCCCACCTGGGTGTCGCCCCAGGCATTGCCGTCGCCGTCATTGGGGAAGAGCCCGCCCACCTTCTTGTTGGTGTCGATCTGGCCCCACATGTTGGTGAAGACGGCGATCACGTCTTCCAGGCCCCAGAAGAAGTGGAACACGCTCTCGAAGGGCTTCCACGAGCCGGGGTCGCCGGGGTTGCCCTGCTGGCCGATGAACCAGGGCTGCCAGGGGGCAGCCGTCGAGATGCAGGGCATGCCCTCCGCTTCGCAGGTGGTCGCCACGGGGTTGGTGGTCTCGGGCGTGGACGCGACGAGCACGAGGTTGACCTCGTCGTTGACGATCAGCTCGTTGGTGACTTCTGCCGCGCGGTTGGGATTGGACTGGCTGTCCTTCACCACCACCTCGTAGTTGAGGCCCGCCGCCTGGGTGGCCTTCAGGAAGCCGTCGATGATGAACTTGTCGGCTTCGGCGAATGCCGCGAGCGGCCCCGTCTGGGGGCTGACATAGCCGAGCTTGATCGCCGCGCCCTGCGCGATGGCCGGCATGGCGAAGCCGGATGTGGTGGCGGCCAGCGCGCCGGTGGCGGCTGCGGATTTCAGAAGTCTGCGTCTAGTGATCATGATCGTCTCCTCCCAAAAGACGGTTCAGTCAGTGCGGCGGCGCTCGCCCATGCCATGCGTCCTCCAGAAGGGCCCGGATGGCAAGGCGATCGAAGGCGCGTGGATTGGCGTAGGGGCTTTCGGTGGCAATCTCCGCCGCGCGGTCGAGATCGGCCTCCCGCAGGCCGAGCTCGCGCAGGCTGAGGGGGCTGCCGAGGCGCTGGGCGAAGGCGTGAAGGCCCCGGCCGGGAGTGGCGCCGAAGATTTCCGCGATCGGCGCGGTCGATTCGGGCACGGCGGCCGCGTTGAAGCCCACCGTGTGGGGCAGCATCACCGCATGGGTCTCGGCATGCGGCATGTCGAAGGAGCCGCCCAGCGTGTGGCAGATCTTGTGGTGCAGCGACATGGCCACCTGGCCGAGCACCGTGCCGCAGAGCCACGCGCCGTAGAGCGCTCCGCTTCGCGCCTCGGCGTCGTCGGGCGTCGCGACGATCACGGGCAGCGCCGCATGGAGCGCGCGCATCCCTTCCACAGCCATCAAGGTGGTGATCGGGCTGCGGTCGGGCGCATAGAGGCCTTCCGCCGCGTGGGCGATGGCGTTGAGACCGCTCGTCACACTCATCGCGACAGGGAGGCCGGCCGAAAGGTCGGGATCGTAGATCACCACCTCAGGCAGCACCTTGGGCGAGCGCTGCGTGGTCTTCCTGCCGCCTTCGGTCTGACCGAGGATGGGGGTGGCTTCCGAGCCCGCATAGGTGGTGGGAACGGCGATCTGGGGCAGGTCGGTGCGCAGCGCGATGGCCTTGCCGAGCCCGATCGTCGAACCCCCGCCAAGCGCCACCACGCAATCGGCGCCCAGCCGCTCGGCATAGGCCACCGCGCGCTCGGATACCTCGACCGGCGTGTGCATGGCGGCTTCCGCGAAGACGCCGACGGCGAGCCCGCCCAGCCGCTCGGCCAGCCTTGCGCCGTCCTCGGCCTGGTGGGGCGTCGCGAGCACAAGCGCACGAGCGCAGCCGAGCTTTCCGATCCATTCGCCGATCTCGGCGCTGCGGCCCCGACCGAAGACGATGCGCGCGGGGCTGCCCTGATGGGAGAAGTCCATGCTCATGCCTTCCCGCGACTGCGCCGCTCGCGCACCATCGCAAAGGCGAAGCCGAGCTGCCAGCCTTCGCCGCTCTCCTTGCGGCGAATGTCGCCGATCAATTCGGGCTTCACGCCGAACAGCGCGTCCTCGCCGAGATGCGGGTCGCGGCCGTCATAGACATGGGTGGAGATGGTCTCGAAGCCGTCCGCCTTGACCAGGAAATGGAGGTGCGCGGGGCGGCGCAGCGAAAAGCCCATCTCGCCCAGCACGCGCCCCACCGGCCCGTCGCGCGGCACGAGCACCCCGCCGGGCTTCACCGTGCGGTAGCGGAAGGCGCCGGCGGCATCGGTCTGGAACACGCCGCGCAGGTTGAACTCGGGCTGAAGATCGGGCTGCTGGTTCTCGTAGAAGCCCGCGGCGTTCGCCTGCCAGGTCTCGATCACGGCGCCCGCGATCGGATGGCCGTCAAGATCGCGCACCGTGCCGGAAACCTCGAGCGGCTCGCCCACGCCATCGAGCGAGATGGATGCACCGAGTGGCAGCTTCGGCGCGTCGGCCCGGTAGAAGGGACCGCGCACGGTGTTGGGCGTGGCGGCCTTGGGCCGCTTGCTGTTCAATTCCTCCACGAGCGCGGTGACGCCGAGCAGGTCGGACAAAAGCACCCATTCCTGGCGGTGGCTGTCGCTCGCGTGGCCCACTTCGGTCAGGAACTCGATGGCCCGGCGCCAGTCGGCACGGCTTGGATGCGTCTCGCGCACGATCGCATGCACGTGGTCGATCAGCGAGTGCAGGAAGGCGGGCAGCGCGCCGCCGGCATCCGCACGGATGCGGCCGGCGACAAGGTCGGCCGAATTGCTCGTGTTGAACGGTGTGGCGCCCATGCGTCCTCCCCACGGAAGCGACCCTATCAGGGCCTCACAGAGCGCTTGATCATTTCTCGCGGTCTTAATATGCCTTTTCGCTATGAAGATCGACGAGCGACACTTGGTGCAGCTTGCAGCCGTCGTGCAGCAGGGCGGCGTGACGGAGGGTGCGAGCCTTTTGGGGCTGACCCAGCCCGCCGTGTCGCGCACCATCGCCATGCTGGAGAAGCGCGTGGGCGAGCCGCTTTTCCTGAAAGGCCGCCGCCCGCTGCAGCCCACGCCGCTCGGCCGCGCGCTCGCCGAGCACGGACAGGCCATGCTGATCGCTGTCCGCAAGGCCTCGGCACTGGTGGAAGGGTTTCGCGAAGGACGCACGGGCGTGGTGCGGGTGGGCGGCACGCCCTTCTTCATGGACGCCTTGATCGCGGGCATGATCGCCGAGTTCCAGACGCATTATCCGGAAGTGCGGGTCGAGCAGTCCTACGGCTATCTGCCCGAACTGCGCGCGGCCATCACGGCCGACCGCATCGATCTCGCCGTCTGCCCGGTGGACACGGTGGAGGAGGGGTCGGGCCTGCGCTTCCAAGAGGTGCTGCCCGGCCGCAACGTGGTGGCCTGCCGGGTGCTCCACCCCCTCCTGATGCGCCGCAAGATCGACCCGAGCGAGCTGCTCGACTATCCCTGGATCGCGCCACCGCCCGGCAGCCCGCTTCTGGCCGATCTTCGGAGCCTCGTTCTCTCGCTGGGCGCGACCGAGACCAAGATCCGCTATGCGGGCGGCTCGCTGACGAGCGCCATCAATTACCTCAAGGCGAGCGACGCCCTGACCATCCTGCCGCACAGCGTGGTGTTCGCCTTCCGCAAGAGCGGCGAGATCACCGCACTTCCCGTCAACATCCCCCATCCCGAGCGGGCGTTGAGCCTGCTTCGGCGCACCGAAACGGTGGCCGCGCCCGCGGTGGAGGCTTTCGCCGCCCATGTGCGCAAGAGCTTCGAGCAGCTGCGGCACCTGATCAAGCGCCACGAGAACGCGGTGGTGTGGAGCATGTGAGGCCGCCCGCCCCTTGCGGGGGAAGGGCGGGCGCTCAGAACGTCGCCGAATCGTCGGGCCAGAGAAAGAGCGGCGCGCGGCCGGCATCGGCCAGCGGGTGCAATCCGTGCCAGGCGCGGTTGGCGTAGACGAGCGGCTCCTGCACGCCGGCAAGCGTCCAGCGCGGCGAGGCTTCGAGAAGCTCGGCGGTCGCCAGGCAGGCGCCGGGAACGGGCAGCTTGTCGCGCAGTGCTGCACGAAACCAGAGATCGACCTGCGGATAGAAGGGCTCGCCGGTGGGCAGGCGATCCCAGGCGACACCCGGGCCGAAGCGGTCGGAGCCGCTTGTGGCGCAGAGCCGCGCGAGCGCCATGTCGGAGCGCCGCACGAAATGCACCACCACGCTTTCCGCCCGCTCCACCACACGCGCCGAGGACGAACTGGCCGAAAGCGAGAACGCGATCGTGGGCGGAGCCGGGCTGACCGAGATCAGCGAGGAGACGGTCAGCGCGACCGGCCCTTCGCCCGCATCCGCGGTGATGATGGCCACGCCCGAGGGATGGTGGCGGAAGGCCCCGAAGAATGCCTCCGCCAAGTGGTCCGGGCCCGCCGAAGCGGGCTCGGCGGTTCGGGTTGCGCTCGCGCTCATTTCTTCTCGATCAGGTCGTAGAACTGCCAGCGGCGATCGCTCCACATCCCTGCGATCTCGCGGCCCGCAGCGCCCACGATGTTGGGGTTGATGGTGAAGTGGTTGGCGGCCGTCATCATCTCGCGGAAGATGCGCTGCATCACGCCGCGGCGCAAGGAGGCGCCGCCGGCCGCGCGATACACGAACTGCGCGGCATCGACGCCCGCCTCGTGCACCTCGGACTTGGCGAGATGGATCAGGCTGATCTGGCGCGTCGAGACCCGCTCGCCGCGCTCGATCGAGGCTTCCACGTCGCGCCATACCTCGAACAAAAAGGCGCGGGCGGCGCGCACGCGGGCTTCCGCGCGGCCGAAATCGAACCAGAACCTGTCGCTTTCGCCCAGCATGCCCGACCGGCCCGTCTTGGTGACGGCGAGCTTGGCCATCTCGTCCAGGATGCGGCGTCCGGCACCAATGGCCCAGCCGGAATGGCCGATGGCCGCGAGGCCCACCACACCGAGCGAGAAGAACTCCTTCTGGCGCTGCGGCTCGGCCGTCAGGATCGGGAACACCATGTCGTCGGCGATGAACACGTCCTTTGCGGCATAGTCGATCGAGCCCGTGCCCTGGAGGCCGAGCACCTCCCAATTGCCGAGAAGGTCGTGGTCCTCCACGGGGGCGTGCGCGCAGAGAACGATCACGTCGCCGTTCTCGTCCTTGGCGGGCTGGCCGTTGCCGTCGTCGAGCAGGGCCGCGGTGTGGGTGTAGGTCGCGTGGTAGATGCCGCTCGCATAGGACCACTTGCCGTTGAGCAGGTAGCCGCCGTCCACCTTCTTGAGCATGCCCGTCGGCGTGCCCTGGCCGGAGAAGCGGTTGTCGTCACCCTCTTGAAAGAGGCGCGCGATCGCCGTGTCCGGCAGAAATGCTGCCGACATCGCGCCGATGCAGGCGTGGACCATCGAGACCCAGCCGGCAGCGCCCGAATGGTAGGTGATGGCCTCGATCAGTTGCAGCCCCTGCGTGGGCGAGAGCTGCGCGCCGCCGATCTCCTCGGCCGCGAAGACGTGGCTCATGCGCAGCGGCTTGAGCGCTTCCACCGTCGCCTCGTCGAGCCGGCCGCCTTTTTCGGTCGCGACCGCGTGTTCTTCCAGAATGGGCCCGATCTGCTCGACCGTCGCCATCAGCGAGGCGAAATCGGTCTTGGTGCCCCAGGTGCCTTGGCCGTGCCTGAGTGGTGCGTTCATGGCTGTTCCTCCTAGTTTTCCTGTGGGTCGAGCAGGAAATCGCCGATGGCCTCCACCACCGACGGGTCCTCCTGCATGGCAAAATGCCCGACACCCCGCGCGATCAGCGTGCGGGCGCGGGGGATTGCGCGCTCCCAGAGCGGGGCCTGAGAGGCGGGCAGCAAACGGTCCTTCTCGCCCCAGACGATCAGCGTCTCGTTGGGGATGCGGCTCAGCCAGCGGCCAAGATTGGGGTGACCCATGCCGTGGGCGCCCAGGATGCGGCCGAGCGCTTCGCCCTCCTTCTGGCGCGCGAGGCCGAAGGCGTCTGGCGCTTCGGCCTCGCTGCCGCCCGGAAAATAGCGCGCGGCCACGGCCGGGTCGTGCGAGAGATAGCCCGGCAGGTCCTGCGGCGCGATCGCAGCCAGATCCGTGCCGGGATGGTCGGGATGGTTGAGCCCGGCCGGGGCGTTGAGGACGAGGCGGTCGAAGCGCTCTCCGGCGAGCACTGCCATCTCGGCCGCCATCCAACCGCCCATCGAGTGTCCCACGAGGTGGGGCCGGTCCAGGCCGAGCGCTTCCAGAAGGCGCAGGTTGTGGACCACCATGTCCTGCATGCCCGCGAAGTGGGGCGCATGGGCGCTTTCGCCGAAGCCGGGATGGAAGGGCAGATAGACCCGCAGCCGGGGCGCGAGCGCAGCCGCCCACCGATGGCCCTCAAGGGTTGCAGCGCCGTGCAGCGCGATCACGGCGGGGCCCGTGCCGACGGCCTTGACGACGGTCTCCACACCGTCGACCGCGAGCCGGATGGTTTCGAAATCGGCCATGCTTCCTCCCTTCCTCACGCAGCCTGCGGCGTGATGAGAACCTTGCACTGCGTAGTGCGCCTGCGCAGCGCCTCGAAGGCGTCCGGCACCTCGGCGAGCCCGACCCTGCCCGTGATCAAGGCCTGCGGCCGGAACCGGCCGGGGCCGAGTGCTTCGATGGCCGCGGCAAACTCCGCCATCGTGAAGAACACGGCGAACCGCAGCTCGATTTCCTTGGAAAGCGCTGCGAACGGGTCCCATTCGTCGCCGCCAACGCAAAGGCCGACGCCCACCACCCGGCCTTGCGGGCGCACCAAGCGGCAGGCGGCGTCGAGCAGGCCGCGCTTGCCGACGCATTCAAACACGATGTCGGGCGCAGCACCCGTCTCGCTGCGGAAGGTTTCCGCCAATTCGGGCCCGGATATGGCGAAGCCGGTTGCGCCGAGCGCTTCCGCGCGCGCTTCCTGGAAGCGGTTGAGGTCGGCCACGATCACGTAAGCCGCACCCATCCGCCGCGCCCAGAAGGCGACGAGCAGGCCGATCGGCCCGGCACCCAGAACCAGAACGCGCGCGCCCGGCCGCACGTCGCCGCGGCTCGCCGCGTGCAGCGCCACGGCCACCGGCTCCGCCAGTGCGCCTTCTTCGATGGGCAGATCGTCGGGCAGGCGGCGGCACTGGCGGGCGGCCACCGTGGCCCGCTCCGCATAGCCTCCGCCGATCAGCCGCATCTCGGGGCACCAGGCGGGCTCGCCGCGCAGGCAGCTCGCGCAATGCCCGCAGCCGCGCATGGGAGCCACCGCCACCCGGTCGCCGGGCTGAAAATCGGACACGGCCTCGCCGCAGGCCAGCACCTCGCCCGCGAATTCGTGGCCGAGCACGTCCGCGCGGCTGAGGCCGAAGGTTTGCGGGTCCTCGGTCATGTGCAGGTCGGAGCCGCAGATGCCGCAGGATGCGATGCGCAGCAGAACCTCGTCGGCCGCGGGCTCAGGCTCCGCCGTCTCGCCGAGCAGGAGCGGCCGGCCGGTCTCCTCGAACAGGATGGCTTTCATCGCCGCTCCTCCAAAAGCGTCCGGCGCGTGGGGAACCAGGGCGCGTCCACCACCCGGCAGATCAGGCCCCACACGCCGCCGCGTGCGAACAGCGCCATGAAGAGGGTGAGAAGGCCGAGCACCACCAGATAGGCCGCGCCGTATTCGCCGAACCAGCGGTCGGCGAAGAAGTAGATGAGCGCGCCGATGAGAACCCCTTCGAGCGAGCCCAGGCCGCCCACCATCACGATGAAGATCGCGATGTTCGCCCAGTTGGGATCGTAGGCGGCAGGCGGCGTGATGCGCAGCTGCGCCATGAAGTAGACCGAGCCGACGAGCCCGGTGCCGACGGCCGCAGCCACCCAGATCAGGAAGCGCAGGCGGCCGACATTGACGCCCTGGGAGCGCGCCGCGACCGGATTGTCGCGCATGGCGACCAGCGCAAGCCCGTAGCGCGAGCGCAGCAGCAGGTAGGAGCCGCCCACCGTGAGCAAAAGCATGAAGGCGCAGAGCAGCGAGATGCCCCAAGCGCGCTCCATCGGGGAATAGCTCGTCATGACACGCAGGCTCATGCCCGCGCCTGCGTTCACATAGCCGAACATCGAGGTGGCCAGCCGCATCACCTCGGCCACCACCCAAGTGCCGATCGCGAAGTAGGGCCCGTCGAGCCGGTGAAGCAGGCCGTAGGTGGGAATGGCGAGGAGCGCGGGGGCGACGAGCGACAAGAGCACGGCGGCGAAGGGGTTCAGCCCCCAAAGCTGCGCCAGCACGAACATCGCATAGGCGGACACGCCCACGAAGGCCTGCTGGCCGACCGAGACCAGGCCCGCATAGCCCGCGAGCAGGTTCCACATCTGGGCGATGGCGATGTAGCAGCACAGCTCCACCACGCTGCGGATCAGGCCCTGGCTGGCCCAGAGCGGCATGGAGGCGACCGTGGCGATGGCACCCGCCGCGATGGCGCCCGCGACGAGGCCCGAGCGGGTCAGGCGCTGGACGCGAACGGGCGGGGGCAGGGTGTCGGCGGTGAGAACGGATGCGGTCACGGGCTCAAGCCTTTCCGAGCAGGCCCTGCGGGCGCAGGGCGAGGATGGCGAGGAAGACGAGGTGCCCGGCCAGGATGCCGAAGCCCGGATCGATGCGGAAGCCGATGGACTGGCTGATGCCGAGCACCATGGCGCCCAGGAACGCCCCCCAGATCGAGCCCATGCCGCCGATGATCACGGCTTCGAAGGCGTAGATCAGCTGGAAGGCGCCATCGGCTGGGGAAACCGTCGCGCGCATGGACTGAAACACTGCGCCAAAGCCCAGGATCGCGACGGCGAGCGCGGTCGCGCCCGCATAGATGCGCTTGGGGTCGACACCTGTCAGGGCCGCAGCCTCCACGTCTGCCGAGGCCGCGCGCAGGGCGCGTCCGAAGCGGGACAGGCGAAGCGTGGCGTCGAGCCCGCCCGTGAGCACGATCGCGGTCGCGAGCACGATCACCGGAAGCACGCCCACGAAGAGCGGCCCGATCTGGAAGGAGGCCTGCACGATCGGCCCGCCGTCGAGCGAGCGCGTGTCGGCCGACCAGACCTGGAGCATGGCGTTCTGCAGCGCGATCGACAGGCCGAAGGTGGCGATCAGCGAGGGCAGGGGATCGGCGCCCACCACGCGGTTGAGCACGAGGCGCTGAAGCACGAAGCCGACCATGGCGCCCAGCGCGACCAAGACCACGAGCACCGACCATGCCCCGAGCCCGTAGCTCGCCGCCAGGCTGATGCCGGTGAGCGCCAGAAGCACCATCAGGTCGCCATGGGTGATGTTGACGATCCGCATGACGCCGAACATCAGGGCCATGCCGAGCGCGTATTGCGCATAGAGCCCGCCGAGCAGGACACCTTGCACGAGGCCGTCAAGCCACTGCATGAGCGCCTCCGAAATAGGCTTCGCCGATGGTCTCGCGCGTGATCTCGGCCGAGCGGCCCGTCAGGCTCACGCGGCCTTCGAGCATGCAATAGAGGCGGTCCGAGGCAGAGCGGGCGAGGCCCACATCCTGTTCCACCAGCACGATCGCCGTGCCGTTCGCCTTGATCGAGGGAAGTGCCGCATAGATCTCGCGCACCACCTTTGGAGCGAGGCCCAGGCTGATCTCGTCGCACAGGAGGAGGCGGGGCTGGTTGAGCAGCGCGCGGCCGATGGCCACCATCTGCTGCTGGCCGCCCGAAAGCGATTCCACGGGCACCCCACGCTTCTCGCTGAGGATCGGAAAGAGCGCAAAGACGCGCTCCAGCGTCCAGCCCTCGGCGCGCGGCTTGGCGGCATGGTCGATCGCCACGCGCAGATTGTCGAGCACGCTCATGCCGGCGAAGAGGCGGCGGCCTTCGGGCACGATGGCGACACCTTCGGCCACCATGCGGTTGGGCCGTGCGCCGCCCATCGGGCGGCCGTCAAGCTTCACCATCTCGGGCGCGACACGGATCAGTCCCATGATGGATTTGAGCAGTGTCGACTTGCCCGCGCCGTTGGCGCCGATCAGCGAGACGACTTCGCCTTCCCCGATCGAGAAGTCGATGCCGTAAAGGGCCTGGAAGTCGCCGTAGCGGGCGACAAGCCCGTGGGTGGACAGGAGCGCGCTCACGCCTCGATCCCCATATAGACGCGTTGCACTTCGGGGTCCTTGATCACGCGGGCGGGCGGGCCTTCGGCGATCTTTTCGCCGAAGTTCAAGACCATCATGCGATCGGCCACGGCGAGCAGCGCATGCAGCACATGCTCGATCCAGACGATGGTGACGCCGGAATCGCGGATGCGGCGGATGAGCGAGACGAGTTCCTTGCCTTCCTCGTCGGTCAGCCCGCCCGCGATCTCGTCGAGCAGAAGCAGCTTGGGCGCGGAGGCGAGCGCACGCGCGAGTTCCAGCCGCTTGCGGTCGAGCAGCGTGAGCGAGCCCGCCGAGCGGTTCGCCTTGGAGGAGAGTTCGCAGTCGCGCAGGATCTGCGCGCAATGGGGATAGGCTTCGGCCTCGGAGCGCCCGGCGCCGAAGGTGGCGGCGACCAGCAGGTTCTCGAAGGTGGTCATGCCCACATAGGGGCGGGGGATCTGGTAGGTGCGGCCGATGCCGAGCTGGCAGCGCCGGTAGGGCGGCTGGCCGATGAGCTTGTGCCCGTCGAAGGAAAGCTCGCCCGCATCCACGCGCGTGTCGCCGCTGACCAGGTTGAACAGCGTGGTCTTGCCCGCGCCGTTGGGACCGAGGATGCCCAGCACCTCGCCCGCCTGCACCTCGAAATGGACATCGTGGAGCACGCGCAGCGCGCCATAGGACTTGGAAAGTCCGCGTGCTTCCAGAAGCGGTTTCGCCTCGGTCATGCTTCCCCGGATAGGTTGAGGTGCCGGGCCAGGCCCGGCGGCTTCGGGTGGGCGGGCCCGCAGGCCCGCCCGGTCGAGAACATCACTCACGCCGACCAGGGCAGAAGCTTCATCTTCTGCTCGGGCTCGAAGAGCTTGTTGACGGTGTTGTCGACGATCTTGAGATCGTAGGGCCAAGTCTCGCCCTTCACCCACTGCCCGCCGAAGATCGGCGTGGTGGAGACGTTGGGGTGGGGCCCGGCCGAGAAGTCCACTTTGCCGATCAGCGTGTCGAGCTTGGTGGCCTTGATGGCGTCGCGGTTGGCCGCCCGGTCGAGCGGGTCTGTGGAGCGCTTGAGCACGTCGAGCGCCACTTCCCAGAGCGCGTGGCTGTAGCCCAGCGGCTGGGTCCACTGCTTCTTGGTCTCGCTTTCCCACTGGCTCGCGATGTCGCGGCTCACCTGGCCGGTCAGCGTGGACTTGAAGGGGAAGGCTGGCGTCCACCAGACCTCCGACGACATGCCGTCGCCCAGCGGCCCGAGCGCGCCGATGCCGGAGGGGAAGAGCAGGGCGGCTGCCACCGTCATCACCTTGGGGCGGTAGTTCTGCTGGGCGCACTGGTTCACGAAGGTCTTGAAGTCGTCGGGGTAGGTGATGCCGCCGATGATGTCGCAGCCCGCCGCCTTGAAGGCGCTGATCTGGGCCGAGTAATCGTTGGTGCGCGGCTGGAAGTAGCCCGGCACAGTGATCGTGTAGCCGGCCTTCTCGGTGGGCACAGGCAGGCCGTAGTCGCGGTTGCCCCAGGTCTCGCCGTCGGCGTTCTGCGGAAACAGCATGCCGACCTTGCGGTTGGTCTCGACCGAGTTCCACAGGCCGACGAAGGTGTTGAGCGCCTCGTCCAGGCCCCAGAAGAAGTGGTAGGTCCACTCGAAGGGCTTGTCCTGGCCGCCGCGCGGGAAGATCACCGCCTGCCAGGGCGCGCCCGACGAGATGCAGGGGCACTCGTAGAGCTCGGCCTGGTCGGCCGAGGGGCTCACCGTGTCCGTGGTGGAGGCGGGCAGCAGGAGATGCACCTCCTCGTTGAGGATGAGATCGCCCGCCACTTCGGCCGTGCGGTTGGGGTCGGACTGGCCGTCGCGCACCAGTATCTCGACATTGTAGCGGCCGGCCTGGGTTTCGAGCCCGTCCTTCAGGATCTCGTGCACCTTTTCGGCCGCCCAGCCGTCGGTCTCGCCGAACAAGGCGAGCGGCCCCGTGGCAGGCGTGATGAAGCCGATCTTGATGGTGCCGGCGGCCTGCGCGCGGGCAACCATCGGCGCGCCGAGCGCAGATGCGGTCAGCCCTGCACCGATGCCCTTGAGCACGCTGCGCCGCGACGGCGCCATCCAGCGAATCCTGTTTTCCATGGGTCTCCTCCCTCGGTTTACGTCTCGGTTCTGGCCGCTCGCGCCCGGCTCCTCCCGGGATGCGAAGAGCGCCTGCTACTTGATGCGATGCATGGAGCCGCCGTCGATCACGAGCTGCGCGCCGGTGACGTAGGAGGAGCAGGGCGAGGCGAGAAACAGCGCCATGCCCTTGATGTCCTCGGTGTCGCCGATGCGGCCGATCAGCGACTGGCTTTCGAAGGCCTTGCGGTCGGCGGGGATCTTGAGGCGCCCGCCCGCGATGTTGGTCATGAAGGGGCCTGGCGAGATGCAGTTGACGAGGATGCCGAACTGGCCGAGCTCCATCGCCATCTGGCGCACGAAGTGGTCGACGCCCGCCTTGGCGGGCATGTAAGGCGTGCCCACGATCGCCTCGTTGATCTGGCCGGCGATGGACGAGGTGACGATGATGCGCCCGCCACCCGTTGCCTTCATGTGGCGCGCCGCATGCTTCACCGTGGTGAAGACCGACGACAGGTTGACGGCGATCACGAGGTCCCAGTGATGGTCGTCGAGCACGTCGATGGCGCCGTCCGCGATGCGCTCGCCCGTGGTGGACAGGAAGCCGGGCCCGGCATCGATGCCCGCATTGGCGAACACCACGTCGATGCGCCCGTGGCGCTCGGCCACGCGGTCGAAGGCCTGCGCCATGGCGGAGCGGTCGGCGACATCGACCACCTGGCCCCAGCACTCGCCGCCGATGGCCTCGACCGTGGCGTCGAGGCCCTGGGGGTCAAGATCGAAGATGCAGACGCGCGCGCCGTGCTCGGCCATCACCTCCGCATAGGCGCGCCCGATGCCGCTGGCTCCGCCCGTCACGATCACGGACTTCGCGCCCACGTCGAACATGGATTGCAACGATGCCATTTCATTCCTCCCGCATCGGAAGGTAGCAGGAAGACCGTCGCCGGAAATAATTTCTTTCGTCCATAGCATGACGGATTGCTATGAAGCGGCGGCACTATCGGAGCACGGATCGCAACTCGGCCTGCACGGCCAGAAGTGCGGGCAGGCACCGGGCCCGCATCGCTTCCATGGTTTCGGCGGCAACCGCCGCCATGCCGGTGTTGAGGGCTGCGACCGTGCGGCCCCGCGCGTCGAGCACGGGCACGGCGATGGAGCGCAGGCCCACCTCCACTTCGCCGTCGATCAGCGCAAAGCCCTGCGTGCGAACGCGGCCCAACTCCTCAAGCACGCCTTGCGGGTCGGTCAGGGTATGGGGCGTGCGGGGAAGAAGGGGGGCCGCTTCGAGAGCCTCACGCCGTTCGGCCTCAGAAAGGGCCGCCAGCATCACACGCCCCATGGAGGTGCAGAAGGCGGGCAGGCGCGAACCCGGCATCAGCGCTATCGACATCACCTTCCGCTGGGCCGCGCGCGCGACATAGACGATCTCGGACCCGTCGAGGATCGAGACCGACGAGCTTTCGCCGAGTTCGTCGGACAGCCTGTCGAGCAGCGGCTGGGCGATCAGCGGCAGCGGCATGGCAGCTAGGCATCCCGTGCCGAGCCGCAGCACGCGAGGGGTCAGCGTGAAGAACTTGCCATCGTAATCGGCGTAGCCGTGCTCGGCGAGGGTCAAGAGGCAGCGGCGCGCGGTCGCGCGGTCGAGCCCCGTGCGCGCGGCGACTTGGGCGATCGCCTGGCGGGGATGGTCGGCGGAGAAGCTTTCGATGACGGCCAAGCCCTTGGCGAGGCCGCCCATCAAATCACGAGGCTCGGTCATGTTTCGTGCGATAATCGAACAAAGTTCATTTATCGCATGTTGTGGCTTGCGGGCAAGGGCGCCCCGCTTCTAATTCCGCTCCATCGCATTCTGGGAGGAGCCTTTGGACAAGTCCGTTTCCGACCTCGCTTCCGCCGTGGCCGACATTCCCGACGGCGCCCGCGTGATGATCGGCGGCTTCGGCGGGGCCGGCGCGCCGATCGAGCTGATCCACGCGCTGATCGACCGCTTCCGCGCCACGGGCAGCCCGTCGAACCTCACCGTCATCAACAACAATGCCGGCAACGGCCGCATCGGCATCGCCGCCATGATCGACGAAGGCATGGTGAAGAAGATGGTGTGCTCGTTTCCGCGCTCGTCCGATCCGCGCGCCTTCACCGAGAAGTATCTGGCCGGCCTGATCGAGCTGGAGCTCGTGCCGCAGGGCACGCTCGCCGAGCGCATCCGCGCGGGCGGCGCGGGCATTCCTGCCTTCTACACGCCGACGAGCTTCGGCACCGACCTCGCCGAGGGCAAGCCGGTGGCGGAGTTCGAGGGGCGGTCCTATGTGCAGGAGCGCTGGCTCAAGGCCGACGTGGCGCTGATCAAGGCGGAGCTTGCCGACCGCCACGGCAACTGCACCTACCGCAAGGCCGCGCGCAACTTCTCGCCCCTGATGGCGACGGCCGCAGCACTCACGATCGTGCAGGCGAGCCGCATCGTCGAGCCCGGCGCGATCGACCCCGAGCATGTGACGACCCCGAGCCTTTTCGTGGACCGCATCGTGGAGGTGCCCGAGCCCCGGCAGGAAGAGGTGCTGATCCGCAGCGATGTGGCCTATGGCGAGGAGGCCTCGGCATGAGCGCGCCCAAGCTTTCCAACGCCCAGATCGCCTGGCGCGCGGCGCAGGACATCGCAGACGGCGCGGTGGTGAACCTCGGCATCGGCTTTCCCGAGATGGTCGCGAAGTTCCAGCCGCCGGGGCGCGAGGCCGTGTTCCACACCGAAAACGGCATCCTCGGCTTCGGCGAGGCCCCGCCCGCCGGCGAAGAGGACTGGGACCTCATCAATGCCGGCAAGAAGGCGGTGACGCTGAAGCCGGGCGCAGCCTTCTTCCACCACGCCGACAGCTTCGCCATGGTGCGCGGCGGCCATCTCGACGTGGCGATCCTCGGCGCCTACGAGGTGGCTGAGACCGGGGACTTGGCGAACTGGTCGACCGGCCCCAAGGGCGTGCCCGCGGTCGGCGGCGCGATGGACCTCGTGCATGGCGCAAAGCGCGTTGCCGTGATCACCGACCACGTGACCAAGGACGGGCGGCCCAAGCTCGTGAAGCGCTGCACGCTGCCGCTCACGGGCGTCGCCTGCGTCACGCGCATCTATTCGAGCCTCGCCGTGATCGACATCGTGGACAGGCGCTTCGTGCTGCGCGAAAAGCTGCCCGCGCTCTCGCTCGACGACCTCCAGGCCGTGACGGGCGCGGAGCTTGTTTCCGAGGGTACCGTAGCCGACCTCGTCGCACCGGAGTTCTGAGAATGGCCGAGGCCTTCATCTGCGATTACATCCGCACGCCCATCGGCCGCTTCGGCGGCGCGCTCGCATCCGTGCGGGCCGACGACCTGGGGGCCGTGCCGCTGCGCGCGCTCGTGGCGCGCAATCCCGGCGTCGACTGGGCGGCGGTCGACGACGTGATCTTCGGCTGCGCCAACCAGGCGGGCGAGGACAACCGCAACGTGGCCCGCATGAGCCTGCTTCTCGCCGGCCTGCCGGAAGCCGTGCCGGGCACCACGATCAACCGGCTCTGCGGCTCGGGCATGGATGCGGTGCTGGCGGCTGCGCGCATGATCAAGGCGGGCGAGGCGGAACTCGTGGTGGCGGGCGGCGTGGAATCCATGAGCCGCGCGCCCTTCGTCATGCCCAAGGCCGAAACCGCCTTCTCGCGCCATGCGGAGATCCACGACACCACCATCGGCTGGCGCTTCGTGAACCCCGTGATGAAGAAGCAGTACGGCATCGATTCCATGCCCGAGACCGGCGAGAACGTGGCCGAGGAGTTCGCCGTGTCGCGCGCCGACCAGGACGCCTTCGCCGCGACAAGCCAGGAAAAGGCGGCAGCAGCCCAGGCCAACGGGCGGCTCGCCCGCGAGATCACGGCTGTTTCCATCCCCCAGCGCAAGGGCGACCCGGTCGTGGTGGAGCGTGACGAGCACCCCCGCGCGACCACGGCCGAGGCGCTCGCCAAGCTGCCCACGCCCTTCCGCCAGGGCGGCTCGGTGACGGCGGGCAACGCGTCGGGCGTGAACGACGGGGCGGCAGCCCTCGTGATCGCATCCGAAGCGGCCGCGCGCCGCTTCGGGCTGATGCCGATCGCGCGCGTGCTGGGCGGTGCCGCGGCAGGCGTCGCGCCCCGCATCATGGGCGTGGGGCCGGTGCCTGCGGTGGAAAAGCTCTGCGCGCGGTTGGGCATCAAGCCCACCGATTTCGACGTGGTGGAACTGAATGAGGCCTTCGCCTCGCAGGGCATCGCGGTTCTGCGCGGCCTGGGCCTCGACCCCGCAGCGTCCCACATCAATCCCAATGGCGGCGCCATCGCGCTCGGCCACCCGCTCGGCATGTCCGGCGCCCGCATCACGGGAACGGCCGCGCTCGAACTCAAAGAGCGCGGCGCGAAACTCGCCCTCGCCACGATGTGCGTGGGCGTTGGCCAGGGGATCGCGGTAGCCATTGAGCGCGTCTGAAGCGCCCGAGAAAGAGCCCGCAGCGAGGCGGGGGCGCTACCGCGGGTCGCTCTGCATCACATAAAGCTTGCGCAGCTGCTCGCGGATCACCCATTCGCCGCGCCAGCCGCGGGGAAGCACGAGCAGGTCGCCCGCGCGCAGCTCGCGCACGTCGCCGTCGTGGCGGCGCAGTTCGGCCACGCCGCTGATGATGTGGCAAAGCTCGGTGCTGGCCGAGCGATCGGCGGTGAAGCGGCCGGGCGTACATTCCCACACGCCGACGTCGAGCGCGCCATCCGCCGAACTCCAGAGCGAGCGTGACGCTTCCTGCTGGTCACCTTCCACCGAAGTCGGCTTGGGCGCCCAGGGGCCGAGTTCGGTTCCGGCCAGGGCCTTGAAGGTTTCGAGGTCGATCATGGAAATGCTTTCAGTGGCCGGTGAGGCGGTCGGCGAAGGCGGCGAGCTTCGAGGAATGGGGGAGGCCGCGTTCCTCGCGGCCGTCTGCGATGCGGTAGAGGCGGTACATGGCGTGCACCCCCATCCAGCGGAACGGCTCGGGCTCCCAGGGGCGCACACGGCGGTTGACCCAGGGCAGGCGCACGAGCGGGGTGTCTTGGCCGAGCACGAGATCCGTCAGCGTGCGGCCCGACAGGTTGGACGAGGAAACGCCCAGGCCCACATAGCCGCCCGCCCAGCCTATGCGGGTCTTGGGGTCGAGACCGACCGTGGTGCACCAGTCGCGCGGCACGCCGAGCACGCCGCACCAGGCGTGGTCGATGCGCAGGTGGGCGGCCTGGGGAAGCAGGCGGGTGAGGATCGCGTGCAGGCTCTGGATCGTCGCTTCTTGCGTCTTGCCGTTCACGTCGGTGCGTGAGCCGAAGCGATAGGGCACGCCGCGGCCGCCCATGGTGATGCGGCCTTCCCGCGTGCGCTGGGCGTAGCAATAGGTATGGGCGGTATCGCCCAACAGCTCACGGCCTTCCCAGCCGATCTTGGCCCAGAGCGCGTCGGACAAGGGCTCGGTGACGATCTGGGCGCTGTTGAGCGCCAGCCAGGTGCGCTCCTCGCCGGGGATGCCGGCGGTGAAGCCCTCGGTGGCGCGGATGATGGTTTCCCCGCGCACGGTGCCGCGCGCGGTGGACACGACGCCCGGCGCGATGTCGGTCACCGCGGTTTGCTCATAGATCGCGACACCCAGGCGCTCCACGGCCTTGGCCAGGCCCTGCACGAGCTTTGCGGGCTGCACGCGGGCCTGGCCGTTGACCACATAGGCACCGAGCGCGTTCTTGACGTCGATGCGCCGCTTGGTCTCGGCAGCGTCCAGCCATTCGATGCGGGCGGGGTCGAAGTCCCATTCCCGGATTTCGGCATATTCCTGCCGCGCGCGGTCGAGCTGGGGCTTGTTGGTGGCAACGGTCAAATTGCCGGTGCGCCAGATGTCGGCGTCGATGCCCTCGAGCTCGGCCACGCGGATCACCTCGTTCACGGTGCCGGCCATGGCCTGCTGCATGTCGCGCACGCCCTGGCGCGAGGAGGTCTTGAGGTAGCGCTCGCGCGACCAGCCGAAGCCGCCCGACAGCCAGCCGCCGTTGCGGCCCGAGGCGCCGAACCCCGCCCATTCGCGCTCGAGGATGGCGATGCGCAGCGAGGGCTTGGCCTGCTTGAGGTAGTAGGCCGTCCAAAGGCCGGTATAGCCCGCACCCACGATCGCCACGTCCACCTCCAGGTCGCCCGGCAAAGGGGCGCGGGGCTTGGGCAGGCCGCCGATATCGGCATACCAGAACGAGATGTCGCCGTTGCGCTGGGCTTGCATCGTGTGGGGCTTTCGTCAGGTCAGCGTGGCATCGGCGGAGCGGTCGTCCGGCAGGAGCTTGGCATCCTCGCCGCGGAAGCAGAGTTCCACGGCGTCGCCGATGGCGAAGTTCTCTTCGGCAAGGCCCGAGCGGACGACGGCGGCCGAGCCGTCACGCAGGCGGACCTCGTATTTCGAGCCGGAGCCGAGATAGATGGCTTCCGCTACCGTGCCCGACAGGCGCTGGCCTTCGCCTTGGCCGGGGCGACGGAGCATGAGCTTTTCGGGGCGCAGCAGCATCACGGGAGCGGCCGACCCGTCGAGGCGGCGGGGCGAGACCACGGTTTCGCCGGCAAGTGTCAACGCTGTGCCCGAGGCATCGCTGCGGGCATCCCCGCGAAGCACGGTGGAATCGCCGATGAAGCGGCCGACGAACAGCGTCCTGGGCTCGTCGTAGAGTTCGCGGCCCGTGCCGATCTGCTCGATGCGGCCCTTGTTGAACACGGCGATGCGGTCTGACAGGACCAGCGCTTCTTCCTGGTCGTGGGTGACATAGACGAAGGTGGTGCCGAGCTCGCGGTGGATGCGCTTGATCTCGAGCTGGAGCCATTCGCGCAGCTTCTTGTCGAGCGCGCCCAAGGGCTCGTCCATGAGAAGGAGCGGGGGGTCGAACACGATGGCGCGCGCGAGCGCGACGCGCTGCTGCTGGCCGCCCGACAGCTCGGAAGGGTAGCGGTGGGCGAAGTCGCGCATCTTCACCATGTCGAGCGCCTGGGCCACGCGGCGCTCGCGGGTCGTGCGGTCCTGCCCGCGCAGCGAAAGCGGATAGGCGACGTTTCTGCCCACCGTCATGTGGGGGAAGAGCGCGTAGTGCTGGAAGACCACGCCGATGTTGCGCTTGTGGGCGGGCACGCCGACGACGCTTTGGCCGCCGACGCGGAGCGTGCCTTGGGAGACCTCGGTGAAGCCCGCGACGACGTTGAGCGTCGTGGTCTTGCCCGAGCCGGACGGACCGAGCAGCGTTATGAACTCGCCGGGCAAGACGTCGAGCGAGACGCCGTCGAGCGCCCGGAACCCGCCATAGGATTTGGAAACGTCGCGGATTTCGATGGCCGCGCCGCGCGTGGAAGCGTTCACAGGCTGCCCCTCCGATCACGCCCGAGCAGAAGAAGGCCGCCCCCGATCAGGAGCGTGGTGGCGACGAGCAGGATCGTGCCGACTGCGGCGACGGTCGGATCGGCGTCGCGCGTGATCGAGGTGAAGATCTGCACGGGCAAGGTCTTGAGATAGGGGTTGGTGATGAAGAGCGAGACGATGATCTCGTCGAACGAGGTGACGAAGGCGAAGAGAAGGCCCGACAGGATGCCCGGCGCGATCAAGGGCAGCGTCACCGTGCGGAAGGCCGTGAGGCGGCCGGCGCCCAGGCTGGCGGCTGCGGTCTCGAGCCGGCGGTCGAACACTTCGAGGCTCGCCTGCACGGCGATCAGCACGAAGGGGATGGCGAGGATCGTGTGGGCGAGCACGAAGCCCGCCAGCGTGCCGACGAGGCGGGTGTCGAGATAGACGGCGTAGATGCCGATGGCGAGCACCACGCCCGGCACCACCATGGGGGTGAGGAGAAGGATGCGCAGGAGCCCTGCCGTGCGTGCGCGCATCCGGTCGAGGCCGAAGGCTGCGAGCGTGCCGAGCACGGTGGCCAGCACCGCGGTCAGGCTTCCGACCTTGAACGAGTTGAACAGACTCGTGCGCCATTCGGGATTCCGGACGAAGTTCTCGTACCACTGCCAGGAAAAACCCTGGGGCGGAAAGGCGAGCGACTTGTTCTCGTTGAACGACATGGGCACCACGACGAGCGTGGGCGCCACCAGCCAGACGGCGACGAGCAGGCAGGACAGGCCCAAGAGGACGCGGGTGAGCGGGTGCATCGCCATCAATGCCGCGCTCCCTGCTTGTGCTTCTGGCGCATCAGGGGGGCTGCGATGGCGAGAAGCGCGAAGGTGGCCAGAAGCAGCACCACCCCCATCGCCCCGCCTCGGCCCCATTGCAGCAGGCTCAGGACCTGGTTCTGCACGAGCGTCGAAAGCATGGTGGAGCGGGGACCGCCCAGAAGCGCCGGCGTGATGTAGAAGCCGAGCGCCAGGATGAAGACCACGGTCGCCCCCGCACAGACGCCGGGCAGCGAGAGCGGCAGGTAGACCGTGAAGAAGGCGCGGACGGGCGAGGCGCCGAGGCTGCGCGCGGCCTGCACGAGGCGCAGATCGATGCCCTTCATCACGGAATAGAGCGGCAGGATCATGAAGGGCAAAAGCACCTGCGCCATGCCGATCACCACGCCCGTCTGGGTGCGGATCAGGCGCACCCGGCCGAGGTCGAGCGCGCGAAGCGCGGAATTGATGACGCCCGAATCCTGCAGGAGGATCACCCAGGAAAGAGTCCGCACCACACCCGACACCCAGAACGGGATCAGCACGCAGAGCGTGAGGAGAAGCCGCAGCCGGGGCCCGACGGCGGTCATCGCATAGGCATAAGGATAGGCCGCGATCACGCAGACGAGCGTGACCCAGGCCGAGATCGTGAAGGTGCGCTGCAGAACCACGAGGTTCACCGGCGTGCCGAAGAACCAGATGTAGTTCTGCAGTCCCCATTCGGGCTGGCTCAAGGAGCGCAGCACGACGGTGAGGAGGGGATAGCCGACCACGAGCACCAGCAGCGCCAAAGCCGGCATGGCGAGCACGAGCGGCCCCCATGCGCGGGGCTTGTGCGGAGATGCGGCTTGCGCGCTCACAGCGGAATCGGCCTCCCGGTTTCCGAACAACGGTCCATCAAGATTCCCCTCCCCCTTGAGGGGAGGGGCGAGGGGTGGGGGTGACCGCGCCGACGCGAAGACGTTCGATCACTGGCAAGGTCCGAGAGACGGAGGCGTCACCCCCACCCCTGACCCCTCCCCTCAAGGGGGGAGGGGAAACGGAGAGGGTGCAGCCCTTCAGTTCCCCGCCATCAAGGCGCCCCACTGCTCGGAGGCGGCCTGGAAATTGTCGACCCAGAAGCGGATGTTCTGCTGATAGCCCAGGGCCGAGCGCTCGGGCGTGTTGGTGAGGAAGGCGGCGACGCTTTCGTCCACCTTGGGCTGCGCTTCGGTGTTGATCGGCGTGTAGGAGGTCGCCTCCGTCAGCTTCTCCTGCGCGCTTCGGCCGAGATAGGCGTTGATCAGCGCGTAGGAGGCGTCCGGGTCCTTGGCGCCCACGGGAATGGTGAGCTGGTCCATCACCACCAGCCAATCCTGCCAGACGGGGGTGTAGGCCGCGCCGTTCTTGGCCGCCGTCATGGCGCGGCCCGTCCACATCATCACCATGTCGGCCTCGCCGGCCTCGGCGAGCTGCTGGGATTCGGCGCCCGTCTTCCAATAGATCGTGTCGGGGCCAAGATCGCGCACCTTCTGGATGGCCGTCGGGATGTCTGCGGCCGTCATCGCCTTGGGGTCGCCGCCGGTGGCCGCGAAGGCCTGCTCCAGGAGGCCGCCGGTGAAGTCGCCCGAGCCGTCGATGGCGCGCGAGCCCGGAAATTTCTCGGTGTCGAAGAAGTCCACCCAGTTCTTGGGCGGGTTATCCTTGTAGGTCTCGGTGTTGTACATGATCACCACGCCATAGTTCATGGCGGGCACCGAGCACTCGCTGACCTGGCCGGCAGGCACCTTCGAGACGTCGATCTTGGTCATGTCGAGCTTCTGGAAGAGCGTGCCGCAATGCACGTATGGGGGGAAGTCGGCGGTATCCACGACGTCCCAGGAGACATTGCCGGATTCCACCTGCGCCTGGACCTTGGCGATCTCGGTGGGGCCGTCGCTCAACAGCGTGGCGCCGGATTTGGCGACGAAATCCTGAAGGGCCGCGATCTGGCCGTCCTGATAGATGCCGCCGAAGGAAACGAAGGTGAGCGTCTTGCCCGCGAGCGAGCCTTCAGCCGTTTTGCCCGCGACGGGCGCCTGCTGGGCGAGCGCGGGCAGGGCGGCTGCGCCCACCACGAGCGCTGCGACGGCTGCGGAAAGAGTCCAGTGTGTCTTCATGATACGCGTTCCCATTGCTCGGCTCGCTTGCTGTTTCCTCACCCGGCCGCGAGCGCTTTCCAGGTGATGTATTTGTCGAGTTCGACCCGGACCGAGGTCGGGGGCGCGATGATCCACATCACTTCGGCCCGGCTGTTGCCGATGTTCTCGGTGCGATGGGGGGTGGAGGTCGAGTATTCCAGGCTGTCGCCTTCTTCGAGCACATGGCGGTTCTCGCCCAGGCTCACTTCGAGCACGCCGCGCAGCACGACCAGCATCTCGCTCGCATCACCGTGCGTGTATTGCTCGGGGCCCGTGTTGCCGCCGATCTCGAACTCGCCGACATAGACCTCCATGTCCCGCACAGGGCGGCGCGACAAAAGGGTCTTGCGGCAGCCGTGGCTGGGCGGCAGGGCTGGGCGGTCGCTGCGGCGCAGCACGCCATGGCCGGCATCCGCGCGCTCCTCGAAGAGCTCCGAAACCGAAATCCCCAAAGCCGAGGCGATCCGGTTGAGGGTCGCGGTGCTGGCCCCGGTCTGCTGGCGTTCGAGCTGGCTGATGAAGCTCGCCGATGTTCCGCTGAGTTCGCCGAGCTTGCGCAGCGAGAGCTTCCGCACCAGCCGCAGCTGCCTGACACGCGAGGCGAGCACCCCAAGCGCAGACGGCTCGTCTTCCACCGCCTCGGGCGTGACAGCGGCTTGAGCGTTCAGGACTGCGCTCCTCGGTGCAAAATCAACCATTCTGCACAAAGCGTACAGTGGGAGTTTACACTCCGCAAGCCCGTTCGGTGAAGGGCTTGTCCGGACGGCGCATCCCGGATCGCCGCGCCCGCCGTCCGTCTCATCCGCGGCGCTATCGAGGCCTTGGAGGAGCAAAGCTTCGGCGAGGCGCGGCGAATTGGCGTTTGCGTCGCGCCGGGGGGCGTGAATACTTCGTGTTGCCTGGAATGGGCCGGAAGTTCGGAGCAAACATGCAGGAAGCGGTCGGCATCCGCCGGGTCGTCAAGCGTTTCGGCGACTTCACCGCTCTGGCGGGCGTGTCCCTGACAATCGCGGACAACGAGTTCTTCACCCTGCTCGGCCCCTCGGGCTGCGGCAAGACCACCCTTCTGCGGGCGATTGCGGGCTTCGAGGATGTGACGGAAGGGGCGATCGCCCTGTTCGGAACCGACATCGCGGCCCTGCCGCCCGAGAAGCGGCCGGTCAACACCGTGTTCCAGCACTATGCATTGTTTCCGCATATGAGCGTGCGCGACAACATAGCCTTCGGCCTGCGCATGAAGGGCGTGAAGCCCACTGAGAGCAGCGCGCGCGTCGACGACATGCTGGAACTCGTCCATCTCGGAGCCTTCGCCGAGCGCCTGCCCTCGCAGCTTTCGGGCGGGCAGCAGCAGCGCGTGGCTCTTGCGCGAGCGCTTGCCCCGCACCCCCGCGTGCTGCTGCTCGACGAGCCCTTGTCCGCGCTCGACCTCAAGCTGCGCCAGGCCATGCGCGTCGAACTCAAGCAGATCCAGGAGACCACCGGGATCACCTTCGTCTTCGTGACCCATGACCAGGAAGAAGCGCTCGCGATGTCGGATCGCATCGCGGTGATGTCGGCGGGCGAGGTGCAGCAGGTGGGCACCCCGCGCGCGATCTACGAGGAGCCCGTCAACCGCTTCGTGGCAGGCTTCATCGGCGAGACCAACCTGCTGGAGGCCACCGTGGAGCATGCCTCCGGCACGACCGCGTCCGTGGTTCTGGCGGGCGGGCAAAGGCTTCGGGCCACAGCCCCCGACCGGTTGTCGCCCGGCGCGCATCACGTCTCGATCCGGCCCGAGCGTCTGTCGATCGCCCAAAGCGAGGGAGCGGCCACGCTTTCGGCCCGCGTCGAGCGCCTCGTCTATCTCGGAACCGATCTCCAGCTGCACGCCCGGCTGCCCGATGGCGGGCGGCTTGCGGTCCGCCTTCAGAATTCCGCCCGCGCTCGGCTGCCCGAACCCGGCGATGCCGTCCACCTCTGCGTGGAGGAGGGTGCGGTGCGCCTCCTGGCCGACTGATGGCCGGCGGCGCCCACCCCTCGGGCAGCGCATCCGGCACCCGCTGGCGCGGGCTCGTCGTGCCGCTTCTTCTGCCGAGCTGGCTCGTGATCGGCATCTTGATGGTCGTGCCGCTGGGCGTGATGGCGGTGTATTCCTTTCTCACCAAGGATTTCCGCGGCGGCGTGGTGTGGCAGTTCAGCCTTGCCGCCTATGACCAGTTCTTCGTGAGCCGCGGCCTGTTCGGCGACGAGCCGCCCGTGATCGAGTGGACCTATCTCGCGATCTTCTGGCGCTCGATCTGGCAGGCGGGGCTGGCGACGGTGCTGTGCCTCGCCATCGGTTTTCCCACCGCCTGGTTCATCGCCACGCGCCCGCCTAGGCATCGCGCTCTCTGGGTGTTTCTCGTCACCGTGCCCTACTGGGTCAACCTTCTCATCCGCACCGTGTCTCTCCGCTTCATCCTGCGCGACCAGGGGCCGGTCAACGAGGTGCTTCAGGGGGTCGGCCTGATCGAAGGTCCGCTTCGCATCGTCAACACCGATTTCGCGGTGCAGGTCGGGCTCTTCTATTCCTACCTGCCTTTCATGGTCCTGCCGATCTACGCGGCGGTCGAGCGCTACAACTTCGCCTTGTCGGAAGCCGCGCGCGATCTCTATGCCGGGCCCTGGACGACGTTGCGCCTCGTGGTGCTGCCTGCGGTGCGGCCGGGAATCGTGGCCGGCTGCATCCTGGTCTTCGTGCCATCCCTCGGCGCGTTCCTGGCGCCGGACCTTTTGGGAGGGGCGCGTTCCTTCATGATCGGCTCGCTGATCGACGAGCAGTTCCGGGGCTCGGCCGGCAACTGGCCCTTCGGCGCGGCCGCCTCCATGCTTCTGCTCTCTCTCGTGCTGCTCGTGCTCGTGTGGCGCGCTCGCGTCGCCGCGGCCGTGGGGGAGGGGCGCTGATGGCGGGCACCACCGACATCCGCCGCTACAGGGGCTTTGGCGCGCTCGCAGCCCTTTGCCTCGTGGTGCTCTATGCGCCGCTCGTCGTGGTCGCCGTCTATTCCTTCAACGACAGCCGCTCGATCACCAACTGGGGCGGCTTCTCGCTCCGATGGTACTGGGACGTATTCTCCGGCCCCGACGCCCCGCTCTTCCGCTCAGCCGCCTGGAACTCGCTGTCCATCGCGACGCTCGCCTCCACGGCATCGACGCTGATCGCGGTCGCCGCCGCCGTGGCTATGGTGCGGGGCGGCCGGTTCCGGGGCAGAGGGCTGAACTTCGCCCTCATCAATCTGCCGCTGATGGTGCCCGAGATCGTGGTGGCGGTAGCCACGCTCATCTTCTTCACCACGTTGGGCGTGCGCACGGGCTACGCGACGGTCCTGCTCGCGCACATCACCTTCTGCATCCCGTTTGCCTATCTGCCGATTGCAGCGCGGCTGGAAGGAATCGAGGAAAGCTTCGAGCTCGCCGCGCGCGATCTCTACGCCACGCGCTGGCAGGCGTTTCGCCTGGTGCTCTGGCCCTTGCTGATGCCCGGCGTGGTGGCAGGCTGGCTGCTGGCCTTCATCATCAGCCTGGATGATTTCATCATCACAAACTTCGTCAAGGGCGCGGGCATGGAAACCCTGCCGACCGCCATCTACGGCGCGGTGAAGCTGGGCATCAAGCCCAACATCATGGCGATCTCGACGCTTCTGCTCGGCGTCTCCATCCTGTTCGTGACGCTGAGCTACCTGATCAACCGAAGCGGGCAGAAAGCCCCGCGCTCCAGAGGAGAACACCGATGAAGACCCTGGCACTGACCCTGGCGCTGCTTGCCGGCTCGGCCCTGCCCGCGCTGGCCGAAGGCGAACTCAAGATCTACAACTTCTTCGACTACATGCCGCCCGAGCTGATCCAGAAGTTCCAGAGGGAAACCGGCATCACGGTGACCAGCGACACCTACGATTCCAATGAGGCGATGCTGGCGAGCCTGAAGGCCGGCCGTCTCGGCCAGTACGATGTCGCCGTGCCCGGCGACTACATGGTCAAGATCATGGGCGACCAGGGCCTGCTCGACACGTTCGAGCCCTCCGAGCTGTCCAACTTCGGCAATATCGAGGAGCGGTGGCTGGACGTCGCCTTCGATCCCGGCCGCCGTCATTCGGTGCCCTACCAGTGGGGCTCCACCGCGTTCTCGGTCAACCGCGACGTGTTCAAGGGCGACATCCAGACGCTCGGCATCCTGTTCGACCCGCCCGAGGAGCTGCGCGGCCGCATCAACGTGCTCGACAGCCAGGGCGAGGTGCTGGCGCTCGGCTCCATCTATCTCGGCATCCCGCAATGCACGGCCGACCGCGCCCAGCTCAAGGCGCTCAACGACATGCTCCTGAAGGCCAAGGCCGCCTGGGCCTCGTTCGGCTCGGACACGGCCAAGGACGTGCTGGTCTCGGGCGATGCGGCGGCCGGCATGATCTACAACGGCTTCTCCGCGCGCGGGCGCGCCGAAGGCGCCAACATCGAATACGCCTATCCCAAGGAAGGCGCGGTCGTCTGGATGGACAACATGGTGCTGCTCAAGGATGCGCCCAACCGCGAGAACGCGCTGCGCTTCATGAACTTCCTGCTCGACCCCGAGAACGCCGCAGCGCTTTCCAACCACGCGGCCTATGTCGCGGGCGTGAAGGGCACCGAGCCCTTTCTCAAGGATGAGATCAAGAACAGCCCCGAGAACAACCCGCCCGAAAGCATGAAGTTCTCCTTCGTGGAAGCCTGCGATCAGGCGACCCAAGGGCTCTACGACGCGATCTGGACCAACCTCAAGAAATAGGCGCCGTTCCATGCGCATAGCGGTCGTTCAGGGTCCGTCGCCCGGAGGGGCGGCGGAGGACGCCCTTTCCTCGCTCGCCCGCTCGTTGCGGGCGGCGGCCGCCGCAGGCGCGGACGTCGCCGTTTTTCCCGAGCTCTTCCTGCCGGGCTACAATGTGGAGGACCCGGCGCTCGGCGCACGCGACGCGGCGGGCTGGGACGCTATGCTCGGGCCGCTTGCGGCCGAAACCGGCTGCGCCCTCGCCGTGGGCTTGGCCGAGCGCGACGGCGAGACCCTGTTCAACTCGGCTTTCGTCTGGGGGCAAAACGGGAAACGGCTTGCGCATTACCGCAAGACCCAGCTTTACGGCGAGCGCGAAGGCCGGCTCTTTTCGCCGGGCAGCCGGCATGCGGTGTTCGAGCTGGCCGGCATGCGCGTGGCTCTCCTGATCTGCTACGATGTGGAGTTCCCGCCGCTCGTGCGCACGCTTGCCGAGCGGGGCGTCGGGCTGATCCTCTGCCCCACCGCCAACATGCTCCCCTTCACGCATGTTCCCACCATCACCGTGCCCGCCCAGGCGGTGATCCACGGGGTCGCCATCGCCTATGCCAACCACTGCGGCACGGAGGGCGATCTCACCTACACCGGCGGCTCCTGCATCGTGGGCGCCGACGCCTCGATCCTCGCCCAGGCCGGCCCCGGCCCGGCAATTCTGATAGCCGACCTCGTGCCTCCCGACCCCGCCCGACTGTCCACCCAGGCGCGGGATTTCCGCCCCATCGAGTGATGCGGCCGACTATTTGCCGAGCTTGGCCTGCTCGAGCGACCAGTATTCCATGTCGAACAGGTCGGCCTCACCGATGGGCGTGAAGCGGCCGAACCCTTCGGCGGCGAGGATCGTGCGCGAGGCCTGCTCGGCGAGATCGCCCGCGATCCTCGCTGCCTTCGCGTTGGCGCCCAGGCCGAACACGCCCTGGCCCTCGACGAGGATCAGGCGGGGATAGGGGTCGAGCATGGTCTTGGGCTCGTCGGCTTGCGGGGCATGGCGCTCGAAATAGGCTTGGTAGCGCCGGGCATAGGCGTCGAGCGCCGCATCGAGCCCGGTTTCCGAGACTCCGGGCGCGACGATCAGCGGCCAGGGCTTGAGCCGGATCACGTGGTCCGGTGTCACCGTGCCGCGGCCGAGAATGTCGTGCACGTCGGGATGGCCCGCCAGCGCGCGAATGGCCGGGGTGGAGCGGAAATCGAGGGCGAGCGACGTCTCGAAGGGTGAGCCGGGACGCGCCAGGACCTTGCGCAGAAGCGCTTCCCATGCGGGGTCGGCCTGGGCGTCCGTTTCTTCCGGGCCACCGAGCGCGACGCCGGAGCGCGCCAGGTGCTGCTCCGCCATCGAGACGAACTCGATCATCAGCTCGTAGGATTTGCGCGCCGTGTCGGCGAAGGTGAAGATGCCGTGGTTCTCCAGCCAGAGGCCCTCGCAACCGGGGTTCTCGTCATGGATGCGGGCGCCCTCGACCGACAGGTCGAAGCCCGGCATGACATAGGGCACGAAGGCCAGCCGCTTGCCGTAGATCTCCTGCACGGTGGTGCGCATGTCCGGCTGGTCGGCCAGGGCGAGCACGGCGGTCGCGTGCGTGTGGTCGACGAAGCGATAGGGCAGAAACGCGTGGAGCAGCGCTTCCACGGAAGGGTTAGGCGCGGCGGCGTCGAGCAGGCTTGTGCGCAGCAGCGCCACCATCGCGGGATCGCTCAACCGGTGCCCCGCGCGGGCTTCGAGAAGCGGTGCCATGCGGACGGCGGGCAGGCCGGGCGCCTCGATCGTGTCGAGGTCCCAGCCGCTGCCCTTCACATGCATGATCGGCTGGCCGTCAGCGCCTTCGGTCTTGAGGGAGGTGTTGCCTCCGCCATGCAGCACGAGGTCGGGGTCGCTGCCGATGATGCGCGAGGAATAAACGCGCAGCCCAAGCTCGGGGTCCTGGCCGGCGGTGCGCGCCGCATCCGTGAAGCGTTGCGCGTCGCTGTCGTTCCACCGGCTCTGCATGGGCTCGTGTCCTTCGGGGGATAAAAAGAAGGCAGCCCTGAAGCGGGCTGCCTGGAGAGGTCGGGGGCGCTTCGATCAGAAGTCGAAGTTGCCGATATTGTCCTTGGTGAAGACGGTGCGCTCGGGCAGCAGGATGATGCCGTTGTTGTCGGCCTCGTAGTCGTAGCCCTGCACCTTGTTGGCCGACACTTCCACGGTGCCCACGCCGGGGATCTCGAGCTTGTCGCCCACCTTCATCGGGCCGTTCTTGAGCACGTGGTCGGCCACGTAGACAGAAATCTTGCCCTGCTGGGTGACGTCCCACAGGCCGAAGCGCTGGATGGTGCCGCGCTCCACATAGGGGCGCATCACGTTGGGCGTGGAGAAGCCCACGATAGTCACGCCGTCCGCGCGCTTAAGGTTCTCGGCGGCCTGGGCGGCTGCGGGAAGCGCGTTGGCGTCGGGCGCGATGATGGCGTCGAGGTCGGGATAGGTCTGCAGGATGCTTTCGGCGGTCTGCAGCGACTTCTGCGCGTCGTTGTAGCCGTACTGGGTGGTGACGATCTCCCAGCCCGGATGCTCCTTGGCGATCTTCTCCTTGGCGGCGGTCGCCCAGGCGTTCTGGTCGGTCACGGTCGGGCTCGAATAGAAGAAGGCGACCTTGGCCTTTTCCTTGGTGACGCCTTCGGCCGCCATCTCGACCAGGAGGCCGCCGAGCTGCTCGGGCGTGCCCTGGTTGATGTAGTAGGAGCGGCAGTCGGGGTTGACGTCGCTGTCCCAGGTCATCACGAGCACGTCGCGGCTCATGGCGCGCTTGAGCGCGGGGCACAAGCCGTCTGGCGAGACCGACGACACGATGATCGCGTTGTAGCCCTGGTTCACGTAGTTGTTGATGAACTGCACCTGGCCGGACACGCTGGGCTCGGTCGGTCCGTCATAGGTGACCTTGGCGCCCAGTTCCTCGCCGGCCTTGGTCGCGCCTGCGCCGCCGCTCGTGAAGAAGCCCACGCCCACCAACTTGGGGATGAAGGCGATCTGGCTTTCGGCCCATGCGCTGCCTGAGGCGAGCAGCGTGCCCGCGAGCAACGCCGAGGCGAAGAGCCGCTTCGAGTTTCCGATCATGGTTTTCCTCCTCCTGAGAATGCGGCCCGGCTTTGTCTTCTCTGCCGGGAAACCGCGATGAAATCGGCAAGCAGCGCGCTGCCGTGGCGCAAGGCCACGGCCGCAACCAGAAGTCCTCCCGAAAGCGCGCTGGAAACCTGTGCTGGAACGCCGGTCGCCTGCAGGCCCTGCTGCAGGAAACCGATGATGAAGGTCGCGATCAGCGTGCCGAGGATCGAGCCCTGGCCGCCATAGATGGAAGCGCCGCCCAGCACTGCGGCCGTGACCGCGGGCAGAAGCGTCGCCTGGCCCAGATCCACGCGCGCCGAGCCGAAATAAGCGGTCATCACGAGCCCGGCGATCGCCGCGCAGAGCCCTGTGATCACATAGGTCGCGGCCTGGATGCGCCCGATGGGCAGGCCTGAAAAGCGCGCAGCACTCTCGGACAGGCCGACAAGGAACACGGATCGGCCGAAGCGGGTCATGTGCAGGAGAACGATCAGCACGAGGGCAAGCACGAGAAACAGCGAAAGCGCGGCCGGCATGCCGAACAGCTCGGCATAGCCGAAGCTCGTGAAGGCGTCGGGAAAGCCGCCGATGCCCTCATAGCCGCCCGCGCCCACCAGGCCGGAAGCCACGGTGGCCGTGCCCTGGAAGAGGTAGAGGCTGCCCAGCGTCACCACGAGCGGTTGGATGCCCGACAAGCGGATGACTGCGGCGTTGAAGGCGCCGCAGAGAGCGCCCGCAAGAAGCGCGAGCCCGATCGCGGCCGGCAGCGGCACGCCGAAGAAGTTGGCGACCCCGAACACGATCGCCGCCAGCCCGATCACGGATGCGAAGGACACGTCGATGCCGCCCGCGATGATCACGAGCGTCAGCGGCAGTGCGACGATGCCGATCTGCACGAAATCAGACGTGCCGTAGACGAGGTTGGCCGGGTTCAGGAAGCGCGGGTTGACCAAGCCGAAGATGGCGAGTTCGGCCACCAGGATCAGAAGCAGCGCGGTTTCCCACCGTAGGAGACCCTTCATGGCGCGGTCTCCCCGGACAGGTGGCGGGCATAGCGCCGGGCCCGGATGCGGCGGTCGATGGCTTGGCGGATGCGCCCGTCGAGCAGCAGAACGACAAGCAGGATCGCGCCTGCGATGAAGTCGTTCCAGTAGGCGGGGATGCGCAGGAAAACGAGCGCGCTGTCGATCGAGGTGAGGAAGATCACCGCCGTGAAGACGCCCGCCACCGAGCCCGTGCCGCCGAGCAGGCTGACGCCGCCGAGCACGTTGACCGCGATGGCCTTGAGCTCGATGCCGCTGCCGGCCTGGTTGGGGATGAAGCCGATCTGGGCGGCGAAGACGAGGCCCGCGAGTGCCGCCAGAAGTCCGGCCATCACGAAAGCCGCGAACTGCACCGGTTTCACGGGCACGCCGAGATGGTGCGCGGCGGCCTGGTTGTCGCCCACCGCATAGAACCAGCGCCCTTGCCGGGTCTCGCGCAGCAGAACCCAGGCAGCGCCGATCAGGCCGAGAACGACGAACGAGAGAGCCGACACGCCGAAGCCGAGATTGCCCGCCAGCGCCTTCAAATCCTGCGGCAGGTTTTCGATCCAGCGCCCACCCGTCGCCACCAGCATGATGCCGCGGAAGAGGCCGAGGGTGCCCAGCGTCACCACGATGGAGGGGATGCCGCCATAGGCCACCATCAGCCCGTTGAAGGCACCCGCGAGCACGCCCGTTCCCAGGCAGAGCGCGACCGCGAGCGGCAGGCTCGCGCCCGCATTGAGCGCCAGGCCCATCACGGCCGCGCTCAGGCCCAGCACCGAGCCGCAGGACACGTCGATGTTGCGTGTCAGGATCACGATCATCGAGCCGAGCGAGACCAGCGCGAGAACGAGGCTGTTGGACAGCACCACGGACGCGGTGGAAAGCGACAGAAAGCCGGGCGCGGCCATTCCGATGGCCAAGCTCGCGATCACTAGGACCCCGACGAGGGTGGCGACGCGGTTGCGCGCGATGAGGTCAAGCATGGTGGGCTGCCTCCGCGCCGAAGGCGAGCCTGGCTATCGCGTCGACCTGGACATCGTCGGAAAGTGTGCCGGCGAGCCCACCAAAGGCCATCACGGCCACGCGGTCGGCCAGAAGCTCGATCTCGTCGAAGTCCGACGAGATCAGGAGAACCGCGACGCCTTCCACTGCAAGCTTGCGGACGAGGCCGTAGATGTCGTTGCGGGCGGCCACGTCCACGCCGCGCGTGGGCTCGTCCAGGATCAGCACCGCAGGCTTGGCAGCCAGGCACTTCGCGAGCAGCACCTTTTGCTGGTTGCCGCCCGATAGCCAGCGCGCGAGCTGGTTCGGACCCGAGCAGCGGATGCCCATCTCCTCGCGATGGCGCGCGAACTCGCGCCGTTCGGCCGCGGGCCGCAGGAAGAAGGGCAGGCGGTGGGTCTTGAGGGAGGAAAGGTTCCAGGCGAGCGGCGCGTCCAGGAAAAGGCCGTGCTGCTGGCGGTCCTCGGGCAGGTAAACCAGCCCGCGCTCGATGCAGCCACGTGGCGAGCGTTCGGCGAGACCCACGCCGTCGAGCAGCACTTGGCCGGCACTGTCGGGCCGGAGACCGAACAGGGTTTCGGCAAGCTCGGTGCGGCCCGCACCCACCACGCCCGCAAGCCCCACGATTTCACCTGCGCGAAGTTCGAGGCTGATGTCGTGGAAGCCCTCACCCGAAAGGCGGTCGACCTTCAGGCGGACGGGCCCTGCGGTCTTGTGCGCGGCAGGCTTTGCGCCCGTGGCGTTTGCGGGGGTGAGTGGGACGCGGCTCATCGCGTCCACGATGGCCGCGTCGTCGTGGGCAGCGAGAGGGCTGGACAGCACCACCACACCGTCGCGCAGCACGCTGATCGTGTCGCAGATCTCGCGGATTTCCTTGAGCTTGTGCGAGATGAAGAAGATGCCGACGCCTTGCGCCTTGAGCGCACGCATGCGCTCGAAGAGGGCGCCCGCCTCGAACGGCGTCAGCGCCGATGTCGGCTCGTCGAGGATCAGGACGCGGGCGTCGCGCACGAGGCCGCGCAGGATTTCCACGATCTGGCGGTCGGCGATCTCCAGCACCGCCGCCTGCACGTCGAGATCGATCTTGACCGCGAGCTCGCGCGCCAGCGCCTCGATGCGCGGCCGCAAGGTGCGAGGGGAGGCATGGAGCCCCAGGCAGATGTTTTCGAGAACGGTCTGGTTGGGCAGGATGTGGGCTTCCTGCGGCACGAGATAAAGGCCGAGCGCCTGGGCTGCGGCCGGCGAGGCGTGGGTGAGCGGCCGTCCGTTGATCTCGATCACGCCGCTCGAGGCCGCGATCACGCCGGACAGGATCTTCATCAGGCTCGACTTGCCCGCGCCATTGCCGCCGAGGAGCGCATGAACCTCGCCATGGGCGAGCTCGAGCGAAACGCCCTTCAGCACCGGCACGGCGCCAAAGGACTTCCAGATATCCGTCAAACGGGCAGCCCTCCCGGCCGCGCGCGACTCCATCATGCTCCACCCATCGCTGTTCGGCGGAGAACTCACCACGGATGATCAAATGTGTCAATAGATGATCAATCGAACAAGATATATCAGGTGCTCCCAGCCTTTGGGGGACGCGCCCCAGATTGCGTTAAAGCCGTTGTGAGAGCGACAGCATGCTGAGTAAGGGGTGTGGTCACCCTCGCACTCCGTTGACAGAGCACATGATATAAACATAGACATCTGATCGCTGGAGGGTGGGATGACAGGTGTCGAGGAAACAGCCGACGCGGACGAGGAAACGCTCGCGCGCATCGCCTGGTACTATTACAGCGACGGGCTGACCCAGAGCGAGATCGGCGACAAGCTCGGCATGCCGCGCATCAAGGTCTCGCGCCTCCTGGAAAGCGGGCGGCGCGCCGGCATCATCCAGGTGCGGATCAACTCGCGCTACGGGGGGTGCCTGGCGCTCGAACGGCAGGTGCGCGAGCGCTTCGGCCTCCTGGAAGCCTTCGTGGTGCCTTCGCTCGGGCGGGAAGAGCCGTCCGACCGCCTGGGCCAGGCTGCCGCGCAGTTCCTCATGCAGAGGCTCAAGCCCAACGACCTGCTCGCCGTAGGCTGGGGCGCAACCGTCAGCCACACGATCCGCCGCCTGGGCCATCTCGCCAACGAGCGCAACATCGGGCTCGTCAGCCTGACGGGCGGGGTCGGCACCTATGTGGACGGGATGCGCTCGGCCAACTGGAACAGCAACGTCCATTTCGTGCCGGCACCGCTTGCCGTGCGCGACCCTTCGGTGGCCGCGAACCTGCAGCGGGAACCGGCGGTCGCCAACCTTCTCGACATGGGCCTGAACGCCACCTTCCAGCTCGTCGGCATCGGCGAGCTTTCGGCCTCCTCGACGGTCGTGCGCGCGGGCTACATCACGCCCGACGAGGTGGAACCGCTGCGCCGCCGGGGCGCGGTCGGCGACATCCTCTGCCAGTTCTACGATGGGGAAGGAAAGGTGCTCGACCTTCCCCTCCACGAGCGGGTGATCGGCGTCAGGCTGTCCGCCCTGTCCAGGGCCGAGAAGGTGATCGCGGCCGCAGGCGGTCAGAACAAGATCCCCGCCATCCGCGCAGCGCTCCGCGGCGGCTTCGTCGGCATCCTGGTGACGGACGAGGCGACGGCCGAAGGATTGCTGCAGGCCGACGAAAAGGAGAACCGTCCGTGACCAAGACCCACCTTCTGGCGATCGATGCCGGCACGGGCAGCGGGCGGGCCGTGGTGTTCGACAGCGAAGGTCGACAGCTCGGCGCGGCCCAGCACGAGTGGTGGCACAAAGAAGACCCGCGCTTTCCCGGCTCGATGGATTTCAGCGTCGAGGACAACTGGCGGCTCCTGTCCCGAGCCATCGGCCAGGCCCTGAAAGCGGCGGATGTCGCGCCCGACACGATCGCCGCGGTGTCGGCCACCAGCATGCGTGAGGCCTTCGTTCTCTTCGACGACGAGGGGCGGGAGATCTGGGCCTGCGCCAATGTGGACAGCCGCGCCAACCGGGAGGTCGCAGCCCTCAAGCGGATGCATCCCGACCTGGAAGAGGACCTCTACAAGCGCACCGGCCAGACCTTCGCGCTCGGCGCGCTTCCCCGGCTTCTCTGGATCAAGGAGAACCAGCCCGAAATCCTCGCGCGCACGGCCCGCATCGGCATGCTGTCGGACTGGGTGCTGGCGCGGCTCTCGGGCGTCGTCGCGAGCGATCCGTCGAATGCCGGAACAACAGGGCTCTACGGACTCGGCGGCCGCGACTGGCTGCCCGATGCCATGCGCCGGGTGGGGCTGCCCGACAGCATCTTCCCGCAAAGCTTCGAGCCCGGCACGGTGATCGGCCATGTCTCGGCAAAGGCCGCCGAGGAGACCGGCTTGGCTCCCGGCACGCCGGTCGTGACAGGCGGCGGCGACTGCCAGATCGGCACGGCGGGCCTCGGCGTCGTCAACGCGGGCGAGTGCGCCGTGCTCGGCGGCACCTTCTGGCAGCAGATCGTGAACGTGCCGCCCGCGGTTTCCGACCCTTCGATGAACCTGCGCATCAACCCGCACGTGGTCACGGGGCTCAACCAGGCGGAAGCCATCAGCTTCTTCGTCGGCCTCGTGATGCGCTGGTTCCGCGACAGCTTCGGCCAGGACGAGATTAGAACGGCGGGCGAGGGGGGCGACGCCTATGCGCTGCTCGAGGAGAAGTCCAAATCCGTGCCGCCCGGCGCCTACGGCATCATCCCCGTCTTCTCCGACGTCATGCGCTACGGCCGCTGGTATCACGCGGCGCCCTCGCTGCTCAACCTGTCGCTCGACCCCGAGCGCTCGGGCAAGGCTGCGATCTTCCGCGCGCTGCAGGAGAACGCAGCCATCGTCGCCGCGCGCAACCTCGGCAACATCTTCGCCCTGTCGGGCACGGTTCCCGAGCGGATCGTGTTCGCGGCCGGCGCATCGAAATCGGCTCACTGGGCGCAGATCCTGGCCGATGCCACCGGCCTGCCGGTGGTCACGCCGGTGGTGAAGGAGGCGACCGCGCTCGGATGCGCGGCCGCGGCCGGCATCGGCGCGGGCCTCCTCAGCGGCTGGAACGAGGTTGCTGACCGCTGGGTGCAGTGGGACCGGGAATTTGCGCCCGACCTCGCGAACAAGGCTCTCTACGACGAGGCCGGCGAGCGCTGGGCCACCGCCTATGCGGCGCAGCGCCGGCTCGTGGACCAGGGCATCACCACCCCCATGTGGAAGGCCCCAGGCCTTTGAGCCCAGGCCTCCCCTCGATTTTCCCAGGAGATTTCATGCTCATTCAGCTCGTCAACATCAACGTCGTGCCCGGCCATGAGGCCGAATTCCTCGAAGCCTTCCGCATCAACTACGAAGGCACCCGCAAGGAAGCGGGCAACTTGCGCTTCGACGTGCTGCGCGACCCCGAAAACGAGAGCAGGTTCTTCATCTACGAGGTCTTCACCTCGCCCGAAGCGCTCGAGGAACACCGCAACACCGAGCATTACCGCGAATGCGTGCGCCGCATCGATCCCATCTTGACGGGCCCGCGCACCAAGCAGTTCTTTCAGGCGGAAATGGCTGACTTCCTGGGCTGACGGAAGTCAGCCAGACCGCAGAACAAAAGGTGCAGGCATCCCCCCCACGGTTTCGGGCCGATGCGGAGATCGCGAGAGCCTGGTGAAGGCGATCGACGCTCAGGATCGGTGTGGGCTCGCAGGCTCGTCCGTCATCGCTGCCAGCGCGCTGTCCGTTTCTGCGAGGTCGGGAGCATCTGCGAAACGACGCTCAAGATGCCTTCGCGGAAGAAGAGCACCACCAGCAGCGCCAGGCCGGTGATGATGACGAGCGTGTATTCCGCGCCGAAGCCGCGCACCGTGTATTCGATGGTGCGGATCAGCGCCACGCCCACGAGCGCGCCGTAGCGGTGGCCCAGCCCGCCGATCACGGCCATGGCGACTACGAAGCCCATTTCGCCCATGGACAGCATGGTGGGGGCGAGGACGCCGACATAGTTCGCGTAGAAGGCGCCCGCGAGACCGGCGAGCGCGGCCGTGAGCGCGAAGGCCCAGAGCTTCACGCCGAGGATGCCCACGCCCATGCCGTGCGCCACGTCCTCGTTGTCGCGCACGGCCTGCATGAAGAAGCCCAGGCGGCCGTCGACCACGAGGTTCTGCACCACGAAGAAGAGCGCAACCAAAAGGCCGCCGAGGATGAGGTAGGGCGAGCGGTCGAAGCCCGCGACGAGCTTGGGGATCTGCATGCCCATGGAGCCGCCGGTGAGGTCGGATGCCGCCGCCAGGAACACGGCGAAGGCGCCCGCAAAGGCAAACGTGATGAGCGGCAGCTGCACGCCGCGCACGCGCATGGCGATCAGGCCGAGCCCGAGGCCGGCGAGCGCAACGAGGGGCGGCATGAGCAGGAAGCCCGCCCAGCCCGGCAGGCCCGCGCCGTGGATCAGCGCAGCCGTCCCATAAGCGCCCAGCGTCGCCAGGCCGACATGGGCGAACGAGTATTGGCCGGCGAAGCCCGCGAGCAGATTCCACGAGCCCGCGAGAAGCAGATAGTAGACCGACAGGATGAAGAGGTCGGCCATGACGGGCCGAAGCCCGGCAAAGGCTAGCGCCACGCCCGCCACCGCAAAGAAGGCGGGAACCGCGTGGTGAACCGGTCTCGTGCTCATGAGGCCATCCCCGAGCCCTGATGGGCCATCCAGTTGCGCACGATGCCGTCGAGCCGG
Source organism: Mesorhizobium amorphae (assembly GCA_003240775.1). GTDB lineage: Bacteria > Pseudomonadota > Alphaproteobacteria > Rhizobiales > Rhizobiaceae > Mesorhizobium_B > Mesorhizobium_B amorphae_A. Next base: position 16,706 of record QFNI01000017.1, on the reverse strand, counting down.
CCGGCGATGTCTGCGGCGGTGCCGTCGGTGTCGTTGCGGCCCATGGCGAGCACATAGGCGTGGTCGGCCACGCCCAGCGCTTCGCGCACGTTCTGCTCCACGAGAAGCACGGTGACGGAGCGCATGGCCTTCAGTCGCGCGAGTTCTCCATAGACCTCGCGCACCATCACTGGGCTGAGGCCCGCGGTCGGCTCGTCGAGCAGCAGCAGGCGCGGCGCGGCCACGAGGCCGCGCGCGATCTCGACGAGCTTCTGCTGGCCGCCCGAAAGATCGCCCGCGCGCCGCTCGAGATGCGGGCGGATCGAGGCGAAAAGGCTGCCGCAGACCCGGATGCGCTCCTCGAGCCAGGCCTTCTCGGCGCGCCGCGCCCAGCCGCCCATGCGGATGTTCTCGGCGACCGTCATCTGGCCGAACACGGAAGCCTCCTGCGGCACGAAGGCAACGCCCTCCCGCACGAGAGCGGCGGTGGACAGGCCCGAGATCGTGCGCCCGCCGAGGCGGACCGTGCCGCCGGTGACGGGGGCCACGCCCGCGATGCCCTTGAGAAAGGTGGACTTGCCCGCCCCGTTCGGGCCGATGATGGCCGTCATCGTGTTGGCGGCGGCTTCGAGCGAGACGCCGCGCAGGATCTCGACATCCGCTTCATAGGCCACACGCAGGCCGGAAACCTCGATCGCCTCGCTCATGCCAGATAGGCCTCCCGCACGGCCGGGTTGGCGGAAATCTCGTCGGGGCTGCCGGCGGCGAGCTCGCGGCCGGCGGCAAGCACCACCACGCGCTGGCAAAGGCCGAAGACCCAGGGCAGGTCGTGGCTGATCACGGCGAAGCCCGCGCCATCCTCACGCATCTGGGCGATGATGCCCGCCATCACCTCCATGATGGCGGGGTTGACGCCGGCCGTCGGCTCGTCGAGCAGGGCCACGCGCGGCCTTGCGAGAAGCAGTCGGGCGAAATCGATCAGCTTGCGCTGGCCGCCCGACAGATGCTCGGCCTGCCAGCCGGCCACAGGCGAAAGGCCGACCCGCTCGAGCGCCGCGTCGGCCGCCTTCTCCGCTTCGCCACGGCTCGCGCCGCGCACCATGCCGGCGAGCGCCACGTTCTCGCGCGCCGAAAGCTTCCCGAAGGCGCCGCCATTCTGGAAGGAGCGGAACAGCGTGCGGCGCTCGGGCGCATGGGGGCTCAGCCGCGTCACGTCCGCGCCACTCAAGCGGATGGTGCCGCCATTGGGCTTGAGCTGGCCCGACAAGAGGTTGAGAAGCGAGGTCTTGCCCGCGCCGTTGGGGCCGACCACGGCCACGAGTTCGCCCTGCGCGATGCGGAGATCCACCCCGTCCACCACGCGGTTGCCGCCGAACGCCTTTCGCAGGCCCGCGGCTTCGAGAACGGTTCCGCTCATACCGCGCGCGCTCCCTTGCCGAACAGGCCGGCCGGGCGCAGCAGGAGCACGGCGATCATCAGCGCGAAGCCGTAGGCGTCGGTGTAGCCCGTGTCGATGTAGACGGTGCCCATCACCTCGACCACGCCAAGCAGGAGGCCTGCGGCCAGCGTGCCGCCGATCGAGCCCATGCCGCCGATGATGACCACGATGAAGGCCTTCACCAGCGCGATGACGCCCGAAGCGGGAAACACGAACATCAGGGGCGCGAGGAGGGCAGCCGCAATGCCTGCGAAGGCGCCCGAAACGAGGAAGGCCAGGTTGGCGTAGCGGTTGACGTCGATGCCGACCACGGTAGCGCCAAGCGGGTTCTGCGTCAGCGCGCGCCACGCGCGGCCCGTATCGGTGCGATAGACCACGAAGAAGAGAAGCCCGATCAGGATCACGGCCGCGGCAAAGGCGACCAGGCGGTTGCCCGACAGATAGACCGTGTCGAAGAAGTTGAGGTTCTGGTCCCACAGGCCCGGCAGCTTGCGGTAGGAGGTGCCGAAGAGAAGGGTCGCCGCAGCGATCAGGAACTGGCTCAGCATGAAGGTCGCGATGATCGTGTATTCGCCCTTCTGCCGCATGCGCGAGAGGTAGATGGGTCGCAGCACCGTCCAGTTGGTCGCGAGCGCCACCGCCCCGCCCGCTGCGGCGGCCGCGACCAGCCCCACCCAGACCGGCAGGCCGAGCAGCGTGACAGCGAACACGGCTGCGAAAGAGCCGAGCATGGCGAATTCGCCATGGGCGAAGTTGACCACGCGCAGAATGCCGAACACCAGCGACAGCCCGATGGCGAGCAGCGCGTAGAGCCCGCCTTGCAGAAGCCCGAGCAGCAGCGATTGCACGAAAAGCTGGGTCATGGGGTGCGCCTCCGGCCCGGCAGCCGTTCCAGAGGCGGAACGGCTGCCCAGGCGTCCGGTGTTACTTCGCGACGCTCACCAGCTCGGCCTGCGCCTCGCCGTCGCCCACCTTGTTCAGGCGCTTGAAGAACATCGCGAACTTGTCCCACTGGTGGAAGTTCACGGTGCCCGCCTCGTTGCGGAAGGAGACGGGGCCGATCGTGCCCTCGAAGGCGATGTCGGGCAGGGTCTCCACGAGCTTCGCGGGCTCGGCCGAGCCGCTCTTCTCGATGGCCGCCTTCACGGCGTTGAAGTTGTCCCAGAGGTAATACTGGAAGATCGCGGGCTCGTTGCCGTAGGCCGCCTTGTAGGCTTCCACGAAGCGCTTGCCGGTCTCCGTCACGTTGAGCGAGGGGTCGGAGAAGGTGGGGTAGACCACGCCCACGCCCGCTTCGCCCACGGTCGGCCAGAAATCGGGCAGCAGCGGCCAGTCCCAGCCGGCGACGATATCGGCTTTGAGGCCCACTTCGCGGCCCTGCTTGATGGCGAGGTTGGTGGCGGCGAACACGGTCTGCACGATCACCGCATCGGGCTGGGAGGCCGCGACCTTGGACATGACGGCGGTCAGGTCCTGCGTCTGCGCCTGGAACTGGACGACATCGACGGCCACCTCGGGCGCGGACTTGACGGCTTCCTCGAAGGCCTTGGCGAAGCCCAGCCCGTAGGCAGTGTCTTCGGCCAGCACGGTGACCTTCTTGTAGCCCTGCGCCTTCACAAACGGCACCATCTGGGCCGCGATCTGGCTGTTGTAGGGGCCAATGCGGAAGACCTGGGGATAGTTCTTGGCCGTGATATCATCGGACCAGGAATAGAAGGCCATCAGCGGCACGTTGTAGCCCTTGGCGACCTCCATCTGGGCGAGCGCCACCGACGACGACCAGATGCCCAGGATGGCGGACGCGTTGGCTTCGGTGATGGCGCGCTCCATGGCGGACGAGCCCACCTCGACCTTGCCCTGGTCGTCATAGACCGCGAGCTCCACCGGACGGCCGGACACACCGCCCGCCTCGTTGGCGAGCTTCACCCACAGGTCTGCGGTCTTCTTGATGGCGTCGCCCGAGCGCGCGTCGCCGGGCTCGGACAGCGGCGAGACGAGGCCGAGCACGATCGGGTCGGCGGCCTGGGCTGCGAGCGGGCCGCCGAGCAGACCGAGCACGGCGGCGGCACCGAGCAAGGCACGGCGCGAAAGAGTTCCCATTTTCTGCATTTCGTCAGTTTCCCTCTTTTTGTTGTGTTTTGGTGGTTCAGGTGCCGAGCGCCTCGACACGCGCGATCAGCGCCGCCGGCACGGAGACGCCGTCGCGACGGGCAGCCTCGCGGGCGGCAGCGCGGCGGGCGCCCTGCACACGCGCGCCGGGCTGCTCGGCGATGGCCTCAGCCAGCGCCTCGGCGCGGCTCGCAAACAGGCCGTCCGAGCTCTTGCCGGCGTCGATGGCGATGAAGAACTGGCCCGTGCGCGGCGGTCCGCCCGCAGGACCCGAGAAGGGGCTGGCTTGCGTGGAGGGGAGCGCGCCGGCAGCGGCCGAAGCCAGAAGCTCGACCAGCAGGCCGATGCCGAAGCCCTTGTAGCCACCCGACGGCGCCATGGTGCCCTGGAGCGCCAGATCGGGGTCGGTGGTCGGCTCGCCATCGGGGCCGAAAGCCCAGTCGGGCGGGATCGAGCGGCCCTCGCGCTTGCGCTTGGCGATCTCGCTCTTGGCGATCACGCTCGCGCTCTGGTCGATCGAAAGCGCGATGCGCCCATCCCGGCCGGGGGCGGCGATGGCGAAGGGGTTGGTGCCCACCACCGCGCGACGGCCGCCAACGGGGGCGATGGAAGCGGGCGCATGGGTGAAGCCGAGCGCGAGCAGGCCAAGGGCCGCGAGCTTTTCGGTGTGGTGGCCGAGCACGCCGCAATTGTAGGAATTGCGCACGGCGAGCGCTGCGATGCCCATCTCGCGCGCCAGCGGCACGAGTTGGGCGAAGCCGAGGTCGATCGCGGGGTGCGCAAAGCCCATGCCGGCATCGACGGTGACGAGGGCGGGCGCGGCCCGCTCGGCGCGCGGTTCGGCGCTGCCCACCACCTTGCCGCAGAGAAGATGCTCGCAATAGATCGGCAGATAGGCCAACCCGTGCGAGGCGATGCCGTCGGCTTCGGCGGCGGCCGCCGCCCGCGCCAGCGAGCGGGCGCCCCGCTCCTGCGCGCCGCAGCGCACGAGCGCATCGAAGGCGAGCGCCTCGACCGCTTCGATGGAAAGGGTGGAATGATCAGTCATTGTCGCTGAGCCCTGCACCGGCGCCCGCCAAGCGCGACTGGGAGGAGGCCGGCACATAGGTGAGCGCGGCCAGCCGGTTGAAGCGGCGCCAGAGCGTGTCTGGCAGGGCGACGGGGCCGGCAGCCCGAGCAGCCACAGGCGCGCATGCCTCTGTCGAAACCTCGACGCGCAGACCATTCGATGCATCGAGCCCGCCCAGCGCATCGAACAGGGAAAGGCAGTCGCCCCCCACTCGCACGACATGCCCACCGGCGAGCACGGTCAGCACGCGGCCGAGCCGCAGGGCGGTCGCCGCGAGAAACGGAGCCAGAAGGGCCGGGGCCGCCACGGAGGCCGTGACTTGCAAGGGAGCCGCGAAGGGCAGGAAATCGCTGATGGCGGGGCCGAGGGCGAGCAGGCTGACGGGGCGCTCGTCGGCTGCCTCCAGCACTGTTTTATTCCAGCGCATGCGCCACGCGCACGCACCGCTCTCGACGGCTTCCAGCGCATCGGCGAGAGCGGGCAAAGCGTCGGGGATGGAGGCCGCAAGGGTGCGGCCGGCGCGGCCCGCCTCGTCCGCCAAGCCCCAAGGCAGGCAGGCCCCGCGTGCGGCCTTGCGCAGTTCCGCGCCGATCTCGTTGAGCGAGAAGCCTTCGGGCACGTCCGGCGGGGTTGCCGCCGGCCGGAGCGCGGGTGTTCCCACGGCGATCTCGTCGGGAAAGGGCGCGTCGCGGAACAGCGCGATGCGCACCCAGCGGTCGGAGCGCGGGTCGAAATCGGTGGCGCCGAAGAAGGACAACTTGCAGCGCAGGATGTCCACCGGCCGCATGGCGGCGCCGAGCAGGTTGTCGCGGATCTCGGCATAGGGCCGGCGTGCCGCAAGCTGGACACGGCGCACGGCGAAACGAAACTCGGGCTCGGCTGCAAGCAATGCGGCCACAGGTGTCCCGGCAGGATGTTTCGCCAGGGCGGAGTGAAGCTGCGCCACGTCGCGACCGACGCCGAGCGGCTGCTCGCGTTCTGCGCCGTGCTCGGCTCGACGCTCGCCCAGCCGCGGCTCAAGCTTTTCCTCGGACACGTACCAGAAGCGCGCCTGCGCCTCGGGAGCGGCGAAGTCCGTCGAAAGCGCGAAGCCGTAGAAGCGCTCGATGGCCTCACGCAACGCACCAAGCGGCATCGCGCCGTCCAGGCCCTGGTCGGACATTTCATCGCCCGCCATCAGCGGCGCGAGATCGTCCACCAGCGCGCCGTGGGGTTCGAGCAGAAGGCCCACCAGGAACTCCTGCGCCTCCTGGCCCAGCGTCTCGGCGGCGAAACGGAAGAGGCGATCCCACGCAAAGGGCCCGGCGAGGTCCTGCGATTCCAGATGCGCGGCAAGGCGCGAAAGGTCATCACGCAAGGAAGCGATGCGGCTTGCCTGCGTCGGGTCATCCGTGCGCCACGCGGCGATCCGGGCGCGGCCTTCGGCGAGATGGCGGAAGAACTCCCCCATCGCCTCGGGCGCGGCGCGTTCCAGCCCCCGCACGCGGGCGAGCGCGGTCTCTCGCGCTTTGATCCAGCGGTGGAACAGGCCGGGATGGTTGACCACGAAGGGCGCCATGCCGAGGCCGGTGGAGTTGCCCACGCCCAAGCGGCGGCGCAGCGCACGGTCGAGCGGCACGGCGGTCTCGGGCGACCGGAGGGCCGCCATGTACTCGGCGAGGTCGGCGGTGAAGCTGCGGATCAGCCAGACCGCGAGCATCTCGGCCGCGAAGGGGCCTGCAAGCTCGGGCCGGTCGGCATAGCGCTCGCGGTCGGCCAGGCCGAACTTGCCGCCGCCGTAAACGGCCGTGGTGCGCATCAGGTAGCCCACCGCATCGACTGCCGCCGTTTCGGGCTGGCGGCCCGCGGCCAGCGCCGCGACCACCTCGTCGAACAGCCGCACCGAGCGGTTGGCGCGCGCCATGACGAGTTCGGCGGCAGAGCAGCGGCCGGCCTCCTGGCGCGGCACGTTCCCGCGCAGGCGCTCGATGTCGGCATCGCTGACGGTGCCGTCATGCAGCGCGAACGTCGCATCCCAGGCTTCCGCGATCACCCGGTCGGTGCGCTTTTCGGCCGGCAGGTCGTGGCCGAACGCGACCAGCGAATAGATGCGGCCTTCGCCCGTCCGCACCTCGTAGACGGCCGTCCCCACGCCCCGCGCGTCGATCGCCCACAAGGGCCGCGACACCTGCCAGCCTTCGGCCGCGATGCGCCGCAGCAGCACGCGCATGAAGCTAAGCCGCGTCTGGTGGAAACTTCCCATGCGCGCGAGCGTCAGCACCTCTTCGGGCAGGCGCAGCGGCGTGGCGGGCTCGGGGAGGGGCGCGGGCATCACGGGTCAGCTCGCGCGCAGCCGGATCGGCGGGGAAGCCGCACCCTCCGGCTCGAAGGCCTGGTCGAAGAAGCGCAGCCAGTTGTTGCCCATGATCCCGGCAACCTCTGCGGCCGAGAAGCCCACGGCAGCCAACCCTTCGGCGATGCGCGGAAAATCGCGGCCGGTCTCGAACCAGTCGGGCTGGGGGGGAAAGGCCACGGACGGGTCGGCGGGCTCTCTGGTCCAGGTGCCGCGGCGCATCCACTGCACCACTTCGGCCGGCTGGTCCTGGCAGAGGTCCGAGCCGATGCCGAGATGCTCGGCACCCATCAGCTCGGCCGTGCGCGCCACCATCTGGCAGAAATCCGAAAGCGTGCAGGCCGAGCCGCCGCGGAGGTGGTGGGGGTAAAGGCTGAAGCCCAGCATGCCGCCGCTTTGTGCCAGCGCGCGCAGCACGGCATCGGGCTTGTTGCGCGGCACGGGGTGCCAGGAATGGGGATTGGCGTGGGTGATGGCGATCGGCCGCGCGGAAAGCTCGATGGCTTCCAGCGTCGAGCGCGTGCCCGAATGGCTCATGTCGATCACGAGCCCCAGCCGGTTCATCTCGCCGATCACCTCGCGCCCCATGCGGGTGATGCCGGAATCCTCGCGCTCGTAGCAGCCTGCGGCAAGCAGGCTCTGGTTGTTGTAGGAGAGCTGCATGAAGCGCACGCCGAGCGTGTGGCAGACCTCGACCAGCCCGATATCGTCCTCGATGGGGGAGGGATTCTGGAGGCCGAAGAATACGGCCGTGCGCCCCTCGGTGCGGGCGCGGCGCACGTCCTGGCCGGTGCGGCCGGGAAAGATCAGGTCGGCGTGCTCGGCGAACAGGCGGTTCCAGGAAACGATGTTCTCCACCGTCTCGCGGAAATCCTCGTGGTAGGCGATCGTCGTGTGGATCGCGTCCACCCCGCCTTCGCGCAGCTCGCGGAAGATCCGCTCCCCGTAGCGGGCATATTGCAGGCAGTCGATCACCACGCCGCGATGACGGAAGGGTTCAGCCGCGCTCATTCGGGCGTGCCCGCCCAGGAATAGGTGGTCTTCACGGCCGTGTAGAACTCGGCTGCGGCTCGCCCCTGCTCGCGCGGGCCGTGTGAGGAATGCTTCCGGCCGCCGAAGGGCACGTGGTAGTCGGTGCCGGCGGTCGGCAGGTTCACCATCACGCAGCCCGTCTTCACGCTGCGGCGAAAGGCTGTGGCGCGTGCCAGCGAGCGCGTCATGATGCCGGCCGTCAGCCCGTATTCCGTGTCGTTGACGATCGAGACCGCATGCTCGAAGCCATCCGACTCGATCACGCAGGCGATCGGCACGAACATCTCCTCGCGGTTCAGCGCCATCTGGTTGGTGGTGCCCAGGAACACGGTGGGCGCGAAGAAGAAACCCTCCGTGCGCCGTTCGAGGCGCGTGCCCCCGCAGGCGAGTTCCGCGCCGAGCTCGCGGCCCAACGCCGTGTAGCGCTCGGCGGCCGCCATCTGCCTGGCATCCGCCACCGGCCCGATCTGGGTGTCCGCATCGAGCGCGTGGCCGACCCGCAGCGCGCTTGCCGCATTGACGAAGCGCTCGGAGAACTCGGCATGGACCTTCCGGTCCACCACGATGCGGGAGGACGCCGTACATTTCTGGCCCGAACCGAAGAAGGCGCCGTTCACGGCATGGGCCACCGCGAGATCCAGGTCGGCGTCGTCCATCACGACGAGCGCGTTCTTGGAGCCCATCTCGAGCTGGAGCTTGGTGAGGTTGGGCGCAGCCTTCACCGCCACATGGCGGCCCGTCTCATACGAGCCCGTCAGCGTGATAGCATCGATATCCGAGCTTTCGGCCAAGGCGTCGCCGATCGTGCCGCCCGAGCCCATCACGAGGTTGAAGGCGCCCGCCGGCAGCCCCTGGCGCGACACGATCTCGGCGAGTGCCCAGGCGGAAGCAGGCGTCAGGCTCGACGGCTTCCAGATCACGGTGTTGCCGTAGGCGAGTGCGGGCGCGATCTTCCAGCTCGCGGTGGCCACAGGGAAATTCCACGGCGACACCACGGCCACCACGCCCACCGGCTCGCGCCGCACATCGACCTCGATGCCGGGCCGCACGCTGTCGGCGTTCTCGCCATAGAGGCGATGGCATTCGGCGGCATAGAACAGAAAGAACTGGCCCGCCCGCGTCACCTCGCCCACGCCTTCGGCACGGGGCTTGCCTTCTTCGCGCGAAAGCAGCTCGCCGAGTTCGGCAGAGCGCGCGATCAGCTCGTTGCCGATGGCCGAAAGCGCCTTGTGGCGCGCCTCGATCGGTGTCGCGGCCCATGCAGGCGCCGCCTCGCGTGCGGCCCCGATGGCGCGGTCGAGCTGGGCGCGGTCGGCCTGCGCGTAGTGGCCCACCACGTCCGACAGGTCGGACGGGTTGATATCGGGCGCGCTGTCGGCGCCTGCCACCCATTCGCCGCCGATGAAGTTCCGAAATGCGTCCGCCACGCTCGCTCCTCTTGTTGCGGGGAGGATGGTGCCCTTGCGCGGCTTCGGTCAATTCTGAATAACTCGACGCTGTTTCGGAAAAATCGAAATGGATTCGCGATGCGCTATTCGCTCGGAAGCCTCAGGACCTTTGCCATGGTGGCCGAGATGGGGAGCCTGACGGAGGCTGCCGAGCGGCTCGGCCGCACTCCATCCACGGTGTCGCTTTCGCTGAAGACGCTGGAAGCCGAGGTCGGTGTTCCGCTGTTCGAAAGCGAGCGCAAGAACAGGCTTTCCGCGGCCGGCCAGATGGTGCTTGCCCAGGCGCGCGATCTTCTGTCCCATCACGAGCGCGCGGTGGCCTCGATCAGGGCCTTCGCGCGCAACCAGACGGGCCGCGTCGACCTCGCCTGCGTGCCTTCCATCGCGACCGCGATCCTGCCGGCGATGCTTCCCGCCTTCCGCCGCAGCCATCCCGGCGTGGAGATCAACGTGCGCGACGCGGATTCGCCCACGGTGGCGGAGGCCGTCGAGAAGGGAAAGGTGGCGTTCGGCGTGGCCAGCCTGCCCCGCGCCCGCCCGGAACTGCGCTTCGAGCCCCTGTTCACGGAACGGCTCGGCATCGTCTGCCGCAGCGACGACCCGCTCGCGCGACACGCGCTGCCGCTGAGCTGGCGCGATCTCCAGGACCGGACCTTTCTCAGCAACGGGATCAGCTCGCTCACCGGTGCGCCCGCGCTCGCGGAACTGATCTCGGAAGCCCCCATCGTGGTCCACAACGTGCTCTCGCTCGTGGCGCTGGTGCGGGCCGGCCTGGGGATCACGGCCTTGCCCTATCTGTCCATCGCACCATGGGAGGAAGGCCTAGCCTTTCTGCCGCTCGAGGACACCTCGGCTTCCCGCACGGTTGGCCTCCTCACCCGCAGCGCGGAGCGAAACTCGCCGGCAACGGATGTCTTCATCGCGGAGTTGCGGGACACGATCCGCGCGCGGGCGGACGATCTCGGAATTCTGGAAGCAGGTTCGGATCGGAAGGCTTGAACCTCGGCTTCTGCTGACGAGCTGGCACGCTCATCGACCCAGGCCTGGGATGCGCCGCGCAGCGGAGGGCTGCTTCCGATCGACTGATCCGAGCGCTCGGGCAATCCGCGCCGGTGGATTGACGCCGCCTTCCGGCAACCCAACTGATGAAGACCCTGCAAGCGCGACGGCTCTTGCGCTGCCAGCCGTCGAGGATCGCCATCGTGTTCACAACCCGGCCGGACATCAAGGGATCGCTCGGCGTCGTCGCGTCCACGCACTGGCTGGCCTCGTCGAGCGGCATGGCGATGATGGAGCGGGGCGGCAATGCGTTCGACGCCACCGTGGCTGCGGCCTTCGTGCTCCAGGTGGTGCAGCCGAACCTGATGGGGCCGGGTGGCGACGTTCCCATCATCTTTCATTCGGCGCGCACCGGTCGAACCGAGGTTCTCTGCGGCCAGGCGCCCGCGCCGAAAGCGGCAACGATCGACCACTACAAGCGCGAGGGCCTCGAGCTTATTCCCGGCAACGGCATGCTGGCCACCGTCATCCCCGGCTCCTTCGACGCGTGGATGCTGCTGCTGCGCGATCACGGGCGCCTCAAGCTGCGCGACGTGCTGGAGCCCGCGATCCACTACGCCGGGCGCGGGCACCCCCTTCACGCCACGGTTTCCACGACGATCGCACGCCTGCAGCCCTTCTTCGAGGCGCACTGGCCGAGTTCGGCAGCCTTCTTCGTGCCCGGCGGCAGGCTGCCGCACGAGGGCGAAACCTTCCGAAACGAGACGCTGGCACACACTTGGCGCCGGCTGCTGCGCGAGGCCGAAGCCGCGGGCAGCGACCGCGAAAGCCAGATCGAGGGCGCGCGCGAGGCTTTCTACCGCGGCTTCGTGGCCGAAGAGATCGATCGCTTCGTGCGCGAGACCGAGGTCATGGACGGATCGGGCGCAGCCCATCGCGGTGTGCTTTGCGCCGACGACATGGCAAGCTGGCAGGCGAGCTACGAGAACACCGTAAGCTTCACCTATCATGGCCACACCGTCCACAAGACCGACACATGGGGGCAGGGGCCGGTCTTCCTGCAGATGCTGGCGATGCTGGCGCAGACGGAGATCGAGCGGGTGGATGTGGGCGGCGCCCCTTTCGTCCATACGATCGCCGAAGCGACCAAGCTCGCCTTCGCCGACCGGGAATTCTACTACGGCGACCCGCGTCATTGCGCGGTGCCCCTTGAAGCGCTGCTGGCCAAAACCGCCATGCGCGAGCGCGTGAAGGGCATCGGCGAAAGCGCGTCAGGAGCCTTCGAGCCTTCATCGGTTCCAGGCTACGAGGATCAGGTGGTGCGGATGCGCGAGGCGCTCCAGCGCCTGTCGCGCACAGCGGAAGCCGACGCCTCGGTGAGCGAGCCGACGCTGGCGGCCATGCGTGCTGCCGGCCGGGGCGACACGGTCCACATCGACGCGGCAGACGGGGAAGGAAACCTGATCGCCGCCATGCCTTCGGGCGGCTGGTTCCAGTCCTCGCCTATGATCCCCGCCCTGGGCTTCATGCTCAACAGCCGCGCGCAGATGTTCTGGCTGGAGAAAGGCCTGCCCTGCAGCCTCGAGCCCGGGCGTCGGCCGCGCACCACGCTTTCGCCGACGCTGGTGCACCGTGGGGAGAAACCCTACATGGCCTTCGGCAGCCCCGGCGGAGACCAGCAGGACCAGTGGCAGATGCAATTCTTTCTGCGTCACCTGCATGGCAAGCTCGGCCTCCAGGAGGCCATCGACATGCCGATGTTTTACACCGCGCATGCGCCGAGTTCGTTCTTTCCCCGCGAGCAGCGACCCGCCCACCTGGCTGTGGAGGAAAGCTTCGGCCAAGCTGTGGTGGCGGAACTACGGGCCCGTGGACACCTGGTGGAGACCGTGCCGGCCTGGACCTTGTCCTCGATCGTGGCAACCGCGATCGGCGAGGACGGCTGGCTCCGGGCGGCTGCCACACCACGCCTGATGCAGGCCTATGCGGTCGGCCGTTGAGGCGGACGGGAACGGCACGCCCGACCGACCTTGGCGTTTCAGGCACGCTTGGTTAGAAGGTCGGCACTCTTCATCCCTCCGCCGAAGGTTCGCGACTGGAGCACTGTGACATGGATGAGGGCAACCCAGCCCTTGTTGACCTCGCCCGCAACGGCACGGCAGAGCGGGACATCGCCCCGGACGGCGAACAGGAACTGGTGCGTGGTCAGACGCTCACCGAGCAGGTCTACCTGCGGCTGCGACGGGGGCTGCTGCTCGGAACCTGGAAGCCCGGCGACAAGATCACCGCCCGCAAGCTCAGCCGTTCGCTCGGCGTCAGCCTCACGCCTGCGCGTGAAGCGATGCTCAGGCTGGCTGACGAGGGAGCGATCGACGTGTCCGAGAAGCGGACCTTCTCGATCCCGAAGCTCGATCGGGCGCGTTACGCCGAGATCACCCATGTGCGAATGCTGCTCGAACCCGAGGCGACGGCGATGGCTGCGGCCCATGCCGGCACGGGCCTGCTCGAGCATTTGCGGGCACTGAACGACCGGCTCGGCGCCCATATCGAGGCGGAAGAGTTCGATCTGGCCCTGAGCGCGGATTCCGAGTTCCACCTTTCCATCTACGATGCGGCGGGCTCGCCCGTGCTTCGGCGAATGATCGACACGCTGTGGATGCAGGTCGGCCCGACCCGGACGCGGCTTTCGCGAGACTATCAGCGCAGCCGGGCGGGCTTCGGCAACCATCTCCGCATCATCGCAGCCCTTCAGGCGCACGACGGGGAGGGGGCTGCCGCCTGCATGAGGGACGACCTTCGCGGTGGTGCGCAGGCAGTGATGTCCGAACTGCGCTGAGCAGGGCGCCGACAAAGGTTGCTCTCCGTCTAAAATGATATATCATCGATCAAAATCGGCGCAGTTGGGCGAGCGTGATGATCGTTTCCAGGGCGACATTTCCGAAGGGCGGCTTGGCTTGGGAAGAGCTTCGCATCGCGATGGCTGCCCGCTCGGAGGCCGACATCGACTGGCGGCGCGGCCGCTCCCCCCTTTTCGTGTTTCGCAACGACCAGGAAACCTACGAGATCGGCCGCAAGGCCTTCCTCGAATACTTCTCTGAGAATGCGCTGGGCGGCACGCGAGCCTTTTTCGGCATCGGCAGCATGGAACGCGACGTGCTCGATTACGGGCTCGAACTCTTCCAAGCGCCGGGTGATGGCAAAGGCGTCTTCACCAACGGCGGCAGCGAGAGCATCTTCTTGGGCGTCAAAGCCGCGCGTGACGCGCACCGGGCGCGTCGGGGCGGCGGACGCGGGCTCAACATGGTCATCCCCGACACCGCCCATGCGGCCTTCGACAAGGCTGCCGATGCCATGGAGATCGAAATCCGCCGCGCGCCACTGCGCGCCGACAAGCGCGCCAATGTTGCCGGCATGGCCCAGCTGATCGATGCCGACACGGTGCTCCTGGTGGCGTCCGCCCCCTGCTATCCGCATGGCGTGATCGACCCGGTGGCGGAAATCTCCGAGCTGGCCGTGGCGCAAGGCTTGTGGCTTCACGTCGATGCCTGCGTCGGCGGGTGGATCGCACCGTTCATGACGCGCATCGGCCGCGCGACGGGCCATTTCGATTTCCGTTTTCCCGGCGTGCGTTCCATTTCGGCCGACCTGCACAAGTTCGGCTTCTGCCCGAAGCCGGCATCCACCTTGTTCTTCCGGTCGCGCGAGGATCAGGAGCGAGCGATGTTCGTCTGCGACGGGTGGCCGAGCGGGGTGTTCAAGACGGCGACGCTTTCGGGCACACGTCCGGCGGGTGCGGTGGCCGGAGCCTGGGCCGTGCTGAACCACTTGGGAACGGCAGGCTACGAGCGCGCCGCCCGCCGATTGGGGACGATGGTGGACGACTATGTGGCCGACATCTCGGCCATCGAAGAGATCGAGTTCTGGGCCGAGCCTGAGGTCTCGATCATCAATTTCGGCTCTCGTGCGATCGATATCTTCCACGTTGCCGAGGAAATGAGCACTCGCGGCTGGCTTCCGGCGCTCACGCGCCGGCCCAAGGGGCTGCACCTGATGATGTCGCTGTTTCACGAGCCGGTGCGCCGGGAATTCGTGGTCGATCTCAAAGATTGCGTCGCGGCCGTCATGCGTGGCCATGGCAGGGCAAAAGGCATCGAAGCCGCCTACTAGCGGGATCGAGAGGGATGGCGAGCATGCAAAAGCGTGTGTTGATCGGCTCCATCAAGCAGGAAACAAACGGCTTCAACCGCCACACGACGCCGCTTGCCGCGTTCCAGCGCCAGGGCCTTTTCACTGGCGCAGACCTCGTCTCGGCCTTTGCCGATGCCAATCTGGAGCTCGCCGGCTTCATGGAAGTGGGGCGCGGCGAGGGGTGGGAGATCATCCCGTCCGTAGCCTCCTCCGCGCCTCCCGCCGGACCTGTCGAGGACACGGCATTCGAGCATCTCTGCGGCCTGCTGGCAGGCGCCATCGAGCAGGCCGGAGCGATCGATGGAGTGCTTCTCGCGCTGCACGGCTCGATGGTGGTCGAGAGCTTCGAGGATGCGGAGCTGGAGATCGTGCGCCGCGTGCGCGGGCTTGTCGGCGAGAACACGCTCCTCATGGTCTCGCTCGATCCGCACTGCAACATCTCCGCGGCCATGGCGCAAACGGTGGACGGCATGTTCGCCTTCCGCACCAGTCCGCATGTCGACCAGCGCCAGACCGGGGTGGCGGTCGCCCGCATGATGGCGGAAGCCTTCAAACGCGAGGCACGCCCGCTTTGCGTGCTGGAACGGCTGCCCATGCTGATCGGCTTCGACGGAGCGCGGACTTACCACGACTGGGGTCCGTTTCGCGAGGCGATCGATCTTGCCGCAGGCTTCGAGGCCGATCCCGACATCTTGGGCATCTCGATCCATGCCGGTTATTCCAAGGCCGACTCGGCGACTGTCGGCCCATCCTGCGCGGTGACGGGCTTCGCCTCCCGCGAGCGCTTGGCGGAGATCGCCTCCGCCATGATGGACGAGTGCTGGCGCACGCGCGGGGAGACTTCCGAGCGCATCGTGCCGGTTTCCGAGGCCATCGCGGCCGTCAGGGCCAGAAAGCCCGAAGACGGGCCGGTCGTGCTGGGCGACTATGGCGACTCGCCGGGCGGCGGGGGCTATGGCGATGGCACGGCCCTTCTCCAGGCGCTTCTGGATGCCGGTGCGCAAGACGCGGTGCTGACGCCGATCTTCGACCCCGAAGCGGTTCGCCAAGCCGTATCCGCAGGTCTGGGCCGCACGGTCAGGCTTGCCTTGGGCGGGCGCAACGCGCCCGAGCAGGGCGGGGGACCCGTCACGGAAGACTGGCGCGTGACCAACATCTCGAACGGCAATTTCCGCTACACCGGTCCCTACGGCACCGGCACCACCGGGACCTTCGGCGAGAGCGTCGTGCTGCAGAAGGCTGGGGTGAGCGTGGTCGTGACCTCGGTCCACAAGGGCATCTACGACCAGGAACAGCTCCGCATCTTCGGTTTCGAGCCCAAGAACATGGCCGTGGTCGCAGTCAAATCGATGCAGGGCTATCGCGGCGATTTCCAGGGCATCGCGAGCATCTGCCTCGATGTGGACAGCGGCGGCATCACGAGCCCCGACCCCTCGCGCTTTCCCTGGCGCCGCATTCCCCGCCCGATCTGGCCACTCGACCGGGTGGACCCCCGCTAACCCCGAAAGGAGACCGCCATGCGCAGGATTCTTGGTTGTGTTGCAGCTCTTCTGATGCTGGGAACCGCCGGCGCGCAGGCTGAGACCCCGCCGGACATGCTGGTGATCGCGCGCGAGATTTCCTCGATCGCGGATTGGGACCCGGCGGTGTCGCAGATCCTCGACGTCAACGAGATCAACAACGACATCTACGACCGCCTGGTCGGCTTCGACCCCCGCGATCCCAAGGACTTGACCGGCGCGCTCGCCGAAAGCTGGCAGGTTTCGGAGGACGGCACCTCGATCACGTTCAAGATGCGGCCCGGCGTCACCTTCCACAGCGGCAATCCGGTGACGGCGAACGACGTGGTCTATTCCTTCCGCCGCCTGCTGCTGCTGGACCGGGAGCCCTCCGCTTCGATGCGCGCCATGGGCTTCACGAAGGAAAACATCGACGCGGGACTCTCCGCGCCCGACGAGGCGACCTTCGTGCTCAAGCCGCCGCTCAAGCTCGCGCCGTCCTTCGTGCTCAATCTCGTCTCCTCGTCGCCCTTTGCCATTGTCGACTCCGTGCTGGTGCAGGAAAACGAGAAGAACGGCGACTTCGGCTCGGCTTGGCTGTCCAACCGCTCCG
>QFNI01000082.1 GCA_003240775.1 Mesorhizobium amorphae | reverse complement strand
GGCGCGGGCAGATCCACGAAGGAAGGCGCGCGCGCGCTGTTTTCGAGAAGCTGGTTGATGCGGGCGAAGGAATGGCGCGAATTGGCGATCGCGCGCCAGCCTGTGACGAGCTGCTCGATCGGGCCGAGCGCGATGCGCATCAGAAGCACGGCACCGAACATGCCGCCCGCGCCCAGATCATGGTTCAGGACCAGAATGGCGCCGAGCGTCATCACGAAGATCATCTGGCCCTTGTGAAAAAAACTGTTGACTGCCATGCCCCAACGCGCGCGGCCGGTAGCCTCATCCTGCCACCCCAGGCTCGCCCGATGCAGCTTATTCCAGCGGCCTTCAAGAACCGGCACCATGCCCATGGCTCGCGCGGTGTCGGCGTTGCGGCCAACCACGTTCGCAAAATTCACTTCCCTGGCGTTGCAATCTTGGGCACGGTTGGATGGAGCCGCCGCAACTGCCTGTGTTACAAGTGAGGTTATGGCAATCAAAACTGTCATGAAAAGGAAGAAGTAGCCGAACCACGGGTGGATCAGAAACAAGACGGCGATGAAGACCGGCGACCAGATCACGTCAAAGACCGCCAGAAGCATCCGGCCGCTCGCCATTTCGCGGACGCTGTTGAAGTCCTGACTGACGGTGACAAACTGAGTCTTGGCTTGCTCGCCACCCTGACGCGCCAGTGCGGCGAACACTTTTGGCGCAAGGTTGGCGTCGAGCGCCATGCCGATGCTGCGCAAGGCGCGTATACGCAACCCATCGAGCGCGGTCCCAGCGAGCACCAGGACTATCGCAATCGAAAATAGGAAACCAAGCGTCGACCAGTTTTGGCTGGTCAGCACGCGGCTGTGAATCTGCATCATGTAGAGCGGTGGAACCAGCAGGAGCAGGTTCATGAAGACACTGAGGCCGAATAGCCAGAAATAACCTGGCCAGACGCGCGCCAGGGCGGCGCGCAAGGGCGAGAACTCGGAGAAGGGTTTCAAAGCTTCGAGCCTCTCTGCTCAAATCGGCGCAGCGCGTCGGGCAAGGCGGTATGCTGCAATCTCGGCGAAAGTTTGCATGGCAGCTGCGGCAACCCGGCCTGGAACAATCAGTATAGCTCAGGCGCCACGAACTCGTCCATCATGCGCGCGAATGATGGCCGGATGGCGCGGTCCCAGTCGAAGTGCTGCCTTGCCTCGCGGCGGGCGCGTTCACGCATGGGCTGGAAGCGGCCGGGGTCTGCCAGCACGTCGAGCGCCTTGTTGGCGAGGGTGCGTGGCTCGAAGAAGGGAACGAGGATGCCGTTGCGCCCGTGTTCCATCACCTCGCGCACGGGCTCGGTGTCGGAGGCCAGGACCAGGCAGCCTAGCGCGAGCGCCTCGATGAGCGACCAGGACAGCACGAAAGGATAGGTCAGATAGGTGTGAAGATCGGACAGGCCGAGCAGCGCGAGGTAGTCGGGGTAGTCGAGGTTGCCCAGGAAGTGGATGCGCTCGAGGTCGAGCCGGCCACCGAGTTCACGCAGCATGGCCTCCTTCCAACTGCGGGCGCCTTCGGGCGGCGTGCCATAGGAAACCGCGTCGCGCCCGACCAGGAACACATGGGCATCGGGCGCGCCGGCCTGGATTGCGGGAAGAGCGCGCATGAAGCTGTGGAAGCCGCGATAAGGCTCCAGGCTGCGCGACACGAAGGTCAGGATCGGACCGCCACGCGCGAGCGCGCGAATCTTCTGCGCGAATGGGCTCATGACATCCTGCGTGTCGAGGCGCGCCGTGTCGATGCCTTCATGGAGCACGCGGATCTTGTGCTGCCATTCAGGCGGGAAGGTGCTCCGCTGCCAGGCCGTGGGGGAAATGCCGCCATCGGCCTGCTCGAGCGCGAGCAGAGTGGAGGCGTTCTTCATGGCGATGCGGATTCGCCCGTCCACGCCGAAATGAGCGACCTCGGCATCGAAATCGGCGTCCGAACCGGTCGGGCGATAGAAATACTCGCAATACAGGATGAGCTTGGCGTCGGGAAACACCGCCTTGATCGGAAGCGTCTCGCCCCAACCGGGATGAGCGAAGATGATGCGGGGAGACACGCCCTCCCCTTTCAGCGCGATCAAGGCGTACATCACTTCTTCGGCGCGCGTGGCTTCACCGTCGAGACGACGCGCGAAGGGATGAGCGCGAGTCTCCTGGCGGGGCATCTGATAGCGGCGCAGCCGCACGCCACGCAGCGGACGCGCGGTGGGGCCCCCGACTGCGAAGACGCGGAAGCGGTCGTCGTCAGTGAGAAGCGCGGCGTGGTTGCGGAACTGGGCTGGGAAGTTGGCGTGAACGAAGAGGATGTCAGCGGCTGGCAAGCGGCGCCTCTTCGGCATCGAGCCGGTCGAACGAGAAGAGCTCGCTCGCATCGAGCTCGAACTCCATGCGGCCGACCTTGCGGATCAAGGAATCGAGGTCGGACAGCACAGGATTGTCCAGGGAGCCTTTCCACACCTCCCGCTGCACGGTCACGGCATCGGGGTGGAAGTGGTCGGAAGAGCGAACGAGGGAAGCGATGAGGTCGATCACCAGCAGACCGCCGCTCGCGATGATGGCCAGTTTCTCGCGAGACGACCCGGCCAAGGCAGCGCGATCAAGCGTCAGGAGCGGGCGTTCATCATGTTCTGCCCCATCGGTCATCCGGAGGCTGAGCGGCACGAGAAGATCCGCGAGGAACAGGAGTTCGACCGCCGTCGTGAGCTGGGCCTGGCTTTCCGCGGCATTGGCGAGGAGCTTCTCCACGCGGCGGACATCGACGCTCACCATGCCATCGGTGCCGCGCAAGGACGTGTCGGTTTCGCCCCCCGCGAACCCGGCCGCTATTTCCAGTCCTGTCTTTCGGCCACCGTTCTGCGCCGGCGAGAGCCGAAACGGAAGGCAGCGTATCGCGATGGGCGCGTAGGGCCGCGTCAGGCGGCCGGTCTCGTCGATGGCCGGCACACGCAGAAGACGGCGCTCGGTCACCGCCTCGACCCAGAAGGTTCCGGCACCCTGACGGACAGCGAGCGGATAAAGCTGCGCGACCTGCAGAAGCTCGGTGGCTGCGATCGGGATGGAGGATCCTGTGTCGAGAAACGACATGTCGGTCGGGCGTGCCCACGTTCCGCCCTGCCACTGGTCGACCGGCACGAAGGAAAGAGCGCCCGAATGGAACGATGCAGCTTTCACGCTTCCACACGCTCCGCAGAAAGGTCCTGCTCCGCCTGCTTGATGAGCGGTGCGGTGCGGAACAGCGACAAGCGGTGCGCGCCCAGCAGGCTGACCAGCGGATGGGCATGACGAAGGGCAAGCTCGCGCAGGAGGGAAGGCGCGAGATCGCCACGCAGCACCATCAGCGGCATGGCGATGAGACGCTCGCGCACCGTCTCCGGAAAGGGCAGCGCCCAGTCCATCAGGCAGCCGTGGGTGACGAGGTCGGCGGTCATCGCCGCAGTGCGCGCTTCTTCCTGCGCGAACAGCGTCAAGGCTCTCAAGCGCTGCTCGGTCCCCGCGCCCAAGCGGGCGTCGGGCGTGGAGATCGGCGCGCCCGCATCTGTGGGCTGGTCCGCGAAATCGGTGTCGAAGAAGACGGCATCCTCGCCGCTGGGGGTTGGTCGCAGCACGAGAGGATGCGCACGCGCGATCAGAGGCAACTCGCCAGGCCGTGACAGGAGGCGTTCAGGGGCCATCGCGAGGGGATCGCGCATGAAGGAGCGCACGACGACCAAGCGAAGGCGCTCGTTCTCCATCTGCCAGACGATGGGAAACACGCGCGCCATGGGCGCGGCTTCCACATGCGCGAGCGGAAAGACCGGCCGCTGCCGGACATCCAGATAGGATTGTGGAGAGAAGATCCGCTGCGAGGAAGCAATCTCGTCGAACGGAATGAAACGTGAAGATGCGCTCATGGTCGTATCGAAGCAGGCCCTCACAGGGCTCTAGCCGTTCCGCTCTTGCAAGGCGACTGGCGGCAAGCATCGTCAAAAGAAAAGGGGCCCTGCATGCAGGGCCCCTTCATTCGATCGTTCAGCCTGCTCAGGAGAGGCGGACCGCAGTATCCGAGAAGTTGATCTGCTCGACCTCGGTGAGGGTGACCACCGCACCGTCCGTGAAGGTGATGGTGGTGACGCCTTCGTAAGTGAAGATCGACGCGTCGGTGGAGAGCTGGCTGAAGCTGGCGATGTCGAAGCCAGTGCCGCCGTAGACGGTGTCCTGATCGCCGGCATAGAAGACATCGTCGCCTTCGCCACCAATCATCACATCCACACCGCCGCCACCGATCAGGGTGTCGTTGCCTTCGCCGCCGACCAGAACGTCGTTGCCTTCGCCGCCATCAAGAAGGTCGTTGCCAGCGCCGCCATAGAGCGTGTCGTTGCCTTCGTTGCCGAACAGCAGGTCGTTGCCTTCATCACCCTGGAGATAGTCGTTGCCCACGCCACCGTCGAGGTAGTCGTCACCCACGCCACCGATCAAGGTGTCGAAGCCGGCACCACCAAGCAGGGTATCATTGCCGGCCTCGCCGAACAGCCAATCATCGCCATCGTCGCCACCGACCATGTCATCGCCGGTGCCGCCCCAGAGCGTGTCGTTGTCCGCACCACCCGAGATCGTGTCGGCGCCATCGCCGCCGAGCAGGTAGTCGGCACCGTCCTGACCCGAGATGACGTCGTCGCCTGCACCGCCGTAGCCGATGTCGTTGCCGGCACCGAGGTAGAGCGTGTCGTTGCCGGCGCCGCCGTCGACCGTGTCGTTGCCCATGCCAGTGTAGACGGTGTCGTCGCCGAGGCCGGCGCCGATGGTGTTGTTGCCGTCGCCAGCGAAGATCGTGTCGTTGCTTTCGCCGACCGAATAGATCGTGTCGTCACCGCCCATGGACACGACCGTCCTGGTGATGTCACCGCCGAGATAGCTGGTGACGTCGCTGTCGGTATTGAACAGAACCGCTGCAGCCGAATTCGGCGCCGTGACCGGACCGGAAACGTCGTTGTAGATCACGCCATTCGAGAACGCGCCGGGCGCCTCGCCTGCATCGACCTGGCTGATGACCGCGTCGCGCGTGTTGCCGATGCCGTCGCTGAACGCACCCGACTTGACCAGAGCATCGAGAAGCGCGTCGCGAGTTACCTGAT
Organism: Mesorhizobium amorphae; assembly: GCA_003240775.1. Lineage (GTDB taxonomy): Bacteria > Pseudomonadota > Alphaproteobacteria > Rhizobiales > Rhizobiaceae > Mesorhizobium_B > Mesorhizobium_B amorphae_A. Next base: position 8,490 of record QFNI01000082.1, on the reverse strand, counting down.
CGGTACCCTGGCTGAAGAGCCCTTCAGCCTGCGAGTAGTCTGCATTATAAGTCGCCATCTAATTACCCCTCTATCAACGCCCGTCCGCCTTGCCGCGCACACCGGAGCGTCTGAAAATCCGCACCTCTGAGGCCCGCGCATCATCCATGCGCGAAACGACCCCCTGCTCATGAGAAGCCGACCGGCGCTCGCCAGCAGCTGCCCCCACGTTCACGAGCGCAACACAAAGCCCAACCAGAGGCTCTGATCCCGCTGGCCCTCGTAGAACGACGTTTCTTCCCCGAATTTTCTTGATGGGCGATCCCAAAAAGACCGCCGAGACATCCAGCTCATATCTCGAAGCTGCCGCGCCCGTCAACTCGAACTCAAGAAATTTCACGGGTCTCGCACGACCCCGTGAGCCGGCGAAGGAGCCCGCGTCAACCAAGCGTCTTTCGCCGGCTGAGGAAGGCGTGACACCATAGCGCAGGGAAAGGTCGCGCGGCCGGGTCTGCCAGCGAATTTCGACACCCTCGATCACGGCCGGCGCCTCGGGGCCGCCAAGCCATTGGCCCGCCTGCACAATGACGTCGCCGCGGCGTGCCAGATGACCGAGAACCTCCAGCTCCGGCGAGGAGCTCGCGGCGGGCGCGAAATCGTCTTCTTCCTCGTCGTCCCAATCGGCTTCTTCGGTGCGCGAATTCTGCGCCGGCGTGCGGAAAACGGAGTTATCGAATTTCTGGAATGTGAGGTTCGCGGCGATCGAGCCGTTCGGCGCGCCCGCTTCGGACGTCATCTCCACGACCGAATCGTCGGACGCGCGCAGAATCAGGAAGTCACCCGGCCCTTCCAGGCGCTTGCTGAAGCCGCCATCGGGGTCGATGATGTCGATCTCGTCGCGGCGGCGCGCGCGCAGGGATATCGTGGGCGGTGCGCTGTTGGCGGGGCCGGACACATAGCGCAGGAGGTGCAGCCCCGCGGGCACGTCCAACCGTCGCACGGCCGAGGACCGACGCTTCTCCACCATGGCTTATTGCTTCCCACAACGCCGCCACCCTGCGGCGCGCGCAACATAGTGAGTGAGCGTGTTCCGTCAACTGCGAAGTGATTCGCCTGACGCAGCGACAGCCATGCGCCTTGACCGAGCGCTTGGGCTCGCCCATCACGGGCATATCCCGGCTCTTCACTCTCCAGGTTTCCCGGTCAGTTTTGCTGTCCCATCATCCGATCGGCTTCTTCAGCGGCGCGCGGCACTTCTCCGCCCTGACGGCGCGTGCCTTGCAGGCATTGGCGGGTGGCGAAACGCGCGAGGCGATGCTGTGCCTGGAGCGACGCATGCGAATCAGGCCACGCGCTTCCGCGGAGGAGCGCCTGCTTTTTGCGGATGCGCTGGATGGAGTCCGTCGGCGGACGGAGGCACTGGCCCAACTGCAGCTGATTCTCGACGAGGAGCCGGAGCACCGGCTGGCGAACGAGCGGATGCTGCGCTGGGCCGACCACGAGGACCGGCAATCCGCGGCTCGGCGCCTGCTGCGCCGGGGAGCGGGAGGCCCCCTCCAGCGCGCGGCGCTGGAAGCGTTCGACGGCAAGGGTCTCGTTCTGGCCAGCGCCGATGCGCGGGGCATTCGCGGTTGGGTGGCTGGCGGAGTGAGGGCTGGGAAGCTCGTGCTGCGCTGGGCGAGCGGCGGGCACACCGAAGTTGCCTTGGCGCTGTCTCCCAACCATCCGGCGGCTTGGCGATGGGGCGGCGGGACCGACTTCGCGCTCGCATGGCCGGAAGGCGCATCCGAGGCAAGGCTTGTCGCCTCCGAAGGCATCGAGGTGCTCACGCGCAGCTTGGCGAGGCAGAGAGCTTTCGAATCGACGGCGCCTGCGGCACCTCGGCTCGAGAAGCGCGGCACTCTGGTGATCGTGCCTGTCTACGACGACTTCGCGGCCACGGCCGAATGCTTCGAGGCGCTGCGCCGAGCCAAGGCCGAAGGCGGGGACTGGGAAGTTCTCGCCATCGACGACGAGACGCCCGATCCGCGAATCGCGACGCTGATGGATCGGCTCGCGGCGCGGGGCGAGATCACGCTTCTGCGCAACGCGGTCAATCTGGGTTTCGTCGCAAGCGTGAACCGGGGTCTGCGGCAAGCGGCCGGGCGCGACGTGATCCTGCTCAACGCCGACACCCTGCCCCCACCCGGCTTCGTGGAGCGATTGAAGGCTGCGGCCTACGCTCACCCGGACATCGGCACGGTGACACCGTTTTCCAACAACGGGGAATATGCGAGCTTTCCCGAGCCCTTCACGGCGAACGAACTGCCGCCGCTGGACGAGCTGTTGCGGATCGATGCGCTGGCCTCCGAAACGGATCCGTCCCGCAGCGTGGACCTGCCCAATGGCATCGGCTTTTGCATGTTCATCACGCGGCGCTGCCTGGACGCCGTGGGCCTGCTGGATGAGACGATCGAGCGGGGCTATCTGGAAGACGTGCAGTTCTGCCTCGCCGCGCGGCGTGCGGGCCTGCGCAACGTGTGCGCGACGAATCTCTTCGTGGGACATCACGGCACGCTTTCGTTCGGCGGCGACAAGCGCATGCTGGTGGTGCGCAATCTGAAGACCGTGGAGCAGCGCTTTCCGCTCTATGGCGGCGAAAGCGCGCTTTTTCTCGAAGACGACCCTCTGCGCGAGGCGCGAGCAGCGCTGGAAGAGCGCGCCATGGACCGGGAAAAGGACTGGCTCCTTCTCGTCGCGCCGGCGGGCGCCAACCCACGCGCGCTCGAGCGGCGGACGGACGAGCTTCTGGCAGAAGGCCGGACGGTGCTTCTGCTCTCCGTGGGGCGCGATGCCGGGCGGGTTCGAGTAAAATTGCGTGCGGGCTATCGCGCGATGCCGCAGAATCTGGCGATGGCGGCCACCACATCGCAGGAGCGGCAGGCATTCCGCACATTTCTCTTCAGCCTGGGCGGAACGGCGATGGAGTTCTTCGACCCCATGCTGATTCCGCCGAGCGCCTTGGCCGACTGCTTGCGCACGGGTCGGCGCTACCGGATCAGCCTGTCGGCGGTCGGTGCCGTGTGGCCCTCGCAAAGGGCGAAGCGGTTCGCGGCAGCTTCCCAAGGGGTGGTGCTGCCGAGCGTGCGGGCGCGCAAGGTGCTCGACCTCCGCATGGGCGGACTGCCGCTCGAAGCGCCGCCCGAGCCGCGGATCGTGCAGACCCTGCGCCGCACCGGCCCGATCGGCGTGTTCGGGATCGGCCGGAGTGCGGAAGCATTGTCCCAATTCCTGCGATTCACCGAGCGCGCGCGGGAAGTGCGGCCCGAGGCCTCGTGGCTGGTGCTCGAGGAGACCGCCGACGATCTCGCCCTGATGCGCCGCCCCGACATCTTCGTGCTGGGTGATGTCGCAATGAGCGAGCTGGGCGCGGTGCTCGACCGCCACGGGGTGGGCGGGCTGCTTTCCTGGTCGGGAGAGCACGCCTTTTGCGACCCGCTCGGCCTTTCGGCTGAGCTGATGGGCTATCCCGTGCTCTGGCGCAAAGCGATCGGGGCTGGCAAGAGCGAGGCGGATGCGCGGCTTGCCAGGCGCCTTGCCGCATGGTGAGGAGGCGGGTGACCGCAGCGGCGGGCAAGAGGGACACGGTGGAAAGCGATTTCGCGCGCTGCGGCGAGCGGCTGTTTGCAGGCTATGCGCGCGATCCCGACGCGCCCAGCCGCTCGTTCGCCGTGGAGATCCTGGTGGACGGGCTGCCGATCATGCTGGTGCGCGCGGACGCGCCGGTGCCGCGGTTCCGCCAGAGCAGGACCGGCCACGGCTTCGAGGTGACGCTGGATGCCGGCCTGATCGGGCCCAACAGCGCGGTCGAGGCGCGGATTGCCAATTCGGGCGAGCCCGTGGGCCAGCCGATCCGCCTGCGGGCCGACCCGATCGATCCAGAAAGCGATCTTCTGCCGCGCGGCGAGGTGGAGGCGATGGGCGGCTTGCGCTTTTCCGGCTGGATCCGCCGCGACGAGCGCACGAGCGTGGCCTTGACGGTGCGCGCCGAGATCGAAGGACACATCGTGGCCGAGGCGCGATGCACGCGCTGGACGCATGTGGGCTCGTTCGAGCAGTTCGTGGCGGGCCGCATGGGCTTCGACCTGTTTCTGCCCGACCGCTTCGGCGATGGCGTGCTGCGGACGCTGCGCGTGATTGGGCCGCATGGCGAATTGCCGGGAAGCCCGCTCTCCTTCGTCGCCTATGCCGATGGGATGCAGGCGGCTCTCGAAAAAGCGGCGAATGTCGACCCCGGCGACCCGCGTGCCCGGCTGGTGGATTCGGTTTTGCCGCGCTCCGTGCCGCTTGGCGAGTATGCAGGCTGGAGCAGGCGGTTTGTGCCCCCTGCCCCGCGCGGGGCGATGCCCGCGGCGGCCGTCGTGCTGCTCGGCGACGAGGGCATCGAGGAAACGCTCGGCTCGCTCGACGCCGAGGAGCGGGTGGACTGGGCGGCGGCGAGCGTGCCAGGCGCGGGCTTTGGTTTCGACCGCAAGCTCTGCGGGGAGTTGCTGGCCCGCGATTTCGGCGGGTTGCCCTTCGTGGTGTTCGCCCGTTCGGGCACCGTCTTCCGGCCGGGCGCCTTGGCGCGGATCGTGGGAGCGCTCGCATCCGACGCTGCGGCGCGCGCCGTCTATGCGGATTTCGAGGTGTCGACCAGCGACGGCGGGACGTGGCCCGTGTTCCTGCCGGCCTTCGACGGCGAGCGCATGATGGAACAGGGCTACGCGGCCCAGATTTTCGCCATGCGGACGGATGCGGCCCGCGGCGCGCTGGAGCGGGGTGCGGAAAGCGCGTTCGGGCTTTTTCTCGACCTCGTTCGGCAGAATCAGGCGGGCGATATCCTGCATCTGCCTGGCGTGGTGGGACGTGTGCCGACCGTGCCGGTCGCGGCAGGCTCCGCCCGGCTCGCGCGGGACGTGGAGGCGCATTTGCGCGCGAGCGGGGTCGCGGCCGAAGTGCTGCCCGGCCGCGGCGGCCTTCTTCCGGCGGTCAGGGTGCGCCGGCGGGCCGAGCCCGCGCGGGTGGACATCGTGATTCCCACGCGCGACCGGCTCGACCTGCTCGAACCCTGCATCGCTTCGATCCTGCGCTATTCGCGGGACGCGGTGTTCCAGATCACGGTGGTAGACAACCGCTCCTTCGAGCCCGAGACGCTGGCTTATCTCGCGCGGTTCGCGGCTGGCGGCGGGCGCGTGGTGAAGGCCGACATGGACTTCAACTATGCGGCCATCAACAATGTCGCGGTGCGCCGCTCCGACGCCGACTTCGTGTGCCTGGTCAACAACGATGTCGAGGCGACGAACGATGACTGGCTCGCCGAGATGCTGAGCCGGGCAGCCGCACCGGACGTCGCTGCGGTGGGCGCGCTTCTTTCCTGGCCGTCGGGCATCGTGCAGCATGGCGGGGTCGTGGTGGGAACCAGGCTGGCGGCCTTTCACGCCTTCAACGACCGGATGGAAGACGACGCGGGCTATGGCGACCTCCTGCGTGTTGCGCATGAGCGCTCGGCTTTGACGGGGGCATGCCTGCTCGTGCGGCGGGCCGACTATCTCGCGGTGGGCGGGCTCGACGAGACGCTGTTTCCCGTGGCCTTCAACGATGTGGACCTCTGCCTCAAGCTGCGCGCGGCGGGCAAGCGCGTGGTGTTCACGCCCCATGCGCGGCTGCGCCACCACGAATCGGCGAGCCGAGGGCGCGACGAGCGCAGCGGGCGCGAAGCGCGATTCCGCCGCGAGCTGAGCAACCTGCGCGCCCGCTGGCCGGGCGTGCTCGCGGACGATCCTTCCTACAGCCCCTTGCTTGGGCTCGACCCGACCCCGTATCAGGGGCTCGCCTGGCCGCCGCGCTCGTTCGCGGCCCGCCGAAACACCATCGCCGCACCACGGCCGATACCTTCCGGAATGGGATAGTGCGCATGAACCAGAAAACCGGCCAGACGGGCGCCAAGCACGTGCTGTCGATCGGCGCGGGCTCGCTGCAGGGCCGCGGCATCCACAATTTCTTCCGCAACGAAGGGTGGAAGGAAACGCGGCTCGACATCGACCCGCGCGTGAAGCCCGACATCCTGGCATCCGCGACCGACCTTTCGGCCCATGTGCCGGAAGCCTCGTGCGATGCGACCTGGTCCTCGCACGTGCTCGAGCACCTGTTCCTCCACGAAGTGGAAGTCGCGCTGGCCGAGATGCAGCGCGTGTTGAAGCCGGACGGCTTCGCGCTGATCACCTGCCCCGATCTCGAACGCATCGCGCAGGCGATCACGGCCGGCAACCTGCACAAAGCGGCCTATGTCTCGCCGGCCGGCGAGATCACGCCGCACGACATGCTGTTCGGGCACCAGGGCTCGGTGCGGAACGGCAACCTCTTCATGCGCCACAACACGGGCTTCACCGCGCGTTCGCTGGGCGAGCTCCTTTCCAAGGCGGGCTTCGAGGAAGTGCGCGTCTTGCGCCGGAGCGTGGATCTCTGGGCGCTCGCGAGCCGCGCGGCGATCGAGCCCGAGCTGATCGAGGGCCTGGCCGCAGCCGGCCTCGACTTCGCCGAGCAGCCCGAGCGGGAGGTGGCGCCGAAGCCTCAGCGGGCGGCGAGGAGCCGGGCGCGGCGGTAGGCGTCGGGGATCGAGAGCGCCCAGATGAAGAGGCCGCCCGCGTGGTGGCCGATGAAGGAATGATCGGGCGTCGTGGTGGCGAGCGTCAGCGCACCGAACAGCATGATGAAGAACAAGAAGACGAGCCCGCGCAGGGGCTGACCGATCGCGACATGGCCGGACCCCGGCAGCAGGATCGCTGAAAGGAGCACGAGGCGCGGGTCGATCGGGCGGCGCATCGGGGGCTCAGGCGGCTTGCGCGGCGAGGATCGGGGCCGACAGGCCCGCATGCAGCGTGGCTGCATTGGACAGCGCGCGCTCGATTGTGGCGCGCGGGATGGCGTCGAGCGGAAAGCGGCTCTGGCGCAGCAGGAGATGGGCGGCGCGCTCGCCCTGGGCCGCCTGGCGCACGATGCGCAGGCCGCGCGGCGTGGCGACCGCTTCCTTGAGCGTGGCATCCTCGAACATGGTGGCGAACGTGGTCGTGGCCTGCGCTTCATCCGTGGGCCCTGCGCCGCGGCCGCGAACGAGGAGCGGCAGGCCGGAGGGCGGCCTGTGCCAATCCGGCAAGGCGTGGGTGAGCGCGTAGAATTCCGAGCCTGTGGGCCGCGCGAGCGCGCCGAGCGAAAACGCGCGCTCGGATGCTGGCGCCTCCAGGCTGAGCGAGAGCCAGAGCTGCGGCAGGCGGCGGGTGACGAGGGTGTCGGCGATCACTTCGAGGCCGAGCCGGGTGCCATCGGGGAGGGTCGCGGCGAAGCGGGGGAAGCCGTCGGGGCCGATGCCCGCCCGGCCCTGCGGGAAGAGCGCGTGGGCCTCGGCGAGGAGGCCCGCGCGCCAGCGGAGCGCTGCCCGGTGCTCGGTGCGCGCGGTGCGCCACAGGACGAAGCCTGCGGCAAACAACGCGAGCATGGCCAGTGCCGCCGGGGTCAGCATGGGTTTCCCTGCCCCGCTCAGTAACCCACCGGCCGGGGCCAGGGCATGGTGAACTGGTCGCCCCGGCGCACGAAGCGGTAGCGCCAGAAATGGAACCAGAGGGATGCCACGATGTAGAAGCACATCATGGCGATGAGCTGGGTGCCGTAGCCCAGGAAGACCGCGAAATAGGCGGCCGCGCAGAGCACGAGCAGGAGCAGCGTGGGAAGCGGGTGGAAGGGATGCACGTAGCCCCGCTTGATCGTGCCGAGCGGCCATTTGCGGCGGAACATGATCATGTTGAAGGTCATGAAGGTGTAGCCGAGCAGGCCCGACAGGATCGAGAAGGTGACGACCTGATCGAGCGGCGCGCCGAGCGCGAAGATGAGCGCGATGGGCACGAGGAAGACGATCGAGCGATAGGGCGTGCGGTAGCGCGGATGCACCGCGCCGAACCAGGACGGCAGGTAGCGGTCGCGGCCCATCGAGAACCAGGCACGCGAGGCGTCGTTGATGCAGCCATTGGCGGAAGCGAGCGTAGAGAAGATGGTGCCGATGAAAAGCAGCACCATGATCGGGGTCGAGCCCGTGACGCGGGCGGCGTCGAAGAGCGGCGTGCCGGCCTGGCCGAGATATTCCCAGGGCAGAAGCCCTGAGCAGACATACCAGGTCATGGTGGCCGCGATCAGCAGCGTCATGATGCCGGCCATCGTGCCGTAGGGCAGCGAGCGGGCGGGCGAGCGCACTTCCTCGGCCGCCTGGCAGGTGCCTTCGATGCCGAGATAGAACCAGAGCCCGAAATGAAGGGCCGCGATGATGCCGAGCCAGCCATAGGGCAGCGGATCGGTGGACACGGCCGAGAAGTCGAGCGGCACGGACGAGACGCCGAACTGCACGGACACGAAGAGCAGCACGATGGCCATGAAGGCGATGGCCGTGATCACGAGATTGAAGGTGAGCGTCGCCAGCACGCCGCGATAGTTGAGCCAGGCGAG
>QFNI01000121.1 GCA_003240775.1 Mesorhizobium amorphae | reverse complement strand
GACGGGCGCGGCTTCGTGATGTATGCGCGCTCGGGCGGCAGCCTGGTGGCGCTGGGCGAACCGGTCGGCCCACCCGACGTCGCGCACGATCTCGGCTGGGCGTTCCGCGATCTGGCCGACCGCGCGGCCGCCCGCACCGTGTTCTACGAAGTCGGGCCGCAGAGCCTGCCGCTGTTTCTCGACATGGGCCTCGTGGCGCTGAAGCTCGGCGAGGTCGCGCGCGTCGACCTCCACGCCTTCAACCTCGAAGGCGCGCGCCGCCAGCCCCTGCGCTATGCCGCGCGCAAGTCGGAAAAGGACGGGCTCTCCTTCGACATCGTGCGCGCGGCCGAGATCGAGCCGATCCTGCCCGAGCTCCGCGCTGTCTCGGACGCCTGGCTGGAAATGAAGAGCGGTCGCGAGAAGGGCTTCTCGCTCGGCTTCTTCGACGAGGCCTACATGCGCTTCTTCGACGTCGCGGTGATGCGGGGGGCCGACGGGCGGATCAAAGCCTTCGCCAATCTCTGGCGATCGGGCGGCAAGAACGAGATCGCGGTCGACCTGATGCGCCACTCGCCGGATGCACCGCGCATCGTGATGGATGCGCTCTTCGCCAAGCTGATGGTGGCGGCGAAGGAGGAAGGCTACCACTGGTTCAACCTTGGCGCTGCCCCCCTTTCGGGGCTGGTCGAGAACCGCCTCGCCTCGCGCTGGAACCGCTTCGGCTCGTTTCTCTACCGGCGCGGCCAGAACCTCTACCGCTTCGACGGGTTGAAGGCCTTCAAGGACAAGTTCGATCCCGTCTGGACGCCGCACTACCTCGCCTGCCCACCCGGCCTCGACACGGTGCGCGCGCTCGTTGACGTGACGCAGCTGATCAGCGGCAGCCCTCTCAAACTCCTGCGCAAGGCATCCTGAGCATGAAGCCTTCTCTTGTTTTCGGGGCCGGCCTGGGCTTGGCCTTGGCACTCGGCTCGGCCCTCGCGGGCTTCTTCGTGTCCGAGCGCGTGGCGGATTCCGTGCCCGCCATCCGGGTAAGCGCGGAACGGCTGACCGACGTCCCGCTGCTGCGTCCGCGCGGCGAAGTGGAGGGTCTCGTGATCCTCGTTTCCGACCGCGGCGGCATCGGTCCGCGTGAACTCGGCCTGGAAGCGGATCTCCGCCGCCGTGGGCTGGCGGTGCTGCCGGTCGATCTCGAAACCTGGCGCGACAAGCTCGACGCGGCGGAAGGCGAATGCCTTTATCTCGGTTCGGACCTCGAGAACCTCGCCAAGGAAGCGTTGCGCACCATGGGCGGGGGCTTCTACTTCCACCCGGTGGTTGCGGGCGTGGGCGAAGGGGGAACGCTCGCCTATGCCGCGATCGCAGATGCGCCGGCAGCGACCCTCGCGGGCGCGGTGGCGCTCGATGCTGCCCCCGCCCTGCGCACCCGCCTGCCGACCTGTCCCGGTGCCGTGACCACGCCCCAGGCGGATGGCGGCTTCGCCTATGCGCTGAATGCGCCCCTGCCCGACCCCGCCACCTTCGTCGCGGCCGACATGCCCATGGGCCTCGCGGCGGGTGCCGCTGCCGGCCACGCATTCGCCGATGCGCAGACCGCAGCCGATGCGCCCGCGCGCGACCGGCTGGCGGTGAACCGCATCGCAGCGCTGGCGCAAGCCGATGCGGCATCGGGCGCGCTGCCCGTGGTGGACATCCCCGCCGTGGGCACGCCGCAGGCAGTGGTGCTGTTTTATTCGGGCGACGGTGGCTGGCGCGATCTCGACAAGACCATCGGCGATGCGCTCGCGCGCTCGGGCGTGCATGTGGTGGGGGTGGATTCCCTGCGCTATTTCTGGACCGAGCGGAAGCCCGCCGAGATCGCGCGCGACGCGGCCACCGTGCTTCGGGCGGCCGACCCGTCGGGCAAGCTGCCGCTCGCCGTGTTCGGCTACTCCTTCGGCGCGAACACCTTCCCCTTCGCCTGGGACCGCCTGCCCGAACCCGTCCGTGCGCGCATCCGCATGGTGGGCCTGCTCGGCACCGAAGCCACCACGCCCTTCCAGGTGACCGTGGGCGGCTGGCTGGGGCTCGGCGGCGACAATGCGGTGGCGCCCGAAGTCGCGAAGATCCCGCGCGGCAAGCTCCTCTGCGTCTATGGCGAGGACGAGACGCTCTCGATCTGCCGCGATCCCACGCTTCAAGGCATGGAGGCCCTGCAGCTCGAAGGCGGCCATCATTTCGACGGGGACTACGAGGCCCTTGCCGCCAAGCTGCTCGACGGCTTGCGCAAGCGGGTGGCAGCGGGCGCGTGAGGCCTCAAAGCAGGGCCGCGACCCCGTCCCACACGAGCTTCACCGCGACCAGCGCGACCGTGAGATAGGTGAAGGGATAGAAGATCTCCGGCCGCATCCGCCGCACGAGCCATGCGCCCGCGAGCGTGAACACGGGCGCGAGCGGCATCAGAACGGCGGATGCCGCAAGGTTCGTCGCATCGAACTGCCCAAGCAGGAAATAGGGCACGAGCTTCACCGTGTTGGTGACGGCGAAGAAGATGGTGGACGTGCCCGTGAACACGGTGGGCGGCAGCTTGAGGGGCAGCGCATAGACCTGGAAGGGCGGGCCCCCCACATGCGCCACGAACGAGGTGAAGCCCGCGACCGTGCCCCAGAAGCCCCCGCCGACGCGGCTCGGCTCCGCCACGCGATCGCCCGTGCGGGTGACGAGGCCGAAGAGCCAGCGGCCCACGAAGACGATGGCGACGGCTCCCACGATCAGGCGCACCGCGTCCGCCGTCACGAGAGAAGCCAGCCACCAGCCGATGCCGACGCCGATCAGCGCGCCC
>QFNI01000016.1 GCA_003240775.1 Mesorhizobium amorphae | reverse complement strand
GACGCTCTTCTCGTCGGAAGTGATGGTGGCCGATCTCGACCTGCCCTTCGGCACGGCCAACATCAATTTCGACCAGGACCCGGCCCAGGGCATCGCCGAGGCTGTTTTCTCGCCCGAGCGCATCGACGAGGTCTATCTCGACCGCTTGCTCGCCCAGTGCGCCGAGCGCCTGTCGCTTCTGGCCGCGCCCTCCACGCTCGACCGCACCTACGATTTTGGGCCCGACGCTTTCCAGTCCATCATCGAGACCGCACAGCGCACGGCACCCTTCCTCGTGCTCGACGTGCCGCATGGCTGGACGGCCTGGACGCGCAACACGTTGGCGCAGGCCGACGAGGTGGTGATCACCGCCACACCCGAGCTCGCCAACCTGCGCAACACCAAGAACCTGCTGGACATGCTCAAGAAGCTGCGGCCCAACGACCGGGCGCCGCATCTCGTGATCAACCAGGCAGGCGTTCCCAAGCGCCCGGAGATCACGCCCGCTGACTTCGCCGAGCCGCTCGGCCTGCAGCCGCTGGCCGTGATCCCGTTCGAGCCGCAACTCTTCGGCAACGCGGCCAACAACGGCCGGATGCTGGGCGAGACCGATCCCAAAAGCCCTATCGTCGGCACCATCGCGCAGATGGCGCATGTGCTGACGGGCCGGGCCGAGGTGAAGGCGGCCAAGCCCGCGGGGCTCTCGGCCCTTCTGGGCAAGCTCAAGCTCAAGAAGTGATGTGCGCGCCGGGTAGGCTCCGCGCCTGCCTGGACGGTTGCAACAGGGAATAGCCAGCATGTTCGGCAGAAGAGGCACCGAGGACACCGCGAGCCGGCCCGCGCCCGAGTTCCGCCCGCCTGCGGCGCAAGCCTCGCGTGAGGCGCAGGCACCGCTTCGCGCGTCCACGGCAGAGGTTCAGCCGCGCCGCTCGGTCGTGGAGCCCCCTCCCACCGCGCCGCAGTCGCGCATGTTCGTTCGCGAGCGGTCCGAGTCCTATTACGACACGAAGAGCCAGGTCTTCGCAGCCCTGATCGACACGATCGACCTGTCCCAACTCTCCAAGCTCGACCCGGAATCGGCGCGCGAGGAAATCCGCGACATCGTCAACGACATCATCGCGATCAAGAACTTCGCGATGTCGATTGCCGAGCAGGAGGAACTGCTCGAGGACATCTGCAACGACGTGCTCGGCTACGGCCCGCTCGAACCGCTGCTGGCGCGCGACGACATCGCCGACATCATGGTCAACGGCGCCAAACAGATCTTCATCGAAGTGGGCGGCAAGGTCGAGCTGACGCCGATCCGCTTCCGCGACAACCAGCAGCTCTTGAACATCTGCCAGCGCATCGTCTCCCAGGTCGGGCGCCGCGTGGACGAGGCGTCCCCCATCTGCGACGCACGCCTGCCCGACGGCTCCCGCGTCAATGTAATCGCGCCCCCGCTCGCCATCGACGGCACGGCGCTGACCATCCGCAAGTTCAAGAAGGACAAGCTGACGCTCGACCAGCTCGTCAAGTTCGGCGCGATCTCGCCCGAAGGGGCGGAGGTGCTCAAGATCATCGGGCGCGTGCGCTGCAACGTCATCATCTCCGGCGGCACGGGCTCGGGCAAGACGACGCTGCTTAATTGCCTGACCAACTATGTCGATCGCGACGAGCGCGTGATCACCTGCGAAGACTCGGCCGAGCTCCAGCTCCAGCAGCCACACGTTGTGCGCCTCGAAACACGCCCGCCCAACCTCGAAGGGGAGGGGCAGGTGACCATGCGCGATCTCGTCAAGAACTGCCTGCGCATGCGCCCCGAGCGCATCATCGTGGGCGAGGTGCGCGGGTCGGAAGTGTTCGATCTGCTCCAGGCCATGAACACGGGCCACGACGGCTCGATGGGCACGATCCACTCGAACAGCCCACGCGAATGCCTGAACCGCATGGAATCCATGATCGCCATGGGCGGTTTCACCCTGCCGCAGAAGACCGTGCGCGAGATCATCGTGGGCTCGGTCGACGTGATCGTCCAAGCCGCGCGCCTGCGCGACGGCTCACGCCGCATCACCCACATCACCGAGGTGATCGGCATGGAAGGGGACGTGATCATCACGCAGGACCTCGTTCTCTACAACATCCAGGGTGAGGACGCGAACGGGCGCCTGACGGGAAGCCACGTTTCGACAGGCATCGGCCGTCCTCACTTCTGGGACCGCGCCCGCTACTTCGGCGAAGAAGCGCGCCTTGCGGCCGCGCTCGAAGCCATGGAGCGGCAGGCCAACTGATTTCTTTGCCGCGTTCTCCTTCGGCGCGGCTTTCGCTTCGCCCGGAAACGCTCCGAGACCGGCGCGAAAGGTCGGAACAGGTTCCATGTTTGGTTTGAGCAACTCGATCCTTTTCATGCTTCTCGCCGCGTTGAGCGCGGGAGGGATGGCCTACGCCTTCCTGTTCAACAGGGTCGAGGCCGAGAAGAACATGGGCAAGCGGCTCGAGGCGGTGAAGCGCGTCGACAACGACCGCGCCGCTGTCAAGGCATCGCGCGACCGTGCGCAGGAATTGACCAAGCGCCGCAAGACGATCCAGGATTCGATCAAGGACCTCAACGACAAGCAGAAGGCGCGCGACCGCGTCACCCACAAGCCGCCGCTGCGCATCCAGATCAAGCAGGCCGGCATGACGGTCTCGATGGAACGCTTCACCGTGTATTCCGCCATCAGCGGCGTGGTGGTGACCATCCTGGCCTTCTTCGGCGGCGCGCCGCTCTGGGCGCTGCCGGGCGCGTTGCTTGCGGGCTCGGTCGGCCTGCCGCGCTGGTTCGTGAGCTTTCGGCGTGCGCGCCGCGTGAAGGCCTTCCTGAACGAATTCCCCAACGCGCTCGATGTAATCGTGCGCGCGGTGAAGTCGGGCCTGCCGCTCAACGACGCCATTCGCCTGATCGCCTCCGAAGCCCAGGAGCCCGTGCGCGGGGAGTTCCGCCGCATCGTGGAAAGCCAGCAGGTGGGGCTTTCCATTCCCGAAGCCTGCATGCGCATGCCCGAGACCATGCCCTGCGCGGAAGCGGGCTTTTTCGGCATCGTGATCCAGATCCAGAGCCAGGCGGGCGGCAATCTGTCGGAAGCCATCGGCAATCTGAGCCGCGTGCTGCGCGACCGCAAGAAGATGAAGGCCAAGGTCCAGGCACTGTCGATGGAAGCCAAGGCTTCGGCCTGGATCATCGGCCTTCTGCCCTTCATCGTCGCCTTTCTCGTCTACCTGACGAGCCCCAACTACATCATGCCCCTCTTCACCACGAGCGCAGGCCACATGATCCTGGGTGTCGCCGGACTGTGGATGTCGATCGGCATCTTCGTGATGAAGCAGATGATGAATTTCGAGGTCTGACGCCATGATGGATTCCGTGGTCACGGCGATCTACGACCCTTCCTTCATGATCGCGCTTCTGGTGGGGGTCGCGGTGTTCGCCACCGTGTTCACCGCGCTGCCGGCCCTTAGCCCCAATCCGCTCAAGGGCCGCATGAAGGCGGTTGCCCTGGAACGCGAGGAACTGCGCGCCAAGCAGCGTGCGCGCCTCGCCGCCGAAAACACGAAGCGCAAGGGTCTGCGCGAGCAGGAGGCCCGCGGCATGGCCTCGATCGTGGAACGCTTCGACCTGCGCAACGCCCTGGCCGACGAGGGCACTCTCGCTAAGCTGCGCATGGCGGGCTTTCGCGGCCAGAACCCGCTGACCCGTTTTCTGTTCGCACGCCTTGTGCTGCCCTTCGTGGGCGGAGCCCTCGCCGCCGCCTACGTCTTCGTGCTCGGCGGCCTGTCCGCCCAGCCGCTGTTCATGAAGATCTTCGTCTGCGTGCTCGGCGCCTATGCCGGCTTCTACGCGCCGATTCTCTACGTCGGAAACATCGCCACCAAGCGGAAGGCGTCGATCCAGCGGGCGTGGCCCGATGCGCTCGACCTTCTTCTGATCTGCGTGGAATCGGGCATGTCGGTGGAAGCAGCCTTTCGCCGGGTGGCCGAGGAGATCGGCACGCAATCCGTGGCCCTGGCCGAGGAGTTCGTGCTCACCAACGCGGAGCTCTCCTTTCTGCAGGAGCGCCGCCAGGCCTACGAGAACCTGGCCCTGCGCACCGGGCTGGAATCGGTGAAGAATGTGAGCCAGGCGCTCATCCAGGCCGAGCGCTACGGCACCCCGGTTGCGCACGCGCTGCGCGTGCTTGCGGGCGAAAGCCGAGACCAGCGCATGAACGCAGCCGAGAAGAAGGCGGCCGCCCTGCCGCCCAAGCTCACCGTGCCGATGATCCTGTTCTTCCTGCCCGTGCTGTTTGCCGTGATCCTGGGCCCCGCCGGCATCCAGGTGTCCGAGCAGGGCATCTTCGGCAAGCAGGCAGACGACAACACGCGCCAGAACTGACGAAGCATCCAGCACAGCCCGAACGAAAAAGGCGCGGCCTCCCGGCCGCGCCTTTTTCGTCGATCGTTCGAAAACGCTCAGTTCGCGGCGGACTTGTCTTCCTGCTTGATGTCCTTCCAGGCGTTCTGCTGGGCGAGCATCCCGCGGAGATAGGCGACGTTGGCTTCCGCTTCCTGCGGGGAAAGCGCGCCGCGCGCGATCTGCTCGGCCTCGTCGAAACGGCCCTGCAATCCCACCACCAGCGCCAGATTCTGGCGCACGCGGCTGTCGGCGCCGGGCGACTGGGCGGCTTGGCGCAGATAGGTCTCCGCCGCGCGCAGATCACCTTCCAGAACGTGCGACATGCCGAGATTGCTCAGGACCGAAGGCTCGTTCGGGCGGATGTCGAGCGCCTTGCGGTAGAGGGTGCGCGCTTCCTGCGGCTTGCCCATCTGGTCGAGAATGGCGCCTTCCGCCGAATACAGCTTCCAATCGGGATATTCGGGAGTCTGGGCGCGGCGCACGGCATCCAGCGCCTGATCGAGCTGGCCCGCACCCGCAAGCGCCTTGCCGTAGGCCGCGAGCACGTCGCGATCCTTGGGGTGGCCGATGGCCGTGCGGCGCATCACGGCGAGCGCTTGGTCGGTGCGGCCCGCAGCGCCCAGCGCGCTCGCATAGGAAAGCGAGACGTTCTTGTCCTTGGGGTTCTTGGCATAGGCGCGCCCGAGCGCGCTCGCTTCACCTGCATCGGCGCTCGTTGACGCCTGTGGCGCGCGCGACACGGAGCCCGTGGTCAGCGGCTTTGCCGCGCAGCCTGCGAGCCCCGCAGCCAGGAGCGTGGCCGCTATCCCGCGCCCTATACGCTTCCACGACATGGCATCAGCTTCAGGCTTGCGCATGGGAACCCCCGCTCCGTCTTCCGAAGTGGAGAAATATTTGGTTAACCCTAATGAGGCGTTAACGATGGAGAGCGGCATGTCGGTGGAACTGGTGGGCGACGGTTCGCTCGGAGAGACACGCCCTGTTCACGCCGTGGGCTTAGATGCGCTCGACGGTGCGGGCCTCGACGCATCAGCGCTTGCCTGGGCGCGCGCCAATGGTTTCTCCGGCAGGGCAGGCGAGAGCCTGGCACTGCCCGGCACGGACGGGGAGCTCGCCGGCGCGCTGTTCGGGTTGGGCGCGGAAGAACAGGGGCTCGGCTTCGGTCAGCTCGCGCGCGCTCTTCCCGCAGGCGACTGGAGGCTCGCCGCCCCGCCCGCACGTCCGCAGCTTGCGGCGCTTGCGCTTCTGCTCGGCGCCTACGCCTTCACCCGCTACGGCAAGAAGGAAACAGCCAGGCAGCGCTGGGTTCTGCCCGAGGGCGCCGACCTCGATGCTGCCCGCCGCACCGCCGCAGGTGTCTTCCTGGCGCGCGATCTCGTCAACACGCCCACGTCCGACATGGGGCCGGACGAGCTGGAAGAAGCGCTGCGCGAGCTGGCTGCCACCCACGGTGCCGTGGTGGAAACGATCGCGGGCGATGCGCTGCTGGATGCCAACTTTCCGATGATCCACGCTGTCGGCCGAGCTTCGGCTTCCGCGCCGCGCCTGCTCGACATGCGCTGGGGCCATGAGGGCAGCCCACGCGTGACGCTGGTCGGCAAGGGCGTCTGCTTCGACACGGGCGGGCTCGACATCAAGCCCGCCAGCGGAATGCTTCTCATGAAAAAGGATATGGGAGGTGCCGCCAACGTGCTCGGCCTCGCTTCCATGCTGATGGCTGCCAAGCTGCCCATCCGCCTGCGCGTGCTGGTGCCTGCGGTGGAGAACAGCATCTCCTCCAACGCCTTCCGCCCCGGAGACGTCCTGCGCTCGCGCAAGGGACTGACGGTCGAGATCGGCAACACCGACGCCGAAGGCCGGCTCGTGCTGGCGGATGCGCTGGCACTTGCCGACGAGGAGGAGCCTGAGCTGCTCCTCGACCTCGCCACGCTGACGGGCGCTGCGCGCGTGGCGCTCGGCCCGGACCTGCCGCCTTTCTTCACCGACGACGAGGCGCTTGCCCAGGCGCTTGCCGCTTCCGCGGAAGCTGTCGAAGACCCGCTTTGGCGGCTGCCGCTCTGGAAGCCCTATGCGGCGAAGCTGTCCTCGAAGGTGGCCGACCTCAACAACGTCACAACCGATGGCTTCGCCGGCTCGATGACGGCTGCGCTCTTTCTCCAGCGCTTCGTGGAGCGGGCGAAGAGCTGGGCGCATTTCGACATCTTCGCGTGGTGCCCGGCCGACAAGCCGTCCTGCCCGACCGGCGGCGAGGCTCAGGCCATCCGGGCGTTGGAGCACTATCTGACGCAGCGCTTCGGAGGGTGAAGGCGGCTATCCCCGCCGTTGGGTCAGCGCCACGCCGCCCAGGATCAGCGCCACCCCGGCCATGCTCGCCCAGACCGCGCCCGTCGCCTCGCTCATGAGGTCTAGAGCGACGCCTGAGACCATCTGCCCGCCGATCACCATGAGTGCGGTGTTCAAGGCGCCGATGCGCGCCACAAGCCAGCTTCCCGAGGCCACGAACACCACCCCGATCGGCCCGCCCAGATAAGAGTGCCACGGCGCTTGCGCGGCACCCGGCGGAAAAAGGCTGCCCAGCGCCAGCCCGACCAGCGTCAGCGCCACGAGCCCCACCACATGGTTCCAGAAGGACGAGACGAGGGGCGATGTGGAAAGGCTGAGCCGCCCGTTCACCTGGCGGCTGACGCCCACCAGCACGCCGGCTGTGGTGGCGAAGAGGATGGGAAGGATCATGGCGCGAGCTGCCCGATGATCAGCACGCTGCCGGCTGCGATGAGCGCGAGCGCGCCCGCGTCGCGCTTGTCGAGCCGCCGCCTTGGCAGGCCGAACAGGCCCCAGCGGTCGGCTGCCAGGCTGAACGCCACCTGGCCGCCGAGCCCGAGCGCCAGCGTGCCCGCGAGCGCGAGCGGGCTGTTCACCGCAAGCGAGCTCAGCATCACGGTTGCGGCTCCCGACAGTCCGCCCGCATAGGCCCAGAGTGGAGCGCCGCGGCCCAGCATGGAAACGCGCGGCCCCCTTCCGCGCAACGCGAGCAGAAGCAGGACAGCCACCACCGTGCCCGTCGCATGCGCCCCCCAGGAGGAAAACAGCGCACCGCCGTGATGCGCGAGCTCGCCGTTGAAATGCACCATCAAGGTGAGAAGCCCGCCGGTCGCGAATGCCAGCGGGAAGTGGAGCGGGTTCGGTCGGGTTTCGGCCATGGGCGAATCTCGGGCTGGGGCGGGTGCAAGGAACATGCGAAGCGGTGTCTCGTCCAGGCACGAGGCGAAACCCGTTGGCAACCAAGTTGGCGCATTCTCGGCGCGTCATGACAACAGGTGCAACCATCGTCCTTCGCCCCTCCCAGGCGCTGCGCCTGTGGCAGCAGGTGGCGCTTGCCGAGGTGCGCGCGGACATGCCGGACCTGTCGCTCCGCCAGGCGGCCATCCTGCTTTCGGTCTATCTCGACCCGCCGCCGCATACCGTGCGAGGGCTTGCCGAGCGGCTCGGCGTGACCAAGCCCGTGATCACGCGCGCTCTGGACGCGATGGGCGCCAAAGGCCTGCTCACCCGCCGCCGCGACGAGCGCGACCGCCGAAACGTGCTCGTGCGCCGCACCGTGGAGGGCTCGCTGTTCGTGGAGCGCTTCGGCGACGCGATCATCAGCCGGGCGGCGGAGTTGCCGCGATAGGCTCGCTCCGAGTGGAACTCGCCGGCATCCTCCACTAGCCTTGCTCGCCTGCCGCGCTGCGATCTCTCCAAGCCAAGGACGGTTCCAGACCATGCCCTCCCTCGACCGCCGTCTTCATGCCTTCCGGCCCGATCTCGCCGACCGCCGCCTCGAATCCCAGGTGAATGCCGGGCGGTTCATCGACGGCCGTCTCGCCCGTGTCGCGGTGGGCGTTCTCGATCTCAAGCGCGCGCCCGATCCTGCGGCCGGTCTCGACACCCAGCTTCTTTTGGGCGCAGCGGTTCGCATCTTTGACGAGGTGGGTGGCTGGGCCTGGGTGCAGGCCGAGGCGGACGGCTATGTCGGCTACTGCCACGCGGCTTCACTCGGCGAAACGCTGCCTGCTTCTCACCGAGTGATCGCCCCCCGCACCTTTCTCTACCCCGGCCCTGACATGAAGCTTCCCCGTGCCGGCGAGTGCTCGATGGGCGCGGCGTTCGCGGTTGAGGAATGGGCCGAGACGCGGGGCACCCGCTATGCCCGGCTGGCTTCCGGCCAGTGGGCGGTGGCGCAGCATCTGGCGAAGGCGGGGGAGGGGGCGGGCGATTTCGTGGACATCGCCGAGCGGCTTCTCGGCACGCCCTATCTGTGGGGCGGCGCCTCGGGCTTCGGCATCGACTGTTCGGGTCTGGTGCAGCTTTCGCTCGCCATGACGGGCCAAGGCGTGCTGCGCGACACCGACATGCAGGCTGCCACGATCGGCGAACCCGTGGAGCCGGGCGAGCTTCGCCGCGGCGATCTCGTCTTCTGGCCCGGCCATGTCGGCATCATGCGGGACCGCGACACGCTGATCCACGCCAACGGCCACACGATGGATGTGGCGCTCGAGCCCCTGACGGTGGCCGTCGCCCGGATCGGCTACTTGTACGGCGAGCCTTCGGCCTATCGCCGGCCTCAGTAGCCCGCGGCGCGGTTCACCAGGTTGTCGGGCGTCTCGCCGCGCTCAATGCGGGCCATGCCTTCCAGCATGGGGCCGACCAGATGGTTGGGGTCGGAGGTAGCCGCAGCATGGGGCGTGAGGAAGAGGCGCGGATGGGTCCAGAGCGGGCTCGACGCGGGCAGCGGCTCTTCCTCGAAGACGTCGAGGCTCGCTTCCTTGAGCGTGCCGTCCTCCAGCGCCTGGAAGATGTCGGCATCGCTCTGGAGGGCGCCGCGGCCGGCGTTGATCAGCACCGCCCCACCCAGCGCGTTGCGCTGGCGAAGCTGGCGCAGAAGCCCGGAATTGACGATGCCGCGCGTCTGCGGCGTGAGCGGCAGGAGCACGACCAGGATGTCGGTCGTGTTGAGGAACTGCACGAGCTGGTTCTCGCCGTGGAAGGTGTGAACGCCCGGCACGTCGCGGGGGCTGCGGCTCCAGCCGTTGACCGAAAAGCCCAAGGACCGCACCGCTTCGGCCGCCGCGCGCCCGAGTTGGCCGAGGCCCATGATGCCCACGGAAACGTCGCCCGCCGTGCGCTGCGGCGGCTCGTGCCACACCCCGCGCGCCTGTTGGGCGCGATAGGCTGCGCCCTGGCGGTGATGGTCCATCACGCGCCACACCACATACTCCACCATGTGCTGCGTGAGGTTCTCGTCCACCACGCGCACGACGGGCACCCGCGGCAGGTCGGGATCGGCCATGATGTGGTCGACGCCCGCACCCATCGAAAAGATGCCCTGGAGATTGGGCAGGTGCTTGAGGCTGCCATGCGGATACTTCCAGACGACCGCGAAACGGATCGAGGGGTCCTCCGGCCCGTCGGGCTCCAAGACCACCTCGCGATGGCCCGACAAAAGCTCGAACCAGCGGCGCGGGTTTAAGTTGCCCAGCGAAAGCAGGATGCGCTCGGCCATGGGTCCTCCTATTCGGCGACGGCGCCCTGGGGGGCGGCCTCGATGCGGAAGGCGGCCGCCATCAGCGCCTTGGTGTAGGCCGTCTGCGGGCGCTCGAAGATCTCGGCGGCCGGTCCCTGCTCGACGATGCGCCCGTTCTGCATGACGATCACGTGGTTGGCGAGCGCGCGCACGACCTTCAGGTCGTGGCTGATGAAGAGATAGGCGAGGTCGCGCTTCTGCTGGAGGCCGCGAAGCAGGTCCACCACCTGGGCCTGCACGCTCATGTCGAGCGCGGAGGTGGGCTCGTCCAGCATCACGAAGCGCGGCTCGAGCACCATCGCGCGCGCGATGGCGATGCGCTGGCGCTGGCCGCCCGAGAACTCGTGGGGGTAGCGATGGCGCGTCTCGGGGTCGAGGCCGACCTCGCGGAGCACGTCCACCACGCGCCCATCGCGCTCGCGGGCCGACAGCTTGGGCTGATGGATCTTCAGCCCCTCCTCGATGATCTCGCCCACCGACATGCGCGGCGAGAGCGAGCCGAAGGGGTCCTGGAACACGATCTGGATGTCGGAGCGCAGCGGCCGCATCTCCTCGAAGGAGAGCTTGTCGATGCTCTTGCCGTCGAAGCGGATGTCGCCTTTCGACGAGATCATGCGGCAGAGCGCCAAGCCGAGCGTCGTCTTGCCCGAGCCGGATTCGCCTACGACGCCCACCGTCTGGCCCGCGCGCACGGACAGGTCGATGCCGTCCACCGCCTTCACGTGATCCACAGTGCGGCGGAAGAAGCCTTGGCGGATGGGAAACCAGACCTTCACGTCGCGCCCCGCCATCACTTCGGCCGCATCGCTTCGCGCATCGAGCGGGCGGCCCTTGGGCTCGGCGGCAAGCAGCTTCCTCGTGTATTCGTGGCGCGGGTCGGCGAAGATGTCGGCGGTTCGTCCTTCCTCCACGATGCGGCCCTTGGTCATCACGCAGACGCGGTCGCTGATGCGGCGCACGATGCCGAGATCGTGCGTGATGAACAGCATGCCCATGCCGTTTCTGGCCTTCAGCCCTGCCAGAAGCTCGAGGATCTGCGCCTGCACGGTGACGTCGAGCGCCGTTGTCGGCTCGTCCGCGATCAGGAGTTCGGGCTCGTTGGCGAGCGCCATCGCGATCATCACGCGCTGGCGCTGACCGCCCGACAGCTGGTGGGGATAGGCGCCGAGACGCTTTTCGGGCTCGCGGATGCCCACCTCGCGCATCAGTTCCAGCGTGCGCTGGCGCGCGGCCTTCTCGCTCATGCCCCGGTGCAGCCTCAGCACCTCGCCGACCTGGCCCTCGATCGTGTGGAGCGGGTTGAGCGAGGTCATCGGCTCCTGGAAGATCATCGCGATCTTGTTGCCGCGCACCTTGCGCAACTCGCGCTCGGAAAGCTTGAGCAGATCCTGTCCCTTGAACAGGATCTCACCCGAGGGATGGCTCGCGGGCGGATAGGCCAGAAGCTTCAAGATGGACAGCGCGGAAACCGACTTTCCCGAGCCCGACTCTCCCACCAAGGCCAGCGTCTCGCCTGGATGGATGTCGAAGGACACGCGGTCGACCGAAAGCTGGGGGCCGCCGAAGGAGACCGACAGATCGCGAACGGAAAGGAGCGGCGCAACGGTCAAAGAACGGCCTCGACATCGGTCTGGCGGAAATCGTCGCCCTTGAACAGCAGCGGCTCGGCTCGCGCCTTGGCGAGCGCATAGGCGAAGCAGTCGCCGAGGTTCAGCCGGGCAGGGTGGTTGCCCTTGCCGAAACGCTGGTAGGCCTCGCGGGCCAGAAAGGCCTGCTGGTCGGTGGTCTTGACGATCTCGATGCCGAGCAGCGCGACCATGTTGTCGAACTCGGCGGAGCGACGGGGAGACTCGAAGCGATCGACGCGAACGGCAGCTTCCAGATAGTCGAAGGGCGAGATGGCGAGGTGTCCCTTCTGCTCGGTCAGAATGTCGCCGATCGTCTCGCCTTCCGGTTCGTCGAACAGCACGGCCAGTATGGCGGACGCATCCACGATCATTTGGGCAGGCCCAATTCGTCGTAGAGGTCGGAATGATCGCTCGTCTCGCCATCGGGGACAGGGCCGAAACTGCGCACGATCTCGCGCAGGCGACGCCTGCGTTCGGCGACATCCTCTTCCGCTCGACGGCGGTTCAGGCTTTCTTCCAGGGCGGTCTGGATGGCAGCGGTCTTGGTCTTGCCCGTCAGTGCAGCAAGCTCGTCCGCGAGCTTCTCGACGACCGGGTTCTTGATGTTCATGCCCATGCGAGACCCCATGGTATAATTCGACCGAGATTATACCATGGGGTCACCGGAACGTCTTCCTCGGGTCGAACGCATCGCGTGTCGCCTCGCCGATGAAGATCAGCAGCGACAGCATCACCGAGATCACCACGAAGCCCGAGAGCCCAAGCCATGGCGCGTTCAGGTTGCGCTGGCCCTGGCGAAGGAGTTCGCCGAGCGAGGCGGAGCCCGGCGGCAGGCCGAAGCCCAGGAAATCGAGCGAGGTGAGGGTCGTGATCGAGCCGTTCAGGATGAAGGGCAGGAAGGTCAGCGTCGCCACCATCGCGTTGGGCAGGAGGTGGCGCCACATGATCGTGCGGTTGGGCACGCCCAGCGCACGCGCGGCATTCACATATTCGAAGTTGCGCGCGCGCAGGAACTCGGCGCGCACCACGCCCACGAAGCCCACCCAGGAAAACAGCAGCATCAGGAAGAGCAGGATGAAGAAGCCCGGCGGCAGGATGGCCGCCACGATCATCAGGAGATAGAGCAGCGGGATCGCCGTCCAGATCTCGATGAAGCGCTGGAAGATGATGTCGGTCCAGCCGCCGAAATAGCCCTGCACGGCACCCGCCGAGACGCCGATCACGGCGGAGCCGAGCGTCAGCATCAGCCCGAACAAGACGGAAATGCGGAAGCCGTAGATTACGCGGGCAGCCACGTCGCGCGCGCCGTCGTCCGTGCCCAGCCAGTTCCAGTTGCCGATCCGGCAGGCGGGGTCGTCCACGCCTTGGGCGTAGCGCGCGCAACGCTCCTCCTTGGAATACATCCAGGAGGGCTTGGCGGGCGCGGCTTCGGGGATTTCGTTGTTGGCGGTGTTGTAGGAATAGCGGATCGGCGGCCAGACCAGCCAGCCATTCGCCTCGATCTCGTCGGCGATCACGGGGTCGCGGTAGTCGGTGACGGCGTAGAAGCCGCCGAACTTCTCTTCGGGGTAATCGACGAAGACGGGTGCGATGAACTCGCCCTTGTAGACGCCGAAGATCGGACGGTCGTTGGCGATCAGCTCCGCGCAGCAGGTGAGCACGAAGAGAACGCCGAAGATCCACAGCGACCAGTATCCGCGGCGGTTGGCCTTGAAGTTCTGCCAGCGCCGCTTGTTGAGCGGCGAAAGCCAGGGCTGCGCCTCGTCGCGCTGGCGCTCGACTTCCGACTTGAGCTGGATCTCAGACATCGCGCTTCTCGAAATCGATGCGCGGATCGATCCATGTGTAGGTGAGATCGGAGATCAGCCCGACCACGAGGCCGATCAGCGACAGGATGTAGAGGTTCGCGAACACCACGGGATAGTCGCGGTCGAGCACCGAGCGGTAGCCGAGAAGGCCCAGGCCGTCGAGCGAGAAGATGTTCTCGATAAGCAGCGAGCCCGTGAAGAAGGCCGAGATGAAGGCGCTCGGGAAACCCGCTACGATGATCAGCATCGCGTTGCGGAACACGTGACCGTAAAGCACTTGGTTGGGCGAAAGGCCCTTGGCGCGCGCGGTCACCACATACTGCTTGCGGATCTCCTCCAGGAACGAGTTCTTGGTCAGAAGCGTGAGCGTGGCGAAGGCCGACAGCACCATGGCCGTGAGCGGCAAGGCGAGGTGCCAGAGATAATCGAGGATCTTCATCGGCCAGGAAAGCTGGCTCCAATTCTCCGAGGTCAGCCCGCGCAGGGGGAACCAGTCGAAGAAGGAGCCGCCGGCGAACAAGACCATCAGGAAGATGGCGAACAGAAAGCCCGGAATGGCATAGCCGATGATGACGATTGCCGACGTCCAGGTATCGAAGGACGAGCCGTCTGCCACCGCCTTGCGGATGCCGAGCGGAATCGAGATCAGGTAGGAGATCAGCGTGATCCAAAGCCCGAGCGAGATGGAGACCGGCATCTTTTCCAGGATCAGGTCGATCACGGCGATGTCGCGGAAATAGCTCTCGCCGAAGTCGAAGCGGGCATAGTCCCACAGCATCTTGCCGAAGCGTTCGAGGGGCGGGCGGTCGAAGCCGAACTGGCGCTCCAGGCTCGCGATGAATTCGGGATCGAGCCCCTGCGCGCCGCGATATTGCGAGGAGCCCGAGCCCGAGGCGTCGAAATTGCCGGTGCCGGCATCGGCCCCGCCGCCCGAGAGCCCGTCGCCCGCCTGGCCCGAGATGCGCGCGATCACCTGTTCCACCGGCCCGCCGGGCGCGAACTGGATCACCAGAAACGAGATCGCCATGATGCCGAGGATCGTGGGGATCATCAGCAGAATGCGGCGAAGAATATAGGCGCCCATCAGCGGGCACCCGCGCGGCTGTCAGTTCCGTCCAATTCGCGCAGCCTTCGCCTCGTCCCACCACCAAAGAGTTTCGACCGGGAACCCGTATGGGGGCTTGGGTTCGGTGAAGCCGAACACGTCCCAGAAGGCGGCCCGGTGATTCGCAGAGAACCAATTGGGTAGCCAGTCGGCCCGCGCGCGCAAGACCCGGTCGAGCGCGCGGGCCGCCGTCTCAAGCTCCGCGCGAGTTTCGGCGCGACCCACGGCATCCACCAGCGCGTCAATCGCTGGGTCGGCCGTGCCCGGCAGATTGCGCGAGCCGGGCCTCGCGGCGGCGTCCGAATGAAACACGCCCGCCACCTCGTCGCGCGTGGGTGAGGCGGTGAAGGACAGCGCCTGCATCATGATGTCGAAGTCGAACTCGGTCTGGCGCTTCTCGTATTGGGTGGAGTCGACCTGGCGGATGGCGGCGTCGATGCCGACCGCGCGCAGGTTCTCGACGAACGGCCCCATGATGCGGGAAAGCGAGTCGTCCTCGACCAGGATCTCCAGCGCAAGCGTCTGGCCGTCCTTGCGCACGAGCCCGCCTTCGCGTTCCCAGCCCGCCTCGCGAAGAAGCTTCGACGCCTCGCCGAGCAGCTTGCGGTCGCGGCCCGAGCCGTTGGAGACCGGTTGCAGGACGGGCTCGCCGAACGCTTCCTCGGGGATCTGGCCGCGCAAGGGTTCGAGCAGTGCGAGCTCTTCGGGCGAAGGCATCCCTTCCGCCTTGAGAGGCGATTGCTCGAAGGCCGACTGTGAGCGTTCGTAGAGGCCGAAGAAGAGGTTGCGGTTGGTCCACTCGTAGTCGAAGCAGAGCCCGATCGCGCGGCGCACGCGCACATCCTTGAACCGCGCACGCCGCTGGTTGAGCGCCAGGGCCTGCATGATCGGTCGCGTGTCGGCGGGAAACTCGCGCTTCACCACGCGGCCGTCGCTTACCGCGGGAAAGTCGTAGCCGGTCGCCCAGACGCGCGCGGTGAACTCCTGGCGGAACTGGATGTCGCCCTTCTTGAAGGCTTCGAAGGCTGCCTGCCGCTCGCCGAAGAACTCGATGCGGATGCGGTCGAAGTGGTAGAGCCCCCGGTTGACGGGGAGGTCTCTGCCCCAATAATCGGCCACGCGCTCGTATTCGATGGACCGGCCCATGTTGACGCGGCCGACCTTGTAGGCGCCCGAGCCCAGAAGCGGCACGGATGCCCCGCGCTCGAAGCCATTGGCTTCCGTGTCGGCTTCCGACAGGACCGGAAACAGCGCGAGCGTCAGGATCAGCCGCGGCGATTGGGTGCCGTCGAGCACCAGACGCAAGGTCTCGCCGTCGCTTTCCGCCGCCTTGAGCTTCGCCAGCGGCAGCAGGAAGGTCGGGTGGCCCTTTTCCTTGAGGAGGCGGAAGGAATAGGCGGCATCCGATGCCTTGAGCGTGGAGCCGTCATGGAAGCGCGCTTCCGGCCTGAGCTTGAAGCTGAAGGTGTTGCGGTCGGCCGAGACCGTCACATGCTCGGCCAACCGGCAGTAGAGCGCGTCGGGCTCATCGAGCGCGGCCGTCATCAGGCTGTCGAAGCACATTTCCATGCGCGCCGGCGCCTCGCCGCGCAGGGCGAAGGAGTTCAGCGTGTTGAAGGTGAGGACGCTCTGGTTGTAGCCCCAGTTGGGCGGCGCGAAGCGGAACGTGCCGCCTTTCGGCGCATCGGGCGAGGCGTAGTCGAAATGCGTGAAGCCCGGCGGATATTTGAGGTCGCCGAAGGCCGAGATGCCGTGGAGCGGCGTCTCGGTGGCGAGCGCTGCCAGGGCCGCATCGGGCAGGAAGGGCGCAACAAGGGCCGCGCCGCCCGCACCGAGGAAGCGCCGCCGCGTCCAGCCTGCGCGCGCGCTCAATTCTGGCTCCGGTACTTGGCCGCCAGTGCCTGCTCCTTGGCCGAGTCGATCCACCAGGATTCGACATCGGCGCCGATATATTCCGGCTGCTTCTCGGGCATGCCGAACTTGTTCCAGTAAGCATACCAGACGACCGGCCGGTGGAACTGCGGGATGACGTAGAAATCCCACAGGAGCACGCGGTCGAGCGCATGCGTCGCGGCGAGCAGCTCATCGTTGTCGGCTGCAAAGATCACCTTGTCGACCAAGGCATCTACGACCGGGTTCTTGATGCCCGCATAGTTGCGCGAGCCGGACGCGTCGGCGGCGCGTGTCGACCAGTAGTCGCGCTGCTCGTTGCCGGGCGAGGCGCTTTGCGGCAGCACGGTCGTGATCATGTCGAAGTCGAAGCCGCGGGTCCGGTTGACGTATTGCGTGGGGTCGACGATGCGCAGCTCTACCTCCACGCCGATCTTGCGGAGTGAGGCGATCAGGGGATTGCTCAGGATCTCATCCGTCGCATCGTTGCCCAGGATCTGGAAGCGGAAGGGCTCTCCCGTTTTCTCGTTGGTCATCCGACCGTTCTGGATCTTCCAGCCGGCTTCGCCGAACAGCCGGATGGCCTCGCGCAGGTTGCCGCGCTCGGCCTGCGGCGTGTCGTAGACGGGAAGCTTGAAGGGCTCCGTGAAAAGGGCGGGCGGCAACCTGTCCTTGAATTCCGAGAGGATCTCCAACTCGCGGCCCTGTGGAACGCCGCTGGAAGCCAGATCGCCCCCGACGAAGTAGCTTTGCGTGCGCACCGACGAGTTGAACAAGATGGTGCGGTTCATGGTCTCGAAGTCGAAGGCCCAGGTCAGCGCCTGGCGCACCCGCGCGTCCTGAAAGAGCGGGCGCCGCGTGTTCATCACGAAGCCCTGCATGTTGACGAAGGCGCTGGCCGCGAACTCCTTGCGCACCACGTCGCCCGCAGTCGCCGCGGGAAAATTGTAAGCCGTGTTCCAGCGCCGCGAGCTGTTCTCGGGCTTGATGTCCTGGATGCCACCCTTGGTGAAGGCCACGAAGGATGCGCTGTCGTCCTGGATATAGGTGTATCGGCGCACGTCGAAATTCTCGCGGCCGATCTTCACCGGAAGCTTCGCCGCCCAGTAGTCGGGCACGCGTTGCCAGACGATCTCCTGGCCGGGGCGGAAGCTCGCGATCTTGTAGGGGCCGGAGCCGAGCGGGGGCTCGAGCGTCGGCTGGGTGACGTCGCGCTTGTTGCCGCGCGCGTCGGTGCCTTCCCACCAGTGCCTGGGCAGCACCACGAGGTCGCCCATGATCTTGGGCAGCTCACGGTTGCCCTTCTGGTCGAAGCGGAACTCCACCTCGCGTTCGCCCACCTTCACCGCTTCCGTGACATTCTCGTAATAGCGGTTGTACTGCGCGGCGTTGGCTTTGAGCACCTCGAAAGACCAGATCACGTCTTCCGCCGTGATCGGCTGCCCGTCATGCCAGCGCGCGTTCGGATCAAGGCGATAGGTTGCGGATGAATAGTCGGCAGGGTGCTTGTAGGCATCCGCCACCAAAGGGTGGCTCACGCTCGGTTCGTCGGTCGCCTGCTCCATCAGCGTGTCGTAGAGAAGCCCACCGCCGAAGGCCTGAAGGCCGGCCGCTGCCGTGCCGCGCACGATATAGGGGTTGAAGCTGTCGAAGGTGCCGGAGACCACGCTGTTCAGCGTGCCGCCCTTGGGCGCGTCGGGGTTCACATAGTCGTAGCGCTCGAAGCTCTGGCCGTATTTGCTTTCGCCGAGCAGCGAAGACGTGGTCTGCCATTCCTGCCCCAAGGCCGCGGACGGGGCCGCGACCGAAAGCATGAGCAGAAGGGCAAGAGGCTTCGTCTTCCATGCCGCCATGTGGGAACCATCCTTGTCAGCAGAAGGGGTGGGGGAAGGGCGGGATCATCCCGCCAGGCAACAAAAAAGCCAGGGCGAGCCTGGCTTTTTCGTGGTCGGGGCCGATGACAATGCCGTGACGCGGGGTCGTGCATGGGCGCAGCATGCTGCGCCCGGCATCGGCTCACTGCGCCTGCTGGACAGGGGCAGCGGGCGCTGCGGGCTCGGCCGAGTTGGCTGCGGGCTCGCCGGTGTTGGGAGCGGGCACGGGCTCGCCGGCCGTGGTCGGTGCCGCGCCCTCGGTCGCGGGTGCTGCAGCGCCGTCGGTGGCCGGAGCGGGCGTCTCGGCTGCGGGCGCGGTGCCTTCAGCGGGAGCGGCGGCGCCTTCAGCGGCGGGGGCAGCCTCGCCGGCAGGAGCCGACGCGTCCTCGGCGGCAGGCGCCGCATCGGCCGCCGGCAGCGGTGCGGGGTTGTCGGACAGCGTGCGCAGGTAAGCGATCAGGTTGGCGCGCTCGTCGTCGCGCTTGAGGCCGGCGAAGCTCATGGCGGTGCCGGAGATGTAGGCCTTGGGGCCGTGCAGGAAGTGGTCGAGGTGATCCCAATCCCACACCACGGTGCCGCCCTGGCTGAATTCCTTCATGGCGCCCGAATAGGCGAAGCCCTCATGGGTGGCGATGGGACGGTTCACGAGATCCCACAGGTCGGGGCCGATCTTGTTGGGACCGCCCTTCTCGCCGGAATGGCAGGCCTGGCACTTCTTGAAGGCGGTGGCGCCGGCATCCGCATCGGCGGAAGCGAGCAGAACCGCGATCGAGGGACGCTCGGCAGCTTCGGCGGCGCCGCCCGCCTGGGGCTCGGCCGCCTCGATCACGTAGCCGGGCCGCTCGGGCGCGGGCGCGGCAAAGATCGCGTCCGAAACGATGGCCACCGAGAACAGGAGGAAGAACGCTCCCAGCACCGCTCCGATGACCTTGTTGAACT
Organism: Mesorhizobium amorphae; assembly: GCA_003240775.1. Taxonomy (GTDB): domain Bacteria; phylum Pseudomonadota; class Alphaproteobacteria; order Rhizobiales; family Rhizobiaceae; genus Mesorhizobium_B; species Mesorhizobium_B amorphae_A. The sequence goes on along the minus strand of QFNI01000016.1, from coordinate 50,182 downwards.
CGAAGGAATCCATCCGCACGCCTCTTGCCCGACGGGAGGGCGGCGCATTGCGGGCAAACGCCCGCGAGCGGCCGGGACCACCCCTGAAACCGCGGCGAAACTAGGTCTTTTGCGCAAGCCGCGCAACACCTATAAGGCCCCGCGCCCGTGAGGCGTTTTGACACTTTCGCCGTCACCCAAAGCGCGCTTCCTGCCATGACCGCACTCGTCCTGATTCCCGCCCGCCTGGGCTCGACCCGACTGCCCGAAAAGCCGCTGGCCCCGATCGCCGGCCTGCCGATGATCGTGCACGTGGCGCGCCGCGCCCGCGAGAGCGGCGTCGGCCGCGTCGTGGTGGCGACCGATTTCCGAGGCGTGAAGGAAGCGGTGGAGCGCCATGGCTTCGAGGCTGTGATGACCGCACCCACCCATGAATCCGGCTCCGACCGCATCTGGGAAGCGCTGGGGACCATCGACCCCGAGGGCCGCGTGGACCGCATCGTCAACGTCCAGGGCGACCTGCCGACGCTCGACCCCAGCCTCGTGGGCGATGCGCTTGCGTTGCTCGACGAGCGCGAGGTCGCCATCGGCACGCTGGGTGTTGAGATCACCCGCGAGGACGAGCGCACCAATCCCAACGTGGTGAAGATCGTTGGCACCCCGCTTGGGCCGAACCGCCTGCGCGCGCTCTACTTCACGCGCGCCACCGCCCCTTATGGCGAAGGCCCGCACTTCCACCATGTCGGGCTCTACGCCTATCGCCGTGACGCGCTCGAGCGGTTCGTCGCGCTTCGGCCTTCCGTGCTCGAGCGGCGCGAGAAGCTCGAGCAATTGCGCGCGCTGGAAGCCGGTATGCGCATCGACGTGGCGCTGGTCGGCGGCGTGCCGCTCGGCGTCGACACGCCCGAGGACCTCGAGCGCGCCCGCGCGGCCCTTGCTTAAGGAATCGCCATGACCACGAACAGGATCGCCTTCCAGGGCGAGCCCGGCGCGAACTCTGACACAGCCGCTCGCAACATGTTCCCCGCCATGGAGCCGCTGCCGTGCGCGACCTTCGAGGACGCGTTCGCGGCCGTGGAGAACGGCGCTGCCGATCTCGCCATGATCCCGATCGAGAACACGATCGCGGGCCGCGTGGCAGACATTCACCACCTTCTGCCGGAATCGCGCCTGCACATCGTGGGCGAGTACTTCCTGCCGATCCACTTCCACCTGATGGTCCTGCCGGGCACGGGGATCGAGCAGATCCGCTCGGTGCACAGCCATATCCACGGGCTCGGCCAGTGCCGCCGGATCATCCGCGAGCATCGCTGGAAGGCGGTCGTGGCGGGCGACACGGCGGGGGCCGCGCGCATGATCCGCGACGAGGGCGATCCTTCGATGGCGGCGCTTTCGCCCGAGCTCGCCGCCTCGCTCTACGGGCTCGACATCGTCAAGCGCAACGTCGAGGACACCGACACCAACGTCACCCGCTTCGTGGTGCTTTCGCCCAAGGAAAGCCGTGCCGCGCGCACCGATGCGGCACGCCGCATGATGACCACCTTCGTGTTCCGCGTGCACAACATCCCCGCCGCGCTCTACAAGGCGATGGGCGGGTTCGCGACCAACGGGGTCAACATGACCAAGCTGGAGAGCTACCAGCTCGGCGGCACGTTCTTCGCGACGCAGTTCTATGCGGATGTGGAGGGTCATCCCGACGATCCCAACGTCGCCCAAGCCCTCAAGGAACTGGCCTTCTTCTCGCGCGAGGTGCGAATCCTCGGCGTCTACGACGCCCATCCCTGGCGGGACACGCAGGCGGTGGGAGACTGAGGGAGTTTATCCGCCTGGCTGGGTTGAGGCGCACCGTCGGTCGTCTTGCCGAGAGTCGATGGTTGCGTAGCGTATGTTGCCAGACCACTCCACCACCTCACCTTCGTCATTCTCGGGCTTGACCCGAGAATCCATGCCGTGACGGTGTTGCACCACGGACCGCGCAGACCGGATGCTCGATGACAAGTGTTGCCAGCTTGGCGCAGAGTTCGGCTAGCCGCTCCACTCAGCCCAGTGGCGGATCAGATGGTGGGCGATCGCGCCCTCGGGCGGCACCGCCAGGCCCTCGGGGTGGGTGCGGGCGAGCATGGAGCGGACCTCCGCGCGCCCGAACCAGCGGCAGGCTTCGAGCTCGGTCGTGTCGTGCGCGACCTCTTGCGTCAGCGCCTCGCCGAAGCAGCCGAGCATCAGGGAATGAGGGAAGGGCCAGGGCTGGCTCGCATGATAGGCGACGCGGCCGATGCGGATGCCCGATTCCTCGAAGGTCTCGCGGCGCACCGCGTTCTCCATCGTCTCTCCGGGTTCGATGAAGCCCGCGAGCGCGGAGAACATGCCGGGCGCGAAATGCGGCGAGCGGCCGAGCAGGCAGGCATCCTCGCGCAAGGCGAGCATGATGGCGACAGGATCGGTGCGCGGGAAGTGCTCGGCCCCGCAACGGGGGCAGACGCGCTTGACGCCGCCGCCGCGCGGCGCACTTTCGTGCCCGCAGCGCGCGCAGAAGCGGTTGGCGCCGTGCCAGTTCAGGAGTGCCGCACCCTGGGCAAGCGCGCCGATCAGGTCGGCAGGCAGGCGGCCCTGCGTGTAGAGCGAGCGCAAGGGAACGGCTTCCCAGTCGGCGGGTGGCTCCTCCACACCGGGTGCCAGCGCCAGCACGGGCCCTTCCGCGCTCCAGCCGAGAAGCACCGCGCCCGCGGGGTCGAGGCCGGCCGACTTCGTTTCTTCCACCGTGTGGAGGGCTCGGGCCCCTTGGAACCAGACCTGGCCGCGCTCGATCAGCACGAGGCGGGCCGCGGGGTCTTCGAGGGCGTGGACCGCGTCATCGTCGCCACGGTTCTCCGAGCGGCGGTCGAGGCGGTTGTCGGCAAAAGCTGTCGCAGCGCTCGGCTCGCGCTGCGGCGCGTCCCAAAGGGGAAAGCGATGGACCATGCTCAGAGGGCTGCGCGCACGCGCTCTGCCAGGGTGTGCAGGTCCTCGCGGCGATAGGGCTCGCGCGGGCCGTTGCCCCAGACCGGTCCGGGCCAGCAGGCGTCGCCCTCCGACCGGGCCACCACGTGGAAGTGCAGCTGGCGCACGACGTTGCCGAGCGCGCCCGTGTTGATCTTGGTGCAGCGCGTGACCCGCTTCACGGCTTGCGCCACCATGTTGCTTTCGAAGGTCAGCATGGCCTGATCGAGCGGGGTGAGGTCGTGGATCTCTTCGATGCCCGGCCGCTGCGGCACCAGGATGAACCAGGGCCAGCGCGCGTCGTCCATGATGCGCAGCTCGCACAGGCCGAGCCACATCACGGGCTCGCTGTCGCCTTCCAGCCTGCGGTCGAGTTCGAATCCGGCTTTGGTGATGCCCGGCAGCATTGGCAGCGCTCCCCCTGCCGCCGGCGCGATCCCACTCGCTCCGTCGGAAGGAAGTAAGGCTAGGGCGCGATTCCGCAGGCCGCAAGGGAGCAACGTCACCGCCGCGATGTTTTCCTTGCGCGGTGATGCCCGGCGATCAGCCCTTGCAATCGTCGGCGGGATTGCCGATATCACCACTCGGGGGGTTGGTGGTGGACGAGCCACTCGCCAACCGGGTCAGGTCCGGAAGGAAGCAGCCCCAACGAGCCCGGCACGGGTCATCGTTCCAGCCTCCCACATCTCCTTTCTTCCCGCGCCTGCCGAGCCGCCATTAGCGGATCGGTGACGCGCGGGTGGCATCTTGGGCGGAAGCTGAGGAACACGCGAAGGGCGACATGGCGGAAGACGGCACAACTTCTGCAGGATCGGGCGCTTCCGCGAAAGGCGGCGCCTACCGCGTGCTGGCCCGCAAATACCGCCCCGCGGACTTTTCGAGCCTGATCGGCCAGGAGCCGATGGTGCGCACGCTCACGAACGCGTTCGCCTCGGGCCGCATCGCGCAGGCTTGGATGCTGACCGGGGTGCGCGGGGTGGGCAAGACCACCACAGCCCGCATCCTCGCGCGCGCCCTCAACTACCGCACCCCCGAGATCGACCGTCCGAGCATCGACCTCACCAACCCCGGCGAGCACTGCCGCGCCATCATGGAAGGCCGCCACGTGGACGTGGTGGAGATGGATGCGGCCTCTCACACCGGCATCGACGACATCCGCGAGATCATCGAGCAGGTGCGCTACGCGCCGGTATCCGCGCGCTTCAAGGTCTACATCGTGGACGAGGTGCACATGCTGTCCACGCAGGCCTTCAACGGCCTGCTCAAGACGCTGGAAGAGCCGCCCCCCCATGTGAAGTTCATCTTCGCGACCACCGAAATCCGCAAGGTGCCGATCACGGTCCTGTCGCGCTGCCAGCGCTTCGACCTGCGCCGCGTGGAGCCGCCGGTGCTCGCCGAGCATCTGCGCGGCATCGTGGACAAGGAAGGCGTGGAAGCGGAAGGCGAAGCGCTCGCGCTCGTCGCGCGCGCGGCCGAAGGCTCGGTGCGCGACGCGCTTTCGATCCTCGACCAGGCGATCGCCCATGGCGGGGGGCGCGTCGAGGCCCTGGCCGTGCGCGACATGCTGGGCCTGGCCGACCGGGCGCGCGTGGTGGACCTCTTCGAACACCTGATGAAGGGCGCGGTGGCCGAAGCACTCACAGAGTTCCGCGCTCAGTATGACGGGGGCGCCGACCCCGCCCAAGTCTTGTCGGACCTGGCCGAATTCACCCATCTCGTGTCCAAGCTGCGCTTTCTGGAAGGCGCGGCGGACGCGGCCCTTTCGCCCGACGAGCGCATGCGTGGCCTGGCGTTTTCCAAGACCCTTTCGGTCTCGGTGCTTTCGCGTGCCTGGCAGATGCTGCTCAAGGGGCTGGGTGAGGTGGCTCTCGCACCCCGGCCCGCGAGTGCCGCCGAGATGGTGCTCATCCGCATCGCCCATGCGGCGAACCTGCCGACCTTGGACGAGGCGCTGCGCCACATGGAAGGAGGCGGCGGCACCACCGCGCTTTCGCTTCCCGCAACCCCGCGGCCTGCGCCCCCGCTCGGCGCCGGGCCAGCGAATGGGGGAGGGGGCGGAATGGCGGCTGCCATGGCGCGCCATGCGGCCCCCCAGGCCAAGCCCGAGCCCGCGCCGCAGGAAACGGGACCGGCTGTGGCGAGCATCGCCGACATCGTGTCCTTGGCCGAAACCCATCGCGACATGGCCTTCAAGATCCAGGTCAAGCGCTTCGTGCGGCCCGTCCGCATCGAGCCCGGCAGGATCGAGGTGTCGTTTGCGGCCGATGCGCCCCCGACGCTTGCCAACGATCTGTCCGTGCGCCTCAAGAACTGGACGGGGCGGCAGTGGTTCGTTTCGGTGTCGCGCACCGAAGGCGGACAGACGCTGGCCGAGCAGGAAACCGCGCGCCGTGAGGAGCAGTTGTCGGACGCGCGCGCCGATCCCACGGTCGCCGCAATTCTCGCCCGGTTTCCGGGCTCCAAGATCATCGACGTGCGTTTGGCGGAAACCGAAGCCGATCTGCCGGAAGGCGCCGAACCCGATCCGGCCCAGAGCGTGCCGATCGACCCTGAAGACGACGACACAGAATAAAGGAGTGCTGCCATGAAGGACCTGCTGGGATTGATGGGCAAGGCCAAGGAGATGCAGGCCAAGTTCCAGGAACTGCAGGGCGACATCGCCAACCTCGAGGCCCAGGGTGCATCGGGCGGCGGGCTCGTTTCCGTCACGCTGTCGGGCAAGTTCGAGATGCGCGCGCTCAAGATCGACCCCTCGCTCGTCAAGGCGGACGAGACGGAAATCCTGGAGGATCTGGTGCTCGCGGCCTTCAACGATGCGCGCGCCAAGGTGGAAGCCGCCATGCAGAAGCGCACGGAGGAATTGACCTCCGGTCTCGGCTTGCCCGGCGGCATGAAGCTGCCGTTCTGAGCCTCCCCCGAAGCTTGCTCGGAAGCGCTTCAAACACCATATGAAGCGTGGGCGCTGAGGCCCGTTCGAGCGGGTCTTCCTCATGTCCAAGCGCATTGCCGGTCCCGAGATCGAGAAGCTGATCCAGCTTCTCGCGCGCGTGCCGGGCCTGGGGCCGCGCTCGGCGCGGCGGGCGGCGCTGCATCTCATCAAGAAGAAGGACCAGCTGCTCCGGCCGCTGGGCGCGGCCATGGCGGAGGCCGCGGAGAACGTGCGCGTGTGCTCGCGCTGCGGCAACGTGGACACGTCCGATCCCTGCACCGTCTGCGCCGACCCCAAGCGCGATCAGTCAACCGTGATCGTGGTGGAGGACGTGGCCGATCTCTGGGCGCTGGAGCGGGCGGGCGCAATGAACGCGTCCTACCATGTGCTCGGTGGCACGCTGAACCCGCTCGACGGGGTGGGCCCCGACCAGCTCGCCATCCGCCAGCTCGTGGCGCGCGTGGCCGAAGGCGGCATCAAGGAGGTGGTGCTCGCGGTGAATGCCACCGTCGAGGGCCAGACCACCGCGCATTACCTGACCGACCAGCTCGGCGGTCTCGACGTGCGCGTGACCCGGCTCGCTCATGGTGTGCCGGTAGGGGGCGAGCTCGACTATCTCGACGAGGGCACGCTCGCTGCGGCACTGCGCGCGCGCACGGCCTTCTGAGGGGCGCAATTTCGGGGCAAGCCGGGCCTGCCATGCTCCATCCCATGCTTCGATCCGCTTTCCGCCTTTGTGTTCCCATCCTGGTCATGCTCATGGCCGCCTCCGCCCAGGCTTCGCCCACGCAAGCCGGCTTTCGCGAATGGCTGAGCAACGACCTCTGGCCCGAAGCCGAACGCGCGGGCATCAGCCGCGCGACCTTCGATGCGGCCTTCAAGGGCGTTTCGCTCAACCTGAAACTGCCCGATCTCGTGCTGCCTGGCTCGTCGGGCGGCGAGCGCAAGCAGCATCAGGCCGAGTTCCGCTCGCCGGGCGCCTATTTCGCGCCGAAAAGCGTGGATGCGGTGGTGAATGGTGGGCGCTCGCGCTTGAATGCGAACAGCCGCGCGCTCAGCGCCATCAAGCGCAAATGGGGCGTGCCGGGGCCTGTGCTTCTCGCCGTCTGGGGCCGCGAATCGGGCTTCGGCGCCGCGAAGATGCCGCATGACGCCTTCGAGGTGTTGGGCACCAAAGCATTTCTCGCCACCCGCAAGGCGATGTTCCGCGAGGAGCTGCTGGCCGCCCTGCGCATGGTCGAGGACCGCCATGTGGCGCGTTCGGCCATGCGCTCGTCCTGGGCGGGCGCGCTCGGCCAGCCGCAGTTCCTGCCCACCTCGTTCCTGCGCTTCGCCGAGGACGGCGACGGCGACGGCAAGGTGGACATCTGGAACTCGACGCCCGACACGCTCGCCTCCATCGCCCACTACCTCGCCAGCCACGGCTGGCAGAAGGGCCGCGACTGGGGCTTCGAGGTGGAGGTGCCGCAAGGCGTGTCGTGCGCGCTGGAAGGACCCGACCGCGGCAAGACCTTCGCGGAATGGGAGAAACTCGGCGTCGTGCGCACGGGTGGCCGCGCATTCCCCCGCAGCGAGCGGAGCCGCGAGGGCTTCCTGCTGATGCCCGCCGGGCGCTCGGGGCCGGCCTTCATCGTCACGCCGAACTTCTACGTGATCAAGGAATACAACGAGAGCGATCTCTACGCGCTCTTCATCGGCCACGGCGCGGATCGCATCGGTGGTGCTGGCAAGGCTTTCGCCGGCCGCTGGCAGCCGGTGGAAGGGCTGCTGCGCTCGGATGTGGCGGGCCTGCAGCGCGCGTTGGAAGGCAAGGGCTACGATGTCGGCGGCGCGGACGGCCTGCCTGGCTTCCGCACCCGCCGCTCGATCGGCGAATGGGAAGCCAAGGCCGGTCGTCCCGCTACCTGCTATCCCAGCGCGGACCTCGTCCGCGCCGTGCGGTAGGGCATCGTTTCAGCCGCGGTTTCCAGCCCTAGCAGGGGCCGCGGTCGATGATGCGGTAGTCGGACGCGCGCGCCTCGCAGGCATTGCCGAAGGTGCGGATGTCCGAGCCGCGGCGGCCGCAGACGGGCGCATATTCGCGCGTGCAGAAGCGCGGCTCCTCGACGGGCGGGCGCGGCGGACGACGGCGGCACTCGCCGCGGTCGACGATGCGATATCCCGCCTGGTCGGCCAGGCACGGGTTGGAGAAGGTCTGGCGGTCGCCGCCGCGCGTGGCGCAGACGGGGGCGTATTCGCGGGTACAGATGCGCGGTCCCGGATCGATCGGGATCGGACCCGGTTCCTCCACGACCACCGTGCAGGCGGAAAGCGCGAAGATCAGCGCCGCAAGGCTCGTGGGCCCTGCGAGGCGACGGTGGAGCGATGGCATCCCGGGTCCTCCCTCTGGTTCGCGCGATGGTTGCGCGCGCAAAATTCTGGGGCGGGGGAGGGGTGAAGGCAATGGCTGCGCCGCCTTTGCCGCGCGAGAGCCTGGGTAAAACTCAGGCCGCGGCCGTGTTTATCCCATCTTCAGGGCGGGCGACCAACGAAACCGGCTCCAGCTTGCATGAAGTTTCGGAGGAGGCGCGGCGCTGCCCCAGTCGGATCGCGAGTTGGTTGCGGCTCGTGCGCTTGGCTTCGTAGAACACCTCGTGCAACGAAACATGTCAGCCAAAGATTTGGGCGCTCGCAGGCGCCTGAGAAGGGCCACGACGCGTCCTGCGATCCGCTTGCGGGAGCGGGAAGGCTGTGGCATGCTTTCGCATGTTCGGGCATTTGCTGACCCGGTGACTGGAACGTTTTGGACGACCTTTCCCCGACACTGTGAATCTCTGACAGCCCGCCTCGACCGGCGGGAAGCCATGGCCGTGCCGAAGGGCCGGCTTGCAACAATCAACGGGTTCTAAGCTCTGGGAGTGGGCTGAGAACCCAGACCATCCGTTCCGGAAAGGGAACCCTCCATGGCGCAGACCGGCACCGTGAAGTTCTTCAATTCAACCAAAGGCTTCGGCTTCATCACGCCCGAAGGCGGCGCAAAGGACGTGTTCGTCCACATCTCCGCCGTCGAGGCCTCCGGCCTGCGCACGCTGATCGACGGCCAGAAGGTCACCTTCGACGTCGAGCCCGACCGCATGGGCAAGGGCCCCAAGGCGGTCAACCTCCGCGCCGCCTGATCCCCGGAGGCTGAACCGCTGATTGCGATCAGGCGCTTCGCCGAGACGTTGCGAGCCAGCCTCCGAGAAATCGCCGCGAAGCCTCAAGCATTTCGTCGGCGAACATAGAATAAATCGCGCCGCGTCCGGCTATGCTGGGCGCGGCGAAACTTTTTCTTGCCCCGGCGCACGAAATGCATGACAAATTCCAGCTTCGGGCATTTGGCGGCCCGGAGACTGGAATGGACTAAGCCGGACCTTCATGATCCGAACTCTGGATAATCCGGCTGGACTGCCGAGCTTTCCTTTTTCGGGCGCGTTCCGAAAGCAAAGGCTTTGCGCTGTTTCTTCTCCACCGACGGTTGACCGATATATCCGGGTTGGAAGGGCCCGGGTCCCAAGCGACGGGAAACAAGGGAGCTTCCCATGCCGCAATCCGGCACCGTAAAATTCTTCAACCACGCGAAAGGCTTCGGCTTCATCACGCCCGATGACGGCCAGAAGGACGTGTTCGTCCATATCTCGGCCGTGCAGGCTTCCGGCCTACCCGGCCTGGAAGACGGGCAGAAGGTCACGTTCGACACCGAGCCCGACAAGCGCGGCAAGGGTCCCAAGGCCGTCAACCTGACGATCGGTTGACGGGCTGACACGGCTCAAGCCTTCCGGCGCCCGGCAGCGCCGGGGGGAGGGGCGGCTCGTCCGTCCCGGCTTGCCGGGCAAGCCCGGCAGGTTCGCATTCAGCGGTGGTCTTCGAGAACGAGGCTTGCGCCCTTGGCGCCGGTCATGATCGCTGCGGCGTTCGTGTTGCCCGCGATGATGTTGGGGAACACCGAGGCGTCGATCACGCGCAGGCCCGACAGGCCGTGCACCCGAAGCCTCGGGTCGACGACGGCCTTGGCCGCGTCCGGGCCCATGCGGCAGGTTGAGACGGGGTGGTAGACGGTGCCCGAGCGGCGGCGGAAATCGTCCACCAGCGCCTCGTCGCCCTGGCAGTCGGGGCCGGGCAGCATCTCCTCGGCAATCACCTCGCGGATCGGCTCCTGGGCTGCCACCTTGCGCAGGAACTTCACGGCGTCGAGCATCTCCGCCACATCCGCATTGGTGGAAAAGGCGTTGGGACGGATGACCGGGTGCTCGAGCGGATCGGCCGAGCGGATGGCGATGGAGCCCACGCTCGTGGGCCGGCAGTTGGACAGGCCGATCGAGAAGCCGGGCCAGGGGTCGGGCGACAGAATCGGCCGCTCGCCTGCGCGCGGCAACACCGTCGAGAAGGCCTGGAAGTAAAGCTGCATGTTGGGCCGGGTGCGGCTCTCGTCGGTGCGGAAGAAGCCGCCGCCCTGGTTCATGCTGATCGAAAGCGGCCCGCGGCGCAGCAGCAGATACTGGCTGCCCGCCATCGCCTTGCCCCACCACGGCCGCAGCCGCTGGTTGAGCGTCGCCTGCCTGGCCTTCCAGGTGTAGTTGATGCCCAGATGATCCTGCAGGTTCTGCCCGACCTGCGGCTGGTCGACCAGAACGGGAATGCCGAGGCTCTTCAAATGGTCTGCCCCGCCCACACCCGAAAGCTGGAGGAGCTGGGGCGAGTTGATCGAACCGCCGCACAGGATCACCTCGCGCCCCGCGCGCGCTTCCCATTTGCGGCCGCCTTGGATGTATTCGACGCCGACCGCGCGCGTGCCCTCGAACAGGATGCGGGTGGCGAGTGCGCCGGTCTCGACGCGCAGGTTCGGGCGCTTCATGGCCGGCCGCAGAAAGGCGCGCGCGGCCGACATGCGGCGGCCGTTGCGCGTGGTGATCTGCCAGACGCCCGAGCCTTCCTGGGAAGCGCCGTTGAAATCGGGCGTGGGCGGCAGGCCAGCCGCCTCAGCCGCCTGGAGAAAGCGCTTGGTGAGGGGGTGGATGTTGCGCCGGTTGTCGGTGACATGGAGAGGCCCGCCGGTGCCGCGCCATTCGTCCGCACCGGCCTGGTTGTCCTCCACCGCCTTGAAGAAGGGCAAGAGGTCCGAAAAGCCCCAGCCGGGGTTGCCGGCATCGCGCCACTCGTCGAAATCCGCGGGGTGGCCGCGCACCCAGACCATGGCATTGATGGAGGAGGAGCCGCCCAGCACGCGCCCGCGCGGCCAGTGGTCGGCGCTGCCGGCAAGGCCCGGATCGGGCTCGGCCCGATAGTTCCAGTTGACCGACGCGTCCATGAAGGTCTTGCCGTAGCCGAGCGGCATCTGCACGAAGAAGCGCCGGTCGGTGCCGCCTGCCTCGAGCACCAGAACGGAAAAGCGACCGCCGGCCGAAAGGCGCTCGGCCACGACCGAGCCCGCAGAGCCAGAACCCACCACCACGAAATCGAATGTCTGCATGGGCTTGTGGTCGCGCATGTGACGCGCCTCTCGCCCCCGGTCTTCCGTCATCCCCTGCCAGAAATGCGACCGGGCGCAAAAGCGCTTCGCACTTTCGCCGGAACTGCTCTAACGGAGGCGTAAAAAGGGGACGATGCCATGCCAGACACCGAAAAGCCCGGCGGCGAACTCACGCTGCGCACGCTCGCCATGCCTGCGGACGCGAACGCGGCGGGCGACATCTTCGGCGGCTGGGTGATGGCACAGATGGATTTGGCCTGCGGCATCCGGGCCGCCGAACGCGCGCGGGGCCGCGTGGTGACGGCGGCCGTCAAGGAGATGTCGTTCGCCAAGCCGATGCAGGTGGGCGACACGCTCTGCGTCTACACCCATGTGGAGCGGGTCGGGCGCACCTCGATGGTGCTGAAGGTCGAGGCCTGGGCGCAGCGCTACCTGACGCCGCTGATGGAGAAGGTGACCGACGCCGATTTCGTGATGGTGGCGCTGGACGGCGACGGCCGTCCCACGCCGGTACCGCCCGAGGGCTGAACGCTACTCGGCGCGGGCCGTTTCGCGCTGGGCCGTGGCGCGGGATGCGATCATCTTGTCGATGCGGCGGCCGTCGAGATCCACCACCTCGAAACGCCAGCCCTGCGCTTCCATGATCTCGCCGGCTGCGGGCAGGCGGTGGAGACCGGCCAGGATGAAGCCCGCGGCAGTCTCGTAGTCGCGGTTCTCGGGCAGGTCGATGTCCAGAAGCTCGGCCATCTCGTCGGCGGGCATGTAGCCCGAGATCAGCCAGGAACCGTCCTCGCGCTGCACGAAGCCGCGCTCGTCGTCCTCGTCGAGGTCGGCGCGGAACACGCCGGTGATGGCTTCCAGGATGTCGGCGGGCGTGACGATGCCTTCGAAGTGGCCGTACTCGTCGTGCACGAGCGCCATCGGCACATCGGCATCGCGCAGCGTGGCCAGCACGTCGAGCGCATCCGCCTGGTCGAGAACGATGGGCGCATCGCGCATGTGGGCGCGGGGGTCGAAGGGCTTGCCGGCCAGAAGGGCCGCCAGGATTTCGCGCGTCTGGATCACGCCCACCATGTTGTCCACCGTGCCTTCGGCGGCGGGCAGGCGCGAATGGGGCGTCTCCATCAAGAGGGCGCGGGCAGCGGTCTCGTCGCTGTCGAGGTTGAGCCAGTCCACCTCGGTGCGCGGGGTCATCACGCCGCGCACGGCGCGGTCGCCGAGCCGCATCACGCCAGCGATCATGCGGCGCTCGTCGGATTCGAGAACGCCGGCCGTTTCCGCCTCGGCGACCAGCATCTTGATCTCCTCGTCGGTGACCTTCTCCTCGCTTTCGCCGCGCTGGCCGAGCAGGCGCAGGACGCCGCGGCCGGAAATGTCGAGGAACCACACGATGGGCGCTGCGACCTTGGCGAGCATGCGCATGCCCGCCGCCACGCGCGAGGCGACGGCCTCGGGATCGCGGAGCGCCACCTGTTTGGGCACGAGTTCGCCCAGGATCAGCGAGCCGTAGGTGATCACGGCCACCACGAAGCCCACGCCGAGCGGGTTCGCCGCATTGGCGGGCACGCCCCAGACGAGAAGCTGATCGGCCAGTCGCTGGCCGAGCGTCGCGCCCGAGAACGCACCCGAAAGCACGCCCACGAGCGTGATGCCGATCTGGACGGTGGAAAGGAAGCGGCCGGGGTCGGCGCCGAGCTCAAGCGCGCTCGCGGAGCCCTTGACGCCGCGATCCGCCATCGCCTTCAGCCGTGCCGGACGGGAGGAAACCACGGCGAGCTCGGACATCGCGAGGAGCCCGTTGACCAGCACCAGCGCGATCACAATACCGATTTCGACGTATAACATCCCTGTCCCGTTTTTGGCCGAACCGCAGGGAAAAGCGCGCAAACGCCCCTCGGTTCCTCGCGCGCTCCTTAACGCAAATCAGCGGCAGGCGCGATAACCATTGCGCCTTTCCTTGATGTCGAAGTGGAAATGGTCGGCGTGGTCGCGGTCGTAGCCGGGGCCGAGAACGGTGGTGAAGTAGCCGCAGGCATCCTCGCGCACGGATGAAAGCAGGCCTTTCTCGCGGAACGAGAACCAGCCGGGCTTCCTCACGTCGATGTCCTTGCCGCTGTTCAGCTCGATGCGCATCACGTCCATGGCGTTGCCCTTGGAGTGCTCGGAAGCCGTGCGCGAACCGCGGATGTTGCGGCAGGAATAGCTCGATCCCTGGTGGATGGTGTGGACGCCCGAGAAGTAGCGCCAGCGGGCGGCGGGCGTCAGCTCCTCCTTGGTCCACTGTGCGAAGCCCAGCGCCATGCGGCAGGACACGGTGGCGGCGGGCTTGATGTTCACGCGGCCGATGGCCGATATCTTCACGGGGAACGGCACCTGGCAGGCGCCGCCGTCGTCGATGGGCGCGAGCGGCTCGAAGGACACGCCGAGCTTCTTCAGCTGTCGCTGGCATTCGACTTCCTCGGCCGGCAGGCTGACCGTGGGATCGGCGGGCTCGGTCATGCGGGGATAGCCGACCAGAAAGGGGTTGGACGGGACGAGGCGCTGGAGGCCACCCGTGGGGACGGACGCATCGGGGCGGGGACCGCGCATGTCCAGCACGGTTTCGGTGGAACAGGCGGCCAGCAGCATCGCCACTCCCGCAAGCCCTGAGGCCAAGCCTGCCTTGAAACGCATCGGCGCAATCCGGTTGGAGCCGGAAGGCTAGGCCCGAAGGGTAAAGGAAAGCTCGCCTGGGTCTGCCGGCAGGTTCCTACTGGCAGAAGGTCGCGCCGTTGTTGCGCTCGGCCAGATCGAAATGCAGGTGGTTGGCGTGATCGGCGTCGGAGCCGGGCCCCAGCACCGTCTTGAACGCCCCGCAGGCGCGCTTGCGCGTTTCGTCGAAGAAGCGCTGGCCGGTCTCGCTCACTTCCGGCGAGACCACCAGGGTCGAGCCGTCCGCGAAGGAGAACTGCGCCATGTCGAGCGCGTTGCCGAAGGCGTGCTCGGACAGGGTCTCGGTGCCGTGGCGAGGGCGGCACACATAGGCGGAGGCCTGACCAATGCCCTTGAGGTCGGTCTTCATCACTTCGCGCGCGAGCGGCTCGAGCGTGCCGACGGAAAAGCGCGTGGCCGCTTCGGCGGTCCGGCAGTTGAGCAGCGCGCCCGGCTCGAGCGCCACACCGGGCCCCAGGCGCGTGACCCAGACGGGATAGGGCAGAGAGCAGCCGGCTTCCACATCGGCTTCAGCTGGGCGGTCCTCGAAGACCGTGCCGAGCGCGCGCAGCCGCGCGCGGCAGGCGAGTTCCTCTTCGCCCATGGGGCCGGCTTTCGCGCCTTGGGCAGGGGGCGGGGGGGAGGCCACGGGTGGTGTGGGCGGGGACATGGGCTCCTGCTCCGGCGCCGGCTTCGGTTCCTCGGGGCGCTCGGCGGGCACCGGGGTATCCTCGGCTGCGGGAGGGCTTACCTCGGTCTGCTCGCTCTCCGGCGCCGGCGAGGGCACCGGCGCGTCCTCTGCATCCGGCAGGGCTTCGTCCTGTCGCTCGGCAGGTGCGGGCTCGGGCGCTGGGACAGGTGCGGTTTCGGGCGGAGTCTCTGGAGCCGGCTCATCGGGCGCCGGTGCGGCTTCGGGCGAAGGCTCGGGCGTGGCGGGGGCTTCCGCCTCTTCGCCATTCGCGGGCCTTGCCGGCGGCGTTTCCACGGCTGCCGGGGTTTGGGTCTGCGTGCTCGGTGGGGCAGCCTCGCGCTTCGGCCGTGGCTGCTCGCGCCGAACCGGGCGCTTCTCCTCGTAACCCAGTGTCCCTTCGCTCGCGCGGGGGGAACTCAACTGTGCGTTGGCGGACCCGCAAAGAAGCAGGAGGGCTGCGGAAACGAGGATCGCGCGCGATGTCATGGAAGGGAAATGGGACGCCTCAGGCGACCGGCAAGCGCGCCTCGGCGTTGGCGCGGCGCCGGGCGAGCGCTGCGGGCACCGTTTCCACGCAGACGATGGCCGCAAAGATCAGCGCGCAGCCGACGAGCCCCGTCGGCGGCAGTCGCTCGCCCAGAAACAGCGCGCCGAACAGGGCCGCGAAGATCGATTCCGAGGCGAGCAGAATGGCCGCTGCCGGCGCGCTCACATGCGCCTGAGCCACCGCCTGGAGCGTGAATCCGATGCCGCCTGCCACGATGCCCGCATAAAGAAGCTCGGGCAGCACGCTCGCGACGGCCTCACCCGTGATCGTCTCGGTGGGCAGAGCGAAGACGAGCCCGCCCACCGCGCAGACCGCGAACTGCACCACCGAAAGCGTCACCGGCCGCCGCGTGCGGATAGCGAAGCGGCCGATCAGCACGAGTTGCATGGCAAAGCAAGCCGCACAGAAGACGGTGAGCCAGTCGCCGGGCGTCAGCGCGCCGAGATGACCGCCCGACAGGAGAAAGATGCCGGCCATCGCGACCACCACCGCCGGCCAGATCACGGGATGGGGCCACTGCCGGAAAATGAGTACGCCAAGAAGCGGCACCATCACCACGTAGAGCCCCGTCAGGAAGCCGGAGTTGGTGACGGTGGTGGTGAGGAGCCCGGCCTGCTGGGCGATCGAGCCCAACCAGAGAAAAAGCCCGATTGCCACGAAGGCCAGCCAGTCGCGGGGGGCAAGCGGCTCGGCCGCACGGCGGCTCTCGCGCAGCGCGAAAGGCAGGATCGCAAGCGTTGCCGCGACGAAACGGAAGGCCACCACGCTGTGGGGGCCGAGCGCATCCATGGCGTTGCGCTGCGCCACGAAGCCGAAGCCCCACAGAGCACCGGTCAGAAGCAGGATCGAGCTGGCCTGGAGCCGGGTCATGGAACACGCAACCGCAAAAGGAGATCGCCGGTCGCATAGCAGGGCGGAAGGCTCGCGCAAACATTTGCACGTGTAATCGGATGCCCCGTTTGCTATATGTGCAGGTGAGTTACCCGAGCGGCTCCGCCAGGCAAACGCCTCGCGGACCGTTTTTCTTTTGTCCGGGCGCCCGATCCCGCGCCCGGATGCGTTTTGAGGACCAAACTGCGATGAACAAGGTTCCGATGACCGCGCCCGGCTTCGAGCGGCTCAAGGAAGAGCTGCGCTGGCGCCAGCAGGACGAGCGGCCGCGCATCATCGAGGCCATCGCCGAAGCGCGCGCTCACGGCGACCTGTCGGAAAACGCCGAATACCATGCCGCCAAGGAGCAGCAGAGCCTCAACGAAGGCCGCGTCAACGAGCTGGAAGACCTCGTCACGCGCGCCGAGGTGATCGACGTGGCGAAGCTATCGGGCGACAAGGTGAAGTTCGGCGCCACCGTGGTCCTGGTGGACGAGGACACCGAGGAAAAGAAGACCTATCAGATCGTGGGCGACCAGGAAGCCGACGTGAAGGCGGGCCGCATCTCGATCTCCTCGCCCATCTCGCGCGCGCTGATCGGCAAGGAAGTGGGCGACACGATCGAGGTGAACGCGCCAGGCGGCGCGCGCGGCTACGAGATCGTGGGTGTCGAGTTCCGCTAAACCAAACCGGATGACGCCCGAAGCAACGCCGCGGCCCGATGTGGCCGCGGTCGAGGTGATCGCGCCCAATCTCAAGCGCCGCCTGTCGGGCGTCACCAGCACGATCGTGCAGCTCGTGCCCTTGCAGGCCGAGCGCTTCGCCATCGCGACGCTGGGCGGCGGGCTGCCCCCTGCGCTGCCGCGGCTCGGGTTCTCGCAGCTTTTCGGCCTTCTGAGGCGTCCGAGAACACGAGCCGTTCGCATCTGGCATGCGCGGCGCAACATCGAGATGATCGCGGGCATCGTCTTGCGCGACGTGGCGCGCGCGCCCTTGCGGCTCGTCTTCACCTCGGCCGCGCAGCGGCGCCACAAGCCCCTCACCAAGTGGCTGATCCGCCGCATGGACGCGGTGATCGCGACATCCGCCGGCTCGGGCGCGTTTCTCGACGTGCCCCACACCGTGATCCGCCACGGGGTGGACCAGGTGCGCTTCCGCCTGCCCGAGCCCGGCGAGATGCGTGGCACGGGCAAGATGCCCGGCCGCTATCTCGCGGGCTGCTTCGGACGCGTTCGCCATTCCAAGGGCACCGACCTCTTCGTGGAGGCGATGCTCTCGCTCCTGCCGGACTTTCCCGAATGGAGTGCCGTGATCACGGGGCGCGCGACCGCCGAGAACCGCGAGTTCCAGGCGGAACTGGAACGGCGCATCGCCGAGGCCGGGTTGTCGGAGCGCATCCGTTTCCTGGGCGAGGTGCCCTCGGTCGAGCCTTGGTATCGACGGGTCCACCTTTATGTCGCGCCCTCGCGCCAGGAAGGCTTCGGGTTGACGCCGCTCGAAGCGATGGCTTCCGGCGCTGCTGTCGTGGCGAGCGATGCCGGCGCTTATCGTGAGATGATCGAGGAAGGCGTAAGCGGGGCGGTCGTGCCGGCGGGCGATGGGGCGGCACTCCGCGAAGCGATCCGGCCCTATCTCGCCGATCCCCTGCTTGCCGAGCGGCATGGGATCGCGGGCCACGCCATCGTGGGCGAGCGCTTTCCGCTTCAAGGCGAGGCGGATGCGATCGCGGACGTCTATGAGCGCCTGTTCCGCGAGGCCGCTTCGTGAAGGGTCGCGCCTATGTGATCCACTTGGCCCGCGCGGAGGGCCGGCGCGCCCATGCGGAAACGCTGGCGGGCAATCTGCCCCTGCCGGGCGAGCTTCTCGAAGCGGTGGATGCGCGCAGGATGACGAAGGCGGAGGAAGCCGCCTACCGGCCCCGTCTGCTGCGTCCCTCCTATCCCTTCGCGCTGCGTCCCACCGAGATCGCCTGCTTCCATTCCCACCGCAAGGCGTGGCGGCGGATCGCAGAAAGCGGGGACGCGGGCGGGCTGATCCTGGAAGATGATGTGGCGGTGGACGGAGCGATCCTCCGCGCCATCCTTTCGCTCGCGCAGGCCGAGCTTCGGCCCGACGATTACCTGCGCTTTCCGCAGAACCTGCGCGACGAGACGGGACCGATGGTGGCGGAGGGGGAGGGTGTCTCGATCATCCGCCCCCGCGTGGCCGGCAGGCGGATGTTCGCGCAATGGGTGGGGCGGGAGGCGGCGCTGAAGCTGCTTGCGGCGACCGAGCGTTTCGACCGGCCGGTGGATGCGCTGCTCCAGCTTTCCTGGCTCCTGCCGGTGAGGGTTCTCGCGGCTCGGCCGATCGCGGTGCGCGAGATCAGCGGGACGCTGGGAGGCAGCACCGTGCAGGGCAAGGGCAGGGGGCTGAGCGCGGTGGTGGAGCGTGAGGTGAAGCGGCCGCTCTATCGGATGGCCGTGCATGTGCACGGGTGGCTGAAGGGTTAGCGGCGAGGTCATGCGTGCTTCGAGGCCCGGCTTTGCCGTGCACCTCAGCATGAGGATCGTGGGATGCTGAGCCAACTGACTCAGTAGCGCCAACTTGCCTCATGCTGAGGTGCCCGCTTAGCGGGCCTCGAAGCACGCACCGCTCCTCAGCCGATCATCACCAATCCCTCGTCCTTGATCTGCCTGATCGTCAGCGCCGTGCGCACGGTGTCCACGTTGGGGGCGGCGGTGATGGTGTCGATCACGAAGCCCTGGAAGGCGCCGAGGTCGGGCGCCACGCAGTGGAGCATGAAGTCGCTTTCGCCCGACACCATCCAGGCGCGGCGCACGATCGGCCAGCCCTCCACAAGCGCCGAGAAGGCGCGCAGCTCGGCATCCGACTGGTGGCGCAGGCCGACGAGGCAGAAGGCGGTGACGTCGAGGCCGAGTGCGCCGGCCTTCAGTGTGGCGCGATAGCCCTGGATGATGCCGGCCTCCTCCAGCCGCTTCACGCGGCGCAGGCAGGGGGGCGCTGAGATGCCGACGCGGCGGGCAAGCTCCACATTGGTGATGCGGCCCTCGTCCTGGAGCTCGCGCAGGATGCGCCAGTCGATGGCGTCGAGATCGGCCTTGAGCATGGCGGGGCTCCGTTCTGCGGACCCAAGCATTAGCCCATTCGGGGCCGCTTTCCAGCATCCCGCCTGCAGGCGTCCCCAACCGCTCGCGGCCGGCCCGGCCTTGCGGGGGCATGGTCACCATTCCTAAATGGGAAGCGGGGAGAATGACCGGTCCGACAATGCTTCCGAGAAAGGAAGCCCGGTTCGAGGATGGATGGAATGACCAAGCACGCGCCCGTACTCATCGTCGGCTCCGGCCCGGCCGGCTACACGGCTGCGATCTACGCCGCGCGCGCTCTGCTCGAACCCGTGCTGATCTCGGGCCTGCAGCAGGGCGGCCAGCTGACCATCACCACCGATGTCGAGAACTATCCCGGCTTCGCCGATCCGATCCAGGGCCCCTGGTTGATGGGCGAGATGCTCAAGCAGGCCGAGCATGTGGGAACCGAGATCATCACCGACCTGATCACCGAGGTCGACCTTTCGCGCCGGCCGTTCCGGCTCAAGGGGGACTCGGGGACGGATTATTCCTGCGACGCGCTGATCATCGCCACCGGCGCCCAGGCCAAATGGCTGGGACTGCCCTCCGAACAGGCCTTCATGGGCTTCGGCGTGTCGGCCTGCGCCACCTGCGACGGGTTCTTCTACCGTGGGCGTGATGTGGCCGTGGTGGGCGGCGGCAACTCGGCGGTGGAGGAGGCGCTCTATCTGTCGGGCATCGCCAAGTCGGTCACCGTGATCCACCGCCGCGATTCCTTCCGCGCCGAGCGCATCCTGCGCGAGCGGCTGATGGCCAAGGAGAACGTGCGCGTGCTCTGGAACCATGCGGTTGACGAGGTGCTGGGCGAGCAGCGCAAGGCGCCGATGCCGCCTTCGGTGACCGGCATCCGTGTGCGCAACGTCCAGACGGGCGCGGTGTCAGATCTCGACGTGCACGGCGTGTTCGTGGCCATCGGCCACGCGCCGGCGACAAGCGTGTTCGAGGGCAAGCTGCGCCAAAAGCCCAACGGCTATCTGTGGACCGCGCCCGATTCCACCGCGACCGACGTGCCCGGCGTGTTCGCCGCAGGCGACGTGACCGACGACGTCTACCGCCAGGCGGTGACGGCGGCCGGCATGGGCTGCATGGCAGCCCTCGAGGCCGAGCGCTATCTCGCGGGGCTCGAAGTTCCGCACCGCGAAGCGGCCGAGTGACAAGCCAGCCAGGGGAACGGTTCGATGAGCGGTAGCGGCCTCGACTGGGACAAGCTGCGCGTCTTCCACGCGGCGGCATCCGCGGGCTCGTTCACCCATGCGGCCGATACGCTCAAGCTCTCGCAGTCGGCCATTTCGCGGCAGGTGAGCGCGCTGGAATACGATATCGGTGTGCCGCTCTTCCACCGCCACGCGCGCGGCCTCGTCCTCACGGAGCAGGGCGAGCTTCTCTTCCGCACCACGCATGATGTGATGGCCAAGCTCGACGCCATCCGTTCGCGGCTGACGGAGAACAAGGACACGCCGTCCGGCGTGCTGCGGGTCACCACGACGGTGGGCCTGGGCGCCGGCTGGCTCACCGAGCGCCTGCCCGAGTTCCTCGACCTCTACCCCGAAATCCAGCTTCAGCTCGTGCTGGCCAACGAGGAGCTCGACCTCACCATGCGCCAGGCCGATTGCGCGATCCGCCTGCGCCAGCCCCAGCAGCCCGACCTGATCCAGCGCCGGCTCTTCACCGTGCACTTCCACCTCTATGCGAGCCCCGGCTACATCCAGAAGCACGGCAAGCCCGCGACCGTGGAAGAGTTGCGCGCGCACCGGCTGATCACCTTCGGCGAACCCGTGCCCAACCACCTGAGCGAGCTGAACTGGCTGGAAACGGTGGGCGGGTTCGAGGACGACGACCGCAAGTTCGCGTCGACGCTGCAGATCAACGACATCTTGTCGATCAACCGCGCGGTGAAGCGCGGCGCAGGCATCGCGATGCTGCCGGACTACATCGTGCCCAAGGATTCCGGACTGGTGCAGATCCTGCCGGAAACCGAGGTGCCGTCCTTCGACACCTATTTCTGCTACCCCGACGCGATGAAGAACCAAGCGAAGCTCCACGCCTTCCGCGACTTCGTGATCGCGAAAGGCCGGGCTTGGTCCTACTGAGACCGCCTCACGCGGCTTTCGCCAGTTCCTCGCGGGTTTCGGCCAGGATCTCGAACGAGCGCCTGCGCGCCTCGTGGTCGAACACCTGGGCGGTGACCATCAGCTCATCCGCGCCCGTGCGGGCGGCAAATTCGGCCACGCCCTTGCGCACCGCGTCGGGACCGCCCACCACCGCGCAGGACAGCGCGTGGTCGAGCATCCGCCTGGCCTGGGGGTCGAGCGCTTCCTCATAGCCTTCGACCGGCGCGGGCAGCTTGCCGGGCCGGCCCGTGCGCAGGTTCACGAAGGCCTGCTGGAGCGATGAGAAGAGAAGCCTCGCCTCCGCATCTGTGTCGGCCGCAAAGACGTTGAGGCCAAGCATCACGTAAGGGCGCTCCAACTGCTCGGAGGGCTCGAAGCGGTTGCGGTAGACGTGGATGGCGCTTTCCATCTCGGCTGGCGCGAAATGCGAGGCGAACGCATAAGGCAGGCCGAGCATGGCGGCCAACTGCGCACCATAGAGGCTCGAACCCAGGATCCAGATGGGAACAGTCTCGCCCTCGCCGGGGAAAGCACGCACGCGCGCGCCCTCCTGCCCGCGGAAATAGTTCATGAGCTCGACCACCGAGCGGGGGAAGTCGTCCTCCTGGTTGAGCGAACGGCGCAGCGCGTGCGCGGTCGCCATGTCGGTGCCCGGCGCGCGGCCGAGGCCGAGATCGATGCGGCCGGGATGAAGAGCGGCGAGCGTGCCGAACTGCTCGGCGATCACCAGCGGCGAATGGTTGGGCAGCATCACGCCGCCCGCACCCACGCGGATGGTCTTCGTGGCAGCCGCCACATGGGCGATGGCGACAGAGGTCGCGGCACTCGCGATGCCCGGCATGTTGTGGTGCTCGGCCAGCCAGTAGCGGTTGTAGCCGAGCCTCTCGGCATGGCCCGCGAGATCGGCCGAATTGCGCAACGCGTCGCCCGGCGAGGAGCCCTCCGGAACGGGGGCGAGATCGAGAACCGAAAGCTTTGCCATGACGCCTTCTCCAAACGGGCGGGCGCCTGCGGGGAGGCGCCCTTCGCCTCCCCATATGGGGGCTCGCCTATTCCGCCGCCACGGGTGCGGGCTTCGCGGTCTCGCGGCGCACGAGAGGGGCTACCCTCGTGCCGTAGATCTCGATGGCCTTCATGATGTTTCGGTGCGGCTGGGTGCCGATGGCCATCTGCAACAGGAAGCGGTCGATGCCGAAGAGTTTCTGGGCAGCCACGATCTTTTCCGCAACGAGTTCGGGCGAGCCCACGAAGAGGTTGCCGGTGGGGCCGCGGGCGGCGTCGAAATGGGCGCGGTTGGTCGGGCCCCAGCCGCGCTCGCGGCCGATGCGGTCCATCACCTCGGCCTGCGGCTTGTAGAAGAGGTCGGCCGCTTCCTCCGTTGTGTCGGCCACGAAG
This sequence comes from Mesorhizobium amorphae, assembly GCA_003240775.1. Lineage (GTDB taxonomy): Bacteria > Pseudomonadota > Alphaproteobacteria > Rhizobiales > Rhizobiaceae > Mesorhizobium_B > Mesorhizobium_B amorphae_A. Next base: position 27,377 of record QFNI01000016.1, on the reverse strand, counting down.
CCATGCACGTTGATCGAGGTCTTGAGCGTCGCGGAGTCGTGCCCGGCCTGGGCCGCCGCACGCCGGTAGAGCTGCATGAGGGGCGCGAAGCGCGGCAGCTCGCCGCCGATGATGGCGAGCGCAAGCGGCAGGCCGAGTGCGCCCGCGCGCACCACCGACTGCGGCGTGCCGCCGACCGCGATCCAGACGGGCAGCTTCTCCTGCACCGGACGCGGATAGACGCCGCGCCCGTGGATCGGCGCCCGTGTTGTGCCTTCCCAGGTGATGTGCTCGGCGTCACGCAGCTTCAGGAGAAGATCGAGCTTTTCGGAGAACAGCACGTCGTAGTCTTCGAGCGCCTGACCGAAGAGCGGAAACGATTCGATGAAGGACCCGCGGCCCGCCATGATCTCGGCGCGGCCGCCGGACAGGCCGTCGAGCGTGGCGAAATCCTGGAACACGCGCACGGGGTCGTCCGACGAAAGCACGGTGACGGCCGAGGAAAGCCGGATGTTCTTCGTGCGGCTCGCGGCCGCCGCGAGAACCACGGCGGGTGCCGAGACCGCATAATCGGGGCGGTGGTGCTCGCCCAGGCCGAACACGTCGAGGCCCACCTGGTCGGCGAGTTCGATCTCTTCCACCAAGTTCTTGAGGCGCTGGCCGAAGCCGACCGCGCCTGCGTCCGTGTCGGGACCGACATCGCCGAAAGTGTAGAGACCCAGTTCCATCGGACTTGTTCCTTTGCGCTTGCCGGTCTAGCTATGCACCCGCGAGGTGTTGCACCAGCGCACGGATCGGTGAACGCAGCTTCTTCACTTGCCGAACAGGCAGCGTGAGAGGTTGAAATTTGCGCGTGGATTCGTATCTAAGCCTCGCGGACAATTCCCCCGAAGGTAGTGAGATTTGGCAATCTACAAGGAACAGAACTTCGCCGACCGTCGCGATGCGGCCAACGAAGCCAAGAAGGCGCTTCTGGCACGCTTCAAGGCGCGTCCGGCGGCTGACGATCCAGCGGTCGTCGCGCGTCAGGCTGAGCGCAAGGCGATCCTGGAAGCGCGCGAGAAGCGCAACATCGAAAAAGAGAAGCTGCGCCAGGAACGCCTCGCCCGTGAGGCGGTGGAACGCGCCGAGCGTGAGGCCCGCGAGGCCGAAGAGCGTCGCGTCGCCGAAGCAAAGGCAGCAGAAGAGGCTCGCATCCGCGAAGCCGAGGAGAACGAGCGGCTCGCATCGCAGCTCGCCGAGGAAGCTGCCAAGAAGGCCAAGCGCGACGCGCGCTATGCCGCCCGCAAGCAGCGCAACGGCCGTATGCCGCCGCCGCCGCGGCCGTCCTGATCGCAGCCATCCGAGTGTGAAAAAGGCGCGGGGGTCGTTTCCCCCGCGCCTTTTTCGTTATTTGTCGGTCTTCTTGGCGCGCAGCGCCAGAACCGGGGGAGGAGCTTCCTTGGCGCTCGCGCCCTTGGCCTTCGCGTCCTTCTTGGGCTTGCGGGCTTCCTTGCCGGGCCGCATCGAACCTTTTGCCATCTGGCGTCGTCCTCCGTTGGGATGGGCAGTATGAAGCGCAGGATGGAGGCTTGGGCAAGGGTGGGGCGTGGCGGAGATGTGGCTGCGTGCTTTGAGGCTCGTGCCGCCTCGCCATTATTCCTCTTCCACCACTCGCAGCCGCACCGGCCGCCTTTCCTCCGGGGCAGGGGCTGGCTCCGCCAGATCCATCGCCTCGATCCGCGCGCCGCGCTTGGCGAGCCTTTCGCTTGCCGCGAGGATCTCCTCCACGTCGCGGCCCGCCTGGTTCCAGTGGAGCCCCAGCTTGCGCACGCGGTCGTCCAGGCGGCCCAGCTCCTCGCCGAGCTTCGCCACCTCCACCTGGATCAGGTGCGCCTGCTCGCGCATCCGCGCGTCCTTGAGAATCGCCTGGACCACCTGGATCGACAGCATGAGGAGCGAAGGGCCGACGATCACCACGCGCGCGCGGTGGGCGCGCTGGATGAGCGAGGGGAAGTGCTCGTGGATGTCGGCGAACACGCTTTCGGAGGGCACGAACAGAAAGGCGGTGTCCTGGGTCTCGCCGGCCAGCAGGTATTTGTCGGCGATGTCGCGGATGTGGACGTCGACGTCCCGCTTGAAGCCCTGGGCTGCGATCTTGCGCGCTTCGAGCGTTTCGGCGGAACGGATGCGGTTCCAGGCTTCAAGCGGGAATTTCGCGTCCACGGCGAGCGAAGGCTGGCCGTTGGGCATGCGGATCAGGCAGTCGGGGCGGGAGCCGTTGGACAGCGTGCCCTGGAACTCGAAGGCGCCGGGCGGCAGCGCATCGGCCACGATGGCCTCCATGCGGCCCTGGCCGAACGCGCCGCGCGCCTGCTTGTCGGCAAGGGTCGCCTGCAGCTTCACCACCTGGCCGGCCAGATCCTGGATGTTGGCTTGCGCGGTGTCGATGGCCGCCAGCCGCTCGCCGAGCCGCGCGAGGTTGGCGTGCGTGACGCGGGTCTGCTCGGTGATCGACTGACCGAGCCGGCCCGTCATCGCGTCGAGCCGCTGGCCGATCGAGCGGTTGAGTTCGGCCTGACGCGCGCCCAGCGCATCGGCCACGGCACCCAGCCGCCCGCCGAGCGCCGCATGGGCCTGGGCGAGCTCGGCCAGCTGCCGGTCGGCGCGGCGCCCGCGAAAAGCGCTGACGATCACGGCAAGCAGCAGGAGGGCGCCCAAGAACATTGCGGCCTCGGCCACCCCGATCGTGGTGGCACCCAGCCGGAAGAGGGGAGTGGTGGCGTCCATCGCCCAAGCATAGAGGTCCAGCGGTTAAGGAGAGCGGAACAAACGGAGACCAGAGGCTCGCGCATTGACGCTCGGGCCCGCGCATTCTACCTGAGCCCTGCCATGGCTATCCGTTCTCTCGTGATCCTTCCCGACCCCTTGCTGCGCGAGGTCTCGAAACCCGTCGAGCGCTTCGACGAGGGGCTGAAGAAGCTGTCCGCCGACATGTTCGAGACCATGTACGATGCGCCGGGCATCGGCCTTGCCGCGATCCAGATCGGCGAGCCCGTGCGCTTTCTGGTGATCGACCTCGCCAAGGAAGGCGAGGAGCCCGCGCCCCAGGTCTTCGTCAACCCGGAGGTTCTGCAGCGTTCGGATGCGCCATCGGTCTATGAGGAAGGCTGCCTGTCGATCCCCGACTACTATGCCGAGGTGGAGCGGCCCGCGAGCCTGCGCGTGCGCTTCCAGGACCTGGACGGCGAGCCCCATGAGATCGAGGCGGACGGCATTCTCGCCACCTGCCTGCAGCACGAGATCGACCATCTCGACGGCACGCTCTTCATCGACCACATCTCCAAGCTCAAGCGCGACATGGTGGTGCGCCGCTTCCGCAAGCTCGCCAAGGACAAGCCGGCCCCCTCGCGGCTCGTCGGCTGACAGGGCCGATGCTGCGCATCGTCTTCATGGGCACGCCGGATTTCTCGGTGCCCACGCTGCGCGCGTTGCACGAAGCGGGACATGCCATCCCAGCCGTCTATTCCCAGCCGCCGCGCCCGGCGGGCCGGCGCGGGCTCGAACTCGTGCCCTCGCCCGTGGCGCGTGAAGTGGAGCGGCTGGGGCTCGCCGTTCACACGCCGGTCTCGCTGAAAGAAGAGGCCGAGGCCTTCCGCGCGCTGGATGCGGATCTCGCCGTCGTGGTGGCCTATGGGCTGCTTTTGCCGCCTGCCATCTTGGACGTGCCGCGCCTCGGCTGCATCAACGGACACGCTTCGCTCCTGCCGCGCTGGCGGGGCGCGGCTCCCATCCAGCGCGCCATCATGGCGGGCGACCGCGAGACAGGCACGATGGTGATGCGCATGGAGCGCGGGCTGGATACAGGCCCGGTCGGCCTTGCCGCGCATCTGGCGATAGGCCCCGACGAGACGGCGGGCGAACTGCACGACCGCCTGTCGCAGGCCACGGCAGAACTGATGGTCGAGGGCGTCGCGGCACTCGAAAGGGGCACGCTTCGCTTCACGCCGCAGCCCGACGAGGGCGTGACCTATGCCGCCAAGATCGACAAGGGCGAGACGCGGGTGGACTGGAGCCGGCCGGCTGTGGCCGTGCACAACCACATCCGCGCCCTGGCGCCGTTTCCCGGCGCGTGGACGGAAGCGAAGGGCGAGCGCTTGAAGATCCTGCGCTCGGAAGCCGCTCACGGGTTGAGCGGGGAGCCCGGCACGGTCCTCGACGAGCATTGCGCGGTGGCCTGCGGGGATGGTGCGGTGCGGCTCGTGGAGGTGCAGCGCGCGGGCGGCAAGGCGCAAGGAGCAGCCGAGTTCTTGCGCGGCGCGCGCTTGGGCGCCGGCGACCGCCTGGGCTGATGCCGCGCTTCCGCATCCTGATCGAGTATGACGGCCGCGCCTATGCGGGTTGGCAGCGGCAGGCCGAGGGTCTGGCCACCGTGCAGGGCGCGCTCGAAGCCGCGATATCGGCTTTTTCGGGCGAGGCGGTCACCTTGAAGGGCGCGGGGCGCACGGATGCGGGCGTCCACGCGACAGGCCAGGTGGCGCATTTCGACCTGCATCGCCCCCAGACCGAGAAAGCCGCGCGCGATGCGCTCAACGCCCATCTGCGCATGAAGGGCGAGGCCGTCTCGGTGCTTGCCGCGCAACTCGTCGACGAGACTTTCGACGCGCGGTTCTCGGCCACCGCGCGCCACTACCGCTACCTGATCCTCAACCGCCGCGCGCCACCGGCGCTCGATGCGGGCCGCGTCTGGTGGGTGCCCAAGCCGCTCGACGCCGATGCCATGGCAGAGGCCGCGAAGGGCCTGCTCGGGCGGCACGACTTCACGACCTTCCGCTCCGCGCAGTGCCAGGCGCAGAGCCCGGTGCGCACGCTCGACCGGCTGGAGGTGGCGCGCGAGGGGGACGGGATCGCGGTCTACGCCTCGGCGCGCTCGTTCCTGCACAACCAAGTGCGCTCGATGGTAGGAAGCCTCAAGCGTGTGGGCGAGGGCGGCTGGGAGCCGGACGCCGTGCGCGCGGCCCTCGACGCAAGGGACCGCGCCCGCTGCGCAGGCCTCGCGCCGCCCGAAGGCCTCTACCTCGAACAGGTGGACTACGAGTAGCGCGCCCGCGCTACCGCTGTCCGAACCAGCCTTCCAGGAAACGCTCGTAGATCCGTGTCAGCCCTTCAAGCTCGGCAAGCGGCACGCGCTCGTCGACCTTGTGCATGGTGCGGCCCACGAGGCCGAACTCGACCACCGGGCAGTAATTCTTGATGAAGCGCGCGTCCGAGGTGCCGCCCGTGGTGGAAAGCTCGGGCGCGCGCGCCGTCTCGGCTTGCACGGCCTTCGCCAGCACGCCCACCAGGCGCTCGTCGCGGGTGAGGAAGACCTCGCTCGGCCGGTCGCGCCATTCGAGGTCGAAGGAGACCGCGTCGCCGCCCGCGCGGTCGAGACGCTCGTGCACCTCTCCTTGCAGGGTCTCGGCCGTCCAGCGGTCGTTGAAGCGGATGTTGAAATTGATCGTGACGCGGGCGGGGATGACGTTGGTCGCGCGGTTGCCGGTGTCGACCGAGGTGAGTTCGAGGTTCGTGGCGGGAAACTCCGCTGTGCCCGTGTCGAAGGGTGGCTCGAGCAGCGCCCCCAGCAAGGCGGGCAGATGGCGCAGCGGATTGTCGGCCAGATGCGGATAGGCGACGTGTCCCTGGACGCCCTGCACGGCAACGCGCCCCGACAGTGAGCCGCGGCGGCCGATCTTCGCCATGTCGCCGAGAGCCGCCACATTGGTGGGCTCGCCCACGAGCGAGGCGTCCCACCGCTCGCCGCGGCCTGCCGCCCATTCGAGCAGCTTTACCGTGCCGTTGACGGCCGGGCCCTCCTCGTCACCCGTGATCAGGAGCGAAACGGAACCGGCAAGGGGGGCCTTCTGCACTCGTCGCGCCAGGGCTGCCACGAAGCAGGCGATGCCGCCCTTCATGTCGACCGCGCCGCGCCCCCACATCTCGCCACCCACCACCACGCCCGAAAAGGGCGGGTGCGTCCAGGCCGCCTCGTCGCCCGGCGGCACCACATCCGTGTGGCCGGCAAACATCAGGTGCGGGTTCTCGTTACCCAGGCGCGCATAGAGGTTCGCGATGTCGGGCGTGCCGGGCTCGGAGAAGACCGGGCGCTCCACGCGAAAGCCGAGCGGCCCGAGCATCGCTTCGAGCGCATCCAGCGCGCCGTTGTCTTCGGGCGTGACCGAGGGGCAGCGCAGAAGCGCTGCGAGGTTTTCGGCGGGATCGGTGGCGAGCGTCATGATTCCGGCTGCTTAGCCGATATCAGCCCCGCCGCGCCACCGTGTCCTCGATCAGGGTGATCTTCTGCCAGATCTTGCGCGACAGGTTGGAGCCCAGGCTCTCGATGTCGTTGACGGCCTCGATCACCACCGCGTCGTTGACCGATTGCGCGAACAACGCGGCCAGCTTGCCCGAAAGCGACAGCATCTCCGAGCAATAGTCGAGATAACGCGTGAGCTCGGCCGGGTCGGTGATGCGGGCGGGCGAATGGGCGGTGGGCTTGAAGCCGGGGGAAAGGGCGGCGGGGTCCTTGGTGAGCTGGTGCATGTCCACGACGTGGATGAGCGAGCGGAGCCCGTGCAGCGCGCGGAACACGCGCTTGCGCTTGATGCGCTCTTCCGTGGTGATCAGGGTCACGAGGCCCAGGCCCGCAAGGATCACGGTGTTGATCGAGGCCTCGATGCCCTGGACGAGGTCGAAGGCCGCGTCCGCGCCCAGGCGGTCGAAGCGCACCACCGTGCCCACGAAGAGGAAGATGCCGGCGCCGGCCGCGATGGCCACGGCTATCAGCGCACGCACGGGCCAGATCGGGCCCTTCAACGCCTGGGCGGTGAGCGAAAGATCGCGTGCGAGGGCGACGAAATCCTGCGCGACATGGCTGAGGCCCGAGCCAGGAAAGCGCTCGCCGATGCGCAGAGCCAGCTTCTCGGCGGTTGCGATGATCCGCTCGGGGTCGAGCGTGCGGACGCTTCCGCCCTTAGGGAGGCGCGTTGGTTTGTTCGCCATAGGCGTTGGGGCCCTTGGTGCCCGGCACGAGGCAGAGCACGATGAAGGCGATGCCGTTGATGAAGGGAACGAGCAGGGAGATGGCGCCGATGGCGGGCTTGTTGATGTCCTGAAGGCGCTTGGCGCCGAGCGCCACGCTCGGCCAGAGCGAGACCAGGAGCACGGCGGAGGTGAGTGCCGCCCAGCCCTGCGCTTCCGCGCTGTCCTGCATCACGCGCGTGTACTGGTAGAGGGGGAATGCCTGCACCACGCCGATCAAGAGGCCGCCGAGCAGAAAGGCCTGGCGGTTCACGCGGCCCTTCAGGCGGAAGAAGAACCAGGTGAGGTCGGAGCGGGGCGCGGGGCGCGGGGAAAACTCGTCAGACACGCGGATCGGGCCCGAAATGGTTGTGACCGCGCGTGCCGGGCATCAGGCCGAGTTCCACCAGGATCCAGAGATGGCCGATCACCGGCGCGAGCACCAAGAGGCTCCACCAGCCCGACTTGTCGCGGTCGTGCCAGCGCTTGGCATAGACGGGCAGCAGCACGACGAGCGGCAGGAGAAGCAGCGTCAAAGCCGCGCAAAGGCGGCCAAATGGCTCGGGGCCCGGCCGGTCGGCCTCGATCAGCGCATAGACCACGCCGATCCAGAAGAGCGAGGCCACGGCCACGCCGAGCCAGAAGCGGGTGCGGGTGATGCGCCCGCGATAGCTGAACAACAGGCGCGCGGCCTCCGCGAAGGGCTCCGCCAGCCGGAATGGTGGGGGAAGGGCCGCGCTTCGCGCCACGAGGTTCAATCCCTGAGCAGCTCGTTGATGGAGGTCTTGGCGCGGGTGCCCGCATCTACGCGCTTGACGATCACCGCGCAGTAGAGGCTGGGGCCGGGCTCGCCCGACGGCAGGGCCTTGCCGGGCAGGGTGCCCGCCACCACCACCGAGCCCGCCGGCACCTCGCCATAGGAAACGGTGCCGGTCGCGCGGTCCACGATCTTGGTGGACTGGCCGATGAACACGCCCATGCCGAGCACCGAGCCCTGGCGCACGATGCAGCCTTCCACCACTTCCGAGCGAGCGCCGATGAAGCAGTCGTCCTCGATGATGGTGGGGCCGGCCTGCATGGGCTCGAGCACGCCGCCGATGCCCACGCCGCCCGACAGGTGCACATTCTTGCCGATCTGCGCGCAGGAGCCGACGGAGGCCCAGGTGTCGACCATGGTGTTCTCGCCCACATAGGCGCCCAAGTTGACGAAGGATGGCATGAGAACCGCGCCCTTGGCCACATAGGCCGAGCGGCGCACGATGGCGCCCGGCACGGCCCTGAAGCCTGCGCGCTCGAAATCGAGCCCGCTCCAGCCCGAGAACTTCGAGGGCACCTTGTCCCACCAGGAAGCACCCCCCGGCGCGCCCTCGATCAGCTCCATGCCGTTCAGGCGGAAGGACAGGAGCACCGCCTTCTTGAGCCACTGGTTGACGTGCCAGGAGCCGTCCTCGCGGCGCTCGGCCACACGCGCCTCGCCGCGGTCGAGCAGGCCGAGGCTCGTTTCCACCGCGTCGCGCGTTTCGCCGCGCGTGGAGGTCGAGATGCCGTCGCGGCCTTCCCAGGCCTTCTCGATCGCCTGTTCGAGGGCAAGCGCGTCGGGCTTCGACATAAGCGGGAACTCCGTGATAGGGCGGATGCAGAGCTTCACGTGCCCAGCGGGCATGGCTATCGCAGCCAAGCTTGCGAAAATCAATCGCCGGACACGGCACCCAGGGACAAGACAGAGCGTGGCAGCAGAAACCGACACGGGCGCGAACTGGACGCCTCTGACCCATTCGGACGAGGATCTCGAGCGCGCCGAAGCCGTGCCGGACACGCCCCAGACGCGCGCGCCGACCTATCGGCTGGCCTGGAGCGACCCCGATTTCATGACGCGGCGCGAATTGCGCGCGGTGCGGCTCCAGCTCGAACTGCTGAAGCCCGAGATGGCGCTGGCCGAGCACAACATCCGCTCGACGGTCGTGATGTTCGGTGGCGCGCGCATCCCCGAGCCGGGGGGCGAGGCATGGGCTGCCAAGAACGAGACGCAGAAGAAGAACCTGCTCGCCAACGCCAAGTATTACGAAGAGGCCCGCAATTTCGCGCGGCTCTGCTCGGAGCATTCCGCGCAGTATCTCTACCGCGAATTCGTTGTGGTGACGGGCGGCGGGCCCGGCGTGATGGAGGCGGGCAACCGCGGTGCGGCGGATGTGGGCGCGCCATCCATCGGGCTCAACATCGTGCTCCCCCACGAGCAGGCGCCCAACCTCTACGTGACGCCCGAACTCTGCTTCAACTTCCACTATTTCGCGATCCGCAAGATGCATTTCGTGATGCGGGCAAAGGCGCTCGTGGTGTTTCCCGGCGGGTTCGGCACACTGGACGAGCTGTTCGAGTCGCTGACGCTGATCCAGACCGGCCGCATGGAGCGGCTGCCGGTGATCCTGTTCGGCCGCGAGTTCTGGGAACGCGCGATCGACCTCGACTACCTGGCCGAGCAGGGCACGATCTCGCCCGGCGACCGCGACATCCTGGATTTCGTGGAAACGGCGGACGAGGCCTGGGAAATCATCCGCACCTTCCACAAGCTATAAAGGGTCAGCCGGCCGCCGGCCGGTTCTCGAAGACGGCGCGCTGGGCGGCAAAGGCGCGGGCGTAGGCCGGGCGCTTCTCGCCGCGGGCGACATAGGCGGAAAGTGTGGGGTAGGCGTCGAGCACGTCCGTGTCCTCCAGCCTGCGCAGCACGGTGACGAGCAGGAGGTCGGCGGCGCTGAAGGGGCCGTCGATCCACTCGGCATCGCCCAGGTGGGCGGAAAGATCGTCCAGCCGCGCGCGGACGCGCTCCACGATCAGCGGTCGGCGCTCCCGGTGCCATCTCCTGTCGCGTTCCAGAAGATCGGCCATCTCCAGTTCCACGATCGGCGGCTCGACGGTGTTGAGCGCCGCGAACACCCAGGCGATCGCTCGGGCGCGGGCCGGCGGCTCTTCGGGCAGAAGGCCGGCGTGGCGCTCGGCGATGTGAAGCACGATGGCGCCGGTCTCGAAGAGAACGAGGCCGTCCTCCTCATAGGTCGGGATCTGGCCGAAGGGATGAAGCGCGCGGTGGGCGGGCTCCTTCATCGCGGACATGGAAAGCAGGCGCACCCCGTAAGGTCGGCCGACCTCTTCGAGCGCCCAGCGCACGCGCATGTCACGCGCCATGCCTTGGCCGCCATCGGGCGAGGCCTCAAACGCTGTGATGGTGGGTGCCATGGAGAACTCTTCCGTTCGCATTCGAGCGCCGGCGCAGCATGCCGCACTATGTGCTTTCTCGGAACTGCCTGGGAATGCGTGGCGTTCCCTCGTCATCAAAGGAGTGATTTGTGATGTCCGGCATGACCAACCCCGACAACGCCATGATGGAGGAGCAGCAGGAGAAGGATCTCGGTCACATGCTCGACGGTGACGGCAAGACGGGGGCCGTGGGGGCCAAGATCCGGCGCCTGCCAGAAGGCGTGGACGCCGATGGGCTGATCCGCGGCGCGCAGGAGATGGACGAGAGCGAGGAAACCCAGGCCGCGCGCCACGGAGCAGCCGCAGCCGCGAGCAAGGCCCAGCCGCGCCGGCGCGGCTGACGCTTCTCAGGGCTGGGGCGGAGGGGTCTTTCCTTCTTCCTCCGCGAGCCCTTTTGGGCGGTGCACCAGGGTCACCAGCACGAAGGACACGATCATCAGCAGGAACCACGCGCCGAGCTTGGCTGCGCTCACGGGCGTCCAAGCTTCGGCCTGGGAGGGATAGCTCCAGGCGCGTGCCCAGGTGGCGATGTTCTCGGCCAGCCAGATGAAGAGCGAGACCAGGAAGAAGCCGAGCATGAGCGGCATCCGGTGGCGGAAGCGGAAAACGCGGTAATGCACCACCGTGCGCCCGAAGAGCACGGCGGTGGCGGCGAAGAGCACAATGCGGATGTCCCACACGAAGTGGTGGGCGAAGAAATTGACGTAGATGGCGCCCGCCAGGAGCACCGTCGTCCAGAGCGGGGGATAGCGCGTGTAGCGCATGTCGAAGATGCGGGAGATGCGGGCGAGATATGAGCCCACCGCCGCATACATGAAGCCCGAGAACAAGGGCACGCCCGCGATGCGGAAGAAGGCCTCCTCGGGATAGACCCAGGAGCCTGTGGCCGTCTTGAACAGTTCCATCGCGGTGCCGACCACGTGGAAGATCAGGATGGCCTTGGCCTCGCCCGGCGTTTCGAGCTTGGCCGCGAGCATTCCCACCTGGATGGCGAGGCTTGCGAGAAACAGGAAGTCGTAGCGAGCGAGCGGCCAGTCGTCCTGCCAGACGAGGCGGGTGGCGACGAGCAGCGCCAGGATCAGCCCGCCGAACAGGCAGGCCCAGGCCTGCTTGAGGCCGAACACCAGGAACTCGACGCTCGCACCGCCAAACCCGCCTTGCGGCAGGCGCGCGAGAACGACATGCGCCGCGCGGTCGATCCGCGCTTCGAGGCTGGTGAAGCGGCTCACGCTGCGTGGACGATGCGGGACAGGAAGGCCGTGAGATCGTCGGTCACGAAGTCCACCTCGTCGGTGAAATCGCGGTCGCGCTCCCAGACTTCGGAGAAGGTGTTCTCCAGGTTGGCCGGCACGACGAGCACGGTGCGCATGCCAAGTTCCTTGGGCACCACGAGGTTCTGCGCCAGATCCTCGAACATGGCGGCGTTCGGGCCGCTGATGCCGTGGCGCTCCAGGAAGCGGGCGTAAGCGTAGGGCGCGGGTTTCGGGTTCAACTCGGCCGCCACGATGTCGAAGATGTCCTCGAAATGGTGGAGGATGCCGAGCTTAGTGGCTGTGCGCTCGGCATGGGGCCGGTCGCCATTGGTGAAGATGAACTTGCGGCCCGGCAGCCGCGCGATGGCTTTCCCGAGTTCCGGGTTGGCCAGCACGGGCTCGTAGTCGATGTCGTGCACCCGGCGCAGGAAATCGTCAGGGTCGACATGATGCTTGGCCATCAAGCCGGCAAGCGTGGTGCCGTGCTCGCGGTAGAGTTGCTTCTGCAGGACGCGGGCTTCCGCGGGAGGCAGGGTGAGAAGCTCGGAGACATATTGCGTCATCCGGACATCGATCTGCGCGAAGAGGTTGGTGGCAGGCGGATAGAGCGTGTTGTCGAGGTCGAAGGCCCAGACGTCGACGTCCTGGAAATGGTCGGGATGGGGAAGCTTGGTCATGGGCCCGCTTTGACACGGCGATTGCGGCAAGGGTAGGTGCCGACGCCGCGTGGAAAGGGGCGGGTCGCATGGAACTCTGGATTCCCATCACGATCGCGGCTGCGTTTCTCCAGAACCTGCGCTCGGCGCTCCAGAAGCACCTCAAGGGGGTGATGGGCACGACGGGCGCGACTTTCGTGCGCTTCGGCTTCGGCCTGCCTTTCGCGGTGATCTTTGCGGGCGTGCTGCATTGGGGTTTCAGGCAGCCGCTGCCCGTGCCAAATGCGGCGTTCCTGGCCTGGGCCGTGATCGGCGGGCTCACGCAGATCGGGGCGACCGCACTTCTCGTGCATCTCTTCTCGCTGCGCAATTTCGCGGCAGGCACGGCCTATTCGCGCACCGAGCCGATGCAGGCGGCCCTTTTCGGTTTCGTGTTCCTGGGCGACCGGTTGAACGGGTGGGCGGCGATCGCCATCGCGGTCAGCGTGGTGGGCGTGGTGGTGATCACGCTCGTACCCGGCACGCGGCTGCGCGATGCCTTGCGCTCGCGCGCGGCGGGCATCGGGCTCTTGTCGGGCACGCTGTTCGGCGCATCCGCCGTCGCCTATCGCGCGGCCTCGCTTTCGCTCGCAGGCCCGACGCCGGAGATGCAGGCCGCCGTGACGCTCGTAGCGACGACCGCATTCCAGACGGTGCTGATGCTCGGCTGGATGGCGTGGCGGAACCCCGGCGAGTTCGGCCGCATCGCCAGGGCCTGGAAGCCTTCGGTTGCGGTCGGGCTCGTGGGCGCCACCGCCTCGTTCGGTTGGTTCACGGCCATGACGCTGCAGAACGCAGCGCTCGTGAAGTCGCTCGCGCAAGTGGAGATGTTGTTCACGGTCGCAGCCTCCGTGCTCGTGTTCCGGGAAACGGTCTCGAAACGCGAGCTGGCAGGCTGCGGAATGATCGCCGGGGCTATCGTGATCCTGCTGCTCGGACGTTAGGGCACGAGCAGTGTGCCCGCGCCGTGCTCGGTGAAGAGTTCGAGCAGAACCGCATGGGGCGTCTTGCCGTTCAGGATGACGACACCTTCGACGCCGCGCTCGATGGCCTCGATGCAGGTCTCGACCTTGGGGATCATGCCGCCCGAGATCGTGCCGTCGGCGATCAGCGCGCGCGCTTCCGCCACCGAAAGCTCGTTGATCAGTTCCTTGTTCTTGTCGAGAACGCCGGGAACGTCTGTCAGAAACAAGAGGCGCTTGGCTTCCACCGCCCCCGCGATCGCGCCGGCGAACGTGTCGGCGTTGATGTTGTAGGTCTGGCCGTCGCGGCCCGGCGCCACCGGCGCTATCACGGGGATCATCTCGGAGCGCGCGAGAAGGTCGAGCAGCGTGCGGTCGACTTCCGCCGGCTCGCCCACGAAACCGAGGTCGAGCACGCGCTCGATGTTCGATTCGGGGTCGATCACCGTTTTCTTGGCCTTTTCGGCGAAGACCATGTTGCCGTCCTTGCCACACAGGCCGATGGCCCACTCGCCCTCGGCGTTGATGAGGGCGACGATCTCCTTGTTGATGGAGCCGGCGAGAACCATCTCCACCACCTCCACCGTGCGCTGGTCGGTGACGCGAAGACCGCCTTCGAAGCGCGATTCGATTCCGAGTTTGGAAAGCATGGCCTGGATCTGCGGCCCGCCGCCATGCACCACGATCGGGTTCACGCCGGACTGCTTGAGAAGCGCTATGTCTCGCGCGAAGGCCTGGCCGAGTTCGGGGTTGCCCATGGCGTGCCCGCCATACTTCACCACCACGGTCTTGTTCTCGTAGCGCTGCATGAAGGGAAGCGCTGCCGAAAGCAGCTGCGCCTGGGCAAGCGCTGAGGACTGGTCGGACATGATGGCTCCCGGCAAAAAGAGAGGGGTCGGCGCGCTCATAGCGCAAGGCATGTGAAAGGTGGAAGACGCCGCAGGCCGATTAGCGGGGTTGAGCTAGGCAAAAGGGCCGCCGATCAGTAGCGTGTCGCCTCGATGACCCCAGGCTCGCCCGACATCGCCAAGCTGATCGTGCGCACCGCGCTACGCGAGCGCGCGGCGTTCGACATGCTTTACCGGCGAACTTCCGCGAAACTTTTCGGTGTGTGCCTGCGTGTCTTGGGCAACAGGGCCGATGCGGAGGAAGCGCTGCAGGAGGTCTACGTCAAGATCTGGACCAAGGCGGACCGTTTCGCGGTTTCCGAGCTTTCGCCGATCTCGTGGCTGGTGGCGGTGGCACGCAACCACGCGATCGACCGGGTGCGGACGCGCAAGGCGCCGGCGGTCGACCTCGACGCGGCACTCGACGTGGCCGACGAGCAGCCGAGCCCCGAAGCCGTGGCCGTTTCGAGCGGCGAGGGCGCGCGGCTCGACCGGTGCCTGGGTGAACTGGACGAAGCGCGGGCGGAGGCCGTGCGGGGCGCCTATCTGAGGGGGGACAGCTATGACGAGCTGGCAGCGCGTTTCGGCGTGCCGCTCAACACGATGCGTACCTGGCTGCGCCGCAGCCTGATGAAGCTGAAGGAATGTCTGGAGCGATGAGCGCCCGGGACGGTTTCGACGAAGGGCTGGACGGCGACGACGCGCTCGCCGCCGAATATGTGGTGGGCGCGCTGCCCTTGGCCGAGCGCGAAGCTCTCGCGCGCCGCATGGTCGAGGACCGCGAATTTGCCGCGCTGGTGGATGGCTGGGAGGCGCGGCTCGCCCCCCTCGGCGCAGCCTACGAGGAAGTGACGCCGCCGCCCGCCGTCAAAGCCGCGCTCGACCGGCGCTTGTTCGCGAGCGGTGCGGATGTGGCGCGCGCGGGCAAGACCGCGGGGATCTGGCAAAGCCTCGTCTTCTGGCGCGGGCTTTCGGCGGCCGCACTCGCAGCACTCGTGCTTCTGTCCGGGCGGGCGCTTCTCGAGCCGGTCGCGCCCGATGCCGCGCGGCTGGTCGCTTCGCTCGATGCGCAAGACAGCGACGTGCGCTATCTCGCACTCTACGATGGCGCGCGCGAGGTATCCTTGTCGCATGTGTCAGGCGAGCGGGCGCAGGCGCGCGATTTCGAGCTCTGGATGATCGAAGGCGAGCAGGCACCCGTCTCGATGGGCGTGCTGCCTGGCGGCGCCACGATCCGCATCACGCTCTCGCCGGAAGCGCGCGAGAAGCTGGAAGCGGGGGCGGTGCTCGCCATCAGCCTGGAGCCGACCGGCGGCTCGCCCACCGGCCAGCCCACCGGCCCGGTTGTGGCGGCAGGCAGCCTGCGCGACATCTGACGCTCAAGGCGAGTTGATTTCTCTCGGACCCCGTTGCGGCGGTATCTGGCACGGCAGCGCAAGGAGCGACACGATGGATCGCCGCATGTTTCTGACCGCAGGCTTAGCCACCGCCGCGCTTTTCGGCGGTCTGGGCGCGTTCTTCCGCGGAAGCGGAACCGCGCGCGCGGAAGGGGAGACGTTTCCCGTTTCCAAAACCGAGGCCGAATGGCGCGCCCAGCTTTCGGAGCAGCAATATTCCGTGCTGCGCGAGGAAGCGACCGAATATGCTGGAACGAGCCCGCTGAACCACGAGAAGCGCCGCGGGCTCTTCCACTGTGCAGGCTGCGACAACGGCCTTTATTCCTCGGAGACCAAGTTCGATTCGGGCACGGGCTGGCCCTCGTTCTGGCAGGCCGAACCGAATGCCGTGGGCACCAAGGAGGACAACTCGCTGTTCATGGTGCGCACCGAGGTGCATTGCGCGCGATGCGGCGGGCATCTCGGTCACATCTTCGACGACGGCCCCCAGCCCACTGGCAAGCGCCACTGCATCAATGGGGTCGCGCTGAACTTCAAGCCGGTGGCGGCGTAGGGCGGCAAGGTCGTGCGTGCTTCGAGGCCCGCTTTCGCGGGCACCTCAGCATGAGGGAAGAAGGCGCAAACCCAAAACGGTGAGCGTCAGCGCCCAACGGTCCTCATGCTGAGGTGCCCGCGAAAGCGGGCCTCGAAGCACGCACCTCTCACACCGCGATCGCGCGAAGAATCGCTGCCTGGAGCTCCTCAAGCCCCGCGCCCTTTTCGGAAGACGTGGCGAGCACCTCCGGGAACGCTGCCGGCCGCCGCTTGAGCTTGAGGAGCGTCGCCTCACGCAGCTTCTCGATCTCGCCGCTCTTCAGCTTGTCGGCCTTGGTCAGCACCACCTGGTAGGACACAGCCGCCTTGTCCAAGAGCGCCATCGCCTCTTCGTCGTTCTTCTTCACGCCGTGGCGGGAATCGACCAGCAGATAAACCCGCTTAAGCGTGGTGCGGCCGCGCAGATAGTCGAAGATCAGGGCGGTCCAGGCGTCCACCTGGTCCTTGGGGGCCTGGGCATAGCCGTAGCCCGGCATGTCCACCAGCGCGAAGGGAGGCAGGTCCTCGCCTTCGCCCGAATAGCCGTCCGGCACGAAATAGTTCAGCTCCTGCGTGCGGCCGGGCGTGTTGGAAGTCCGCGCCAGGCCCCGATGGCTGACGAGGGCATTGATGAGCGAGGACTTGCCCACGTTGGAGCGGCCGGCAAAGGCGATCTCTGGCGGGCCCTCGGGCGGCAGGAACTTCATGGAGGGCACACCGCGCAGGAAGATCCAGGGGCGGGTGAACACGGCGGTCTGGTCGTTCATCGGGCTGCCTCCAGGGTGTCCAGGTCCGCGCCGCGCACGGCGTCGAGGTTGCGGGACAGCTTGTCGGCCGGCCAGTCCCACCAAGCGAGCGCGAGCAGCCGCTCCACCGTTTCGGGGGAGAAGCGCGACCGCACCGCGCGCGCGGGGTTGCCCGCCATGACTGCATAGGGCGCGACATCTCCCGTCACCACCGCGCAGGCGCCTATGATCGCGCCGTGGCCGATCGTGACACCCGGCATGATCGTGGCGTCCAAGCCGATCCAGACATCATGGCCCACAACCGTGTCGCCGCGGTTCTCGGCGGCCCAGGTCGCGGGGTCGAAGCCCTTTTCCCAACCGTTGCCGAAGATGTTGAAGGGAAAGGTCGAAAAGCCGCTTTGCGCATGCGCGCCGCCGTTCATGATGAAGCGCGCGCCCTTGGCGATGGCGCAGAAACGGCCGATCACCAGCCGGTCGCCGACGAAGGGGTAATGGTAGAGCACGCAGCGCTCGGCGAAGCCCCCGGGGCCTTCGGGGTCGTCGTAATAGGTGTAGTCGCCCACCTCGATATTGGCGTGGCCGACGAGCAGCGGCTTCAGGAAGCCCACGCGGGGCTGGCCCGGCATGGGGGCGGGGTCGAGAGGATCGGGGCCGGTCATGGCCTGCCCCATACAGCAACGCCCCGCCGAGGGGCAGGGCGTCATTGGAGAAAGTGGCGGGGGAAAAAGTGGTGGGTTCCCGCGCTGCTTGCCAGGCGGGAACCCTGGCTCTTGCCGTTGACCGGCAGGAACCCGCGCCGCGGAGAAGGGACAGCCCGGCGCGGGAACCGCTTCAGCCGGTCACTTCGGCAGAAGCACCTTGTCGACCACGTGGATCACGCCGTTAGACTGGTTGACGTCGGCGATGGTCACTTCGGCGGAGCCGCCGCTCTCGTCCATGATCACGACCTTGTCGCCCTTCATCTCGGCGGTGAGCGCGTCGCCGCTCACGGTGGTCATGTTGAACTTGCCGTTGCCGGCCTTGATGCCGGCAGCGAGATCGGCCGCGCTCACCTTGCCGGGCACCACGTGGGCGGTCAGCACCTTGGTGAGCTGGTCCTTGTTCTCGGGCTTGAGAAGCGTGTCGACCGTGCCGGCCGGCAGCGCCTCGAAGGCTGCATTGGTGGGCGCGAAGACGGTGAAGGGGCCGGGGCCCGAAAGCGTCTCGGCAAGGCCCGCGGCCTGCACGGCGGCGACGAGCGTCGTGTGATCCTTGGAGTTGACGGCGTTCTCGACGATGTTCTTGTCGGCATACATCGGCGCGCCGCCGACCATCGGATTGTCCTGGGCGAGAGCCGCAGTGGCGGAGAGCGGTGCGAAGACGGGGGAAGCGATGGCTGCCGTTGCGAGGGCGGCGGCTGCCACGAAAGCGCGAAGCGACTTGGACATGGGCTTGATCTCCTTGAGCGGGCATCTCTTGCACCCGACAAGGAGAGCTACGGGGAGAGGGGGCGGAAGAGTTTCACCCCTGGCCAAAGAAATCGGCCGCGAAAGAAAAAAGGCGGAGCTTTCGGCTCCGCCTTCTCGAATTCATTCCGCAGGCTTGGGCTTTCGCCGGAACATGCCCGCCAGGTTGTCCCAAAGCTCGATCTTGGCGCCCTGGCGCTTCATGATGATGCCCTGCTGGATGATGGAGAGCAGGTTGTTCCAGGCCCAGTAGATCACGAGGCCCGCGGGGAAGCCCGCCATCATGAAGGTGAAGATCACCGGCATCCAGCGGAAGATCGCGGCCTGGGTCGGATCGGGCGGGGTCGGGTTCATCTGCATCTGCAGGAACATCGTCACGCCCATCACCAGCGGCCAGACGCCGATCATCAGCATGTGCGGCACCTCGAAGGGCAGCAGGCCGAACAGGTTGAAGATCGAGGTCGGATCGGGCGCCGCCAGATCCTGAATCCAGCCGAAGAAGGGCGCGTGCCGCATCTCGATCGTGACGTAGAGCACCTTGTAGAGCGCGAAGAAGACGGGAATCTGGATCAACACCGGCCAGCAGCCCGCCAGCGGATTGATCTTCTCCGTCTTGTAGAGCTCCATCATCGCCTGCTGCTGCTTCATCTTGTCGTCGGCGTATTTCTCGCGCAGCTCCATCATCTTGGGCTGCACGGTCTTCATCTTCGCCATCGACGCATAGCTCTTGTTGGCGAGGGGGTAGAAGAAGGCCTTCACGACGACCGTGGTGGCGAGGATCGCCAGGCCGAAATTGCCGAAGAAACGATAGAGCGTGTCGATCAGCCAGAACATCGGCTTGGTGATGAAGTAGAACCAGCCCCAGTCGATCAGGAGATCGAACTGACGGATCTGGCGGTTGTCCTGGTAGTCCTGGACCTTGGCCACCTCCTTGGCGCCGGCGAAGACCAGCGTTTCCACGGTGGTGGACTGGCCGGGCGCGACCGAGACGGCATCCGACAGGAAGTCAGACTGGTAGCGCGGGCGGCCGTCATCGAAATAAGCGTAGCGCGGCTGGAAGGGCTGCGCGCCCGAGGGCACGACCGCGGTCGCCCAATATTTGTCGGTGATGCCGAGCCAGCCATTGCTGGACTTGCCGGGAACGAACTGCTTGTCCTCCTCGAGCGCGGCGTATTTGTGCTCCTGGAGCCCTTCTTCGCCCGTCACCCCGATCAGGCCCTCGTGCAGCACATAGATCGACGCCGTAGTCGGCTTGTCGAAGCGCGTGACGCGGCCGTAATTGGAAAGCGCGACGGGTGCCGCACCGTTGTTGGACACGGTGTCGGAAACCGTGAACATGTAGTTCGCGTCCACCGCGATCGTGCGGCGGAACACCAGGCCCTGGCCATTGTCGTAGAGGAGCGTCACAGGCGTGGCGGGGGTGAGCTGGGCGTTGGCGCCCTCGGCCTGCCACTCGGTGTCGGGGCCGGGCAGGGCGCCTGCTTCGGCGCCGGCGGCGCCCACATAGCCGACTTCCGCATAGTAACCGTTGGGCAGGCCGGCGGGGTTCAGGAGCTCGATCAGGGGCGAGGTGTCGTCCACCGTCAGGTGATACTGCTTGAGGCGCAGGTCGTCCAAGCGGCCGCCGCGCAGATTGATCGAGCCCGTCAGGCTCGGCGTGTCGATGGCGACGCGGGGGGTCGCGGCCAGCGCCTGCTCGCGCGTCTGGGGCGTCGCGCCATCCGTGCCGGGCACGGCCGGGTTGCCGCCGCCAGGCGTCGTGGGGGCGACCCCGCCCACGCCGGGGCCGGATGACGGCTGGGTCTGCGTCTGAGCCTGGCTGCGCTCGGCCTCGATGCGGGCCTGCTCGCGCTCGGTCTCGATGCGGGGGTTCATGTAGAACACCTGCCACAGCGTCAGGATCAGCACCGACAGCGCGATCGTGATGAAGAAGTTGCGGTTGTTTTCCATCACGGCGCTTTCAGGCAGCTTTGGGACGAAAATGGGAACGGTTCCAGGGAATGTCCGGCGAGGCCGGGCTTTCCCTGGAGCATTGCGTTTGCCGCAGTCGGGCGCGCAAAACCGCTGCGCGCGTCATCCCGAGCAAGTCTAGCGCTTGCGGCGAATGCGGCGCTTGAGCTCGGCGGCGAGTTCGGTGAAGCCAGCACCGAGGATTTCGCGGCGGCCCACCACCACATAGTCGTGGCCGGGCGCCATCTCCTCAGCGGCAGAAACGCGCACCGCTTCGCGCAGGCGCCGTCGCACGCGATTGCGCACGGCGGCATTGCCCACTTTCTTGGAGACGGTGAAGCCCACGCGCGGGCTTTCGCCCGGTGCCTGGCGGTCGAGCGCTTCGAGCAGGAACAAGGGACCGCGCCGCTTGTCGCCCGCGCGAACGGCCAGAAACTCCGCCCGCTTGCGCAGGCGGGGAGGGTGTCCGGCGACCACCGGGTGCTGGGCCTCGATCGCTCCTTATGCGGAGAGACGCTTGCGGCCCCGGTTGCGGCGGGCTGCGACCACGTCGCGGCCGCCCTTGGTGGCCATGCGGGCGCGGAAGCCGTGGCGGCGCTTGCGGACAAGCTTGGAGGGTTGGTAGGTACGCTTCATTTGTTTAATGCCGCGGTGTTGCGGCCCTTCTTGGTTCTGCTTCTCGCGAGCGAAAGGCAGGAGCGCTTTGGGTTTATGCCGGAGGCGATGCCCGGCAGGCGCGAAAACAGCGCCCGTCGGGCGGGTGCCCCAGCGGGCGCGCTTATAGGGAGGCGGGGCCTCCAAGTCAATTTGCCGGGGTCTGTTCGCTCGCCTGCCTTGCTGCGGCCTCATCACGCGTGAAGGGCGTTGGACACGGCGGGCGCGCCGCCTATCTTGCCCCTGAGGCAGGCAACCTCCGGCTGCGCGGGCTCGAAGCGCCCGCGAAAGGTTCGGCGGCACTCGCCCGGGTTCGGACAGGCAGGCATGAGCGAGGCGTCCGCTACGGAAGAGGCAAGGGGCGCCCGCATCGGCGCCGGCCCTTCCGCGCGCGCCGCAGCCCCCGCCCCGCCGTCGCCGGCCGTGCCGCTCTCGCATGGGCTCTCGCTCAAGCTCCTGCTGCTCACCATCATCTTCGCGCTTCTGGCGGGGATGCTGATCTTCTTTCCCTCGATCGCCAGCTATCGCATGAACTGGCTCCAGGAGCGTCTCGGCACGGCTGCTGCCGTGGGCCTCGTGCTGGTGGAAGGCGATCCCGCCGCCCTGCCACGCCAGGCACAGGACGACGTGCTCAGCGTGATCGGCGCCAAGGCCATCGCCGTACGCGACGCCGAATCCTCGCGCCTGCTTGTGGCGACCGAAGTGCCGCCTTCCGTGGACGAGCACATCGACCTCGCGAATATGAGCCCGTTCCAGGCGATGGCGGATGCGCTGGACACGCTGGTCGACGGCGGCGACCGGATGCTGCGCGTGTTCGGTCCCGTGGGCGACAGCCCCGAGCAGTTCGAGCTGGTGCTGCCCGACAGCGGCCTGCGCGAGGCGATGCTCGTCTTCTCGCGCAACCTCGCGCTGCTTTCGGCCGTGATCTCTGTGGTCACGGCTTTCCTGGTCTATCTCGCGATCGACCGCGTGATGATCCGCCCGATCCGCACCATGACGCGCTCCATGCTCGACTTCGCCGAGCATCCCGACGACCCCGCCCGAGTGGTCTCGCCGGTGCCGCGTTCCGACGAGATAGGGGTCGCGATGCGCGAGCTCGGCGCCATGCAGGAGCGCGTCCGCCGCCTGCTCGGCGAGCGCCGCCATCTGGCGGAGCTGGGCTTGGCCGTTTCCAAGATCAATCACGACATGCGCAACATCCTGGCTTCCGCGCAGCTCATCTCCGACCGCCTCCAGAGCGTGGACGACCCGACCGTGCAGGCTTTCGCGCCCAAGCTCCTGCGCGCGCTCGACCGCGCCGTGGGCTACACCGAGGGCGTGCTCGCCTATGGCCGCACGGAGGAAGCTCCGCCCGCGCGCCGGCCTCTCGCGCTCGCACCGCTGGTGGATGAGGTGTTCAGCACCCTCGCGCTAGACCCCGCGGCCGGGACCACGCGCTTCCGCAACGAGGTGTCGCCGGGTTTTCACCTGCGTGCCGACCCCGAGCAGCTTTTCCGCATCCTCACCAATCTCTGCCGCAATGCCGTGCAGGCCATGGCGGGCGGGGAGGGGGAGGGGGTGCTTTCGGTGCAGGCCGAGCGGGTTCGCGCAGGTGCGCGCATCTTGGTCTCCGATTCCGGCCCCGGCCTGCCGCCTGCGGCGCGCGAGAACCTGTTCTCTCCTTTCCGCGGCTCCGCCCGCCAGGGCGGCACGGGGCTGGGGCTTGCCATCGCCGAAGAACTCGCCCGAGCCCATGGCGGCACGCTCGCGCTCGTCGAAAGCGTGCCCGGCCGCACCGTTTTCGCCGTTTCCCTCCCCGACGCGCCCCTCTGACGGCCAGCCCCGAGATTCCCATCCGCCTTTTCGCGCTTTCCCCTCATCGCCGGCTTGCAATTCCCTTCAGCCCTCGCTAGGTAGCCGCTGTCGACGCGGCCAGCCCGCCCGACAGGCCGTGAACGGCTTCCCCGGAAGCCACCCCACCGCCCACTGCGCGCCCGTAGCTCAGCTGGATAGAGCACCAGACTACGAATCTGGGGGTCAGAGGTTCGAATCCTTTCGGGCGCGCCACAAAACCAATGGTTTACTTTGGTATCGAGGCGCTTCCTACATGGTAGCTGATGACACTTGTCCGCGATTCAGTTGGCGTGCAAGCTGCACGCGCTGGGTTTGTGGAAGTCTGTGAGGTCACGGACGTCGCGTCCATTCCAGAGAACTGTGGTGAAGCGGGTGTGCCTCTAGCTCCACGATTTTTTCAATCGAGCCTGTATGCACCTTCGCTCGCGATGATCTCACGGATCGCGACGACGCGCTCAATGGACTGGATCAGTCGGGTTCCAACCTGCAGATCAGAGCTTGTGACATCAATCCCATCCCTGGCCGGCGACAGCGCATCTCCAGTCGGTGGTTGTCCAGCGATAGTAGATGCCCGTGGATCGGCGGAGCATCGATCAGCGCGCGTCAGCGAGACTGCGATCGAGCGTCTCCACGCATCGGTTTGCGAGAAGGTTCGTTCGGGAAACACCGTTCTGGATGAGGGCCACGCGGAGTGGGATGCGGAGGTCGATCGGTTTGAAGACGAGCTGATGAGAGGCGTAGAAACGTGCGGTGAAGGGATCGACGACCGACAGGGCCGCGTTTCCCCGTACGAATGAACATGCGACAAAGGACTGGAACGCTTCGGCGATGACCTTTCCCTTCACCGCCGCATTCAGTTTGGCCCCGTCGGGAGTTCTCGCGAGATAGTCGGGGTCGAGTGTGACGAAAGGGTGGGCCGCGAGGTCCGTCAAGGTCACGATCTGGCTCTGTGCCAAGGGATGCGACGCGTCCATCACGCAGACGCAGTTGAATTCATGGATCGCGGCGAGGTGGGTTCCGGGTCGCGCGATCCCCTCGTCGACCAAGCCGACGTCCAATCGCTGACCGGCGACCATCGCTGCGATGGTCTTGGAACCGTTGACC
Source organism: Mesorhizobium amorphae (assembly GCA_003240775.1). Classification (GTDB taxonomy): domain Bacteria; phylum Pseudomonadota; class Alphaproteobacteria; order Rhizobiales; family Rhizobiaceae; genus Mesorhizobium_B; species Mesorhizobium_B amorphae_A. Next base: position 3,609 of record QFNI01000016.1, on the reverse strand, counting down.
GTCACGACCACGGACGGTGAAGCGGCGTCAGTGCCGATCTGGCCGAGGCTGGTCGGAACGAGATCGAAGGACAAGGCGGCCAGCGTGCCGATTCTCGCGGTGCCGCGACGCAGTTCTTTGATCTCGCGCGCGAACGTCATGAGGTCCCTGGCGCTTTGGAATGTGCGTGCCACTTCCTGGGCGAAGAGCGTTGCCTGGTGGGTCGGAAACAAGCGACCGCCTCGGCGCTCGAACAGCGCCAAGCCGCAATCCGCCTCAAGATCTTGAAGCAGCCGGCTGACGCTGGGTTGAGAGATGCTGAGGGATGTCGCGGCACCCGACACCGTGCCCGACTGCATGAACGCATCGAAAGCCTCCAACTGGCGGATGCTCAGTCCCGAAAACCGCATTCCTCTTCACCTTCACCCCGGCAGCGCCCGCTCGTGCTCGCCCATCGAAGGTATAGCATTTGCGCATAAACAGGCCACCAAATCGTCTTTGATCGTATCGAGCTTCTGCGTTTAGCTGGTTTCCAGCCTGCGGGGTGCCCGGTGCCCAAGAACCTTGTCTTCATTTGCGCGGACCAAATGCGGTTCGATGGGTTGTCGATAAACGGCAACCCAGTGGTCGAGACGGTCAACATCGACCGCATCGGTCGAGCCGGCGTCTCGCTGAAGCGCCATCACACACCAAACCAGATCTGCTCCCCGAGCCGGGCGACCATGGCGACGGGCCTTCTGCCCCGTCACCACGGACTTTGGCGCAATGGTGCTGCCCTCGATGAAGCCGTGCCGACACTGTGGCAGCATCTCACCAAGGCGGGGTACCGCACGGGCGCTGCCGGCAAATTGCACTTCCAGCCGCTGCTTGCGCCTGCCGAGGCGGCGATGCCGGAATCACTCGTCTTCTGGGACAAGCCGCGCGCTGAGGATTGGCATGGGCCCTATTATGGCTTCGGACATGTGGACCTCGTTCTCGGCGAAGCGAACGAATCCACCAAGGCTGGCCATTACGCGAACTGGCTTCGCCGCAATCATCCGGACGTGCCGGCACTGTACCAGCCCGATGCCATTCCCGGCAGCCAGGCTTCGGACCTCACGGAGGTCTGGCGCAGCGCTGTCCCAGCCGAGCTTCACTACACGAACTGGATAGCCGACCGCGGCATCGACTTCATCGAGGCGAGCGGGAAGAGCGATGATCCGTTCGCGCTGTTCGTGAGCTTCCCGGACCCCCATCATCCCTTCGCGCCGCCCGGCGAGTATGCCGACCTCTTCCGGCCCGAGGACATGCCGCCTCCCACGATCCGCGAGGGCGAGCTCGACCGCATGCCGGCCTATCTGCAGTTCGGCGACGATCCGAAGAAGGAAGCCTATATCGGGGCCGGGGAGAAGGTTCGCGAGCAAGGTTTCATGCTGCGCACCGAAACCATATCCCCGCAAACTTTGTCTCGCGCGATCGCCCACACCTACGGGATGATCAAGATGATCGACGATGCCGTCGGTCGCATTCTGTGCGCGCTTAAACGATGCGGCGCTGCAGACGAGACGCTGGTCGTGTTCACCACCGACCACGGTGAGTTTCTCGGGGACCATGGGCTCCTTCGCAAGGGCCCGCCGCCCTACCGCCAGCTGCTTCACGTGCCGATGTGCATCAGCGGACCGGGCGTCAGGGAAACTCTGTCCCCCGATCGACTGACGTCTCACGTCGATCTGCCGTCGACACTCGCCGCACTCCTGGATGCTCCGTCTTTCGAGACGCGCGACGGCTTCGATCTGACCAGTCATCGGGCACGAGAATGCTTGTTTGCGGAGTACCATCCGCGTGCGGATGCCGATCTGTACAACCACTCCATCATCACGCGTGACTGGCGCCTGACGCTTTATCCCAATCAGCATTCCTGGGGAGAGTTGTTCGACCTGAATGCAGATCCCGGCGAGCATTGGAACCTCTTCCACGAGAAGTCCTGTGCTGAAACTCGCAGCCTCTTGGAAAGACTTTTGCTTGAGGGGCTGCCCCCTCAGCCGCACATTCAATCGAACATTTGGGGCGCGTACTGAACTCGACGCACCTGAAGGAGAAACAGATGATGACTTCGATCAAAGGGGTGAACCGGCGTAGTCTCCTGCAGGGAGCGGGCGCCCTGGCGGTTGCTGCAGCCTTGAGGCCCGAAAGCGCCTGGGCACAGACCGAGCCCAAGAAGGGCGGCATCCTCAAGATCGGGCTCAACGGGGGAAGCGCGACCGACACGCTCGAGCCGACGCAGATCGTCGGCACCTTTCCCGTCAACATATCCCGGCAGATCTACAACACCCTGGTGGAAATCCGCGACGACGGCACGCCGGGCCCCGAGCTGGCCGAAAGCTGGGAAAGCCTGGACGGCAACAAGCGGTGGGTCCTCAATCTCCGCAAAGGGGTCCAGTTCCACAACGGCAAGACCTTCGATTCGGAGGATGTGCGATACTCTCTCGGCCTGCACATGGGTGAGAAGACCACCTCCAAGGCGAAGGCCATCATGGCCGATGTCGCGGAAGTGCGCGCCACGACGCCTTCCCAGGTGGAGCTGATCCTCAAGGCGCCCAACCCCGACATCGAGTACATTCTTTCCGATCTCCATCTCGCGATGGTGCCGGCAGGGTTCGAGGACTGGGGCAAGGCCATCGGCACCGGGCCATTCAAGCTCGACGTGTTTCAGCCGGCGGTGCGCGCCATCACCCAGCGCAACCCGAATTACTGGCGGGCCGACCGGGCGCATGTCGACACTGTCGAGACCCTGGTTCTGAACGACATGACCGCGCGCGTCTCGGCGCTCCAGGCCGGCACCATGCACATCGTAAACGGCATCGACTACAAGCTCGCTCCGCTGCTGCAGCGGTTGCCGAACATTGCCCTCGTGGTCACCGAAGGCAAACAGCATTTCAGTCTGCCGATGGATGCCCGCATCGCCCCCTTCGACAACGCGGACGCAGTTCTGGCTCTCAAGCATGCCATCGACCGCCAGCAGATCGTCGACTTGCTGATGGCCGGCTTCGGCCGCGTCGGAAACGATCATCCGATCGCTTCCACCGACCCGGACTTCAACCCGGATCTGCCTCAGCGCTCCTATGATCCCGACAAGGCGGCGTTCCATCTGAAGAAGGCCGGGCTTTCCGACCTTTCCGTCACCTTGCATGCCGCCAATGCAGCCTTCGAGCAGGCCGTCAACGTCGCCGAGCTTTACGCGCAGTCTGCCGGCAAAGCCGGGATCACCATCAACATCGCCAGGGAGCCCGACGACGGATACTGGAGCGAAATCTGGATGAAGCGGCCGTGGGCCGCGTCCTTCTGGGCCGGCCGGCCGAGCGCGAACATGATGCTGAGTTCGGTTTACGCCTCGACCGCTCCCTGGAACGAGACCCACTGGAAGAACGAGGCTTTCGATCGAAAGCTCGTCGAAGCGCGCTCGCTCCCCGATCCCGCAGCAAGAAGAAATATCTACAAGGAGCTCCAGGTCGTCCTTCACGAACATTGCCCGACCGTCATTCCGGCCTTCGCGAATTGGATCGATGCCTGCACCAGCAATGTGAAGGGCTTCGTGCCGAACCCCAACTTCATGTTGAGCGATCACCGGGTCGCCGAGCGGGTCTGGCTGGA